>CAZCJC010000015.1:21409-52294 GCA_964499025.1 uncultured Sangeribacter sp.
GAATTGTTTATTACACCTTGCATTGTAAAAAGCTTAACACATTATTAATCTCGCTATCCGGATAAACTTAATTAAACGCTGCTAAATTAGGAGATTAATGCAAAAATGGGCTTAAAAAATTCGAAAAAATTACCAATTGTAAAGGCTTGAAAACGTAAACGGCGCAATTTCAGGACTTTACTTCGGGAGTTTGTAAAATTCACCCCGTGAACGCGTCAGATGACCCCCCTACCGCCCTGTTGCGGGACCCTTCCAGTGCCCAGAAATGGGCGGAATATGCATTTAAGGATCCGCCCCACTCTCCGGAACGGAGGGCGGGGCGGATCGGTTATTGCAGGAAGATTGTGAGCCGGGTTTACTTTGTTGCCCCGAGTCGTGATCTCAGTATGATCATCAGCATGACTGCTGCTCCGATGAAGATCGCGACAGCGTATTTCCATATTCTGGATAGGGTGGATTCTGACATGGGGACTCTGATCTCCACAGGAATCTGCTTCGACACAGTGTCGGTCCGGAGTATCGATACCGTGTCAATACGGTTTATGAATCGCTGTCGCCATCTTACAGTCTCTGTGCGGATGGTGTCGCCCGCCTGAGTGACAGTTATGCAGACTGTATCCCGGAGAATGACAGTGTCGGCGCGAAGAGAGATGTTGTCACTTATCAGAGAGGATCTGCTTGTGCTTTCCACCGGAACGTATACGGTGCGCGTACACGAGCAGATGAGAAGGAGAATGAGCGGTATGGTGAGAGGTTTCATTTGGATTTGGTCTTGGATTTGAATTCCTGATATTCACGGGCCTGAGCATCGAGTTCGACAAGAGCCCTGAGAGTGGGCATCTCAAGGATCTCCCTCTCCTTGGTTACATCCCCTTTGGTGAGGGCGCGGATCTGGGCGTTCATGGAGTCCTCGAGCTGCCGTGCTGAGAACCGGCTGTTTCCGAGAGCACCATCCTCCGGAGCTGCCGAATAGAAGTTTGGGAACCGTTTAGAGTAGAAATCCTTGACCGAGGCTATCCAGCGGAACACCGCCTGCAGCTCCCAGTTCCGGATCCTGAGGTGGAGCCTTGGGATGAGCAGCCGGGTGATGTCGCGTAAAAGTTCCGGGTTCTCCGTCTGGATATATCCCTGATACAGATTCTCGATAGAGAGCCAGTCGGCGAATCTGAGATCATAAAGACGGGGATCCGCGGGTCTGCGTCCGGCGATCTTCCGGGGTCTCCAGGGATGAGCCGGCGGGAAGAGAATCCAGTCGAGGTGACGAGTGGCGACGGCGAGCGTCTGCGGATCTATGCGGAATATTGTTTTCCCGGCCTTGATCAGCCAGTCGGATGTATCGAGGAATCGGGTGATCACCTTGATTCCTGAGAAGCGGACAAAGACGATGGTCTTGAATTCCCCGGAGTTCATATCCGGATGGCGGAGCATGGCTCTGAATAGCCATCTTGCCTGCCGGTCAGACAGCTCGGAGTATGATTTGGGTACGAAAAGTTTAATGGTCACGTTTTTATGCATTAAGGATGAGTAATGGGTGAAATGGTTGATGTTTCAGAGAACCCGAGATCAGAAGAAGTAGCCCCCGGATTTCTTTTTGTTGCGGAAGACAGGCGGGGAGAAGAGTCTTGCAGTCTCTGAGCTGTGCCATTCCGGGAACTCTTCAGGATGGGTCCGGATACGTTCGACGATCATACGCAAGACATTGTAATCCGGATCCCTGTCAGATCTGATAGCGTGAGCGATGCAATATTTGAGGGGATGGATGATGTTCCGGAATAATCGAGGGGTGTCAAGATATTTATTTTTCCTCAAGGTGCTCATCAGCTCCGGAGATATCCATCGTTCTGCGATCTGCTCCTCTATGGTATGTATATTTCTGATTGACTCCAGCACATCCAGGAATGTACGGTTTGTCCCCATGTAGGCGATGATATCCTGGCAACCTGTGAACAGGGTCGTGTTCCATATCGATTCCGCCGGATATGACGTGACCCAGTCCTGGAGCCTGAAAGCGACAGAGAGGAAAGTGTCGATTTTATTGAGGAGTTGAAATTCAAGGGCTTCCCGGAAAGCCTTCGCACGTTCTGCAGAAGCAGGGGCGAGGGAGTCTGTGTTGACAACTGCGAGCCCGTTGGGATGCATAGTCACATCGAGCATCGGGGTGGCCAGCCACAGGGCGCGGACCGCCACGATGTCATCGTAAATGAATTTGAGATCACGGATACCGTAGTCTTCGGAATTACCGTAGTTTCCGGGGAATTTCTCGATAACAGATCTGGGCGAGACGTGCATTTCGGCCCAGGATTCGGCGGATTCAGCAGAAGGGAGGATCTTGCTGATCAGGGTTGATTCCTTGAATCCGGAGGCTATGTAGTTTGGGAGATGCCGGAGAAGGGTTTCGTTTGTCACTTGTTTTAGGTTTTGGGGATTAGGGATGGGTTTCTTGGCAATCCGGATGGCCGTAAAAAATACTTGGGTCCGGGAACCGGTCTCAAATAAAGACCTCGAGGTCGTTGACTGCGAAGATGAAAACGTCGCGGATCCGGCGCACCTGCGGTGGTTTGTCCGGATAGAGGCATTTGATGGTTCTTGTGCCAGTCGGGAAGTCGTATTTGAGGGAGACCGCACGGGAGATATGTCTCTGTTCCCCTTTCTGAGTCAGGAAGGAGATGGAGAATTCGGAACGCTGCATGATCTTGCGAGCTGTGTTGATATGGATTTCGTTCATGAGAAAGAGTCGTTAAATGGGTTTGTGAATATGCGCATCATTTCCGTATCGTTGAAATTCAGGATACCGAGATCCTGAGATGAGAAGAATGTCAGCTTTGCGGAGCCCATCTCATCGGATCGCGAATCAAAATCCGTATCCAGGGCTGTAATTATCCCCTCAAGCATCATGACCTGATTGCCGGAGAACAGGGCCACCCTGACTCCGGAAGAATTTACCATGGAATTGAAACGCAGGATCTGGGTCGGCTCCAGAGGCTCGGTAGTGAGTTCGAATTCCGGTTTCTGAATGACCGAGTAAGCCAATTTCTGCTCTCCGGAGTCGGCGGTATCGGCCGACTGTTTGCCGGTGAATCTGAATGAACCGAAAGAATAGAGATACTCGGGGGAGCTGAAAGAATTCCGGAACTCGACAAGGAAGGCGGGTCTGCGTTCAGTGATGTAGAGATGCAGAGATCTCTCTCCGGATTTTACGATGAATAGTCGCGGGCTGAAACCATCGGGCACCTGACCGCTCTGTATGGCGATGTCGATAAGTTCCTGAATGGAGAAGCGGAATGATACATAACCTCCCTGATGTGAATACTCAAACACCTGAATAGGGGTAAGATCAGAGTTCCCCACTCCATGGAAAGAGATTTTTCCCGGTTCAGGATCGTAAAGCGACACGGCACCGGAATAGGATCTCGGCACCGTCATCACATTGAAATCATTCAGGAAGTTCCGGGCCAGGAACAGGGCTGGGTCCTGTCTGATTTTAGTCGCGGAAGCCACGACCCGGAATGAGAGATCCATAAGTTTATTTGAGTCGGGGTCGTATGCAGCGATGGAGAATACGGCGAAAGAGATTTGCAGATCCGCCATAAACGCATGGATGATCTTCCCGGGCCTGAATATAGCTAAAGCCGTGTTTGGATTAAAGAATATTGAAGTCTCGAAGAAGGATCTAATGCCGTAGCGTAGTATAAACCTCACCTCTGAGAAAGCGTATGAGTCAGACTCGAAAGCACATTCCGGAACGGCAGATGAGAGGTATATGTCATTATCTTGTATAGACATGTAGAGATATATAAATAAATATATACAAATATACACATTTATTTCGGATTTTGTATAGCCTGCGCTCTGAGCGTACGATCTGATAGTGCGTTCGAGATCATTGCCAGATATTGCAGCGACAGCGACTCACAGAAGAATTCACGCAGGTTCATTACCGAGGCATAGTATTTGGGGATGAGCCACCTGCGGGCTTTCCTGACTTTCGGACGGCCTATGTCGCCCGGGTTTCCTCTCGGAGTCTCACGTCCGGTTCCGTAGTCCTGCCATAGTCCGTAGGTAAGGAATTCCTGTTCGAACATCACCTGAGAGGCATCCTCATTTTGGATGAGTTTGGTTTCGACCACTGAGCGGTAAAGAGCTCCGGAGTCTATGACACCGAGCAGGATTATTCGTTCTTTCCAGATCTTTACCATTGTTGAATTGAAAGCGTTGACGAACTTTCGTCTTGCCTCGACGGTCTTGTCGGTTGCGTTCATAACCATTCATCGGGGTTGAATCTCATATCAGTATCGACATCAACAGATATCTGGAAGAATGCACATGCGGATCCTGTGCAGAAATACTTGTCCATTTCCGAGAATCCGATACGTGGGTCGAGATGGATCATGTTTTGGTCGAGTTTGGTTTTTTCCTTAATGAGGACTGACATGAACTGCCGGAACAGCTCATGCATGATAGCGAAACATTCCTTCCGGGCATCGGTATCTCCGGGCGCATGCCTCATAGAGATGTAGATGGTTTTCACCATCCGCCGGTGAGGGGAATTGTTGGTGTCGGCGTATCCTTCCGAAGTGTCATCCACGGAGATGACATTCGGGAAAGAGTCAGCCAGAGATATTGCATCGAGAAAGCCCTGCAGGCCGGAGACTTCGGCAAAGGCGAAGTCATGTTTCCGGGCAAGCCTGTTTGATTCGTTGAGAGCCTTGAAGAAGTCAGATGCTGACCAGATACCTTGGTGCATAGTGGGATGGTTGATGGTTGATATTTGAGGTTCCGGATATTGGTGGGATCACTCCCAGGATTCAGCGTGAACATCGAAGCAGGGGCATGCCTTGGGAGCGAAGTCGCGGTGTCCGAAGACCCGGTCTGATGGTATTCCGTACTGCTTGCGAAGACGCACGACGAGTGACCTGAGGGCCAATTTCTGTGCATCGGTCCTTGTATCTTTGGGAGTCTTGCCATCTTTTGCGTATCCTCCGGCATAGCAAATTCCGATGGATCTGTGGTTCATGCGGCTCTGGGTGCAGTGTGCCCCGACCTGTTCTATCGGGCGTCCTGGTGTTACTGATCCGTCGAGTCCTACAAGGAAGTGATACCCGATGTCGGCGAATCCTCGCGCCAGATGCCAGCTGCGGATATCCTGGACTGATACGTTACGCCCCTCGGGTGTCGCTGAACAATGAATTACGATTGAATCTATATTTCTCATAAGTAAAAGTTTATGTTTACCATATCTGTACCCATGAATCAGGGTCTGTATATGTCATATTTGCCGCATCCGGATATGTGCCGTCCGGGTATAACCGGAATTGCCAACCTTGCCAAGAATTGGCAGTAGCATTGTAGAATGTGATTATCATTCCCGGGAATGCTATGTCCCAGACAATGGTATCGAGTGCCTGGGCCAGCGAAACAAACCGGTATTTACTGGAGACCAGCATCACGGGCTGATTAGCAAAGCAACCTCGGATCTTTCCGGTATATTCCCCCTCGGCTGTCTGAAGAAACTGCAGGTGTATGTCGAAAGCTGCCTGGTTGAGACATATGGAGAGATGGTCAACCACGAGCTTTGTCGCCGATTCCCTGCAGAAAGTAACCGGCCCGTTATATACCAGTGCAGTAGGGTCAGTTCCATCCTTTTTGGAGCATATATACAGCTTCAGGACCGCATCGCAGTTTTCATCATGACCCATGAGGTCGAAAATGCGCTCAATTTCATCCGGCTCATCAAATTCGAGAAAGAGTGTCTCATTTTTTAGGGTATAGGCTGAATAGGGAACGTAAAGGTTGAAAACCTCGCGTTGCCGACCGAGCATCACGATATCTCCTTCTACATTGTTTAATCTGTCGAGAATATCAGTCCACACACACTCGGCATCATCTACATGGATTTGATGTAACACGCGCAATTCATCGAGCATGTTGTCTACCTGGGAAGTGTCAGGGATTTCAACATCTGAGAACTCCACGGTGCAAGCCTGCAGACAGCCATCCACATCGAAACCTATACGCAGGTTGGATTTAGTATAGATGCCGTTGTGCAGTGGAAAGAAGTCGGCTGAAACGGCTTCTGAATTCAGCTGATCATCATCAAAAGAAAATGAGAACAGGACAGGTCCCCGAAAAAGAGGGATCTTAATATTCCGCCCGTTGACACGGTTTATCTTGACAAGTACTATATTTACCAGTCCTGATTGGCGCACTGATGATTCGGGGTTGAAATAGGCGTATAGTTCCGAAACCTGCTGCTCATCGATGGCGTAGCGGTCACTTCCGGAGATCGGAATCACTTCGACTACAGGAATTGCTCCGGCTTCTGCAGCAGCGACTTTAGCAGCCGCAGCAAAATATTTGGCCTCATCGACAGCTTCAGCAGCCATCCCTGCAGAGTCTTCGGCATCCTTAGCGTAACTGTATGCGTCATCGGCGGCTGAGACAGACTGATCGGCAGCCTGAATGGCGAGCTCTGAGTATGCCCCGGCCTGCTGTTTGGATATGAGGGCATCAGCTTGAGACTGTGCAGCCCCATTCATTGAAGAGAGTGCCTGTTGGGCTGCGAGTCTGGCATCGGCCAGAACCTGTTCCCTCGAAGCGGCATCATCATCCACGATGTCGATGATGCGCTGATATATTCCCGCGAGCCTGGCAGGCGAGACCGAATCCCTCCTTGTTTCATTCAGGAGATCTTTGATGAACTGCTTGGTGAGTGAAATTCTTGAATCCATCTTGAGATTATTTATTATATCTGTAATGGTAATCGACTCCGAACAGTGCGCCGGCGAAAGTAAGGATCTCACCGAAAGCGATCAGGACTGACGGATGAATCTCCCCTTTGGGCTCAGTGCTGAAACCTGCGATTAGCAGTGATACTCCTGCGAGTATCAGGATCACACAGCAGAACAGCTGCGTGCGTGCCTGTGATTTTGATATCTGTTTCTTAGCCATTGATTGAGAACTTTAATGATTGTTTAAATCTCCGTAACAAAATTATTTGTGCCGGATGGATGTTGAAAAGACGTAAATCAGCATATCCCTCCGGTAAATAACGTGCCTGCAAATGATATTTTAGGGAATCTTTCGCATCCGATGTAGAGTGAGTCGAAAGCGTCCGTCCCGTCGGTACGGAGCTCGAGTCGGTTCTCTTCCGTTTCCTTGAGTTTTTCGCCTGATTTGTTTTTCCTGAAACCGTTACGTCCTCTCTCGACTTCGGCAGTCTGGACAGCAAGAATGAGGTCTTCATTGTTCTGACGGTTGAAATATGGAGTAAGGTTGTTGCGTCCGGCAAACCCTTCATTTATCAGCAGATATTTCTCATGATGTTTCATGGGCGCACCGAGATACACGTCCTGCACCTCCCAACCGCGTCTTCGGAATTCATCGCATGTCACTGAGTGGAAATCAATGTCATTGACTGCATAGTTCGATCCGAGAGCTGTGGCATCGTAGTAATATATGATCCGTTTATGCCTGTGGAAAGCGTAATAGTTGCAGAAGTCAGCGACAAGCTCAGGGATCTTGCGCTCATATTTTGTATAGAATGACTTGATGACGTTCAGCCTTCTGGCCGTACGGTCAGGTTGGCCTGCCACTATCCAGTTAATATTTGCGTTATAGTCCATTCCGATACAGATGGGGGCATCCGGATCCACATCCGCATCGGCTCTGGAGTCCATGACCGAAGAGAAATTGTTCTGATAGAACCTTTCTTCGAGATAGCCGAAATCGGAGGCATCGTATTTGTGTGTCTCCCTCATTGATGAGTAGAAGCCATCTTTTGCGATGCCGAGACGTCTGCAGAGGATGGATGTCTGAAAAGTCTTGGGTGTCAGGTCTCGTTTCATCTTCCGGATGTAATCCTCACCAAGCAGTGCGAGGTTCTCGATCGATGAATATTCCTTGTAGTATACGGCGACTGAACGGAGCCTGTTCAGGTTACGGTCAAGATTGGTCAGGTAACCTTTCAGGTATTGAGGCGGAGTGATCCCCTCAGTTCTAAGTTTCCTGATCCTCTGCTTAATGTTCCAGATCTCATAGACGGTGCCCTCAATCGTCCGGATGAGTTCAGGATCCATATCTTCACGGTATTTGAGGAACCAGGAACCTTTCTGGGTCTGCGGCATGTCGGAGAGGATCATCATGGAATTCCAGCATGAATGTTTTCCGAAATAGGACTTGATGCCACCCAGAGCCGGCAGAGTCTCATGTTTTAACTTTTCGTGATCGATGAACCGGGCTTCGTCACACAGTAGCCACGAGAGAGTCAGGGAGTTAGCCGAATAGGCGCGATCCTGAGAGAGGATGTATGAGAATGACCCGTTGTAGAAATGTATAATGTGCTCATTTTCCCTGGGTTTTATAATTGGGCTGAGAAAGAATTTAGGAGGTTGCTTACCTATGACATAATGCAAGCCCTCCCTATACCCCCAGCGTTCCCAAGCGGCGAGCATCCCCGGGATTGTATTGGTAAGGCCGTGCTTGAATGTGGGAACAACGATGCCACCTCCGGAACCGGGCATGCGCTGCATGTTACGCAGTGTGAATGGAGATGCGATTGAATCAGTCTTCCCTGTGCGTCTTCCGGCAACGATTACCGAAGTGCGAGCCCCGATCAACTGCACCTTGCGCTGAGCGTCATTGAAGTATACCTGCATCGTGTAAAGTGTTAGGATTCATCGATAGGTGGGAACAACTCATCCATCTCAAGATCGATCTCTTCGGCTTCTATATCCTCGATATCGCCCACTTCCTTGATGTATTTGTCAAGAAGAGCGCGTTGGCGTTCACGGATATTGGGAAGTTTCTCGATGCCGAGAACCGATGGATCATCAGTTGCGATGAACGGTTGGGGCTTGATCTGATCGATCGGGATCTGTTTCTCATCCTCCTTAGATACGTTCAGATATTTGGCGTAATTTGCAGCTGCCAGTGCCATAGTCCGGGCATCCTTCCTGCCTTCTGCCACCTCAAAAGTGCGTAGTGTCATCTGAATGAACCTCCAGGTATGAAATTCCCTGCTTGATTCTTCCAGATGGGGAAGGAGGGCTTTCACAATCGCCAGATCTGAATATGCTGTTGGTCTTGATATCCCGAACCTTGAGGTCTCTTCAGAAATGAAGAGTGCATCCTTGGATGCTGGATTGTCCAGATACCACTGATGCATCTCCCGGACGCGCTCAACCTTACGTGCGAGAGCTTCCGGGTATTTCCTGTAGAGATCCTCGGAATCTGTGTAGAGATCGCAACGACAAGCGTCAAGTCCGGAGTCGTACATGTGGAATAAGGTTTTGGTTTCAGCGATAGGTTAAAAAGGGGGTGGGTGGTGCCGAGGCCGATTGTCACATGGCCTTGGTGTCCGCATCCTTATGCCGGTCGAGGGTAGTAAGCTGTATGAAGGGACAGACCGGTACCGTACCTTTCCATCCGTTGAATGCGATTATGAGCTTATGGACTTTGAAGAGCATGTCGCGGTAAGGTTTCTGAGCAGCCTGGGCGATGGTGTAGAGCTCGCGTTTATCGGAACCGGAGTTGTTGGATTGCGATTTACCCGGTACCGAGCCTACGAGGTTTGAGTGAACGCGCATGGTGAAGCATATCATGTTGACTGCTTCTTGGATATCGGTTGACCAGTCACCACCCTCCTTGGATTCATCGATTTTAGAAATGCGGACATCGTGCTGCTCCTTGCCATCGGGTGTAATGTAGTAAGATGAGAACCACACCTTACCCGAGTTTTCGGCTGTGGTTAGGAAATCGATGATATTCTGTTTCTCCTCAGCCTGTCGCTCCTGCCGTTTTTCAAGGGATGTTATCTTCTCCGCCATAAAAAGCCGTTCCCAGTATTTGTCGGCTATCTCGATATGGTATTTAATCGGGGCCGAGTTTCCTATCTTGGCTTCCTTAGCCACACCGATAAGTCGCTTGATATTGTACCAGTTACCTTTGAAAAGAGCAGCGTAATAAGGTATGGGATAATATGTGTGGTCGACTGTCGGAATTCTGGAGACAACAGCATATTTGGCAGTATGTATGCCTTGGTTGATCCTGTTCCGGAGGTCGGCGAGGGGAGATCGGAAATCGAGAAGGTCAATGGTCTCGACATCGTCAGCTGAGAGACCGGAGAGCCTCCAGTTCGCGTAATGGATCTTTTTGATGACCCCTTTCTCTGCCGGGGCGAACCGACAGTAGCAGGCCTCACGGCGTGCGACAGAGACGATCTTCTTGCAATCCCTGGATAGTATGATGACTGAAACGGCAAAACCGAACATCTTGAAGTCCTGAGACTGTCCGAAGAATAGATCGGTGAAGTCGTTCTCATCTACGAAACTGTCGATATCATCGCGTAAACAAGGCATGCATTTCGAATAATCGTAATGCATCCCTGCGCCATAACACACCTCGGAGTTAAAAACATTGCAGGTAGAAAGTGTCTCGTCCTGTTCGAAGAGATCGAGGATGTCGAACGGCATTTGATTATCCCCACCCCAAGGGATGTAATCTATATGATCGCCTACATGTGAGGGAGTGATATCGCGCTGTTCGCGGAAAACGTTTCCTGCATCGGATACAAATAGGGCGTTGGCCTTAGCGGTAGGGATGAATTCGACAGAGGCTTTCACGGAGTGCGGTTTTTAGATATGAGTGTTTAATTATGCGTAATCTGATCTTAGAACTATTCATCATTCCCCTTGTCGAGAAGGTCGTTCGGAGCGTTACCGAAAGTGTCATATGTGTTCCAGTTCCGGTGATAAGCGATATCTTCCTTTTTGAGCAGCTCGCACAGGTCCCGGATATCCTCAGGAGCGCAATCGCGTTTAGACTTGAGAAGCATTCGTATCTGGAGATGGTACTGCTGCATTCGTCGGCGGATATCGAGGTTATTGACATAGATCTGCTGTATGTTTTCCGGAAGGGAGTCATGATCCGGACGTTTGCCAGCTCTGAAAATTGAAGCCGGGTTATCAGACTTTAGAGAAGTCTGTTCGGCGAGCAGTTTTCGGGCATCGCTGCGGATTTTCTGTTTCTCTTCCTCGGAGGGAGTATTGAGGATTTGATCGTAATATCTGCGCAGCTCAGTCTCAAGGAATTTAATATATCTCTGAGGATTACGCATTATATTATCGAATCTGACGCGGTTGCCGTCAATCTGTAGAAGAGTGATGGCACCCTGCACGGGGTCTCGATCCTCCGGATCTCTGTCAAGCCATTGCTTTATGACGGCCGTGAAGTTGTATTTGATCATAGCTTGTTATGGACTGCAGGGGAGTAAATACTATTGTTGAGATCTAAAAAATTGCTGATGGAGCAAAGTTGGGAACCTTGGCCTCCATCAGCATTTCACCTAAATCAGGCAGCCGGTTCCTGCTCCAGCTCATCGCCATCCTCCAGATTTATAATCCCGTCTTCAGTCGGGATCGGTCCGTTGTAGAAAGGAGCTGAAACGAGGTTAGAAGCCTCAAAAACAATAGTAGTTGATGTAGAGCCTGTCACACCCTGTCCGAGATCCTGGGCTACAGTGTTCTTTGAAGGATAATCCGGGTTTCCTATGACACGCCAGCGCCCCTTCATATCCTGAAAAATGCAGAAGCAACGGGTATTGTTGATGTAAACGCAGGCATTGGTAGCCTCCGGACCCACTCCAGGATGGAGAAGAGTGAGATTGTCGAGTTGTGTCTGGGAAGGATACTCACCCTGAGGATCCGATTTGAATTGTGACTTATCGGGTAAGAAGTCAATATACTTGAACACCTTATCCTTTTTAGGCACGAACTCACCCTCGAGAACCGAGGAAGTAGGTCTTCCATCCTCATCGACCGGGATCTTGGGATGGAGAACAAAATCAGCCATCGATGCGTAATATGCTCTGCGGCGTATACCTGCAGGTTCCGGAGTACCCTCGCACCATCCGAGGGATTCCTGGATGCCGAAACAATTTTTCTTCATGATCTTTAAATTTATGTACCTGACGGATCCTACAAATTGAATCCGACAGGATGATTAATTTTCAAATGAATACTGCGATTATTCCTGGTCATCCTCTGGATCCTCGACGATTGGACCATCCTCAGGATCCTCAATGACAGGTTTATCCTCCTTTTTGGAAGCGAGTTTGACCACACAGAGTTGCGACTTGTGGACAGAGCGCATCTGCGCCCCGGCGAACAGACGCATCATGAAAGTGAGTGTATCGGGCTCATACTCCTTAACACGCACCGACTCATCATCTGATTCCTGATCGCATCCGAAGTACATGTTAAGTTTTGGAGAAATGTGCATGAACCTGGATCCGTCCTTACCCGGCTCAACTGAGATCACGAGATTACCGTTGGAGCCTTCGACGACATTCTGCTCGTATTTATTGTTGTATGAGATCCCCTTGCCCTCTTTCTTATAACTTCTGTTATAAGCGTCGGCAATCGCCTGAGAACAGTACAGGTAGCATTTCTGACGACGCAGGAGGGGATTGAGCTTTTCGACTATTCCGGTAATGATGTCGTAAGCGTTTTCGGCAGTGATCTCCTGATCGAGGATTATAAGATTGCCATTTTCCTCAGACACCTCACCTGTTTCGATATCCCTTTCTGTTATCGTGTCAAAGCCATCAAAGAGATCGAACGTAGTATCACCCTTAGGATTTCGGATACCACTCCAAAGGGCGTAAGGCATATCCTCGGTGGCATCTTTCGCTTCAAGGGCGAGTACCTCACGTGCAGTAGGGGTAGAGACAAGTTCCCCATCCATAGCCTTGGAGGCCTGATGGTCGAGGATTGTACCCATTGCCTCGTTGGGATCGAAATCGTCGTTAACCGATCCGAAGTAGGTTGTAAGGGGTCGATAGTTCAGATTGAGGTCGACATCTGTACGGCGGTTAGCCTTATAAGGAGCAATCTTTCCTCCGGAGGTCTTTTTTGTTCCGATGTATACAGTGCCACGGACACCGCGTTTTATGGTAATGTTCTTGGAAGCTTCACGGAGAGTGATCACCGGGATAGCGAGTAGTTCCTTCTCGAAGGTGTTAGCGGATTTAGCAAAATCCTCTTCATTATATTTTAACTTACCCATGAGTATAAAAAAAGTTATGGATTAATAGTAAGCGGGCAGAAACCCTTTCAAGGAAGAGCATCGTAGAGAGCACGGGCGGATTTGACAGTACCGAGGAATCCGGGTTGCTCACTCTTCCCCTGAGCGTTATCCACGACAGAGGAATGTTCATCCCCCGGTTGTTTCTTAAGTTCTGCGATCTCGGCCTTGAGGTCGTTGACCTGTTTGAGATGTTCTGCCTTGAGATCCTCGATCTCCTTGTCCTTACGGGCTATGACATTATCGACAGAATTGTCATCGGCCGGCTGAGGCTCCCTCTGAGCAGACGCATCCATAGGATCCTGAGTTGCAGGATCTGTTTTGGGATCTTTTGAAGGTTCCATAAAATTTAAGTTTAAAGGTTTATGTTTAGGGCGAATTGAAGCGATGAACTTGTCGATGAGTTTGGATGCGAATGACTTTCCGAGCTGCGAAGATTTCAGTTCAGGGATGGGAACACCTGCGGAAACGAAAGCACATGCAGTGATTTCATCGAGCACAGGTTTCGGATCCTCATCATACTCGGTGATAGAATCGACGAAACCCCAGTCGAGAGCTTCCTCTGCAGTGAGCCAAGTCTCCTGAACCATGAGGGCGTGCAGCTCTTCCGAAGTCTTTTTGCAACGTTTGGCGTATGCAGCAGCTATGGAGACATCGAGAGTCTCGAGATCCTTTTTGATCTTGAGAAGTTCCTCGCATTTAGCATCTATCTGTTCGGCATTGAGATTGTCGAATTCACAGATGAGCTTGGAACAGCGATGCACCAGATAGAGAGCCTGTGCGTCCATGGTAATCTCCTTTGCTCCAAGTGATGCAATGGTGGCTGCCGAGGCATTCATGGATACGAAATGTACATGCACGTTACCATGGTTACGAAAAGCTGCAGAAATTGATAGTGCAGTCGGGACCTTACCGCCTGTGGAGTCGATCAGAACATCGACCTTGCGATCGGCGAATTTATCGAGAATGTAGTCTACATAGTCGGAATCAAAATTCCATTCACCGACAAATCCTTTCAATCTCAAATCGTATTTCATAAAAGCAGAGTAAAATGTTAATTACCCTGCGAAAATATGGAGGATCGTCTGGATTCGGAAAGACGGAAAGAAAGTGATATAAAAAAGAAATGTGACCCCGTCTCACGACGCGATCACACTCCGAGTCTATTGATTACCTGAAATTGTACCAAATAAAAAAATGGAAACTATGAGCCATTGCTTCTGAGAGGTCTAAGATTGTCCTCATCCAACCAGACCGTAACTTCCGGAGGATACCCGGCCCATGTTATGGTATATTCCGTCTGCCTGCGCTGTCCGGGAGCCTTTGCGGTTGTGGAATCCACCTTAACGATAGGGAAAGGAATTTCCCAGGCTCCGATGAGCCGCCGTTGACCCATCCTGTCCTCGACTATGAAAGCCATATCGAAATGCGGAAAATAGTCGGAAGATAAGAAAGTGAGGGTAGTGAGCAACTTCCCATCTTTAGAAAGAGAGAAAGTGAGTTCGGCATCTCCGAAGAATTCGATATCTGAGGTCGGAGATGTGATGACCGGTTTCATACCGGCGGCTGCCATATGGCGGATATTTGGCGGAAGATCTGCCGGATCAAGATAAGCAATGCGCCGTAAACCGGGCATCTGAAAATTTCTGAGCTCAAACATAAGCGTTACAACCGTTACATGTTACAAAAAGATGCACTCAAATCACTTATTTTTTTTTCGTTCCATGCGATACTTTCTCACCCGAGCGTTAGTCTGGATCCGCTCTCTAATCCTCTGGAGGCGTTTAGCGACGGAGTTAAAATTTTTTTCGGTGGGTTCTATGCCATGAGCCTCCATCCAGGCATATATGAGATCTTCCTTGTTGATCCCGAATGAATATATCGGGTTAAGATCATCCCAGAGCTGCAGGTCGAAACGTTTTTTGAGGATCTTCATAAACGCTTTCTTCCCGGCAGAAGATATGTTGTTGTAAACTTCCGGGTTCATATGCCTGAAAGTGGGTATGTAGACAATGAGGGGAGTCCCAATTATCTCCGGTTCCGGTTCTGCCTTAGACTTTGGCCTGAGGCAGAACCGGAGTAAGTTTGATTCCGGAGAGTTTTTCCGCAGCCTGACCGGGGAGGAACCCCCTGCATCATTGATGCACCACTGACGGAGGTAGTCCTCGCACTGGAAAGAGAGAGTAAATTCAGACATAGGATAGTAAGAACAGCAATAGTTAAGATGAGACCTGTAGAAACTATACAAAGATACAAAAATTTAATAATAAAAACAATTAATGTGCTGATATAAAATGTAGTAAATAATGTCTATTAAAGTAAAGATTGAGAAAATAATATGGTGATGAATAGAAAAGAATCATCAGATAAAATATTCCTGTATTATATTTATTTGAGGTCAAATAAAAGTGTGCAGTTGTACTAAGTTGGTATAATTAGCAGATATTCAATAAATTATCTTAGCACACTTGTTGTGTACTAAGTGTGCTTTGCGGTACACTTAGTACAACCGCACATCTGCACACTTCAAAGCACACTTTATTATATAGAAGTGTGCTATATTAAGATATTGATTTACAAATGTTAACAAAGGGTCAGTACAACTGCACACCTTAAATATCTTTCACGCTATAATTTTTTTAATATTAAAAATATAGATATAAAGAAATGTGTGGCCACTGTACTTCCCCGTACCCCTTCCGATCGGTTTATGTTGACCTGTGCTTCTGTAAATGCCTCTGGGGCACACGCGCACACCTGCTTATCTTTATATCTGAGGGGGTGCGGGGGAGTGGGGTGTAAAACAACACCTAACTAATTGAAAACTAATAAATAAAATCCGCTCAGAAACTTGCAATTCTGAGCGGATTTTATTAAATTTGAATGTTATATTGGGGCTGCTATCTTTTTTTACTTGCTGCAAAAAAACGGTGTTGCGGTTTTATAATACCTGTGTATCCGAATGATTATGATTTAACATCTGTGGATATTTCATTCACAATTCAAAAAGCGGTACGTTCCGGAGCTTAGATATAGCAGCATCGAGGGCAAATTTCATGTCCTCCGGAATATCGACTGATCCGAAGCGTATGTGTCCCAGGGCATACAGACGTGCGTCATCCTGCGACCTGAACCACCCCGAGCTTTCTCCCGGTAACATTTCTCTTGTAACATCTCCTGTCTGCAGGTAGAAACCGAATGCCCATTTTCCCGGTTCTATGGTGTCGGTCCGTATCTTAAGAGAGGCTGTGCTGCCTTGGGAGAATATGGTGTCTGATTGGAATGCCCCTGACGACACGTTTCCACATATTCCCGGCACTCTCAGAGACTCAAATGGATTCTTTCTTTCCTTCATAAGATTGTATTTAAATTAAAATGATAAAATGCTCAGAATATTGAATTTATTGCAAATTCATGCGTGGCGACTGTCAGATATTCATTTGAGGAAGCCACCTCTCTGTCTCCGATGAATATACCCTGTTTCTTTGATGACATCCACGCGGAGAAACTCATGCCTTCCTTGTTTGGCTTGTGAGGGTTGAGATGCAGCCCCCTAAATTCACAGTAAGCCTTCAGCTTGTCTTTGAATGCGGATGGCGAAACGAACTTGGAGTGTCCCGGGAATTCTTCAAGAAATGAATTAAACATGTCTTTACGCACTACGCGGTTATTCAGGTGGCCTGCAGTTGGATCAAAATATGAGTCGGCCCACTGCAGGTATGCTTCTCCGATTTTCTGTCGTAGCCTTCTGGCATTTAGGTCGGACATGGGGGGATCGACTGCTCCACAACCTTGTTTCGACCATCCGCAAACCATGGATCGGAAATAGTACATGACACATTCGGCCATGAGGTTGTCGAAAAGGTTCCACTGGTAATCATCCCAATCGTAGAAAAAGTTATGACCGAATTCCATGATTGGCGTATGTTCTGAATTATACCAGTCGGAGAATGACATGAATATTATTCGATCTTTTGCCGACCCGGAGTCTGAGTTTATTGCATGGTTTGTGGTTATATAGAATTTTGGTGCCCTGTCCCATGCAATAGAGAACCGGGCCATTGATTTAGGGTTAATGGCGAGCCGGCCGGTGATTGACTGGAAGAATGATTCGAAATCGAAGTTTACCCGGGCGTCATCGTAAAAGATATTTCTCGTGCGTTCGGTAACCTCAGAAAAGATGTAGGTGTCATTTGGTGACACTTTTTTGCCGTCTATGGTGGTCTGTTCCATCATCTGCTCGAGGGCGTACCCGATCATCGACTTTCCGGATCTTCCGTTTGACATCCCGACTTCTGACATTTTTGCATCCATGGCCACAACAGATTTACGTTCCGAGGCATATTTGTAATCTGTAAGCAGATATCCTATGGATGTGATCTTGTTGACAATATGTTTCTGAAATTCCTGTTGCTCTTGCTGAGTGACCGAGTGGTCCCGATTCTTCCAGAAATTTGAGGCGTTTACCAGATATTGCAGGAATTCGCATTTCTCTCCATCGGCCGTCGGCGTGACAAGGAAACCTTCTTCCTGATCAAATTCGATAGATTCGATGATTTGAATGCGCTTGAATTTCCGTTGTATGACATTTTCTCTCCATACATCCCTAAGGATCGAGCCGAATTCAACGTCATAAGGAGTTATTCTTACCTGTCCGTTTAAATAGTACCTGTTCTGCACCTCAGGTTCGTATTCCAGTTCGAGACCTGACTTTTCCCGGAGCCTTTCGAGCCGTTCGCTGCTTAAAAGCGATCCCAGCTTCTCGGCGAGCATGTTTAAGATGTCTTCATCTCTGCAGTTCTGCTCTGCAAAATTGTATATGAAATCGCGGATCTCAAAAGCTCCGACCTGACGAATTATGTTATTGTCAATAGCTATGAAGCCGAAATCGAGGGGGCCAAGCGAAGCGGATCTGTATTTGAAGAAACCGTTTGCTTCAAGGAAGGAGAGTGCCACACGTGTATTAAACCCACATTCTTTCTTGCCGGAGTCTTCATCGAAAGTAACACTCCAGAAATTTGAGTCAGATCCAATTGCAGAAGATTTTACAAGGTCTCCCGCTTCGTTGCGTTTGTAATATACCTTCCCGAATCGAAAATATGATAAGTTTTCAATCTGAACCTTATGCCTTTTAAAAAATTTTTCCCGGTCTCGCAGATGCCAGAATTCCATGATCTGGTAATCTGTGATAGAAGAGATCTTATGAAAGTCCGCATATATACCGATGCCGTTATGTGATTTCATGGTGAGTTGCATGTCTGACAGGAACAGATCTTCTTTCCCTTTGAGGGAACCTGCCAGCAGATCATCGATGCCTTTCTCACCGAATTTATTTTCATTTATGTGACCAAACCACACGTCTACGAAATCTCCCCTCGAGTGTAATGTCTCTACATAAGTCTTAAACTTAATGGCTGCTTTTGCAAATTGATTGGGTCGCTGGTCAAGATCATCTCCGGGATTAATATCGCGGTGAAGATGGTCCCAGTCGGAATCGAATAGGAGGACAACGTTTTTGACCTGACATTTCTTTACAATATATTGTAGATCCTGAATCAGACCTTCTTGTTCGTTCCCTATATTGTAAATGCCCTGGATGCCGAGTGACATGACCCCATGTTTGCAAGCCTTTTCCGCTTTTTTCTCTCCCTCTTGAATAACAAGAGTATCGATCGGTAGGGATTCCTTAAATGCATCTCGGATGATTTGAGGGATATAGAATCTGACTCCCGATCCTTTGGGCGATCTGTATTTAACCGGGCGTCCTGAGCCATCAGTATGATTCTCAGGTATAGAGTATCTTATTCGGATATATGGTCTGAGCGCTCCGGCGACACCTCTGGTGGAGTATTTCATCGGGGCACCGTAAAGATCATAATAGAAGATGAGCATTTCATCGTCATTGAAATTCGGTTCACCCTTTATATTCAATCCTCCCTTCCTGAATGCCGGGACAAGAACTGATTCCCCGGAGGATCCCGTAGAAACTTTTGCCATTACATCCTCAATGGTGAGCCCGGAGGCGGCGAGCATCTCTTCGCAGAATGATCCCTTTACCTTATCTTCCTGTCTTGAGATGTTGTCTCTCAAGATTTCTTCTTCTGTTCGGATCGGGATGCCGTAGTAGTCAGCAAGTTTTTTCACTGCCTCGGGAAAAGTAAGGTTTTCATAATGCATTACAGCATTGATGGATCCATTAAGGGAATATTGACAGGAGAAGCACTTCGCCAAATCCATTTTTGAATTGTGGGTTACAAGCATTCCATGTATTCCTGTTTTACCACAATTAGGGCAAGTGGCATAAACCTTGCGCTTTACAGTGACAGTGTCCGGAATATGATTTCTTATGTCTGCTGCCTGTCGGACCTTATCGATATCGAATTTAGAATAAGTCATAAAGAAGAAAAATTATGGCATTGATGGCGAATATTTAATCCTGTAGTTTTTCATGCCCCCCAATAAAGCCACATTGTTCTGCCGTAGGGGGGGTAAAATCAAAACACTCATATATCAAATAAAAATGTTCCTTCCTATAATCCCTGTAATAATGTTCTGGTATATCTTTTTTATTCCCGACCTGCCGGATTTCCAGTTATACACTGTTAATCGCGTGACAATGCATCTTGATGAAACTTCGTTAATAAAATCCGCGTGTTCTCTAATGGTGAGAGTATCAAGATAGGCTCTGAATTTTTCTGAAGTTTTTGAGTTAGATGTAGATTTTTTCATCATAGCATATGGATTATTTTGATATATAAAAATTAAATATTATATTTATAAGCACAAATGTATATAAAATGCACATATAATGGTAAAATATGATATATAAACATGTAATAATTAACTAATATTAACATATAGTATGAAACATATAGGAAAAGAACTCTATCAAATAATAGATAAAAAAAGATTGGTAAAGAGACATATAGCAGAGAAAATAGGAATGGATCCAAGTCGCTTTAATCAATATATGCATAAAGAGACAATGGATGCTCGCCTATTAGAGAAGATCTGCAAGGTGATAGGAGTGTCTCCTGGTTATTTTTTTGATGACTGGCCGTCGGAAAAGTATACGATAGGGGATATAAGTAATCAGACTTTTATAGGGGATGCACAGGTAAATATTGGCCTGGATAAAAAGCATCTTGAAGAGATAATAATGGCAAAAAATGAACTTATAGGAGAGAAGGAAAGGGTCATTAAAATCCTGAGTATGAAGTCCGGAATAGAATTATAATTTACATAAAACATGGACTGCATATGGACATAAATTAACGATAAATGTAAAATTTGAAATATCAACATTCTGGTTTATAAATGATTGAAGAATCATAATACTCGCACAAAACTCTCGTCCCTTCCGCTAAGTATGCGCTAATTATCTAAAGAGTAGATAATTAGCGCAAATTGTAAGGAAAAACGTGGACGCGCAGTGGACAACAACAAATAGAAATAGGCTGCGCCTATTTTGACACAGCCTAAGCACATTCAAATTTTATGATGTCGACCCTCACGGGCAGGAAGTTACTTTAAAAGTTGACCGCGCTCAGTTCTTTGGCAATCGAATGAATAGCTGTCTGCAACTTAAGATACTGACCCTCTCCGGCATTCGCTACACCCGCTCCTGTCCCTGCTACCGTCAACGGTATTTTTTTCACCCCTACCGCCCTGTTGCGGGATCCTTTCTGAGCCCTGAAATGGGCGGAATATGCATATAAGTCCACACCCTATAGAGCAGTAATAATATTTATTGCTCTCCCATAAAATTGTTATTTAAACATTTAATTGACAAATGTGAATTGACCCCCTAAAAGTTAGACAATAACTTTTAGGGGTCAATTACAATACACTCCTAAATTATGTGGTCCATTGATTTAATCAGGACGTGAATATACTAACCTGACGGAATAAATATCTCCGTTATAATGGTTTGTATTGGCAGGAGTATTGTCCATTTCAGAGGATGTTGTTTGGCAATCAGATGCCTTTGAACCCCAATAACCACCAAATGCACCACCTTTTGCCTTCCAGCTGGTGTCAAAATAAATTGCTTTTACATCCTTTAATGTACTGACAAATCCTTTAATATATAATTCCCTTATATCTTCAAGTTGGTCTTCATCGTAATTACCACAATATTCAGAGTAATTACCGCTCATATCATAGAAGCCAAGCTCATTAGGCTCTTTTTGAGCAGGTTTTCTGACATGATTATTTGAGTTCTCAGAATACCAGGCAACCATGTTGATATCATTACTGCCGCTATATTTGTAACCTTTACTTTTAGTTCCCCCTGCGGAAGCAAATTGCCATTCCTGCGGGGTAGGATATCGTGGCACCACTATAGTTTCTGCAAATCTGTTTAAAAATTCGCGTGTTGCTCCGGCTGTTACATTAGTGGATGAATAATTGCCACTTAGGCAACCGAGTGATTTGCCTTCAATTATTAACTCGGCTGTGGGAGGTAACTCGGTCTGCATCATACTGAAACTACCAGTCGCCAATCCAGTAACTTTAATGAAATTATATGTTTTACCATCGATAGTATACGTGCCCTGAAGAGTCTCAAAACTCTTGGTCTCCCCATATATTTTATTTCCATCTATGACGGCATAAACGCGGTAGTATACCTTGGCTAAGTCGACCAAATGTTCGGCCTGAAATTCAAATCCTCCAAATCTTCCATCAATGGCATATCCGGAGGTCTGGCTTTGGGGGAAACTATTGTCGTAACTATACTCGAAACCTACTACTGATGGCAATTTGCTGCCATTATACACTCCGGATATTTTAGCGCTGAATGCACGAGGTTCGGCAGAACCTGTTTTTATGTCGTAGTTTCCTGAAGGGCCAGGATTATCCGGTGTGTCGGGTGTGTCGGGAGTGTCAGGATCATTCGGTTCACTTGAGTCTCCGGGTATGGCTGACGAACTTACACGTGAGAAAGAAAGGGTTATATTATCTTCAGTTTTAAGAATCATCAAATTATTGGTAAGTTTGGACACAATATAGTTTTCGATGCCTGCGGAAGTTAATATCGAAAAGGTTTTATTCTTATAATACCAAATAATTGATTTCTCCTCAAGATCTTTTGTTTGGTTATACTGAGTTATTTGTCTGCCGATACCGTTAGATTTGAGAACCAGGTAATAGACATGCGTGTTCTCTATTGCTTCCCAGTAACCTACGAACTCAGATTCATTCAGGGTATCTTGGGAATCTAATTCCTCCTCATCTTTACTACCACAACCGGCTACACTCACCATGGAAGAAATGATGAGTAACGAAGTTAAAAAATTTGTTAAGATCTTCATATTTGCATTGATAATTATTTGCGTTTTATTATTAATTTCATTTGTTGTAAAAAATATACATTTTACCTTCCCGCATTAAAGTCATCGTTTCAACGTTCAGACTCATGATGGTGAACTCTTTGTTACAGGGTTGCTTATATACCCACCCCGGGAAGTAATTCTTTGCATCTGATCCCCCTCCTTGCCACTCGACATCCGTAAAGTTGCATTCAATCGTTTTCCCTGATATTGAATAAGTTCCTCTTGCATCAAGACTAATATATCCCCAAGCCCCCAGGGTTTTAGAACTTCTCTCAACATAACTTACCTTATTTGAATCGAAAAATTTAATACTAATCTCGGAGTTCTTGCTTATCCATCCCCATGAAGCATTTTCTAAGATGCTCTTGTAATCAGTGGAATTTTCACCATTATTAGGTATGTCAGATTTATCACCACGAACATAATTAAAGCGAATGCCTGATTCCGATTTCAATTGAAGCACTTTTTCAGATAGGGTAACAATATCATACTTGGATCCATTAATAAGTACATATTTATTCAGAATATTATAACTGAAGGATCCTTCGGTCTTTTTTGAGTAAATATTACTCGAAGGTGACAAAAGTGTATATTCGGTAAAGTAGGATTGTCCGAGCACTAAAACTACCTCGTCAGAGCTATGGAGCCATACGCCATAAAGCAACTCGCTGTTGTCAATAACCTCTTTCCCATTTAGATCTGTCAATACTGAATTATCCTTAGTGAGGATAAAGTCATTATACTTATCAATGGGAATGAGGCGTTCTCCCTCTATTCTTAATTTCATAGTAAAATTACCGTCAGTATCTCCGCCTGTGTTTGCAGATGCGCCGTTGCAGGTTATGACATTATTTTTTACAGTGTATGTGAATTTAGCAACCGAATATGAAACGGGTGAGTCGTATTCCAGAGACCCAAGTCCATTTTCCTTGAATTCAATGGATAGGTATTGGTATTTTATGCCACTTACCGGATTATTATATGCCACCGTGCCGAACCATGTGCCAATTATAAAATCAAAATCTTCATTCTTGCAGGAAGTAAAGGATATGGTTATTCCAATGTTAAGACAGATAATTATAATTGGTAAAATAAGTTTCTTAATCATTATTATATATATTAACCACAGGATGTAAATCAGAAACCGATTCCCAAATTGATGGCAAAATAGGAATCTTTCCCGAAATATGATTTTTGAGATTTGTTCAAAGGGATTATGTAGGCTAATCCGACGTTGATACCATATATTTTCAATTGAGCTCCAATACGGGTATCTATGCCTACGTTCTTTTCAAATTTGGTTTTATATTGTTCGGATGAACCATGTCCGATATTTTTTAACTTAAATTTACCACCAACACAGAAATTCATCCCTATACCTGCACATGGAGACACGACAAGTTTTCGATTTTTTGTAGAGAATGAGTAGCCGGCATGTATAGGGAGGAGGGTAATGAAGTGAGCCTCGGAGGTAGTATTTATATATGATCCATAACCGAAGTTCATCAATGTGTTATAATTTGCAGAATTATAGCCTATCCTTGCTCCAGCAAAAACGCCTGCTGAATCGTGCATGAAATAATAATTTGTACCAATTGTTACGGAATATGCAAAATTGGTGCCTTTCACGCCCTCTGTTTTAGGCAAAAAACCATATTCAAGCAATAATCCAAAAGTGAACCCCGGTTTATCGTTGGAATCTTCTGTATCTTTATTTATTATATTTTCTGATGGGTCATGTTTTTTTATTTCTTGATTTGTTTGAGATACAACGGATTCGGTGGTTGTTTGCGTGAATTCAGGTATGTTAAGTTTGAGGCCAACATAAAAAAGCTTATCTGCCCCTGGGTTGGCTTCGATTAGTTGCAACTCAGTGAGATTATATTTAGCAGCAATACTCTGCAAAGTTTCCCCACGAGCGACTGTGTGGGTTTGCGCAAAAACTATAACACTCCATAATAGGAAGGAAATAGTAAATAATAATTTTTTCATAATTGGATTTTATTGTATTTGAATGACAAGTATATTGGATAAGCTCCAGAAAGAATTTGCATCCGAAATATGGAGGGTTGTCATATCTCCTGTCTGTCGTAATGAGTAACTGGAAGCCGGAGCGGGCGAAAGGAGCTTAACCTTCCTGGAGTGAATAGGAAGCTCTTTGAAGGTTGCGATATTTACCTTATTGCACTGAGAAGTGGTAATTTTGCTCAAGTTCGTTTTGCTTTTTCGAAGTAAACCTCCCCCTTCTATTATCCCCATCTCTTTTAACATTTGTTTGTCAGCTACAAGAACGTAGCCTTCGTTGATAATCTCTGATTGACTCTGTACGGCTTCAGTAAGGGTTGAATTACGGGTTGTTAGCTCTCCAACATCCGTTGTGAGTTTGTTAATACGTTCTTCAAGATTGAGTATTTTACGTTGCTTACCGCTTATTTCTTCTCGCAGGTGGCGGATCTGCTCCTCTTTGACAACTAACTGTTTGGTAAGGAATGTAATCGTACTTCGTAAGCCACTGGTACGAATGGTGTCAACGCGATGATTAAGAGAGTCGACAAGAGATGCTATCCTTTGACGTTGGGCCTGTATGATTTGTGAAAGCTGATTGAGTCGACGAGTAATTTCTTGCTGGCTGTAACGGTGGTTTGTTTCAACATTGACTTGAATAGCAAGTATTGCTTCTTGTTCGGTTATGCTATCGATGCAAGTAGCGACCTCATCGAAAAAATAAGTCATTAGTTCGAGGTTTCGTTCGTTTGCATTGGCAAGAGCAAAAAGGGAATCGCGCTCGTTGCGCAGAATATTGTCTTGAGTTGTATTATTTTGCTTGCTACATGAAACAATAAGGCATAGTAGGAAAAGTAGGAGAGATCGGATGAACCAATTACATAAATTCTTCATGCATGGAATTATGTCGCATCCATTCCCGAATTGACTCAAAGATTATACAAAGAAAGCGTGGAATGATGTTCTTGTTTATCTTCAAGGAGGCATCGCCAAACGCCTAACAGATAAATAAACAGTCCACTCCCACGCCTAATCGGATATCGATTCCCCCTTGTCGGGAGTGGATATACGACAAGCATGAGCGTCCTCTGACTGCTTTGTCCCTATCTGTTTTTGAAATTGGCGATTTCCTTGAAAGGATAAAGCATGAAACGCTTCAAAAATATGTCTCGCGCGTTGATGATATATTGCGCGTTGCAAAGATAAATTTATATTTTGTATTTTACAAATCTAAGCTAAAGTTTGACAGGTAATGTCTTGAATTATTATATATTGCTATCTCTTAAGCAGAACAAACGCTTGAATTTATACTTTAATGACGAACGTTTTCGTTAATAATATTAATCCCAGTAGGTTCAAAATTCTTTATAGCCTGCTTTTTTAACTTACCTATACGTTTCCGTTGGAGTTCTTAAACGGTTTCATTAAATTTTTTTGTGGATGTCAAGGATAGAAAATAAATCGAATTCCATATATAAGGTTGCACAGGTTATGATGAAAGCTGCCGCTTATATTGCGGTGGCTGTTGTCAGTGTTTTTTCGGTCAGCGCCGCTTCGTGGCGGCTGTATCCTGCTTTCGACCGCTCGCCAGTGAGAATAATGGATACCGAAAATGAGACATTCTTCCTTGTGCATCAACAGGTTTATGATAAGAATATGAGCACGGGGTATGAATTTCCTACGCTGGCTCTGTTCCATTATTCCAAGGATAACCCGACTGAGGGGATTCAGCCTCTGTCATCTCGTGTCTTGCTATCATCTTCGGATATACGTCTGGCCGACTACAATCCGGTGACAGAATCACTTTTTGTGATTTATGGCAATGGAGGGATAGATATTGTTTCGAAAGAGAGATCGGTAAAATATCTTGATATCCTTACAAAATCCAGTTTCCCGGGGATGGGGGTCGTCAATTCGGTGAGCTTCGATCCTGTTTCCGGTGATTCCTGGATCGCGACTGATGCGGGATATCTTCAGATTGATGCTTCGGGGGAGGCTAAAAAGATTGCGCCCTTGGGTATGAAGTTGGTCAGGGTTTTCGGTATTGGTGAAAATATCGTGGGTTTGTCGGGCAACCGACTCTATGTCGGATCGGCCGATGCCCGGAGAAAGGAGGATCTGAGTATCATGGATAGCCTTGGGAATGTTGCGGCGATCTTCCCTATAAATGGAAGCTCGTTCTATTATCTTTCCGGTATAATGGGTGGTAACAACGGAATATTTGAGGCTGTTATTGAAAACGGGGAGGTAAAGGGCTCCAAACTGGGAGAGGATCGGTTTACTGCCGTTCCTTCACAATCGAATGTTACCAACCGACTCGAATCAAACATTATTCCTGTCAAGGATGGATACCTGCTGTTTTCTTCAACCAAAGTATGGCATCTTATGGTCGGTGATGGAAGACGGGTTTATTCCCTTGCTCTTGGTGAAACATCTCCGAGTGTGCTTGGCTCCTGGGATATGAAGGATTTTTGGTATTATAAAGATAGGGGTCAGTTTGTGAATCGTCATGCCGATTACACCTCCTCTTCAGCCTCTTCCTATTCACCCATTTGGAGCGATAATGGTGAGGCTATCCGTCCTAACGCTCCGGCTTCGGTGCTCTGTCCGGACATGACATATTCTCCACGCTATGGCCTGTTGATTCAGCAACATGGATATGACTGGACTTACAGGTTTTATAGCCGCGTCAATCCAGCGATGATTTCCGGATTAAAGGGTAATGAATGGAAAGTGTACTCGCAGGCATATGATATTCCTTATGCCGTTGAGTCGGATGCATCTTTATTATCAAGATATTATTCGGACCGCAACTTGTTTCCGATGGCGGATACTCAGGGCATTGCAATCGATCCTTTGAATCCGGATTATGTATGGGCAGGTTCCCTGTGGTCGGGAATCGGACGTTTTGATCTTTCCGATATACGGCGTATGGCTCTGAGATTTGGATCACCGTTGGATAAATTTGCCGATCTTTCCTGTTTCCACGTAGTATGCGAGGATCAGAAATGGGATACCCTCAGCTGTTTTGCTCCTCCTGCTTTTGATGAGGAAGGAACGCTGTGGACCCTCTTCTTCGATTATAACGGCGTGCGAGCCAAGGATAAGGGAGCTGTGCTTTATTATCTAACAGCTTCGGAAAGAGCTAAGATAGCGGAAAGCGAATCGACTGCTGATGTTGAGTGGGGAAAAATTGCGTTGCCGGTGAGTGAATCCATCAATATGATTAGCCGCGTAATGGTGCTTAATCATCCTTCAAACCGAAATAAGCTGGTTGTTTTCCCCTCTATGTATAATGGATACTTCCTCATTTATGATCACAAGGGGACTCTGCAGGATAGCTCGGATGATGAGTGTGTGAAGATAACAACATTCAATCGTCCGGAGGGTACATCCTTTGCTCTCTCAACCTTCAATCATATGACTGAGAATCCGAGCACGGGTGAGGTATTCGTTGCCACCGATTCCCGAGCCTTCTCTTTCAATCCGGGTGATAAGGTGGAAAATAATTCCATCAACGTCCGATTAATTGGTCTCAAGGGGGGCAGCGCGAGTGATATCCTGCCGGAATCCACTCCTGTCAACCGACTGATGTTCGATCCTGAAGGGAGATTGTGGATCGGCACGACCAATCAGGGTGTAATAGGGGTTGACAAGGATTTTTCCAGAGTCATTGCACGCTATAATACTGATAATAGTCCGATTCCCTCGAATATGGCGTATGGCTTGGGTTGGAATTCGGAGGATAGAAGTATTCTGATATCAACCGATCGGGGACTTGCCTCTGTGCAGCCGGACGTGGAGGGGGGATTTTATGGGGAAACCATCCCTTCCATTTATCCGCAGGCGATAACTCCCGGTTATAACGGAGTGCTATGGATACGCAATCTTTCTCCCGACATGAGGATCGTAGTGGCCGACAAGGATGGGAATGTAGTGAGGAACCTGATTTCCGGAACTTATGATGAAATAAGCTGGGACCTAAAGGATGATAAAGGAGAACGCCTCCGTCCCGGTTCTTATGAGCTAAGAATCTCCGACGGAAGCGTTCTATCTCTGCCTATCCTTACTGCCGAGTAGGGACTAAGGCAGCGAATCATAAAATTTTTACCTCCAGGAGCCGCTGCCTTGGTGTTTCAATGCCGAAAGTGCTCAGCGGTTTTCACGAAGACGTGAGAAATAATCGCGGAGCACATCCTGTGCAGCTGTAAAGGAAGATTGTTCGTTGTTAAGCACCCTTATCTCTTTCTGCTCAAGCAGAGCGCGTATCTCCGGCATACGGTAGAAGTTGTTTCGCAACTCTTCGTTGATGGTTTCAAACATCCAGTATTTTGCCTGTTCGTTTCTCTTGCGCTCGAAATATCCTGTCCGTTTCACATATTCGAAATATCTGTCGATCATATCCCAGACCGTGTCGATATTCAGTTCATAGTATCCGCTGTAGGTCACCACTTCCGGCACCCATTTGCTCGGTGTCGGTGGGAAGAGGTGGAGTGCGTTGCGGAACTGGGCGGCCGCCAGGTTTGCACGGTCTATATTGTCGCCGTCGGCTTTGTTGATTACAATCCCGTCGGCCATTTCCATGATACCCCTCTTTATTCCCTGGAGCTCATCTCCGGTGCCAGCCAGCTGAATGAGCAGGAAGAAATCTACCATGGAATGCACTGCCGTCTCGCTCTGACCCACGCCAACAGTCTCTACAAATATATTATTATAGCCTGCTGCTTCGCAGAGCACGATTGTTTCTCTTGTCTTGCGAGCCACTCCTCCGAGAGATCCTGCCGATGGGGAAGGGCGGATGAATGCTGAAGGATGCTGTGAAAGTTTCTCCATCCTTGTCTTGTCGCCCAATATACTTCCCTGCGTGCGTTCGCTACTGGGGTCGATTGCGAGGACAGCAAGTTTCCCTCCTTCCCGCAACACATGGAGTCCGAAAACATCAATGGAGGTGGATTTTCCTGCGCCCGGTACGCCGGTTATTCCTATTCTGCGTGAATTCCCGGAATAGGGGAGACATTTCTCTATCACCTCCTGAGCGAGTGCCTGATGCGAATCAACAGTGCTTTCGACAAGTGTAACAGCCTGACCGAGTATGCTTACGTTCCCTTTGAGAATACCCTCTACATAATCGGAGGCAGTGAGCTGTGGCCTGCGACGCGCCGGCCTTCTGTAAGGGTTGGTGATAGGTTGTGAAGTCACGCCGGAATTGACCTGCAGACCTTTATATTCGGAATCGTTTTCAGGATGATGCATGGATGGAATTATTATTTTAAGGTGAAGGGTTAATTTTTTATTCCTACGAGTGAGACGGTTCTTACAGGATGAAGCGGATCATCGGTAAGGACCTCTATTTTTATATTGAAGGGTCCGGAGGGCAATCCGGAGGAATCCAGTGCCCCCTCTGCAGGCCCAGATTTGTCTGGTTTTAGTGATGCAGGCCAGCGGCTCATCTTAACTTTGGAATCCGGGGAGAATATGCGCATGATTCTCATCGCAGACTTCCCTTCATTGCGGATAGCGAACTTGAATTTCATCACACTCCGGCTGTCTGGACTAATTTCTCCCAGATCAATCCGGTCGGGACTGAGGTAACAGCGGGGGGCGGCCGAGACTTCCTCCGGTGTCATCCTTGAGAAATCAGGGGTAATATTGGCGGTGAAGAAAACTTCTGTCTTAATGGGGTCTTTACCTTTGTCGGCACTAATTTCCACTGGTATTTCTATCGGACCCATCTCTGTCTTTTCTCTCGAATTCAGATAAAAACTGAAGGTAAGAATGTCTCCGGGTCCTACCGCTTCGGCTGATGAGGATACGCTCAATGCCGGATCATCACATCGCCATGTAGGATAGATTGTGTCGGGGGTCTGATTGTATCCGTTAAGGAAAAAATGACGTGTCTCTCCATATTTCACGTCACCGGCCGGCATACGGCTTGCAGAGAGTCTCAAGGGTCCGACTTCTACAGGGTAAAGGGATGTGAGCGACTCGGGGGTGCCAAGCACGTTGCCCCGAATCCGGATGGTTGCCATATCGTAGTCACCGATATAGACCCGAATTGTTTTCTCAAATTTCCCGGGTCGGCCGAGTGGGTTATACGTGAATGAGAAACTTACGGTGTCTCCGGGAGCGATCGGATCCTCCGGATAAGCGACTCCGGTGCATCCGCAACTGGGTCTCGCACCTGTGATGACTGCTTCCTCCGGGCCGGTGTTGACAAGTCTCACGGAGCCTGTCTTCGGCCCGGCTTCCTCTTTCATGAGCCCGAAATCATATTCCTTTTCGAGCCATACCACCTCACCCATGGCATAGGGTAGGGAAAGGGCCAGACATATGAGGGGCAACAGGGATTTGAGTCTTAACATTGGGTAGAGCCGATGAATAATATTAATTAAGTAGTGGGTAAAAATTAAGGAACATATAAAACGAAGTTATTTTTGAGCAGATTTTGCTGCGGAAAGAGGGAGCA
>CAZCJC010000016.1:0-49294 GCA_964499025.1 uncultured Sangeribacter sp.
AAGCAAAGATGCAACAGCGCCTCGATTCATTGAACTCTTAATTATATCAAATACTATAAATAAGAGAGCGGGATTTAAATTAAATCCCGCTCTCTTATTTTTCTTTATTTTCCAGGATAAAAGGTTTCAAAGGTTGAATCATCATAATATACCGTTATCTGAATCACTTTTCGCGGATTTTTTCGGATTTTTTCTATTTCACGCTGTAATTCTAAGCTTTTTAAATCATCCGAATTCCCAGAATTAACACGGCCTGAAGCAACTTTTATACCTTCCTTTAAGCCCGTGAGATTTGAATATTTATTCAAATCCGACTCTCTGGTCGAAAATTTTTCAGCTTCGCTAAAGAGATTGGGTAATTCATCTGATATAGTCTCCGGGGCGACTGAAGGAACTATCATTTGACCCTCTCCAAAGAGAAGCCACAAAACGGAAAGATCCGGAAACGCCTGGTGAATCTGACCCACCAACACATCACTGATCTTCTTATTACGTCCAGTCAATAGTTGTGAGAGGCTGGGGCGAGGAATGCCACACTGGTCAGCAAATTGAGAATTGGTTAAGCCCATCTCATCGATGAACCCTTTTAGACGAATTGCAACATTTTCCTCATTCATAAACCAATTTTTGCATTTTTAATTCACTATGCAAATGTAACTATTTATTTGCAAATTGCAAATTAAATTTAGTAAATTTTTAATTTATAGCTTAAATTAATTTTGTTAATAACAAGAATTTACAATTGACAATTATTAATAATATCCTTATAAAATGCTTTAACTAAGCAGTAATATGCCATAATAACCAATAAGTTAATATCGCATCAATGGGATTAGTCCCCTCCAGCTTAACCCATGGGGGTATTTCTTATGATTCAACTTTAAATTTTATAGATAAAGCACGATAAATCAATTATTTAAATTAAATACTAATAAATGTTAATCAATTATTTTTGCATTTTTAATCGATTTGCATTTAGAAATTAACATCCTATTCTTTTTTGTACACAGCCCCTGCCGAATTTTTGACTATTTTATTTTGTAATTAACTGACTAAGCTTCCTCTCCGGTTTACAATCTGTAATTCAAATTTGCATATTAATTATTGTAAACACCTTAACCTGTACGACTTAGGAGCAATCGAGATGTCCCAATTTGACCAATTAGAAAAATTCAGAAGATTTCATGAATTAAAAAAACAGCATAAGGAATTTGTCAAATTTATTATTATTTCTCCATTCTCTGATATACGCGAGTATTTATCCATATCTTATTTAATTTTTAATTCTCAGAGCCTTATTTACATATAAAAATTTGGATAACTTGCATTATAATAGCAAATTATCCAAATTTACATATCTTAATTTAAATTTTCAATCTACGTTTGTAAACAGAATTTTTACCGCATGAGAACTTGATTTTGTAATTTTAGCCTTGAGTGAACACTTCTCCTCACCCTTTTATATGCTTTTTTGAAATTTTTTGAAAATTTGAGAACTCTGTCTTCTTTCCGGTCAATCAAGCATAAGAAATATGGAACCTTCAAGAGATGGAACACCAAATGCCTCCATTATAATCGGGTCAGATACTGATCTTCGTAATAATATCTCTCCAATATTCTGGAGGCTCATAATTCCATCTATCTTTTCACACGACTTTTCTTCATGACATTGCAATTCTCCATTTTTTGAGTCATATCTCAAAATTTTCCCAAACTTCTCCTCTTTCACGAGAATTGAATATTTTAGACCTCTCCATTCTTTATTCATGAATTTTAAAATCTCATAAAGATTCAAAATTTTTGACATTCCATACATTTTTACATGTGATGCCGGATCATATACTCGCTCAATAAATCCCACAGCCGGAACAGATTTTGCTTCCGGAAGGACAGTTTCATAAAACGGCTCCCATAACTCCTTCCCATCTCTACGCTGAGCTATATGATGGGCACATGTTATGGGATAATCTTTATTCTTATATTTGATGGCATCTAACAATTTGTATCGACTCTCTCGATTCAAGGATATCAGACAATATATTCTTATCATCTTCTCCTGAACACCACGGTCAGATGAGGTGAATGCCACTCCTGTAATTCTTCCATCAACTGAAGAATAATATAGTTCTCCACCCGAGATTATACATTCCTCAATCGCGGTTCGAATATCCTTTCGGGAATGCATAATCTTAAGACCTTTAGCATAGCTCTCACAACCAGATATAAAAGTTGATACGCTCTCATCTACATCTATAATTCTATCTAACGAATCTATTGAATTAACCTTAATGCCCTCATAGTATTTCAATCTTACTGTGCGCTCCGGATTCTCTTTTGCGGCTAAAAGATTATGAAATTCCTTATCAAAATCATGAACTGAGGTATACCTGTCAGTTGATTTATAAAACGAAGCTACAAAACCTCTGTCATGATAATATTTATATAATCCATCATTTGCCGGAATAAGGAATAAGAAAGAGATATTCTTATCAGCCGCAATCTTTTCCGCTCCCTTGATAAGACGGGTCATTATTCCTTGACGTCGGTGTGCTGGATCAGTAGCGAGACCACAAAGATAAAGCCCTGTCACATGATTCACCTTATTCCCAAATTCATATGGAATACCTAACAAAGCCGCAATCAGCTTCCCCTCCTTATATTCCGTAACTACAAATTGCGGATCGAAGTATGTATCGAAAATTAATCTTACATACTCATCTGAGTCATGAAAGGTATCCTTCCACAACCTCATCATGTCGGCTTTTATGTTTGCTATTTCCATACTTTTATTATATCCGGCGAACCGATAATGCTGACTTTGTATAAAATTATAGAACTGTAATGCTACAAATTTTCTACCTGTGGATTCTGGTCTGGCTATTTATTCGAGAGAACTATTTTCCATTGGAGAATCCTCATTCCCTGAGTCTCTTTGCTTTCTGGCATCCTCAAATTTCTTACGCATTGTAGGATTTCCATGAGTGAGTTTCTTGATTGTGAAATCATTTTCCACAGATTCATTAGCTCTAACAAGTTTCTGCTCCGAAGTTTCAAATAAAGCTTTTACCTTCTTAAGAGCATCCACCTGCTTCTCAAGCGCCTCAATAACCTTATCAATTCCACCCATGGCATCATTATGTTTCTTGACATGTGCCTCAACTAATTTTCCGAAACTCGTGATAAACTGATCACGCCGTTTCTCAAAATTAGTAACATCCACACTCTGTGCCCGAGCAGACTCGAGTTCAGATTTCAAAAGCATTATTTCCCCGAGACTTTTCCTTGAGGCTTGACTGAGGATAGCAATAAGAGTCATGAACATCTGGGGACGAATCACATACATTTTGGGATAAAGATACGATTTATTTACAATTCCTTCATTGTAAAGCTCATTGTCACGTTCCAACATCGATACCAAAACAGCATACTCACATCCCTTTTCGTTGCGGTCTTTATCAAGTTTTTCAAGGAAGTCATCATTTTTATGCTTAGTAGCCGTCGTATCCGCCTCATTCTTCATCTCAAACATTATGGAGATATACTCATTTCCATCTACATAATCTCTGAATATGAAATCACCCTTGCTACCCCCACGGGCATCATTATCCTTCTCGAAATATGCTTCAGGAAACATACCCATGCTTCGAGCCTGATTAAAGAGAATCTGACAATGTATCTCCAGAGTCTCCCCTAACATTTTTGTCGATAAACGCGCCTTGAAATCCTTGTGATACTCTATCTCCTTATCTTTCTCGCTTATCACAATCGCGTGCTTCTCCTTAATAGAAGCCATTTGTAATTTAGCATCACGTCGCTCTATTTCAAGTTCACGGTTAAGTTCCGATATTCTATCATCTTTTTTCTTGAGCAATTCCTCCGTCTTGCGTCTTTCTTCGAGAAGGATGACTTTTCTTTCGCTCTCTTCATTAGCAATCTGCAATTTCAAAGTTGCTATCTCCATCTCCTTTGCCTGTAAGCTCCTCTGTGTTTCTGCTTTAGCCCGCTCAACTTCATTAGCTATTTCAAGGTCCTTGGTTTTATCTGATTGCCGGAGTCTCTCTCCCAGGGTAGAAATCTCCTTTTCTTTTTTGGAGATCTCCTTTTCCAGAGAAACCAATTTTTCCGAAAAAATACGGTGTTCCTTGAGTGATTTAACCTCATAATCTGAACGAATACGATCCCTCAATTCAGATTCACGTCTGTCAAGTTCAGCCTCGAAGGTCTCATTCCTTACCTGACCTGCGATTGACTCATACATATCATCATCTACCTGGAAAACACTCTTGCAGTGCGGACATTTAAGCTCTCTCATAATGAACTGTTTTAGATTCTAAGTAGCTCGCAGAAATTAATGAATAGATAAAACGCCGTGATTTTGAGTTAATTTCGGTTTCGGCTGAAGGAGCATAGCGGGCTATGTGACTGAAGCCGAGGCCGGAAGAAATTCAAAAGAACCAGTTTTAGCATTCATTAAGCTCATTTTATTTACATTAATTAATTTGTGTGAGCTACATATCTCTTGAATCACCTACAAAATTAACTAAATCAAATATCAGAAAAAATTATTTTCTATAAAATATACCCAAACAGTTATTATGGTATCAGAATAATTTTCTAACTTTGCGACTTCAAATTAAATTGAATTTCTATGGGTGGTTTCTTTGGTACGGCATCCAAACAGGAATGCCGATACGATTTGTTTTACGGTACTGACTATAACTCTCATCTTGGCACCCGCCGGGCAGGTATGGCAACCTACGATCCTGAGGCCCGTGCATTCTGCCGAAAAATTCACAACCTTGAGAATTCTTATTTCCGCACTAAATTTGAACGAGATCTTGATAAATTCAAGGGATTCACAGGGATAGGAATTATCAGTGATACTGATCCTCAACCTATTATCATCAATTCCCATCTGGGAAAATTTGCGATTGTTTCAGTTGCAAAAATCAACAACCTGGATGAGCTTGAAAAAGAACTTCTTGAAGAAGGAAAACACTTTGCAGAATTAAGTTCAGGAAATACCAACCAGACCGAGCTTATTGCTCTCCTAATCACACAAGGCAATACATTTGTTGAAGGAATTGAGAATGTCTTCAACAAGATCAAAGGCTCATGCTCAATGTTAATTCTTACAGAAGATGGGATAATTGCGGCGCGCGACCGACTCGGACGCACGCCTATTATTTTGGGTCATAAGAAGGGTGCGTTCGCAGTTTCTTCCGAATCTACCTCTTTCCCTAATCTGGATTATGAGATTATGCGTGATCTTGGGCCCGGTGAGATTATAAAGGTTACTCCCGAAAATATCGAAGTTTTGCGTGAGCCTGAGAAAGAGATGCAGATCTGTTCATTCTTGTGGGTATATTACGGATTCCCGACCTCAACCTATGAGAACAGAAATGTTGAGGATGTTCGCTTTGCTTCAGGGTATGCAATGGGAAAAAGTGATGATACAGAAGTGGATTGCGCATGCGGTATCCCGGATTCCGGAGTTGGTATGGCCCTCGGATATGCTGCAGGAAAAGGAATTCCTTATCGTCGTGCGATATCCAAGTATACCCCTACCTGGCCAAGAAGTTTCACCCCGAGCAATCAGTCTATGAGGGATCTTGTGGCAAAAATGAAACTTGTCCCCAATAAAGCAATGCTCAAAGGTCAGAGGGCTCTGTTCTGTGACGATTCAATTGTCAGAGGTACGCAGCTAAATGATAATGTTAAAGTCTTATATGATTGTGGCGCAAAAGAAGTCCACATGAGAATTGCGTGTCCTCCTCTAATTTATGGTTGTCGATTCGTCGGATTCACATCCTCCAAGTCCGATATGGAACTTCTCACAAGACGCATAATAGGTGATCTTGAAGGAGATCCTAATAAAAATCTTGAAGCGTACGCTACAACCGGATCCCCTGAATATAATGCAATGGTTGAAAAAATCAGAGAACGATTTAATCTAACATCTCTGAAGTTCAGCACGATTGAGAATCTTGTAAAAGCCATCGGACTTCCCAAATGTAAGATTTGCACCCATTGTTTCGACGGCTCAAGCCATTATTAATTGAATCTTAGAAATAAAAGAAACAGAGGTCGATTGGAATTATTTCCCATTCGACCTCTGTTTTGCAAATTCACTGGTCCCAAAGCCATCTTATAATCATTACTTCAAAACTGATCCTTATCCCACCTAATAATGCCACTCTTCAAGCCAGACCAAACTCCGCCACTTAGTTTGAGCAATGCTATCACCCGAACAAGCACTGAAGACGAAAACCTACCCTCTAATTGGGTCTATCCGCGAAAAAGATTGGGATATTGCAAAGGAAAACATCCTTGGCATTTAGAAGCGCTCTGTTTGAGATCAAATCACTGAGTAAAATATCGCCAATGATGTAATTGTTTTGATCAGAAAGATACATCTCATGGACTCTCCTAATTGGAAGCAACTTAGGAATATCGGTGGTATTATATCTGAAATAAACCTTAAGCAAGATATCAGTCGTATAATGAGGACGTCCTGAATAACCCATCTTCTTATACTCGTATCGGTAATCATACTGCCGCGCCATTATGTCACTTAAGATTGAAGACGCAGTAGGGAGAGAACCGGCTCCCTTACCGAACATAAACTGACGATCGTAACACTCTCCTCTTATCACCACACCATTATATTCATCATCCACACTGTAGATATATTTGGTCTTGTCCACAAATTCAGGCATCACGAACATCGTAAATTCCGTCTCACTTACTTTTGCAACCTGAGCCACAAGTTTAATCTTAAATCTTTTCTCCCTTGCGTAACGGATATCTGCCTCATGTATTGACGAGATTCCATAGGTGAAAATATCCTCCGGAGCCACATAAGCTCCTAACGCATGGACCGTGATGATAATAAGCTTGTAAAGTGCGTCGAGTCCCTCTATGTCAAAAGATGGATCACTTTCAGCAAAACCAAGAGTTTGAGCTCTTTTCAATGCAGATTCATAATCTTCTCCATGATCAAAAACTCGGGAAAGGATATAATTTGTAGAGCCATTGAGAATACCCTTAACTTCCAGCAGGAGATCATTGTCATAATACTCCTCAAGATTGCGTATAACAGGTATCGAACCGCACGATGAGGCATCATAGAGAAGAGCCGTGTCGTATCGATGCTGGAGCTCGATAAGTTCCGGAAGATGTCGGGCGATCATGGCCTTATTTCCGCTAACTACCGGTTTACCTCGCTCCAAAGCTCCTTTGACAATCTCATAAGAAGCATTGGCATCATCAATTACCTCCACTATCAGGTCTATCTCAGGATCATCAAGTAAAACCTCCATCTTATCGGTCAGAAGATCTGGACGGATATCCACTCCTCTCGGTTTCCTAATATCACGCACACATACTCTTTTGATTTCCGCATGAGCGTTTCTTGCACGTTTTATAACGGTGAATATTCCTTCCCCTACAGTACCCAAGCCGAATAGACCTATCTTTATATCTTTATTATTCATAAATATCTTTCTACAATTCTTACTCAGAGATAAACGGTTTCAATATTGAATTCAGTTGCTCATGTTCAGTCAGAAAGCCGTCATGGCCTAATGGCGATGATATTTCTATATACCTGCTGCCATCTATCATGGATGCAAGTTCACGCATTTCACCTGGAGTAAAGATGATATCTGTCGTAATTCCAATAACCATAACAGGCATTTTAAGCTTTCTGAGGGCCTCTTTTACTCCACCTCGATTCCAACCTATATCGTGAGTGTCGAAAGCGTCCAGGATAGTCACATAAGAATAGGCATTGTAACGTTTGCATAGTTTCTCACCTTGATATTGCTGGTATGTCATAGCCCTCTTGAGCGCATCGGGAGTGATAGTTTCTGCATCTTTTTGCGTCATATTGTATCCCTCAGGCCCCCTATATGTCAGGAGCCCTAAAGCTCTGGCAGCTGCCATGCCCGCCATTCCTGCATCTGCTCTCCTTTCCCCATAGCTTCTATCGGCCTTTATTGCCATCCTCTGAGTCTCATCTATGGCGATTGCCCATGGAGAAGCCTTGGGCGCGGTAGCAATAAGAACTACCTTCTCAAATCGAGAAGGCTCCTCTACAGCCCATTCCAAAGCTTGGAAACCTCCTACCGAACTTCCAACAAGAACCCTAATTCTTCCAATACCCAAATGATCGGCAAGCAATTGATGAGCTCTTACCATATCTCGGATTGTAATTTTAGGAAAATCTCCGTAATATGGTTCTCCACTTGCCGGGTCTTCGCTCAGTGGTCCTGTAGTGCCATAATGTGATCCTATGATATTGGCACATACAGTATACAATGAGGATGGAGCAAGAAAAGCTCCCTCCTCAACCGTATGAGGCCACCAATCAGCAACATCACTATTTGCAGTAAGGGCATGACAGACCCAAGCCACATTATCACGTTCTGCGGTTAGTTTTCCATATGTGTGATAAGCAATTGTAAGCTTTTCGAGTCTACCACCAAGTTCAAGATCGAAAGGCTTGTCATAGTGATAATATCTTATCATTTTGAGAATCGCAATCCTAAACTTTTTAAAGATTGACGACAAAATTAAGAATTTTACATCATTTCGACAAATATTATATCTACTTATCCGGAAAGCAGATTATAAACAATATTGCACCAACCGCAGTTATAGTATTGTTATGTTATAACTGATTTTTGATTCTCCTATGGACTGGCTGACTGAAATTCTACGTGATAACCCTGTTATTCCGATATTCTTCACTTTGGGTCTTGGATTCTGGCTTGGATCCTTGAAATATAAATCTCTATCACTTGGTCCGGTTACAGCAACATTGATCGTGGGTGTGATCGTCGGCCAGCTTGATATAAACATTCCCGATGCAGTGAAGTCGGTTGCCTTCATGCTATTTCTCTTCGCAATTGGCTACAGTGTCGGTCCTCAGTTCTTCCGATCTCTGAAAGGAGAGGGTCTGAAACAGATTTGTTTCGCCTTGGTGGAGTGCATTCTATGTATTGCAGTATGCGTGATTGCAGCTAAAATTATGGGGTATAACAAGGGAATAGCAGTGGGAATATTTGCAGGATCCCAGACTATTTCAGCAGTTATAGGAGTGGGAACAGATACAATTAATTCCATGCATCTGAGTCCTGAAGAAAAGAAACAGATGATCGGTATTATCCCCGCTTGCTATGCAGTCTGCTATATTTTCGGAACCATAGGATCTGCTTGGATCATCGCGAATCTCGGTCCGATACTTTTAGGCGGTTTAAAGAAAGTTAAGGAGGAAACTGCCCGGCTGGAAGAAGAAATGGATTCTGGAAATTTCACTCCCGACCAAGGATTATATGATGCCAACCGACCTATTTCTTTCAGAGCTTATCGAGCCGAATCAGATTATTTCAACCGGCCACGCACTGTAGCTGAGATTGAAAGGCACATAGCAAAAATGGAACTGCGCCATTTTGTCGAGAGATTACGTATTCGTGGAGAAATGATGGATCCCGAACCTGAGATCAAAGTTCGTAAGAATGATATTATAGTTTTGAGTGGTCGCAGAGAATCAATAGTCGAAGAAGCCGGATGGATTGGTCCGGAGGTTACTGATCATGAACTTCTGAGTTTCTCAACAGAGAATCTTCCGGTAACAGTCTCAAAATCCGGTGCGGATGGGATGTCTTTGGGTGAGCTAAAGAGAAAGCCTTATATGCGGGGAGTACTCGTCCATAAACTCCTTCGTAATGACATGGCTATGCCTCTTAGAAATAAAGTCAAACTTGAAAAGGGTGATATTATAAACCTTATTGGGCTGCCTCAGGATGTGGCAACCGCTGTTCCAGAAATCGGTTATTCTGACAGGGCTACAGGAATCACTGATATAGTTTTTATCGGATTGGGAATTGCAATCGGTTGTTTCATCGGAGCCCTGACTATTCATCTTGGTGGAATCCCTATATCCTTGAGCACAAGTGGAGGAGCTATTATAGCCGGTCTTGTAATGGGCTGGTTAAGATCCAAAAGGCCTTCATTTGGTCATATTCCGCGCCCGGTAATCTGGTTTATGGATAATGCCGGTTTGAATCTATTCATTGCTGTGGTTGGCATTACTGCCGGGCCTTCATTCATAGGAGGCCTTAAGGAAGTAGGTGTGCCACTTTTCATAATCGGTATCTTATGCACCTCTATTCCCCTTATACTGTCAATATATGTCGGAAACAAAATCTTCAAGTTCCCCGCAGCGATTACTCTGGGATGCGTGGCTGGAGGCCGAAATGCAGTAGCTGCGTTAGGTGCCATTCAGGATAGTCTTGACAGTACACTTCCTGTTATGGGATACACTGTCACATACGCTGTTGGAAGCCTCTCACTAATACTTGCAGGCATGGCGGTTGCCCTTCTCGCATAATTTCATCACCGCTGCCCTTCAACAAGTGTTCTCTTGCGAAAGAAACCTTTTGTAAATAAAATCAGTATAATGGTTCCGGTTATCTGAGAAATTGCCGTAAACCGGAAAGCCCATTCATATCCGCAATATTCAAGCACAACCCCTCCGATCAGAATACCAAGACCCATTCCCAAATCCCAGGAAGTAAGAATCGTAGAATTGGCTGTACCCCTTTGATCATTACGGGCAACAGATATGAACATATTTAAGAATGCCGGATACATCCGGCCATTTCCAAGACCTATCAACAAAGCCGAGAGATAAAAGCTCCACTCCCCTTGTCCTAATGCAAAAATTGTATATGCCACAGTGGATACCAATGCCCCCTCTATGGCATTTCTTGTCAGTCTACCCTTTCTCAACTCCTTCACACCGATAAATCTTGACAACATAAGTCCTCCCGATAAGAGAAGGAAAAATACTCCCGTACCATCAGTGATTCCCAATTTCTCTTTCCCGTAAAGAGCCACATAATTACTCATTACTCCCCAACAAAGTCCAAACAGCATTATATTGGCTGCCAATAGCCAACCTCTGGTAAGAAAGAAATGATCAAGACTAAATTTAGGTTTATTTGCGATTATTTCCCTCGTTTTTAGTTTGATGGAGGATGCGCATAAGAATCCGCAGAATGCCACGGCAAGGGAAACCCAAAACAGTATGGAGAAATTCTCTGTAGCGCCATAAAGCCAGATTCCTGTTGAAGGTGCTATCGCCATAGCCAGATTATTGCTAAGACCATAATAACCGATTCCTTCATTTCGTCGGGAAGAAGGCAATACATCGATAGCGACCGTACTGTTAGCCACAGTTGTAGCCCCAAAAGGTAGCCCATGAATCGTCCTTATTATAGCAAACATCAATAGAGTTCCGGCTCCTACATAACCCGTAAAACAGATAAAGAAGAAGAAGAAACATATCATCAATACTTTTCTCCTGTTGAAACTATCTACTATAAATCCGCTGAAAGGCCTGACTATCAAAGCTGCCACCACATAACCCGACAAAACTAAGCCAATCATATCCTTATCTGCATTAAACTGAGAATCAAGATAAATAGGCAATAATGGTGTCAGAAGATAAAATGAAAAGAACATGAGGAAATTGCCAAGCATCGCTTTGCAAAACCCCACATTCCATAGTCTTTCCAGTTTTTTTCCGGAATTATTATCACATGTTTTCATCTCGGATTGAGCACATCAGTTTAGAATGCAAAATTAGCCAATTTAATTAGCACTCGAAACAGATTCGGCATTCAAAATTATTCAAAAGCCGGTCTCACTCCGAATGCATGCCCTCTGTAATCCGCATGCCCAAGCACAATCGAGCCATCTTCCTTATGCTGCATGGTGAGACAAGTTGCATCCTCTCGGTTTGTGGCAGCTCTTGCCGACCAATACTCTCCTGTTATTCCATTTGACTCCTCCGTGCCGGTTGAAAGACTTCTATATCCTAAGGCCGTGAAGAAAAGTTGGCCATCCATATCCGGAGCCGTGATGATAAAACCTTTACTTTCTCCCTCTGTCCCCCAGTTAAAACTACCGGATTGATAGAGATATAGGAACTCTTCTCCTGACGGAACCTTCGAACCTATTGGAGAAGGATCATAAATAGTTTTAACACTACCGTTTGATAGAAGTGTGCTGTTCCATAAATTGGTATAATCATACTTATAGTCTGATTTGGTTTCCCAGAAAGTATCGGGAGTCCGTATACCACATTCTATTAAGCTCTCCCCGGATGGGATATCGCTCTGGACATTTTTTACAGTCAGTTGCGTCAACTCCGTGTGAGATGCATCATACCACTGCTTAACCGACGACATCATAGGATCCTTACGCCCCCACTGATAATATGTATTGTAATCACCTGTATCTATCGTCACACCCTTCTGATACACTTCTACAGTCTTGGTAAGTGGCTCCATTCCCTCAGGTACATTAACTTGCGTGAATTTTACTAAAACCTTGCTGGGAACAAACGTGACCCTATCTCCACCAACAACAGAACCTAAATTTCTTGTATACAATGTGTGGTTGGTTCCATTTACATTAATATTTACAGATGTCGAAGATGGGTTATAATCTGTAACCCATATTTGCCAGCTCCACATAATTGTTCCGGTTTTATCCCTGACAGCAATAAGGGCATTACCCTGACGTATCGTATTGTGAGGGATATCAAAAGTAATAGCCTTCTTATCCTCAGAAAGAGCGACATCCCTTATTAGATTTAGCTCATCTTCCCAAACGAGCACTGCATCCGAAGGCTCACATCCGGAGTTATTGTAGATATAAGGATCTGTTATCCCTTTACCGAGATGATTCACGAATTCTTTAAGTGCATATCGGTTATGAGAATTAGAAGCATAAGCTTCTGTATTGTTTGAACCGTTTTTAATCCCATTGCCATAAACCAATGGCAGAGAGTATTTTCCGGGAGCATTTATTATATATGAATTAGCAGTGTTCTCTACAGAAGTGCCTCCATTTGAATTTGACAGGTTATATGGAGTCATCCCACTAATAGAATTGATATTTTCAGCATTTTGCAATTTTCGGGACTGTTCGCTAATGGAATTGAAAACAATATCCTGCATCACAGTCGAGTAACTGCATTCACTTGCTCCTGTCCCTGACATTGGAAATGACGTGATCCAATTTGGTTGATCAACCAAATTCCCAGATTCATCAACAAATTCAGCTTTCCAATCAACCGGTGTCACCGTCCCATTGTAATTGATGGCACTCTCAACAGAGAAACTCTCCGTTTCTCCTGTGTAGTTGGTGATAAAATCCCCTTTCACATCAAGCACCAATTCATCTTTTGCAGGATTAGCCGACAGCCTATATGTAATGGTGGTACCCTGTGTCCAACTCTCTCCTTCCAATGGAGCTTCGAGAACGTAAGATTTTCCATCTTTATTCACAGTTAGGACAATCCTTGAATCTGTTCCCAAATCCTGCGGGATAAGAAGAAATGTGTCATCATCAGAAGTGATTGGTGAACCGGCTTCAACAAATTGAGAGCCGGTAGCGGCAGCAAGAGTCACATTCGGGGATACATGATAATCAGTTCTGCCTGAGATTTCCGACCACTCCCCCGTTTCAAGACTTAATTTCCCTTGAGATAAAATTCCTTTTATATCAATGGATTCAATTGTACATGGACTCATTTCCGCCCCGGCTACAAACCTGACGGCTGTTAAAGCGTGGTTAAAGGTCAATTTACATGGAGATGACGAAGCATCAACAGGCTCACCCCACAAAAGGTCCTCCTGAGCATCTACCGCTGCAGGAACAACATAAGAAATACTCACTGGCAAAGATTCTCCCTTTGCAGTAATACCGGTTACTCCTTCAATTCCCGTTACTTCACAATAGGGTGAGTATGAATTTATATGTAAGGTTCCTTTACCGGGCCAAAGATACTTTTCAGTTGGGATCCAGTTTCCTTCCCGATTTATCTCAACGTTATACATATAATTGGGAATCAGACCTTCTAATCCAGATCCCTCTTGATTTTGAGCAGCAAACACACCTGCATTTTCAAGGTTATCGCTATTGGTTAGAGTTCCTCTGGTCTTAACCAATATATTACCGCTCTTCTTAAGATTGATTCCTTCCTTTACCCAAGGCACAAGATATAAGGGTTTTGATTCCCCATCCAATCTCAATACACTTGGTTTTGAGATTTTACAGTAATCGCTTCGGGTAGTATTTAAACCCTGACTTTCCTGGAGCCCACTTATCTCAAATCTTATTTCACGATCGCTTAAATGATTCATATCGATAGAATCATCCGAACAACTGTTTAGATTAACCATCAATAAGAAACAAAATCCGAAAGCCGGAATGATCCTTAATAAACCCTTTTCTTTCATAGCCCTGATGTTTTTTAATCCCCCTCAAATAGTGATCCGGAAAGGAGATCCAACCTTTCCGGACCTTTAATATGATATTTTAATAACCTTAAAATCTATATTCCTAAATACATATAATTAATCTGTCTTCATTGGCATGTCAATAGCAGAATCAGTCCAGTCAACTACATCAACAGTAAATTTAATAGGACCGCCCAATACCGGTGTTCCAGGTTCCGGATCCTCAGGATCTACAAAACCGGCTCCCTCCGTGAAATCCAAAGTATATACATATTTCTTCCCGGCTTCCCAGTTTGTTGGCAGAGGGATGGCTGCCCATTGGCAATCTCCGTTTGACGGGAATGGGTAAACCTGGGCACCAGCCTTTGTATTAGCTTGTAATTTAACAGAAAGATATGCACCCTTAGCACTGTTATCTTTATCATTTTCATGATCCCAAGCAACGAGTTGCTGAGGAAGAAGTATCGCATTTCCCTCATCACCCATCATGGATGCCGGAACCGAAGTCAATATTCTGGGAGAGGAATAAGTCTCTTCATAAATTGCTTTATCACTTCCCAATGTCCAGGATGAATTGGTAAAATCGAATGAGCCTTTGGATACAGGTTGACCGATTCGGATACCACTGATTTTAAAAATATAAGCATCATTATCTGATTTGGCATATACCTCTATCTGCGACAATTGGTGATTGAATGTAAGTTCAACTCCACTTTCCTCATTCGCCGAGCGATTACCTTTGGCATAAGAAGTAATGAAATCTACTTGATCTGCAATATTGGTAGCAGGAGTAAAATCTGTCAAAATTTTAGAATCAGACGTCAATGAGACCATTCCACCTGGCGCAGCAGGTGCGTATGCATAGAATTCAAGTTCAGTATCATCCCCCGGCCAATGGTATACAGGCGTTGAAGAAAAGAATCCTGTCTCTCCTTTTACAAAATCCGTTGTTTCAAAATAAGGGGTTCCCTGCATAAAAGCTGCAACCTTGATGGATTCAAGATTTGAATTAGTAATTTCAGTGGCACGGGTACGGGTTCCCATAGCTGGACGGAACTCAATTCCGTTTCCCTCGTTAACGCTTATTGTCTCATCTTCCGAACATCCGGTGAGGCCTATCATGGTAAAAGCCCCGAGACTCATTAATAATAGTGTCTTTTTCATAGTATATTGTGTCTTTATTAATCTTATATTATTATAACAATTTTTATCACTAAAGGCTCATTAGAATCTACCGAAAATACATATTTAAAATCTCATTTTCAAAACAATGATCCTATATTTATTCTACATATTGTATTTATTCTACATCTTTAGGTCTACATCCTCTGTCTGCCAATCATTCACATCAGGCTTAAATCCGCTACCGCCTCCTGATATTGGCTTCGGAAGGGTTAATCCCTCAATTTTTATATATACATGTTTTGGATCCTGCGCACTATGGATCTGATCAGCGACATCAAAGCTATGATACCATTTTGTCCCATCACTCAAAATTGCATACACAGTCAGATAATGAGGATTTGAGGAGACTGAACTTTCTCCGAAAGTCAAAAACTCTCCATGCAGTTTATATTCATTCTCCTCTCCAACCAGAATGAAAGGCATAGTAGCTTTGGAGTCCGTGCCACACTCGGTTGAGGGTTTATAACTTTCTGACATTCCGGAAAGAGTTGCATCAATTGCGTCTCCTTGCAGATTCGACAAACCTTGCACATTAACAATATCTACCGTATAATGACAAACAGACTCTTCCGGATGAAAAACTATGGTCTGCACACCATCTATATTTTTTATCTCTATGCCATCTTCCCGGTTACTCCAAAGCATACCGGGAGTAGATACCAATTTCTCATCTTCAGCCCCTTCTGCCCTCGGGATACTCCTTGAAGAAATACGGAACGTAGTAAGTTCAGAGACTTCACCTGTGGCCAACTCCATGGCAGAGGGATCACCCGTATTCCTCAAAACAATCCAGTCTGTATTATCTGCATTCATGCAAACTCCACAATATTTGCCATAAGGAATCTCAATTTCTCCACCCTCCATGTTATCGAACACATAACGTATTGTAGAATTGTCATCTCCATACATATATGCTTCCATTGATGCAGGTGAGGCCGTGGGCGCACTACTCCAATCAAAAACTACTTTAACTTCGCGGTTACGGGTATCATCATATGTGAGATCCTTATGAACACAACTTGAGAACCCTATCGACAGAAGCGATAATAAATAAGTTAATGTCCGTTTCATTTGATACCTCCTTTCCTACTATTGTAATTTCCGCATCCTATTAGCCAAACAAGAGAAATTTCAGCTTTTGTCGGACCAAACCAATGGAGTTTATGAGTTGATTGCCATAGATATTTTCCATCTTGTGGCACATATTTCAAATATTCTCCACCCATATATCCGATTCCTAAAGTGAAATCAAGATTAAGACGGCGGGCAATTGGAAGGGAATAGCCATATTCAACACCGGCGAAATAATTACATTTATCCCACAGGCTACCGTGTGGTCGGCCTCCCATATATCCCGTCCCACCAAACTCGAAATCATAAGTCACCACACCTCCATATACTCCCAGATGATGCCCCGTGAGGGGTTTCTCATTCGCTTGTCGCCCAAACCATCTTCTCACTGCAAGATCACCACCATAAGCTCTCCAATATCTATGTCTGCGGTCGGTATCCCACCATCCGTAAGTCCAGTTAGCCACTACCGACCAATTCTTTCCCACATAAAACTCCGCGCCGATATTGGGCAATGCCAGAGCATCATACAGAAGATTGGTTTTTAATCCCATGTAAAATGGTTTGCAAGGTCCGGCAACTGTCCCATAGCCTACAACAGTCATCATATCGGGAATATCTATACTGTATTCATATACAGGTAATGTTGGACTGAAACCAGTAAGTGTGGGAATTCTGGAATAATCATAATCTACATATATGGTAGAATAACGTAGAGCCGGAAACATTTGCGAATACATATATCTGTAAGGAATTCCCCCTCTGAGATTCTTTATTCTCTGCAAAGAATGAAAAGACTCTTTTTCTCCCGATCTTGTTTCCAGAACTATTTCGTTAAGAAGACGCTCAACATCGGCTTTATACGGAACTTTACTATCATTTTTTACCATATTCAAAAGTCCGGCCCAATCCCGACCGACATATTTGAAACTTATGGCCGAATCTGGTAATGTTACCCTTTCTGAAACATAATCCAATATATGGTTTCCTCGAAGATCAGAAAGTCTGTAATTGATTTCTACCGAACCTTCCGGAGATGCCGCACCGGAAACCCTGATTTTACGTAGTTTTAATAAAGAATCGGAAGATTCTATATATTTCATATGCTCAACAAGCGAATCAAGTCTCTCCCGGTTCCCTTTAAAATCATAAACTATTCCTGATTTTCCTTGATGGAAAAAAACTTTCGTGGAATCACTTGTAGATCGGGAATAGCCCGGTAAACCAAGAGTCAATAAGGCCAATATTGTGAGTGTGTTTTTCATAACAAAGCAATAAACCCGCATTTTCAAGAAAACATATTCTCAATCTTTGCAGCATTTATTCTTATAACACCTTTTGATTATCTATGGTTTCCTTTCAACATAGATATGCATAAGTTATTAGCCTCTTAGTGGTCAAGGGTTCCCTTCTCCATGATGGCCATTGATATTTTGAGCTTTTTCCCTTAATATCAGAATGTCTTGTACAGATACCTGAACGGATTATGTGCGAATCTGGAATCCCGGCTTCAGATAAGAGCAGGCAATTGGCACCCACCAGATCTATTCTGATTGTGGAATCATTGAAAACTTTTTCATTTATTGGATCCTGTCCCGCTCCAAACATTATAGCGCTTTCCAATCCTTCCCTCTTAAAAATTTTTGCCAATTCCATTCCAGTTTCATAGCATTCCCCACAGATTGCCGGGCCAATGGCTGCAAAAATTTTTCCGGGAGATGCACCCAGACAAATTAATTTCTCCAATGTATTCAACACTATCTTTCCAACAGTCCCTTTCCAACCGGCATGAATAGCAGCTACAGCTCCTATATCGGGGGCATGGAGTAAGATAGGTACGCAATCAGCCGTCCTGACTCCAACAGCTATTTCCCTATCCAAAGAGATCAGAGCGTCTGTATCCGGAAAAGCATCATGTAACGTAATGACTATTCCGACATTTGAAGTATGGGTCTGCTGGGGCAAGACAAGTCTTTTATCAGATGGTAAAATCACATCTTCCATACTTCTGACCGCTATCCCTTCGGCCCCACATCCCCAAAATAATTTCTCAACGTTTGTCATTTAAAAACTGAATTCCGGAAATTTTTACATAATTTATAAGTAGCTGTTCAACTTCAACATCCTTAGATAACAAATAGCAGAGTTTTAATTTGAACAGTTACTTTATCCTCAAAATTACATAATTTTTATTAACTTTGCATTGCAATTCACAAAGAGTTGCGATGATAATGACTGATATATTTAACTCCATCAATATAGAATCTACTCCGGTTGTGATGAACTGGGGATTTCTTGAAAATTGGAAAAGCACTGCATCCAATTCCCTTCTTTAATTATCCTCTTTCTTCTTACTGAAGACTAAATTCCAATTTTAACATTTCAATTTCAATCTATGAACAATTGCAGGTTGCTCATAGGGTTGCTGGTTACAACCCTATCGGGCTTGACTCTGCACACTTTCGGGCAATCTCGACAAGTCATATCTTTGGAAAGACTCTTTGAGATTGCTGAAAATAACAGTGTGCAGATGCGTCCATCCTTTTCTGCCGAAGAGGAGGCTAAACTTGATATTTCCGTCGCTCGAAGTTCTCGCTTACCGGATATTTCTGCTAACCTATCATTCAGTTATATCGGAGATGGATTCACAACTAAAAGGAACCTATCCGACCGCCAGAAAGCTCCTATTCCACATTTTGGTAACGGACTCGGAATTAATATCACACAACCTATATATACAGGTGGAGCGATCACTAAAAGCATTGAATTAGCTGAATTAAAATCAACAGCTGCCAGATATTCAACAGAACTCCAAAGGGATAATATTCGTTTTCAGCTCACCGGATTTTACCTCGATATATACAAATATAGCAATCTTCGGGTTGTGGTGGAGAATAATATTGAACAGGCTAAGAAAGTGTTGGATGAGATGAATGCGCGCTACAACCAGGGAACGGCCCTTAAAAACGACATAACACGTTACGAACTGCTTCTCTCCAATCTGGAACTCCAGCTTATAAAAATTGATAATACCCTCAAGATTCTTAATAATAATCTTGTTGTCATTGCCGGTCTTCCGGTTGAAACTATAATTATACCTGATTCAACAATCTTATCCAAATCTCTACCCTCGCAAGCTGAACAATGGTGGCAGGACGAGGCTGTTCGAAATGCTCCCTCTATTAAAATCGCTAAATCCGGCGTAGATATAAATTCAAAGGCTGAAGAACTTGTAAAAAGTGAACGCCTTCCCAAAATCGGACTTCAGGCTGCATGGACCATCGACGGGCCTATTCTTGTAGAAGTGCCACCGATCAACAGGAACTTAAGCTATTGGTATGCAGGACTCGGCATAACATATAATATTTCTTCTCTCTATAAAAGCAATAAAAACCTTGCAAAAAGCCGGGCTGCAACACAAAATGCAAAAGAACAGCTCAATGCAACCATTCAGGATATCAATCTCGGAGTCAGGAGGGATTATATTAAATACCTGGAGGCATATGAAGAATTGAAGACTCAAAAGAAAAGTGTCGAACTTGCACTGAGAAACTATAAGACAACCTCTACACGATATGCAGCAGACATGGCTTTGATCACCGATATGCTCGATGCAGCAAATTCAAAACTCGATGCCGAACAGCAACTTGTGAATGCTCGCATAAACATCATTTATTATTATTACAAACTATTATTCACATCTGGAAAAATATGAACCATCGAAATAAAAAAATCCTCTCTTACATCATAACCATTATAATTATAGTAATTACAGGCCTTTGGGTTTGCAGTAAATTCATGCATTTTGGAAACATTGAATTTACAGATAACGCTCAGATACAGCAACAGATAGTGCCCGTTATCAGCCGTGTGCAAGGTTATGTCAAAGAAATAAGATTCTCTGAATACCAGAAGGTAAAAAAGGGAGATACTCTTGTGGTGATTGACGATGCGGATATGCGACTCAGAGTCGCTCAAGCCAGAGCGGATTACAAGAATGCCTTGGCAGGCAGAGATGTGGCCGACAAAAGTATTGGAGTAGCCTCAGCACAGGTGGCAGTGACCGATGCCTCTATCGCAGAGGCAAAAGTCTTAATGGAAATGGCAGCAACTGATCTCAATCGTTTCAAAAAATTATTCGACCAGGATGCCGCTACAAAACAGCAATTGGATGCGGCAAACACTGACTATGAAGCTAAGAAAGCCAGATATGAAATGTTGGCTAAACAGCGCTACGCATCATCGTCAATGGTGGCCGAAACGCGCCAGAGAACTGCCATGAGCGATGCTGGGATTGAGTTGGCGAAGGCACTCTTGGAGACTGCCGAACTTAATCTATCGTATTGCTATATTCTTGCTCCTTGCGACGGTTTCACGTCAAGAAAGGAAATCCAGATTGGCCAACTCATACAGCCCGGCCAGACTCTCCTTGATGTCGTGGATTCTGCTGATCTTTGGATAACAGCCAACTATAAAGAGACACAGTTGAAACATATCATGCCGGGAAGCGAAGTAAGGATTAAGGTAGACGCTATTCCTGGAACAGTATTCAATGGCACTGTCATCTCTATATCAAAAGCTACAGGAGCTGCCCTCTCTATTATGCCACAGGATAATTCTGCCGGTAATTTTGTAAAAGTTAGACAACGCATACCGGTGAGAATCGAATTCTCTAAAGATAATGATCCTGCCAATATCGAGAAGTTAAGAGCCGGAATGAATGTGGAATGTGAAGTGAAATATTGATGGGAGATTGGTATGCACCTCAGGGACCATTCAATATTCCGGATGTCCCTGATTTCGTTCCTCGGCGTCTCAAGCCCTGGTTATTTATATTTTTTGTCCTGATTATTCAGTTTTCGGGTGGAATCTATCTTGCGGCAGCTTCTGATATGGTTGGTACAACAGCCCTTATGCAGGAGGACATTCTTATGGCGGGCTATGCATCTCTAATCGGACTTGCCATAAACTTTGCTGTCATGTTCAGGATCAAATTTAGATTCTCAACCCGTACACAATTATTGGTATGCGGGATTGTTCTGATCGCAGCAAACTTTATTTGCGCTAATACCACTTCCGTTCCCCTTTTGGTTATCACATGCTTTATTGCCGGATGGTTTCGTATGCAGGCTACCTTGGCTTGCAATTCTACCATTCAATTGTGGCTTACACCGGTCAGGGACATGGCTATATTCTTCTGTTATGTCTATATTATTGTCGACAGTGTTATCCAACTTAGTGGAATTGCCACAATATATACTGCCTTTCATATGGAATGGGAATACATGCAGTGGATAATGAGTGGTCTTCTGGCTTTGATGCTGATAATGGTTCTTATTCTGTTGCGACCTGTGAGAGGACCTATGTATATTCCCCTTCTTGGAATAGACTGGATTGGAGCCTTATTATGGGCTGGGTTCATGCTTAGTTTCACATTCATTTGCGTTTACGGTAATTTCTATGATTGGTGGTATGCTCCGGAAATAGTAGAGGCAACTGTGATCGGGGTGGTATGTCTCGGAATAAACCTATGGCGAGCATCATTCCTGCACCATCCATATATATCATTCCGGGCTATGAAAAACAGAAATGTATTACGCGCAACTGGGATATACATTATATTTTTTACCCTACTTGCTACCGAACACGTTTTTGAACATTCCTATGCTGCCAATATTCTCGGTTTCGATGAAACAAATCTTATTGATCTTAATTGGTATGTATTTGCAGGAATAATTTTTGGATCAGGCTTCACATATTTTACTTTTGCCTTAAGAAGATGGAAATACAAGACAATGACCGCAATTGCATTTGCATTAGCAATACTTTATCTTGCATACTTCTATTTTTTCATAGATTATGGCATCGAGAAAGAAATGCTGTTCATTCCTCTTTTCTTCCGAGGAGCTGCTGCGGTAATAATCTCAATAGTCTATCTCACTTCAATAGTTCAAAGTGGTCTTCCGTTCCAAGTATTTCCACAGGCACTTACAATCAACGGATTCACGGGAGCAGTAATGAGTGCAACCCTGGGTCCGGCATTGATTGGAGAATTCTTGCGTCATACAGTTGCCAAGAACTTCTCTTACATAAGCGGAACATTTACTGATTTTAATCTTGATATTACCGAAATTCCTATCAGTTCGCTTTACCAAATGGCACAGGCGCAAGCGTTAGTGGTTTCCATGAAAGAAATTTACGGATGGCTGCTTATTATCGGATTAACCTCACTGACGATAATTTTAATAAGTTACGGGCCATTGAGACCTATGGCTATATTCCCAAAATGGAAAACTATCAGGAGGACACTCAGACAACTTGTAAGATCTGAAGAACGTTTGATCAACCCTTAAATGGTTCCATATGGATATTTATTATCGAACCGTTACCATATTTGTCTCTTATGGCCTTCTCTGCCTTTGTAGCGCGGGAATGAGCATCTGTCAGTGTTTGATTTCCATCCATTTTGGCATGCATATCCACAGCTATATTATTGCCAATCCTTCGGGTTCTGAGATTATGAACATCCTTAATTCCTTCAATTGATTTCACAATTCTGAGAATCTCTTTTTCCTGTTCCTCAGGCAGGGAGGCCTCCAGTAATTCACTTATACATGGTTTCATGATATCATATCCGCTCTTGATGATGAATACGCTCACGACAATGGCCGCAATTGGATCAAGGATGCGCCAGCGATCACCCAGAAACATGGCTCCGGCAATGCCGACAAGTGTTCCAAACGATGACACTGCATCACTTCGGTGATGCCATGCATTAGCGATGACTGCCTGAGAATTAACTTCTTTTCCCTTTCGAGCAGTATATCGATATAACCATTCCTTTCCTAAAATGGATATCACTGCAATAATAAGGGCAAGCATACCGGGTCGTGGCAATTCCATCCCTCTCAAGCTGCGGGATACAAGTTCAATGCCATTTATCATTAGCCCTATACCTGCTCCGACGAGGATAAGACCTATTATAAGGGTTGCCAACGTCTCAAATTTACCATGCCCGTAATCATGGCCTTTATCCCTTGGTTTCCCGGCTATTTTTACAAAGATGAGGACTATAACATCGGTTACGAAATCACTGAGAGAATGGACCGCATCTGCCACCATTGCAGAACTTCTCCCCAAAATTCCTGCGATAAATTTTAGTACTATCAGGATAGCATTTACACCCGTTCCGATAAGTGTAACTTTATATATCTCTTTCTCTCTCGCATCCATAGTGACTCTTTAACATATTTTCCTTGAAACAGAAAAACTAATAAATATATACAAACGCTTTTGGGAGAATAAATTACATACGCCGGTTAAGTAGCTCGCAGAAGTTAATGAATAGATAAAACGAAGTGATTTTGAGTTAGTTTCGGTTTCGGCGGAATGAGCATAGCTGACTATGTGACTGAAGGTGAGGCCGAAAGTAATACAAAAGAACAAGTTTTAGCATTCATTAATCTCATTTTATTTACACTAATTAATTTGTGTGAGCTACTTAATGCTTAGGATTTATCAGTTTCTCCGCTACTTTATATAACAATATTACCCATTAAATCGGACATTCTGGATAATATCTTTTATTATCCTCTTTTTTTAAAGAGATAATACATAAGCTCAGTAAGTAAGTTTTCAAAATTAGTTTATATTATCACCATAGTAAGTTTAACATTGAAGCTAATGTTATTTTTGTTTTTGAACGTTGTCTTTGTTCCTTTCGCTCAGTTGCATAGCCCGCTATGCTCCTTCCCTCATGAAACAAATCCAATCGCTCAAATTCCCCAAATAACTATTAGCTAATTTTTCAAACTTACTTATCATAAAAAATTAGGCCTAAAAAGTATTCAATGGTTGGTGGAAGAAATATTATTGATTTAATTTGCATAAGAAAGTTTTATAAAAAGTTTATTGTAGACCCTTTTTATCTTTCGTAAGTTTGTTTCGACAACTTCATTAGCTCCCGATGATCATGAGATACATATACATACTATTAATATTTCTTTCTATTTTAATTCCTTCGGCCACATCCTCCTCCCACATTCTTGATAACGCAAAATGGATAGGGGTACCCAACACTGCTTTACCATTATATCCCGACTACCTTGCAGTTTTCATCTTGGAATTTGACTTCACACTTCCCCAAGAGGGAGAAATAGCCATTAAGTATGGTCAGGATGATCCTCGTCTGCTTGATAAGAATTTAAACATTTATAATTTAGAAAATCTTAAAGATCAATCCTATATAAAGATTGCGATCGATAAAGATAAAGCACTGAAAGTATATAGGGCCGGATACCATCCTAACGACAATAAAGATGAACCGATAGCTGTTTTTCATCCCGACAACTTCAGGAAAGATAACAATCATCTGAAGATTATCTCAAATCTTGGTAATACAGAATTCTTTCTTAACGATAAAAAAATAGGGAAAGCTCATCTAAATCCCGTAGGAAATGGAGGAGACTACATCGCTTTCCCCGTTCTTGCAAAAATCAGCGCACTCTTTCCGGTAAACAGCGACGGATTTATCAGTAATATAGCGATTCGTAATTTCAGAGAGCCGGGAAATGTTTTGTTTAGTCATCAGGGGCCAGTTAAAGAAAACTGTTCTATTACTATTCCGGAAAGATCAATGCCCGAACTTAAGGGAGATTTTGATATTAATCCTTTCAAAAATATTAAGAAAGCAACCTTATATGCCACTTCGCGAGGGATATATGATCTGTATCTGAATGGGAAGAGAATTTTCGAGGATTATTTCTATCCCGGAGCAACTCAATATAATAAAACTCACCTATATAATACATTTGACATAACTGATAAATTAAAACGGGAGAATAATAATATTCTGGTCAGATTAGCTGAAGGTTGGTGGAGTGGGCCTCATACATTTACTGGTGAAAACTGGAACTTTTATGGCGACCGTCAATCTTTTATTGCAAAAATTATAATAGAGTATCAGGATGGAACAATTTCTCAATTTGTAACTGATACTGATAATTGGAATTATCGTTGCGATGGACCAATTGTGACAGGAAGCTTCTTTAATGGAGAAGTTTATGACGCCTCAAAAGAGAAAAATTCTACATCCGTGTGGAAACCGGTGGTAGAAATCGGCATAGATTCCACTGTCAACAGATCTCTTGGCTCATGGGAAGACCTTCAACTCATTCCATCATTCGGAGATAAGGTGAGTGCGATTGACACTATAGTTAGTAAACACCTTTATATGCCTCGTCCCGGAATTTATATTTATGATATGGGTCAGAACATGGCAGGCGTTCCTGAAATCAAATTTACGAACCTTCACCCGGGTCAGCAAATAGTAATTCGCTATGCGGAAATGTTATATCCAGATATGCCACAATATGCTCAAAACAAAGGGATGATCATGACTGAAAATCTCCGGGCCGCCATGGTTAAGGATATATTCAGGGCAGGTGAATCTGATGAATTTACTTTTTCCCCAAGATTTACATTGCATGGATTTAGATATATTGAAATATCAGGTCTCCGGGAACCTTTGCCACTCGAACATGTAAAAGCAATTCCATTAAGCTCCATTCATGAAATAAAAGCCCATTATGAGTGTTCAGATACTTTGGTGAATAGACTGTGGGAGAATATAATATGGTCGGCTAAAAGCAACTTCATCTCAATCCCCACTGACTGTCCACAACGCAATGAAAGGTTGGGCTGGATGGGTGATATATCCGTTTTTGCACCAACCGCAACAAAAATAGCCGACATTTCACCTCTTCTTAAACAATATCTGCAATCCGTTCGTGATTGCCAGCTTGAAAATGGAAGGTATCCTGATGTAGCTCCTACCGGTTTTGGCTTCGGAGGACTTCTGTGGGGGAGCGCCGGAATAACTGTGCCTTGGGAATATTATCTCCAGTATGGCGATTTATCTCTTCTCCATGAACATTATCCCAGCATGAAACGATATGTTGAGTATATCCTGAACCACACCATAGATCCGCATTCTGGGATAATAGTGCAAAATCATTCATGGGGTGATCTTGGTGATTGGCTTAGCCCGGAATATGAGAAAACCGACAAATCACTTTTGTGGGATTGCTATTTCATTTATGATCTTGAAATCATGGAAAAAATTGCCATGATCATCGGGAATATGGAGGATGCTTCATATTTCGCAGGTCTAAGAGCCGAGAGAACTCAGCATTTTATTGATACATACGTTGATACTCCTTCTCAGAAGACTGTTTGTTCTGCATTTGAAAAAGATAAAGAGGGGAAAATAATTGATACCCAAGTTTCGTATGCTCTCCCCATAGCTATGGAAATTTATCAGGATCATGATTTTATTTCTAATTTCCTTAAAACTTTTGAAAGAGAGAATCTTGCGGATGACGGAACTGTTGCGCCCCCATTCTCTCTCATGACCGGTTTTATTGGTACTGCCTGGATTATGGAAGCACTTACAAAATCCGGGAATTCAGATATTGCCTACAGACTGTTGACCTCTCGTAACTATCCCTCCTGGCTTTACCCCGTAACCCAAGGGGCTACCACCATCTGGGAACGACTTAATTCCTATACTCACAAAGATGGCTTTGGAAAAAATAACAGTATGAACTCTTTCAACCATTATTCTTTTGGATCAGTTGGAAACTGGCTTATAACACGTTCTCTTGGAATAAATGTTGATAAAGCTAATTACAAATGCATAATTGCTCCCGAACCCGATCTTTCCGGTTCTCTGAGTGAGGCACAAGGATGGCTCGAAACAGGAAATGGTAAAGTATACTCATCCTGGAGAATAAAGGATGATAATATAATTTTTCAAATTGAAGTTCCTGAGTCAGGAGAATATATATTCAGATTCCGTGAAAAGTCAGAAGCTTTATCTCCCGGTAAAAACACTATTACTCGAAAGCGATAACTCCAACTTAACTCACGATATAAGATTGTCGTTATTAAGATTGACTAAGCTTCTCCCACTTTCTGGCAAGCTTTCTCCAAGACTCTATGTGCTTTAGGCAATTATTCCGCGTAGCCTCATTCTCTGGTATATCCGGAAGATTAGATAGTCGCTCCTCATAAAGATCGGCAATTCCATCTGCAGCTTTCCATTCCCCAAAATCAAAAGCATCCTCCCAATACTTTCTTGCAAGCCTGAACCCCTGCTCTTTATCACAATCAATACCCAAAGCGTAACAACAACCCATTCGGTAACTGTAATCATGGGGATTCTGGATAACAGCTTTCCGAGTCCACTCAAACACTTTACGAGCCAATTCTAATTTCTTAGAATCCCCCTCATCTGTATGTAAATGGGTCCATTTTTCCCAATAGTAATCACAAATCCTACATGTAATGTCTGGATTGTCCTCTCCTATCGTTTCATAATGGGTAATATTTTTATCATTTATATCCATTGAATGTCTTGTTTGAAGTTATATTACTTCACTACTTATCAATCTTCTTCAATTACATCATCCTGTTCCTCGGCTGCCTCCTCTTCCTGACCAATACGTGATAGTTCACGCCATTTTATTATTTGGGCTTCATACTCTTTTCGTAGTTCATCTGAGGCATTTGCATCCTGCTCCAAATCGTGAAGTTTCGCTTCATATATCAAGGCAATTCCTGCGGCTCCCCTCCAATCACCGAAATTATAAGCTTTCTCCCAACATGAGTAAGCTTCTGAAAGATCCTCTTCGCAACCTATACCATCATAATAACATGAACCCATAGCATAGCTGCAATTCTCGGGATCAAGTTCATATGCAACCTTGGTCCATTCAAAAACTTTGCTTTCAAGTTCGGCATCTCGCTCCTCTTCAGGCCTATTCAGGTCATATTCAAATTGTTCATAATAATAGTTGCTCAATTTCTCAGCCGCTTCCGCGTAATCATGACCAACAGCCTCATAATGTTCAACAGCGATCTCTGGATCTCCACCACGCGCCATATTCATATAATAGTCTCCTAACCACATATGTGCAAGTCCCGACCAAGGTTTATCTCCCTGAGAACTTTTCTCGAAGAACCATTCGGCATCGTAATGGTCATACTTCTGTTGAAGCCCCCCATTCTTCTGATCGGGTGTCTCGACATTATCACACATTACTCCCAATAGATAATAACCGAGACTTTGTTTACCTATAAATGAGGAAAGTTCCGCAAGATTGAAGCTTTTTTCAAGATCAACCTCAACTCCAATTCCATCGTGATACATCAGTGCCATCAATGCTTCTCGTTCACTGTCCTGAGGTGCATTCAAAACCAGATCTCTCGCTTCATTTACAGCATCGGGCCGATTTTCCGACTCATCTAACAATTCTAAAAATTTATCTGTCAAACTCATACCTAATAAATTTTAAATCTTCTTTTAGTCAAATCTAACACGTGGATTCATTTGGGCTGGAGATTTCCATTCTATCCCATATTTCTTCTTCAATAGATCCCGTTTTGCATTCCAATACATAAAACAGAATCCCATCCGCCTATTCGTATCGGCAAATATTGCATCAAGCTCATCCTCTACATCATAATATATATCCTCCCACTTTCGTGTATATTCCACCCGATCAAATCTAAGATGATCAATGACGGGACACCGGATAATTTCCATCAATTCCTCTGAAGTAAAAAGTTTTGAGATCTTTTTTCCAAGATTTCTATCAAACAGGTAGTCATAATCATCTGAATCTTCAAGGAGTAGATGAAGTTTGATTAGCATTCCAGCCTCATGCTTCATATCCTTTGTCAGGTTCTCTCCCGAGTCTAAAAGACTTTTAAAATACCAAATCAAAATCTCATAGAGATAATGATTGTAGACGGAATATTCTATCGCAGAAACAAGACGGGGAATAAATTCATCCATTGTTTTCGCACCCACATTCTCCGAGCGCAATACGAAAAGTGAGTTGAGAGCCACATTCTTCAGTGCCCTGTAATTCTTTTGCTCTACATAAGTTTCAGCCAGAATCACGAGTAATTCCAATAATGATTCATCATAGCGATTATCCTCGTTCTCCCTTTTCACCATTTCTATCAACTCAGTTAGAAACAATATATCGTTATCAAGCTTCTCAACCTCATCCTTAGGTTCTATATCTTCTCGTAGAGACAGAACTTCATCTATTCTCTCATCTATCGACAAGTTTCTGTCACCTGTGATTTTAGTGATAAAACCTTTTAATCCCGAATTACTCATATTCTCCGCAGTTTTATAAGAATTTTCAAAATTTGTCTAAACCTTCTAATTGATGTTTATTACTACCCACAAATTTCATTAACCATAAGATCACTGAAATTTTATGAATGGATTTTAATTTATCGTCTTCCTCCAGGCATTAAACATAGCAACAATAAATAGAACCCAATCAAAGTAGCCACCAGCCATAACATCTTTGTTCCAAGGACAGCAATAATCATAACAAATCCAATCATTTCAACAATATACATCAATTCCAAGATAATGCCTCTCAATGGACGCCCAATCTTTATAAATGCTATCACAGGAAAAACAACAACTGCTAAAAGACTTATGAACACCCAAATACTCAAAGGATTTCCCATGAACCCGTTTATTAATGATAATGCTATCAATCCTAGCAGAAAGAAATCCGAATAGAACACAATAAATTTTCTCGTCCATTTCGGATCACTATCGCTCAAATAGCAGAAGTCAGGATCCGCATCAAAGGATGGAGTAACTCTATATGACGCGATCATGTCGTCAATAAAGGCTATCAATGCATACTGACATACCAACACAATTGCAAGCAATAGGAAATTTACTTTCGACCAGAACCATCCTACATAATCCGACTCAATGAAAAATAAAGCTTTATTTCCCATACCGATTATATACATAACTTCCGATATTGAAGCTACTATCAGCGCAATTAAAATGAATATCGCGCAATTCTGGACAAATTTTGGCTTAAGCTTTCGTATCACGACAAGCCCAACAATAAATAATAAACTCCATATTCCTATTTTTAGCCATTCCATAGGATGAATGGGTAGATTAAGCACCTCATCCTGATATTTGACTATGGATCGTTCTAATCCACTCATTTTAGATTCCGGATATTCGGGAATTCTAGTTATGGAATCCGATTCTGAAAGTTTTATTGGAACCAGAGCGGATGTTTTCATATATCCTCTCACACCGTTATAAACCACAGGCAGCATTGAGAAACCTGAATCAACCCTCTCCGCAATAAATTCGGTTGTTCCCGGAGCAGCCTCAACTGTATCACCTTTTTGGATTTTTATAAGAATTGCTGAGTTATCATCTTCTTCTGATGACAATTGCATATCAGAATATATTACTGCATCTTTTCGAATAACCTTATATCCCGTGTTCTCTGCCATACATTCTGCTACATAACTAAACACAGAGACCAGTCCTAAAATCAATATATATATTATTCGCCTCATTTAAGCCTATTTATTTTTAATTGAAAATGCTAATCTAATTTTATTGTAGACTCTTTTTATCTTTCATAAATTGGTTTAGACAACTTCAGTAGTAATTAGATAAGTAGTTGCTAAAATTAATGAACATATAATACGAAGTTATTTTTGAACCGATGTTGCTGCGGAATGAGTGGGCTTACTGTCGTATGCGGCTGAATGACAATGCAAAAGATGCCAAAAAGAACCGGTTTTATCGTTCAAGATTATCAACTACAATATATCTATTAATTTTAGCAACTACTTATGATTATATCAAACTATTTTAATAAGAATAATGGAAACATTATCCTTTCCTCCTGCTTCATAAGCTGACTTGAGCAGATTATCAACAACTTTATCACCTCCCATTATCTCCTCAATTGTATCATCTTTCACAAAATCCGACAATCCGTCACTGCAAATTAGAAAAACATCATCAGGAAAAACAAATCCTGAGAGATCGAAGGTATCTATGAAAAAATCATTTGTTGAGCCAAATGCATTATACATCAGATTATCAGGAGTATCAGGATCTCCGGTCAATTCACGCAATGAGTGGTCGGTGGTCATACGACGTAAAATACCGTCACGGAATCGATATACCCTACTGTCTCCTGAATTTAGAAGAACGGTACTCTCATCCGATGTTATCATGGCGGTCAGTGTAGTTCCCATTCCATGATTACCAAGGATCTCCCCTCTCTGCAAGACAAGGCGGTTAGTCACGGCTGCCCATGAATTTATCTGTTCAATAACTTGTTCGGTTGTGGCATCTCCACTAAGCCCTTCCACAAATTCTTCAAACATTGTGATCACAAGTTCGCTTGCAATTTCTCCACCCTCTGCACCTCCAAGTCCGTCGGAAACAGCAAACGGTACAAAGTCAGATCCGACTTCAATATCGGTAGTATAGGATGCGTCGCGAATAACTTTCTTATCTACCAGAATAATATCTTCGTTATTTCCACGCACTTTTCCTACATCACAAACGGCTTGGACTTGCAATTTCATAATACTTTGAAAATTATGGTTCCGAAATCAACTATATCACCACTCCCAAATGCATGGGGCACACCTTTCTCAAGACAATCTTCATTTACATAGGTTCCGTTTGTTGAACCGAGATCCTCAACTGCCCATCCTGAGCCCGGTGTATGTGTAATTCGGGCATGTTTACCGGATATGTATATATACCCTCCAAGAAGGTCAGAATATGGGCCTTGGGTCCTGCCAACTATTGTATCCGGCTGTAATGTCAACCTTACGTTCCCTCCCTCTATTTGCTGAAGAGTTATCTCCGGCGCAGGTGCAGGATTTTGAACCATCATAAGCGGCTTGCCACATTGGTCACAGAAATTTCCTTCCGGCACAGTTTTTCCGCACTCTTTACATTTCCTGAAATTCATCTTCTTTAAAGTCTAATTAAACCTGATTAGTGTATTCCGGCACATCCTCAGCTTCTATCTTGCGCAGAAGTTCTTTCGGAACTTCTGTCTCTCTGAACTGAGACATTACTCGCTTGTCGAGACGCTCTACAGTGCGGTTGAAGATATTGGTAGCAAGGCGTGCATTGCCGAAGTTCTTGCTTTTGTTCGCAACTTCATATCTGAAAAGATTCATCACTTTCTCTTTCGCCTCTTCAGAAACTTCGAAACCATCTCCTTGAGCATTGCGTAGATAAATCTCGGTCAACTCTTCGGCTGAATAGTCCGGAATATGTAATTTGTAAGGGAATCGGCTATCAAGACCATCATTCGCAGTCTGAATGAAATTTTCAATCCTGTCTTTATATCCGGCGATTATAGTGATGAACTTACCAGCATCCTCTGTCATACGCCGCATAAGAACCTCTACAGCCTCTTTCCCTGCCGTATCGTCAAATCCACCATTACTGTTATAAAGGGTATAAGCCTCGTCAAGGAACAGAATTCCACCCATCGCTTCATTGATGGCATCATTCATATTGTTACCGCCACTTCCAACATATTTCGTGATCAGGGAACCGCGATCCTTAATCACGACTTTCGATGTATTAGTCACACCCATTGCCTTGAAAACTTCTCCAAGTCGCTTGGCAACCGTAGTTTTTCCTGTTCCGGGATTTCCGGTAAAAGCAATATGAATAGATTTTAATTTTTCCGATGACCCTCCATCCTCTGCCCGGATTCTGGCAGCCTTTATGGAATACGCGATATCCATTATCTGCTGCTTTACTGAATTCATGCCGACAAGATCATCCAGTTTCTTCATTATCTCTTCCATGCTCTGGGGCTTGGCATCCTCACCCTCTATATCATCCATGGTCATCGTCTTAGCCAGTATTTCTTCTACATCTCCGGATTTCCTTAACTCTGAAATTCTTACTGCCTGCCGTTTTACAGCATCTTCGTAAGCATTCCTGACTTCGCGTGCATTTCCGAAATCATTAGTCGCCCGCTCCTTCATCGTATTAAAAAAGACCGGGAGACGAGTTTCTGCATCATCTGATAAGATGTAACCTCCTCTCTTAACCATTCTGCGAAAAATCTCCTCAAGTTCCGAGGCATCATAATCAGAAAAATTCACAATATTATTGAATCTGGATTTTATTCCACGATTGGCAGCCCGGAAATCCAACATCTCTTTTGTGTATCCGGCTAAGATAACAACCAATCTTCCCCTTCGGTCTTCGGCCAGTTTGATGAGGGTATTCACTGCCTCCTGTCCGAAGGTGTCACTATCACCATTTTTGAGGTCATATGCCTCATCGATAAAAAGCACCCCTCCTTCTGCCTTGTCAAACAATTTTTCTACATTGGGAGCGGTCTGTCCTTCATACCCCACAACAATATCTTTTCGACCGGTCTCGACAAGTTGCCCTACAGGAAGAACTCCCATTGCAGTGAGGGCATCCGCATATAGTCGTGCCATAGTTGTCTTTCCTGTTCCGGGATTTCCAAGAAACAGGAAATGATCCTCCAATAATGGCTCAGTATTATCTTCTCCGCGCTGCATACGGAGTGTCTCCACCTTAGCAGCTATCTCTTTCAATGCTTTTTTAACTTCCGAAATGCCCACATAAAAGTCAAATTCTTTCATCACCTCATCAAATGTCTTGGGAATGAACTCCTTCCCGGGGATATGTTCAGGTTTGACAATCTGTTGAGCGGAAAGTGGCGTGGAGGAAGCAAATTCCATAAGGATCTGCTTTGATTTCTTCATTATTGAATGGCCGTAGCCAAAGGGATTGTCCGTATCCCTGATCATCGCCTTTATAACATTCTTAAGCTTGGAAAGAGCTTCATCCGACCATGTGACCTTGAACTCATCTATGAGTTTTCTTCGACACATCTCCACATACTCCTCAACCGACAACGAATCAAGCTTGAAAGTAAACGTAAATTTTCTGTCATATATCGGATGACATGACATATACGCAAGCCATTCGTTTCCGGCATTAAAAATAATTACAGGCTCCCCCTCTTCTCCTGATGCATCATCCTCGATTCTGTCGACAAGATCCTTTAAAATTACAGTCTTTTTATACTCATCCTGGTTAGTCGGAATTATCTTATGAAGCCCATCAATACACAAAACTCCATCTTTGGCATTGTTCCAGGCTTCCCCAATCTCATCATCTTTTGAAGTCTCCACATCAACCACCACCGGTTTCTTTTTCTTTATCACTCCTATGTCAAAAAGATATTCAGCTATAGCCTCCGTCAGTATGCTTTTACCGGTACCTGAGTCTCCGGTAATAATCATATTGAAAGGAACTCTTATGGTCTTACCATTTAATTTTCTGGCATTTATATTCTTAAATATCTCTCCTTGCGCTCTGATAGCATCCTTTATTTGATCGAAACCAATCACTTTTTCAAGAGGATCAGCTGCTTTCTTCTGAATCAGCTCTTTCAGAAGCCCCCCGCAATCGCGACAATATAGAGCAACAGGGCGATTTTCAAACCCACAATTATTGCATTTGATCATACTCATTTATTTCAGAAGTTTGAAAATTAAATTATACGTAGTTGGTAAAATTAATGAACAAATAAAATGAAGTTGTTTTTGAGCAGGTTTTGCTGCGGATAGAGGGAGAATACTCTGATATGCAACTGAATGACAAGGCAAAAGATGCCAAAAAGAACCGGTTTTATCGTTCAAGATTATCAACTACCTTATATCGATTATTTTTACCTACTACTTAATTATTTGTATTTCACAGGTGGCCTATACTTTGCAGGTTGCCGAGTTGGTGGTTCAGATTTAGGCTCCTCCTTTTTCTCCTCAACCTTCTCCTCTTTAATTGGCGTGGGTTCGGAAAATACCTCTTCAACAACTTCAACCTCCTCTTTTACTGTTGTCTCACCACCATTCTTCTCACTCTTTACTCCGGACTCCATCGACTTCTTATTCTCCTTTTTTGAAGATTTCTTCTTAGAAGAAGTTGAGGTTTCCTCTTTGGTTACCGGAGCGGCTACAACCTCGCTTTCCCCTGTCTTGAACTCGATTTTCAGAGGAACTATCTCACCATCTTTATTTGGCAAAGCCGGGGTAAACACTCCTGAACATATCTTTTTACCGATATTTATATCCAATTTATAAGATCCATACCACTTGCTTAAGGTATCGGATCCCTCCATCGGTTGAAGATTAAGAGTGTAAACATCACTTTTCTTCCTCACTATCGTCCCTGAAAGAGGCATTGTTTTCTTTCCGGCTTTGAAAACAGCCGAGTCAACATTAAGCGCAGCTATCGAATCCAGTGTAAGAGTCGCTTCCGTATCCTCTCCTATCAGTCCGGAATAAAGGCCAAGAAGTCGCGGACCTGGATTCATTGATCTATAACCTATACATTTATCTCCTGAAAGTGACGGTATGAGGAAATAGGCCAAAACTCCAAGAAGAATTGCAGCTCCCATGGATCCGAATACACGGCCTAACTTCTCTCCGATATCATTGCCTGAATTCTTTACATATTTATCCGCATATTTTTCAATCGTAGAATCAAACTTATCGCTTTTCTCAACATAAGCGTAATGTAAAGCCTCAAGCTCCTTAAACTGGAAAGACGGATCCTTTGGATTGGGTTCGTTGGATTTAATCCTTGTGGTTTCAAACACACTCTTCATCATTATGCAGCAAATCACACCCACAACGAGTACAATTCCGGCATAAACCCAGGTAAACCACGGTGCGACAAAATCAAAAAGATAGGAAAGACCCAAAGTACCCCCGAAACCTATCAGAGCACCCCATAAGATTCCCCCTACAAGATTTCCATCTTTTACAAGTAATGTCAAGGCCACCACTACACTAATCACTATTGAAATACCCCAATAACGCCCATCAATCGGGTTATAATCAGGTATTCCGTATAAGATGGTGACAAGAATAACGGCAAGGAACATCAACAAAGCGATCGGAACCAATCCATACTTTATAATATTCTGTTTTTTATCTGAGGCTTTAGCTCTAATTACGGCAGCATTGATCTTCCGGATCGCTGCATTATACCGCTTCAGTGGTGGATAGGAGGGATCAATCTCCTCAATACAATTGAGAAAACCGGTCATATACTTTTCGTATTCAAATTTCCCATTCATATTCCTTGTCGGATCTTCCTGGAAAAATGTGGCTATCCATTCAGCAAGCAGACCGTTATCAAGTGCTTCCCGTTTCATGTCAAGAGGCACTGCGTCAAGTTCCTTCAAAGTTTTTACGCGAGTTCCATCCTTAAATTCATAATAGGGATTGAATCCAAGTCCCTTGATTATCTTGAACAGTGCATAATAATTATTCGACGGGCCATATTTATCCTTGTTGATATTCTTCCAGTTTACACATGAACGTATAAATGGTATAAATTTTTCATAAACTCCTTTCGACTCCAAATATAACTCTATCTTCTCATTATCTCTAAGATTATAGGTGGTCCAGAAGTAATCATCTATCGGATATTCTTTTCCTGATTCTGAATAAAGTTTTTTAAATAGAATTCCATTAAGATATTTACCTAATTCCTCTACCGTGAATAAACGTTCAGGATCACCGGGATTTATCTTGAAGTCATATCCCATCTCCGGGAATAACCCATAAACCACAGCAGGCCCGTCAAACTTTCTTTTTTCAATTATCTTCTTGGCCTTAACTGCCAATGCCGGGTTTCGATCAAGAAGCCATTCGACAAAGCCATCAACGGCAATCAATGAATCCGCATATCCATCTCTTGCCACAATAGCGGGGATATCCTCTATATTATCCACATATTCCTGATTAATGGGATACGGCAAGTCTCGTTTCAGGCTGTAGAGTATAAGGAATAATGCGTCTTCTTCCGCCAGGAGTCGATTCCAACAATCTCTAAATATTTTACGGGCTTTTTTAACAAGCGGAAGTTGCTCTTTACGTTCAAGGAAAAGCTCCAATCTCGAATGATTGGTTGTGAGCTCCTTGAAGAAGGATTCCCGGAATTTCTCATCTCGCTCATGCAAGATTTTGTTATATAAAACAACTGCAATATCTTCTGCATCAATTGCGCTTAACCATGTATTTTCAGGTTTGGAGAAATCCGTAGTAGGAAAATAATAAGGAGTATCCGGATCAAGCAGATATATCACACTCCAGAGAGCAGCCTGATGCTGTGTCTTCTTGGGATAAACTTTCTCAACTATATCCTTTATCAACAACGACAGGTCGTACATCTTGGCTTTATTAAGCCACTCCTCTATCTTGCCTTCATAAAGATATCTTATCGCGAGATCCTGATACCTTATCATCAGGTGTGCAAGTTCTTCACAATTATGCGCAACAACATTATTCCTGGAATCAAATACAATCTCAAGATTGCCAACCGAGGTTCTGTTACCCTCCTCTGCCTTCAGCTCTTCTTCCAGTTCACCCTTACTCCAGCTTATTAGTTTATTAAAATCCCAGCGCTCTTCAATATTAGCTTTAGTCAAGCCTTTCATTAATTGACGCACTCTGGGATGAAGGTCTTCGGGATACTTGAGCCTCTCATTGGTCTTTATTTGTATAAGCTTGCTCTCGGTTGTGCCCATAAGTACCTCCTCTCCGCTCCACATAGTGAGCATGGAGAGTCCCACAGAATATACATCACTTGAAGCACTGATCTCCGCAGGAAACTCCGGTGCATGAAGATAAAATTCAGGAGCAGTGTACATCTTGGTACGATGATTCTCCACCGATACTGTCTCACCCTCCGCACAGGGAATCGCAAAACCGAAATCCGCAAGAACCAATTTAGTGTGTGCTTTGTCTACCCAGAGATAATTAGCCGGCTTTATATCACGGTGCAAGATTCCTATCTTGCTGCAATAGTATGCCGATTTCATCATCATTGTCGTAACTTTCACCAGAGCCTCCTCATCGCCATGAAGACTTCCGGGCACAAGGGCACCCCCTTCGCAATATTGCATCAGCTCGAAATCGCTCTCATCATCCGCATCATCCGGGTTCCTCCATACACCATAATCAAAGAGCCGTATTATAAACTCCTGATTTACTTTAGCCTGCTTTTTTATTATTTCAAGAACCTCTTGATTAGGACTATGGGCAATATGCGAATAATAGAGTTTAAGCGCAAACTTCTCACCTTTTCTCTCAACCAATATTACTCGCGCTTCAGCGGTAGAGGCGGAAATTAGTTTGACAGTTTTATATACTTTCCCATTAAGCTCATATTCGCTTCTTAGTTCGGAATCAGGGATAATCGGATCATTTTGGAGTTTAGCGCCTTTCGAACCACGAGCAATTGCAATCGGAGCAATTCCGGAACCGCTCGATGTAATTTTACCCTCCGAAGATGAGTCGGGAACTTTTGCTCCCCCTATTCCACGACTTCCGCGCTGACCCGCAGACACATTAGCGATACCGGACCCGCTTGAAGTGATCTTCTCCTCCTTCGGGGCGTTACCTGATTGAGTTCCCCTTACTCCGCGGCTTCCACGCTGACCCGCACCCACGTTCGCGATGCCGGACCCGCTTGAAGTGATCTTCTCCTCCTTCGGAGCGCTACCTGATTGAGTTCCCCTTACTCCGCGACTTCCACGCTGACCCGCACCCACATTAGCGATACCGGACCCGCTTGAAGTGATCTTCTCCTCCTTTGGGGTATTACCTGTTTGAGTACCCCTAACTCCACGGCTTCCACGCTGGCCCGCACCCACATTCGCGATGCCGGACCCACTTGAAGTAATCTTCTCCTCCTTTGGAAATATATCTTGGTTGTTTTCTGAATTATCCATAATTATTTTGATTCAAGAGCGTAATCCTCATATGATACCTCTGTTTTTTTTGTTATCCACCTTCCTCCATGCCAAGGCTCCGCACATTCTTGTGGAGCATTATGTCTTGCACCACAGAAATTGCAGATCCAATAGTCTCTTTGATCAATTATTTGGGTATATCTCTTTTTAACGGCATATAATCTCGCCGAACAGAAATCTCGCTGCTCCTCTGGCGTGAATTCAGGTGGAGGTACAATAGAATTCAGAAGATCATCCATCTTCTGCTTCTCTTTCTCATATATTTTCACCGCCTCCTCGAAAGTGATCTTCCGTTTTTCTGTTTTCTGCGATTTTTCTTTTTGCTTTTCAATTGCAGGATTTTTGGAAGGGATATCCATCTCCGGCATTTCTCGGTTGAGGTGTGACTCGATATCTATATCGAAATCCAATTCCGGGAAAAGCTCCATCACGGTAATATTATCCTCCTCTGTCTCAGTCCCATTCTGGAGCTTGGAAATTATCTCCTCAAATTTATCGAGCTTCAAAGATAGATCCTCAGCTTCTTTGAATTTGGGATCAAGCCTGAGCCTCGCTAAAGCTTTTTGTGACTGTTGTGTTAACGGGGAATTGCATTTACGACAAAATCCCCTGAAATTCATAGTTCCGCATGTCGGGCATTCTATCCCATCTGTAGGACATCCACAGGAGTCACAATTAGTAGCGCCGGGTGCGAGGGGAGCGCCGCAGAACGTACATTTATCACCCATCAGCGACATTCCGCACTCCGGACAAATCTGAGCCGTAGAAGAACATGCCGCTCCACAATACATGCACTCTTGCCCCTTTTCAGTTGCACTCTCATTTTTCCCGAAGTTAAAATTGAGACGTTTCGTTTGCTGTTTCTCTGTCTCTTTTAGTTGTTCTCTCTGAGTCTGTGCCATAACATCAGAATTTGCTTGCTTTTCCTTTTATTCCGCTATATCCTTTAAGTCCCTTTGGATTATATATGAATATCCAGTTTTCATATGATGAAGCGAACACAATGTTTCCCTCTCCATCAGGAGAAACCAAGGTTGCGCTACTTACTGTAATATCCATTGAGGAACCATCAAACAACGGAATTCCTGATTTGAGTTTATTCACAACATTTATAGGCTCTTCAAGTGTTTTGCCACCAAAAGCTACTCCGTCACGCAGTCCGAACACAAAATTTCCTTCATCATCTCGCGTGACACAATCCACGAAGTGTCCCTCAAGAATTTTATATCTCTTTATTCCCGCCTCTGGCTCCGGAATCATAGGTGTTGAACCGAAACCCTGTTCACAACAATAAAATGTATCTCCACTGACAGGATCCGGATAGAAACAGTGAACCACTACCCGCTCACTAATCGGATAGTATATTTTAGAGAGTGGATTATAAAAGGCCGCTGGAGTGCTGTAATAAGCCCCTCCTACATTATTTATTCCGATTTGTCTTCCCATTTGAGTTTTCCCAACTACTCTCTGAAGAGGCAAATCTATAACATAACCATGACAATAAAGATAATGGCCATCGGGTGAGACCGCCATTTTAACCTCTGTCAACTCATCAAGATTCACATCAAGACCAAATAATGGGCCCTCAGAAGTTCCGTTAGCCGGGTCATAACTGTAGATACCCTCTGTGCAAACATAATAATAACATTTTTCGTTTGCTACCACAACACTTTGGATATCATGATTTGGGGATTTTATTACTTTCTCCTCACCCGTCGCCTTATCTATTGCTACCATTCGTTTGGTCCACGCAAGGGCCACGTAAAGATTTTTCTTATCATGTGCTAATGCTCGGATATCCTCACCTCCTTTAAAATTTATCATGGCTCCTATTGGAGAATTTGCCTTAGTTCTGGAAGTTGGCTTTCCCGCGGTTCTTGACTGAGCTATTCCAATGGATGGACAGAAAAACAATAAGGACAGTAATCCTAAAAATGTGATTATATTTTTCATATTAAAAGATTTTTCATGAAATCTTGAAGAATTCCGGAATTTGCAAGTAGTGGTCAGTAAGACAATACAATTTCGAAACATCGCCCCTATTAAGGCCAGTCTCTGTTAGGTCACTATATAATAATTTGCCTACTGTTTGAGGTTGGTTTCCGTGCCAAGTCCGTAATTACAAAAAGATACAATTTCAACATCAGGAGTTGTCTAAACTAATTTTTTATTAGCATTTTCGAGATATTTTGGAGATGCTTTTTTAATTTGAAGAGGTGGCAACCTTATGGTTGGCACCGATGAAAAGGGGAAAAGCAGCCCAAAAGATACGGAAAGGTTAATAAAAGATGTCTTTGAAGGCGATTTTTAACTTTCGTAAATTAGTTTAGACAACTTCTCATGAAGCAAATTCATGAAACCAAGCTGTATCACGGCTTAAAGTTACACATTTTTCGCTAATTACCAAAACAATCAGGTAAATAGCATAAAAATTAATGAATATTTAAAATGAAGTTTTTATAAATAGCTGATCAAAATAAACATATACAATATGCTCAGTTATTTTTGAGGAATTTTTTCTTTCTGGAAGAAGGAGCTTAGTAGTCTATCCGACTTATGGGAGGATTGGAAATCACCAAAAAAGAACAAGCTGATGGTATGTGAGCAGCACACAGAGATTAAATAGAATATAATTAATAGTAACGCTTTAATTTGAACTGCCTCTTATGCGTTAATTTATCCCTGATTTCGACATTGCTTGGATATAAAAAAATACGACCTGTTCCCATCACCTGAAAAATCTTTATATTTGCATCTCAAATTAAATATCATATCCCTCGCATTATGAAACATTTTTTTCGCGGTTTATTATGGATCTCCATGTTCCTGATATCGCAATCCTGCAACTCTATGAACAATTATGGGCCGCTAACTATCGACCTTGAAACATTTATAGAGGATAAGGATGCCCTTATTGGTATATGCGTCATTATCGATGACAAAGACACCGTAGCGATTAATGGACACACTCCATTCCCTATGTTGAGTGTGTATAAGTTCCCAATTGCTCTGGCATTGGGTGAATATTACCGACATAATAATTTGTCTTTTGATTGTCCGTATGAAGTTCTCCCTTCCGACATCCTTCCGGATACCTATAGCCCGATGAGAGATCATTATGGTGCTCAAGATACCCTTTATATTCCGACTGTTGAGCTACTTGCATACTCTCTCCAGCAAAGTGACAATAATGCTTCTGATATTATTCTCAAACAATTGCGAGGTGTTGAATACGTCAATGATTATCTTGAAAGAAATGGTGTCTCAAAAATTCACGTCAATTCAACTGAAGAAGAAATGTATCGTAATAATTATTTATGTTATGAAAATTCAGCTACTCCCATAGCAATGGCAAGCCTATTCAATCGTTTTGATAATGAATTCAATGATTCGGTCTCTATTGTAATAAAAAGATTGATAGAAAATTGTGAAACAGGTAACGACCGGCTACCTGCCCCTCTGGAATCGACCGGAGCTGTGATCGGCCATAAAACCGGAACTGGCTTCATTTTGCCAAATGGTAGGCTGATGGCCTTGAACGATTGCGGTTACGTCCATCTTCCCAATGGTCACAAATATTCCATTGCGGTATTCATAAAGGATTCCGGCTATGACGTGACTACTACAAGCACAATCATAGCCGGGATTTCCGATATAGTCTATAATTATCTTAAGTAGACTTAAGAAATTCGCTTTATCGACAATAACTTATTTTGAAAACTTTATTACCAACATACTTTTTGGTTATATCCGCTAAAGTGTATCGACAACTATCACAAAACCACCTCGTGGCAACATAGAAACCTTAGTTGGAAGGCTGCTAATCTCAGTGATTCCCCACTCCTTCTTATCATCCGAACCTCTATCTTCAAAGATTCTCCCTTTTATGGCATCCGGCCTTATTTCAAGGCTGGAAAAATCAAGATGCAACTCCTCGATTTTTTCATCACTGCCATTGATTCCTGCAATCCACCAATTCTCCCCTTTTCTTCTTGCAATCACTACATATTCCCCCGGATACCCACAAATCAACTTTGTATCATCCCAGGAGGTAGGCAAATTAGAAAGATACTCCTTCACTTCCTGAGGTTGAGCAAGCAGACTTTCAGGACGGTCAGCTAAATGCTGAATCCCGGATTCGAACAAGGAAGTCAAGGCAAGTTCATGCGCATCACTCGTTATATGAGGATATTGTGAGTCTGAAAATGCACAGGGTGTATAGTCCATCGAACCCACCACATTGCGTGTAAAGGGAAGTGTGGCATTATGAGAGGCCGCTTTTGTCGTGAGTTTCGGTCCGTTGTTATACCACTCTGCTCCATATACAGCTTCTGTGGTTACGAAATGAGGATAAGTACGTTGCCATCCGCGTGGCAATGGTGAGCCATGAAAATTTACCAACAGATGATGTCGAGCAGCCGCTTCAAGAAGCTCTGACATGAATTTGAAATTTTTATTGGTATCTCCTGAAAAGAAATCTATCTTAACTCCTTTGACACCTATCTTTTCACACCATGCAAATTCCTTTTCAAGAGACTCGGGAGTATTAAGCCTGAACTTCGGTCCGGGAGCTCCATCAATCCATCCCACGGATGAGTTATACCATATCATCGGCTTAATACCTTTATCCACCGCATATTTTACGACATCCTCAATACTTTTCCCATTCTTCATCTCATCCCATTCTGCATCTATCAACACATATGGCAATTGTAGCTCGGCTGCAAGATCTGTATATCGCTTGATTATATCATAATCATTCGACCCATGATTATAAGCCCAGTAAACCCATGAAGCCACCCCGGGCTGAATCCATGAAACATCTTCAAGAACACTGGAAGAAGAATTGTCAGTAACCAATGTGGACTCGGTCACATCTTTCAGGCCACCTATGATCAAAGTTTGCCAACCGCCATTTTCTGTTCCATCCGGAACAAGATCAAATTCATTTTCCCCTTTTGACCACATACTTACTCCGGCTTCCTCCGGTGATAGCCCGGATTCCGTAAGTAGTGCAAAACAATCATCTTCATATTCAAACAGCGCAGGATAAGCATACCTTTCCCCTATCTTGATCTCTCTGTCCCTTGGAAAAAAACTCTCGTAACTGTCAGTCCAATTCTGTATCCAGTTATGTTTAGGCGACTCCATCTGAATTCTTGTACTCCCCGGCAATTTCCAGGCTATGCCATCCTCATAAACCCTGACTGTCAAAGTATCACCATTCTGGGTAAGATATTTCTGTTCCACATATTCATTTCTACAGATTCTCCTCTTGCCTGTGACCATTTCATAATTCACTTCGACGCGATCTGTCTCTCCTATAGGCGACACTTCGTCCGACACAATAATGGCAACGGGAATCATCTTCCCTGAATTATTATATTTTACAGCTAATCCCTTTTTCTCATGTGCATCAACAATAATTTTATTGTTGACCGAGGTTTGGCCATATGAACAGTAACAAAATATAGCTGTCAAAATAAAACATAAATAGTATTTCATGGACTCAATAACGTTGATTTTTCAATATGCAAAGATAAGTAATTTTGTGTAATCGCTCAACAAAATCCCATGACCGGACGATCAAGCATCTCCTGAAAAATAATCTTAAATACAAGAATACATCCCATTTTCAACCATTTTTATTGATAAGTAAGTTTGAAAAATTAGCTAATAGCTATTTTTGGAATTTGAGCGATTGGATTTGTTTCATGAGGGAAGGAGCATAGCGGGCTATGCAACTGAGCGAAAGGAACAAAGACAACGTTCAAAAACAAAAATAACATTAGCTTCAATGTTAAACTTACTATGGTGATAATATAAACTAATTTTGAAAACTTACTTAAAATAATTTATTTTGTAATTTTGAATTGCAGAATTCATCAGCAATTTGTATATGAAACCGATGCGAAAAGCCTCAAGGCAAAAAGATTCCCAATGGGCGCTTGAAGTCTTCGACAAAGCTCCTTATATTACTGTCAGTATGATTCGTCCTGATGGCACCCCCTACGGACTCCCATTATCTCTTGTAAGAAGAGATCAAAACACATTCTATTTTCATTGCGCATTTGAAGGCGAAAAAATAGATTGCATCTCCGCATCACCGATTGTCAGCCTTTCTGCTGTTAGCCGTTGCACACCTAAATTTGAAGAGCTGAAAAATAACTTTACCGAACATTACGATTCGGCTGTGGCAATCGGTAAAGCTGAATTTGTAACAGATAAGGACGAAAAGATTGAAGCGTTAAGGTTGCTGTGTAAAAGATTCCTCCCGGCCTATATGGATCATTTTGAGGATGCTATCCTGAGAAGCCTGGATATCACAAATGTTGTGAGAGTCACCCTTCTTGAAGATCCTGTGGGAAAATCAAAAAACTAAATAAAAGTAAGTTTGATAAACCAAGTAGCCGTTCACATCAAACACATACGTACATGATTATAAATAATAGCGTTTTAATTTGATCAGCTGCTTACTTAATATAAACTTATTTGGAAAACTTACTAAGCAAATTATTTATGAAAAACTTCAAACCAAAAGCCTGGCTGCTTCCTCAGCCTGTTCTCATTATCGGTACATACAATGAAGATGGAACCCCAAACGCCATGAACGCAGCATGGGGCGGACAATGGGATTTCAAAGAGATAATGATCTCGATGGGATCTCATGCCACAACCGAGAACCTGAACCGTTGCGGCGAATTTACCGTCGCCTTTGCCACTGAAGATACGCTTGTGGCTGCCGACTACGTAGGAATAGTTAGCGCCAAGAAGAATCCGCATAAGATTGAAGCAACCGATTGGCAATTCACCAAAGGGGAAAACGTAAACGCTCCTGTCTTCGCGCCATTCCCTATGACTATGGAATGTAGGATCAAGGAGAAACTGTTTGAGTCTCCTACCGGTTATTACATTATTGCCGAGATTATCAACATCATCTGCGATGAGAAATACCTTGCAGAAGATGGTAAACCGGATGTAGAGAAAATGAAGCTTATAACTTTCGATCCTATCCACAATGGCTATATCGCCTTAGGCAGCCGAGTTGGAAATGCCTTTTCCGACGGCAAAGCCCTCTCTTAAGGTTCAAATCAACCCGAATGCCGGAGCAAATGTCTATTCAGTAAAATAATTACTACCTAATCATAGCATAAATGGGCGCCCTGTTGAATCCGGACGCCCATTTACTATATTATACCCGTAAATAGGTCATTAGTAGCGTTTTAATTTGGACAGCTACTTAAAGGGATATACAATCTTTCAGAGGAGATTCTCAGCCTTCAGTATGAAAATTAGTGAAAACACCTCTCTCCTGCTCAGGTAATCCTTCTGAATCCTTGGCGCTGCGTATAGCCTTGATCATGAAAGCCATATTTTTTCCAAGATTCCGCATAGTCTGTAAACCCTCAAGATCCGCTTCAACATCCTCCGCTGTGAAACCATGAACCTCATTCCAATATGTGCTTGAAACGATAGGCATCGCACTGATTGTAAAATATTTATTAATCTCATCAAAAGCTGATGTTGAGCCGGCTCTTCTTGAAGAAATAACAGCTGCTCCAACCTTCATTGTCTTGTCTACAGTACCCGATGTGCTGTAAAAAAGTCTGTCAAGGAAAGCAAGCAACTGTCCGTTTGCACCGGCATAATACACCGGGCTTCCCACCAATAATGCATCGGCCTCCGCAAATTTTGGAGCCGTCTCATTTACTTGATCGTTGAAAACGCAACGCCCATGCTGACGGCAGAAGTTACATCCTATACATCCCCTGACATCCTTATTGCCAACATTTACTCTTTCCACCTCAATACCGTTCTGCTGCAAGGTATCTTCAACCTCTCGCAAAGCCCTGTCTGTACAACCATTAAGATGTGGGCTACCGTTTACTACAAGTACCTTCATATTAACCTTTAGATTTTTTATTCTAATCTCAAAACAAAATCCCCTAAATAAAGGTTTACACAACGTGTAAGATGCTGTTAAGGTTAAACACATCCAATATGCTCAGTATTTGTAAAATAATTAGACAATAAAATGATCGAACAGATTGAATTTAAATTGCCGGCGAAGCCAAGGGGATGTCACCTCATTACAAGAGAGATCGCCGCTCATCTTCCTTTGCTGCCACCGGCAGGTTTACTGAATATTTTCGTCAAGCATACATCCTGCGGACTTACAATTAATGAAAACGCCGATCCGGATGTGCGCTCTGATTTAAATAAGATTCTTGATAGGATTGTGCCGGAGAATCAACCCTACTACGATCATACAATGGAGGGTCTGGACGATATGCCAGCCCATGCCAAGTCTTCACTCCTCGGAGTATCCCTGACCATTCCAATCACCGCTGGCCGCTTGAACCTTGGGACGTGGCAAGGGATATATCTGTGTGAGTTTCGTGATTATGGAGGGCCACGCTCAATCGTCCTTACAATTTATGCCTGAAACTCCTTTCTCTCGCTACTTCGCGGAATCCAGTAATAAGGACTTTTCTCTCTGTGTCTCTTGACCCATTCTCTTAAATCTTCCGTAGTTCTTATACTATCCTCGATTACTGCTTCATAAACTTCCACCCCTTTTATTCCCTCTTCAGCAGTTGCATACTTCAGTTGAAGAATGACCTGACGTTCCTCTGTAGTCAGGAGATTAACGATACGGTCGGCTACCATTTCGAAAAAGCCATCATATTCCGTACCCTCCTCAATATGGATTATATCAAATTTCCAAATCTCACCGTTCGGACATCCATACTTCACGTGCCACGCAATGCAATGTTCTTCAGTATGCAAGCCGTTGATACAAGTTATCTCCTTTACCTCCGGTAATTCTGCCATACGCGATGCAATTGCGAAACTGGATGCTTCAGTAATACCTGAAGAATAGGTATGAAGATCAATATCATGATGATTGACAAGTAGTCCCATTTTCAAGGATCCGACAACGTTCACCCTACATCCTGCCTCCTCCCATATCCGTGGAATCCCGGACGACCTCATAACCTCTATTGCTCTCTGCTGATTTGATTCTGCAAGCATCTTAATTTCTTTATGATCCATCTCTTTTCAATTTTGACAAATTTACAAAGATAGAAAAAAATTCATTAACACCATCAAGTCAGATGTTTCTCATCCTCCGGGGCGGGAAAATATAATAAAAAAAACTTCCGACATATCTGCCGGAAGCCTTTATTACCTATAGGTAAGTTTTTAATAATTTTCAGGACGAAGTTCAAAATATGCCTGCGGATGGCTGCATACCGGACATATCTGAGGTGCAGATTTACCGATATGAATATGGCCACATTCAAGGCACATCCACATTCTGTCGCCATCACGTGAGAACACTATTCCATCCTCGATATTTTTGAGAAGTGTGCGATAACGCTCCATATGTGTACGCTCAATCTCGCCAACCATCTCGAATTTCTTTGCAATCTCAGTGAAACCCTCTTCACGTGCTATCGCAGCGAATTCTTTGTACATATCCTCATACTCATATTCCTCTCCCGACGCAGCGTCAACCAAGTTGTCTGGTGTACCCGGAACATCACCTCCATGAAGATATTTAAACCAGAGTTTTGCATGAGTGTGCTCGTTCTTAGATGTTTCCTCGAAGATATCACCTATCTGCTGAAACCCGTCTTTCTTAGCTTTCTTCGCATAAAACGAATATTTCACGGTTGCTAACGATTCTCCTGCCAATGCCTTCATCAGACATTCCTCTGTTTTCGTACCTTTAAGATCTTTCATAATTCAGATTATTTATTGAAGTTTTATCCCATTTACGGCTATCCTTATAGCTCATGGGAGTCAACTTTAATTTAACATTCTTTAAATTAAACAACGCCTTTGCCAAATGGTTCAATTCAGTAATGTTATTTAATAAGTAGTTGGTAAAAATTAATGAACATATAAAATGAAGTTATATTTGAGCAGGTTTTGCTGCGGAAAGTGGGAGCATACTTTCGTATGCGACTGAATGACAAGGCAAAAGATGCCAAAAAGAAC
>CAZCJC010000017.1:0-47875 GCA_964499025.1 uncultured Sangeribacter sp.
TTACAATTAGGAAATGAATGGTCTTTTTTATCCTACCATTTTACAATTAATCTATTAACTATTAACCATTAACTATTAGCCATTAACTATTAACCATTAACCAATAGTCGTTAATTATTTAAACTTGAACCAACTTGAACCGGAAATAATTCCTTAAATAATAATTCTCAATATTATCTTTGCATCGCTTCGAAGCCAAGGAACTCATATACATGTTTAAGTGATTTCCAATACAGATTATTTGAATAAGTAAGTTTGATAAATTAGCTAATAGTTATTTTTGGAATTTGAGCGATTGGATTTGTTTCATGAGGGAAGTCTATTAGACCGAGCGAAAGGAACAAAGGCACCGTTCAAAAACGAAAATAACATTAGCTTCAAGGTAAAACATACTATTGTGATAACATAAACTAATTTTGAAAACTTACTTATTAATCTTTATTAGTACATAACCTAAATCAAAACATCAAAATGAAAAAGTTACTACTATGCATCTGTGCAATAACTCTATCATTGGGTGCATTTGCACAAAAAGGGAAATCAGAGGTTGGAATTAATCTCGATCTGGCACCGACATTCAGTACAGACCCGGCTTCTGTAAACTTAGGTATCGGAGCAAAATACCGTTACAATTTATCCAATCGTTTTCGTCTTGACGCGAACTTCACATATTATTTCAATTCATTGACAGAATTGGATTATACTGATAAGGACGCAAACGCCGAATACGAGAAATTAAACATGTTCGATATAAGTGTGAATGTCCACTATCTGTGTAAAATCGGGGATAAGATTACTGTCTATCCACTTGCCGGATTAGGCTATATAAATGTTTCACCCAAATGGGAGTTTGGGTCAACCAAATATGGAATGGGAGATGAGGAACAAAAAGCTTTAGCAGAGAAAAATGGTCCGGCCAAGCACAATATCGTTTTTAACATCGGCGGTGGCTTCGAGTATGCCATAACCGATCATCTCAGCGCAAACGCGGAGATCAAGTTCCCGATCCTTGTTGATATTAACCCGATGCCAATATCATTAGGAGTTACATATAAATTTTAAAGATTGACAAAAACAACATTTTTTGAAATCGTTTTATGATTAAAAAGCTTTCATTATTATCGATTTGTTTCATACTGGCAGCATGTTTCACAGGATGCAGCAAAGATGACGATCCTGAAAACAACTCTTCATCCCTGACCATAAACGGCGAAAAAACGGGGAAATTCATATATACACTATGTGAAATAACACATTTCCCATCATATCTTGGAGGCGGAAGTGAACTTGCCTTAGAAGCCCATTTTGATTATGCCGATGAAGGGATAATCTCATTTGATATGGGAGTGGAAGGGATCGCCTCCTTGTCTCAGATTGAAGCCGGCACTGATATAACAGATGATATTGAGATCAATAAATTCTACTCCATGACCGGCGTTGTCATAGGAAGAGAAGACTATGAGATTACCGATGGTTCGGCCGTGATTGAATCCGTATCATCAAAAGCCGTTGTCGTACGTTTCAAAAACTTCCGTTTCATTCGTGAGCTCATCAATAATGAAACTGAATTTACATTAAACGGAACCATATCTTATACCATCAACGACTAACGATCTCCAACTAAGAACCATCTCTCGATATTATTCTTGGATGAGGCTTAATGAAGGTAGCAAACAAATTTTTATTAACATTTTCGAGATATTTTGGAGCTGATTTTTTCATTTGAAGAGGCGGCAATCTTTCAATTGGTACCGAAGAAAAGGGGGAAAGCAGACCAAAAGATCCGCAAACGTTGATAAAAGAATTCTTAGATGCTTTAAACTTTGTAAATTAGTTTAGACAACTTCAAATGGTTGCGACAATATTCATAGTTTTGTCGCAACCATTTTTGTGTATCCTAACAATTGCCCTCCTCTCCCATTAACTATTAACCATTAACTATTAACCAATAATTATTAACTTAAAGAATAGCGGCTTCCTCAGTTCTATCAAGCCCGGAAAAGTGTCGGGGGATAACGCATTGAAACTACCATTGCACTTCTTATTGGAAACTTTCAAAACATAGATTCTAGAATTTAACCGGCATATGAGTATAGATTCTCCTCAATTTTTATTATATTTGTCAATCATTATTGCTAATTGATAAATGTCATGGTTTTAAAGTCATTTAAATATTCCACTACCGGATGGTCACTTGACACACTCACCTTGGGTGAAGCTAACTTGATAGTTGGGAAGAACTCATCCGGAAAGAGTCGTGCACTGAAGGCTTTAAGCAATGTGACATCTGTTCTCTCACAACATAATTCGTCAGATAACCAGCTAATATTTAATTCTGAACTTATCTTGACAAATGTAAATGGTGATGAGATATTTATTTCTCTCGCAATTTTAGGTAAGAAAATATTAAAAGAATCACTTATTGTAAATAATGAAACAATAATTGACAGGACTGAAACATCGGCTATATTTTTAAATGAAACTGCAAATCCTCCTGAGGATATGTTATTGATGCAAGTTCGTCGTGATGTGCAAAAATATCCTGTAATTGAAGAAATAATTAAATGGGCTAATGAATCAATTGTTTTAAGCTTTATTAAATCCGATAGTTACAATGAGGAAGAGTTACACGATATCATCTCTGAATTCACGCCAAAGATGAAAAAACATCTCCTCAAGATGGCGAATGATATAGGATTTCCACTTACCCTATTGGATACCTTTGACAATTATTTTTACGGACCGAAGAAGAAAGGAGCTGAAAATAACTCTGAATTAACAACAATTAAGGTTATTTTACTAAAAGAAGAGAACGTAGGAACAATTCTCTTTTTTGACAATCTATCATCTGGAATGTATCGCACCATATCACTTCTGATTCTGATAGAACAATTGATCAATCTAAAGCATCCCGCACTTATAGCCATCGATGATCTTGGAGAGGGTCTTGATTATTCAAGAGCTACAAAGGTCGGTAAATTATTGTTCGACATGTGTAAAAAACATAATATTCAACTCATAGCAACGAGCAATGAAGAATTTATGATGAACATTGTCGACATCGATCAATGGAATATTTTGGTTAGAAACGGAGAGAAGGTAAGGTCTATAACATCAGCTCTTTGCCCGAAAGAATTTGAAGAATTCAAATTCTCGGGCCTCAGTAACTTCGATTTCTTCACATCGGATTTTCTCAGACGCGTATCCGGCAAACTATTTGACTCCGAATCATGAAGATAGCAATATACGTAGAAGGTCAGACAGAATTGATATTCATACGTGAAGTCTTGCTAAAATGGTATGAGTATGATGCAGCCAAGGTTGGGATCAAATGCATGGAATTAAGAAATTCCGCTCCATTTGAAACAGAATATTCTTTCGGTAATGAAGATTCAGAACGTTTTTATTTGATTGTAAATGTTGGGGGAGATTCAAGAGCATTATCAAAAGCTCTGGATAATGCTCCCAAACATCGTAATATCGGATTTTCCAAGATTCTTGTTCTAAGGGACATGTATTCTAAAGAATATGTAAGTGCTCAAAGTAAACGCATAATCGATCCAGAACTTAACAACAGATTTATAAATGGAGTGAAAACTTCAATCAAAGCAAAAAACTTGGAGGGTTATGTTCATTGTTTCTTTGCCATTATGGAGATTGAGGCTTGGCTTTTAGGAATGGGGTGGTATTTGGAAAGTTTTGATAATAGACTGAATTCAAAGGAACTGATTGAGAAATTAAAATTTGATATAGATGCAGATCCGGAAATAACTGAATTTCATCCTGCACTGCGGCTTAAAAGAATATATAACCACATAGGTAGCAATTATGATAAACACGCTGCAGAAATAAATTCAATTATGTCTAATATAACAAAACAAGACATAACAAAACTTTTAACTTCCGGCAAATGTAATTCCTTCAAAATGTTTATTGAAAATCTTACCACGGATAATTCTTAACTACAAAATGCTATCCCCGTTATCCACAGATTTCGTTCCGGATATTTAGTTATTTTATTGACATTAAGACCCCGACCCATAAGAAATCAACAAGCGTATTTCTTATGAGTCGGGGCCTTTCTTAGCACGTATATTCCTTGCTATGTCGGCCAGACTCCAATCGGTTGAACTCCTCCGATTCCACCAATCATTAATTATTTCCCCTCAACCATTAACCAATAACTATTAACTAATAACTAATAACTATTAACCATCAACTTTTAACCATTAACCATACCTCACTCCGAGTCCAGCAATTATTAACTATTAATTATTAATTATTAATTATTAACTATTAATTAATTAAACTTCTCCGATTCCAGCAATTATTAATTATTAATTATTAACCATTAATTATTTTAAACTTGAACCAACTTGAACCAAAATAGATAGTGTATCTCAATATATTTCATATTACTTTTGCATAAAAGTAGCTCGCAGAAATTAATGAATAGATAAAACGCAGTGATTTTGAGTTAATTTCGGTTTCGGCTGAAAGAGCATAGCGGGCTATGTGACTGAAGGCGACGTCGGAAGTAACACAAAAGAGCCAGTTTTATCATTCATTAATGCTAATTTTATTTCATAAATTAATTTTTGTGAGCTACTTACATTAGAAAGCACTCTCAGTCAAGTTGATTATGCCAATAAAGGGGAAAGAATCCTATAAATATGTTGGTAGATTCAGCATGAATATTTAAAGAAAATGAGCGTATTCCGGAAAAAATGCTTATATTTGCGTTGTTGAGCATGGCACCATAGCCAACTCAACCGACATAATTAAAAAGCGTTTTAGCTACCACTTCCTGAAAACTGGACACTTTCAACCAAGATGGTATGCACGGAAGCGCTCTTTCTCAGTATGTGCGTATTCCTTTGAACACGAGCATAAATTGTCATTTATTGACTGAGAGTGAGTTTTCTTAGTGCAATTTTCTTGGTTCGGTAGTCCAGAAATCCGCAGGAGGGAGTTGTCTAAAGATGGCTCACTCTTTTTTTATGTTCTACCCTAACCTAAAACCTAATATCAACCCCGCAGCAGAGCCACCGGCAATTAAAACACGAATTAAAGATGTCTACTTCGGTCAAACCCTAACCATAGAATCTATAACGCTAATTTGAAACCATTTATCCCCAAAGAATTTAATATGAAAGAAAATAATGGACCAGAGTTTAATGTGAGTAAATTTTTAACCAGAGCAATGGATCGGATTCCATTAAGTATGGTAGCCAGCAGAAAAATGCTGAATATATGTAGAAACTCATTTTTTAAATATCATAAATTTGCAAGATATGAATTAAGATTTTTACAAACATTAAATTTTAAATATAATATTACAAAAGTTAATTTGAATGAATATTTTATAGATTATTATTCTGACATAAGACGAGATATGACGGCTAAAGATGAAATCAAATGGAAAGAATATATAAGGAGTAAGGAATATTTGAATTTATTAATGGATTTCAAGGAGAGAAATGAATCTAAGGAAAATTCTTAGATAATACCAAGAATATAAGAAATAACATTATGAATAAGCTAACTAAACTTCTTGCCTTTGTTGGATTTTTGTTATCATATCCTTCCAAAATCTATGCTTCCGATGTGAGCGTAGATGTTGGTCTACTTCGTTATACTATTGATACTGAGACAAAGACTGCAGAACTTTATGGATCCAATTATTATTTGTCAGATGTTACTATTCCAGAATATATAGATTATAATGGATATAAGTATCCAGTAATTTCTATTAGAGATAATGCTTTTAATCCGTTAAAGGGTGGATCACCAATACGTGGTTCGCTAATAATAGGCAATAATGTGCGTATTATAGGAAAAAGCGCTTTTAAATCAAATGGTGCAACAGGATTATTGATAATTCCCAATTCAGTAATTAGTATAGGAGATGAAGCATTCGATGATTGTGATGGATTTACAGGCTCTCTAATCATTCCTAATTCAGTTCAGACAATTGGAAGTAGAGCCTTCTATAATTGCGATGGATTTGATGGTTTTTTGACAATTGGTGATAATGTTCATACTATTGGAGAGCAAGCATTTGATAGGTGTCCAGGCTTTATAGGTTCCCTGATAATCCCCAACTCAGTTCATACAATAGGGAATTGCGCTTTTAGGGAATGTGCAGGTTTCTCTGGTAATTTGATAATAGGTAATTCTGTTACAGACATAGGTTATGAGGCATTTTATGATTGCGAAGGGTTTACAAGTTTATTTTTACCATCTTCAGTAGAAAATATAGGATATTGGGCATTTGATCGTATAAATTGGACTAAAATCGAATGTGAAGCTATAAAACCACCTACTTTAAAAGTAGGAACAGTAGTTAGCCATTCTTTTTCATTGAACGCAAAAGAAAAGGCTAAATTATATGTTCCTGCCGAAAGTTTAAATTTATATAAAACCGCTACGGAGTGGAAAGATTTTAAATATATAAATCCTATAGGTTCAGAAGCAACCGGGATTAAGCTTGACAAGACCTCTGAGTCTTTAAATATTGGAGAATCAGTCACTCTCGTTGCTACAGTAGAGCCGGATAACGCAGTAGATAAATCGATTGTCTGGACTTCTTCGGAAGAAGAAATTGCTACAGTTGCCAATGGAGTGGTAACGGGCCTTAAAGTTGGTCAAACAACTATTACGGCAACAACAGTAAACGGACTAACCGCAACCTGTGAAATAACAGTAAATCCGATTCAGGCTTCCGGCGTAACCCTGAACGCGCAGGACATGACGCTCTTTATCGGTCAGACCGATAAACTCACCGCAACAGTGGAACCGGCAAATACCACGGATGCAACAATTGTCTGGAGTTCGGATAATGATGAGATTGCGATGGTTGCCGAGGATGGAACAGTGACAGCAGTCTCGGTCGGCGTGGCAAACATCACCGCGACTTGTGGAGAGGTTTCGACTACCTGTAAAGTTACTGTAAAACCGATCGTTGCATCAAGCATAACTTTGAATGCAGAGGATATGACACTATTTATCGGTCAGACCGATAAACTCACCGCAATAGTGGAACCGGAGAACGCCACCGATGCAACAATTGTCTGGAGTTCGGATAATGAGGATGTGGCAAAAGTCTCAGCAGATGGAACAGTGACAGCTGTTTCGGTCGGCGTGGCAAACATCACTGCGACTTGCGGAGAGGTCTCAGCCACCTGTAAAGTTACGGTTAACCCGATTCAAGTTTCTTCAATTGAACTGTCATTGGAAGATATGACCCTTTATATCGGTTCAACTGCAACACTGACAGCCAAGGTATATCCTGAAAATGCAACAAATAGGGAGATCGCATGGTCGTCAGCGGATCCTTCAATTGTAAGTGTAGACACTTCCGGCTTATTAAGTGCACTTCAAATTGGAGAGACTATCGTCACAGCCTCATGCGGGGATATATCTGCTACATGCAAAGTCAGAGTAATAGCCATCGCCCCGACTTCTATTGAGTTGAATATAAAGGATATGAACCTGTTCATCGGTCAGAGCGAGACGCTTCAGGCAGTTGTTAGGCCTGCCAATACCACTTATCTATCCGTAATATGGCAAAGTGATGATGAGAGCGTGGCGATCGTTTCGGCATCCGGGCAGGTAACAGGTGTGAAAGAGGGCGTTGCCAACATTACTGCGACATGCGGCGACGTGACAGCCGTATGTAAGGTAACAGTAAATCCGATCCCCGCCTCAAATATTGAAATCGTCAGTGGAAATATTAGCCTGACAATAGGTAGCTCTTCAGAACTTAAGGCTAAAGTATCGCCTGACAATACAACACATCCCGAAGTTGAATGGGTATCTTCGGACAGCAATATCGCCTCAGTCTCGGTAGACGGAACAGTGGTGGGGGTCAACATCGGTACGGCTATCATAACTGCGAAATGCGGTAATGTATCCGCCACATGCACGGTTACGGTAATACCGGTACCTGCGGAAGGAATCGTGATTACCCCTACTTCAGTTTCAATGCTTCTGGGAGAAACGACCATGCTTTCGGCTGTTGTCTTCCCGGAAACCACCACCGATAAGAAAATAACCTGGAGCTCGGATAATCCGGCTATAGCATCGGTATCCTCAACCGGTTTGGTTACCGCCATGAGTTTGGGAACCGCAAAGATAACGGCATGGAACGGGGATGTTCATGCAACGTGTGAAGTAACGGTTAATCCCGTGGTCGCCACATCTATTTCCCTCAATGTGAAGGATGAGACAATATTCGTAGCTTCATCCACACAATTGATACCGACTGTCTCTCCCACCAATGTTACCGATAAGACGATATGCTGGACCTCAAGCAAGCCGGAAATCGCCACCGTCACAGATCAAGGAATAGTAAGGGGCATTTCCGTAGGTACGACGACCGTGACCGCAACGATCGGTTCAGTCTCGGCAACTTGTCAGATCAACGTGGTGCACCGAATACCCGATATGGATCCGGCGGTTTCTACTTCAGATAGGGATATAAAAACATTGTCGGGTACTCCCGTCAATATGGCTGTCTATTCACAGGGAGGAGAACCAGGAGGCTGGTCATATATCTGGACAAAAAACGGTCAGACAGTTTCAGAATCAAGCGAATTGAATATTACCGCTAAGAATGATACTGAAACAGTCATAGCTGAAACCTATAGGGTGAAAGTTGAAAATGAGATTGACAAGGTAATCATTTTCTCTGAAGTCTATGATTTCGTTGTTTCTATATATCCGGCTATCGACCAATCAGCAGATGATAAAGCCATTACAATATTTACAGGAACCGATAGTTCCAATAAAACCCGCGAAGGCAACACTATCACACTTAGCGCCTCAGCTCCTAAAGGAGGAAACGAAAACGGCTGGGAATACGTCTGGTCAGGTGCGCAGGGTGAAATCGGCTTGGGAGAGTCAATCGAAACCGTTGTTGTCATGTCTTCCGGAATAGCCATGGGTGTAGAGGAATCCATCTATAAAGTCCAACTCACGAATTATGGTCCGGATGGTGATGTCTGGGGACAATTGAATTCGGAGGCGGCGTTGGAAGTTTACCGCCGACCGGAGACACCCCTGCAGCTCCTGCGTAAGGGAGACGGCAAATCACATACCTTCGTGGTGATGATGCCTCTGAATGACGCCCAGCTTTCAAAATTGGAATATAATTATGTGTATGGGTGGACCGATTCTAATGGTAACGATCATATATTAGACGTTACCGACCTTCGCTATTGCATAGCTGATGCCGGAGTTTATGACGATTCATCAAATAGATTCTGGGTATATTCTATATGGAATTATCGTGACGGAAGCGTAGTGAGCAGCGGACGCCGTTATCTTGACGGTAGCGTGGATGAGAGTTTTGACGGCTCCAGCTTTGATGGTAACGGCATGACCCCAAATATGGTGAGTCATAGCGAGAGTGCCATATATACGTTAGACGGGCACTATGTCGGAACAAAGCTGACAAACCTTTCACCCGGTATCTATATTTACAAATCTGAAAAAGATGGAGTGATAAACACTCAAAAACTAATAATTCGTTAATTCAGGCACAGCAATGAAAATATACATAAACGACAGAAAGATTTTTGCAATTGTATTTGCAGTGATAGCAATATTCTCTGCATTTGAGTCAGCGGCACAAAAATTTGCTGTCAAGGCCCACGTTAATGTGGGTCTTGGCAGCGCTCTGAATCTTAAATCATCACTTCCTGATGTAAGCAAGAAATCTTATGGTAATGAATACGGTGTGGATTTCGGTTACCGATTCTGGGAGAAGAACCGGAACACTCTTGAATTAAATGTCGGTCTGGGTTACAGCAGCGTTAGCACGAAGTTGTCATTGCAGAACTTAGACTACAATTATTCAGCACCCGCCTCCGCAGATATGGACGATGAAACCTATATTCGCTATTACGAGCTGAAAAATGTCTGTCAGAAGGCTCAAATGAATCATTTCTCCATACCGGTATATCTCAGCTACGGCTACCGATGCACTGACTGGTTAGGAATTCATGCTGATTTAGGATTACGCTTCGGATTCAAAACATCTTCTAAAGTCTCAGAGAGCACAGGAGAGTCATTCAGTTATGGCATTTATCCGCAATACGATGATCTAATGATTGATGCCCAATACCTAAATGACTTCGGAAGCCGAGAGATAGGAAGTATGACGACGGTAATACCTGAGGGGAGTTCATTCTCAACATCGTTACTTGTTGGCATCGGTGCTGAATTCAAACTTTATGGACCGCTTTCAGCCGATCTTGGCGTACGGTACGAAAATGGTTTTACAAATCTATATAAATCTAAGACTGCGACAGGTGGTAATTTCACATCCGAGACTGCGCCTTTAACTTATACAGTTGCAGACGGCTCCCAGATGAAATCATTAACCGATTACCTCACAACTTCAAAATTATCACATCTTTCCATCGGCATTTCATTAATCTGTAGATTTTGACCCTCGACAACAGGATAATTCTTCAATTTAAATTAACATAATGAAGTCCGGTCTCTGCTATGGCAGGGGACGGACTTCCTTTCAGAAATAGGTTATTCGCAGCCGGATATTTCCCCAACTTGAACCAACATGAACCACAATAATATTTGCGAGTTAAGGCTATTATAATTACCTTTGTTAAAGATATCCGATATCCTACTGACTTATGAAAAATAAATATCTATCTCCACTGACTTTGATTACGTTATTACTTATTGCATCGGCTTGCTCAAAAAGTCCTGTTGACAATCCTACCCCACCCGATCCTACTCCCGGGCCTGTAGTCACTCCCGATGAAAAGCTGGAGATCAAGATAAGTCCCAGTGTGGCTACACGTGCCACTGATTATGGTTTTGAGACTAACGACCGAATCGGACTATTCGTGGTTAACTATAATGGTAATGTCCCGGGATCCCTTCTGAATTCCGGAAACCACGTGGATAACATGCGGTTCACATACTCCGGCACATGGACCCCAGATTCTCCTATCTACTGGAAGGATGAAACCACACATGCGGATTTCTATCTTTACTACCCCTATTCTCAGGTAGGTTCTGTTACGGCATATCCCTTTTCGGTCCGTGCCGATCAGTCAACGGAAGCTGCATACAAAGCTTCCGACATGCTTGTGGGTAAGGCTGAAAATGTCAGTCCCACTGCCTCGGTAACCGTGATCCCCGCCAATCACGTTATGAGCCGGATCAATATACAGCTTGAGGCCGGCAACGGTTTCACAAAGGAATCTCTCGCCCAAGCAAAGATCTCGGTCAAGATCAATGGGGTCAAGACCAATGCCACAGTGAATCTCGCTACGGGCGTGGCAACCGCAACTGGTAATCCAACAACCATTATTCCCCGTTACACAGAGGGTTCTTACATTGCGCTTATTGTTCCGCAGTCGGTCTCCGGTGATAAACTTATATCAGTAACCGTAGATGACAGAGAATTCACACTTAAGAAAAACTTCACTTTTGAAGCTGCTAAGAGCCATAAATTCACTGTTACATTAAGCAAGACTTCCAATGGAGTGAATGTCAATATCAATCCTTGGAATGAAGATGGCATCGATAACGGAGGTGTAGCCGAATAACCGATGATTTTTTGATTACCGAGATTTAATTACCATCCGGGTTAATGGACCAATCTATGAAACGACTTAATATATTCTACTTTCTGGCATCTTCTCTTATACTGAGTTCCTGCGCATACGAGGAGTTTGGTAATCTTGATGTTTCTTCCGATGGGGAAATGAAGATCAGTCTTGCCGGAGAGATTAATCAGGACTATACCACTCGCGCAAACGACGACGGTTTTGCCGATGGCGATGTGATGGGTGTATATATCGTGGATTACGAGGGAAACAATGCCGGTACGCTACAATCCAAGGGAAACCGGGGCGATAATGTGCCGCATACGTTCGATGAGGGCAATTATAAATGGAATTCTGCCTACGACCTTTATTGGAAAGATAAGCACACGCGCATAGATGTTTACGGTTACTACCCGTTTACCACCCCTGAAGATGTAAACGATTTCCGGTTTACTGTTAAATCCAATCAGGCAAAGACCTATGACAATGGAGCCATGGGAGATTATGAGGCTTCAGATTTCCTCTGGGGCAAGATTACCGGAGTGGAACCAACAACAAGCATTATACGTCTGCCCCTTTCCCATATTATGGCCAATGCTCGCGTCATCCTGACCGAAGGATCGGGCTTCGATGATGGAGAATGGGAGAAGACAGATAAGCAGGTGCTGGTAACTAATACGACTCATGACTGTTCGATCGATTTAGCTACAGGGGCTGTCACACCCGGAGATCAACTTAGCAAAAATTCTATTATACCGGTTCATTCAGATGATGATTGGAGAGCAATAGTAGTACCTCAGACAATAGGAGCGGGCACTACCCTATTCAGCATCACAATAGACGGTATTCCTTATAAATTCTCAAAATCCGAGGCATTCAAATACGTTTCGGGGAAGATGAGCAATTTTACAATTCGCGTAGATAAAAAGGGCCTGTCAGGTCAATATACCCTAACACTGATAAATGAAAGCATAACTCCTTGGGAAAACGATTTAGTGAGTCATGACGCCGCAGCTAAAGAATATATAGTGATTGATGCTAAACCAGGGAAATTAAAGGATGCAATCTTAGAGGCTAAGAAAGATTACTCGAAGATTCGGAATTTAAAGGTGACAGGAGAAATCAACTCTCTTGACTTTTTATTCATGCGTGATGAGATGACTAATCTTCAGGCTTTAAACTTAAAAGAGGTAAGGATTGTAAAAATCGAAAATTATGATGGAAGTGAATATGATCATCTTCCTCCGGCTGCTTTTGGAAACAAACTGAGTCTTAACAGAATAATCCTACCTGATAAATTAACAGTGATTGGTAGTAATGCATTTTATAATTGTTCCAATCTCGTTGGTTCACTCATAATCCCGGAAGGTGTAGAAAAGATCGAGAATTCTGCTTTCCAAAACTGCAAAGCATTGTCTGGGACACTTTCTTTACCGACAACCCTGAAAAGAATTGGTCCATCAGCTTTTGATCATTGTGCCTTTAATTGTGAATTAATTTTACCGGATAATCTTGAATTAATTGACAGCCATGCTTTCTACTTTTGTTCAAATTTATACGGGCAATTACATTTACCTTCAAATCTTAAAGAGCTCGGTAAATATTGTTTCAGTTGGTGTTCAAGATTTTCCGGAGACCTTAAAATACCCGACGGAATTAAAGAGATTCCAAACAGTGCATTTTCAGTTTCAGGATTTGACGGAAACTTAATTCTACATGACGGGATTATTTCAATTGGTGAAGAATCTTTTTCAAACTGCAAGTTTCGTGGCGAATTGATTCTTCCCAAATATTTGGTTACAATCCCTAATTATGCATTCCATAACTGCAATTTTACAGGAACTTTAAAATTGCCGGAGAATATTAGACATTTAGGAAATCAATGTTTTGATAATAATAATTTTTCAGGGATTATGGAATTTCCTGAAGGATTATTGAACATTGGCAATTCTGCCTTTGCGTATTGTAGTTTTATAGAAGGACTAATTTTACCAAGAAGTATTGAGACTATTGGAGTATCTGCATTCTACGAGTGTTTTTATATCGGTTCAATAAACAGCAGAAGCGAAATGCCACCATTTTTGCAATCACGAGCATTTGATGGTGTACCGAAAGACAATTTCACTTTGGAAGTTCCCGAATCAGCTGTGGTAAGCTACCAAACATCATCGGGCTGGCGCGATTTCAAACGTATTTCTGCTCATCACGAACTTGTTTGTCGTCCGGGAGTGGCCTGCGCATTAAGTACCGAGCATGTTCAGACTCTCGTCCTTAATGCTGAGAGTGAATGGGAGCTTGATTCAATGCCGGAATGGTGCGAACTCTCCCAAACATCAGGAAATAAGAAGACAGAATTGACCTTAACGATAAAGCCTTTTCCTCAGAATTCCGGCTCAAGAGAGGGGGATATAATTTTCCGATTGAAGGATAAGGATTACACCCACTCATGTCATGTTTCTCAATATGGATATGAGCATGAGGAGGATGAATATCTTACATTGCAAAAAGCTTCAAAAGGAAACAACGGGGGAATAAATATCGTAATCCTTGGTGACGGATATGATGCAAAGGATATTTCCGATGGCTCATATTTAAAGGATATGAAAGAGGAGATAGAATACTTTTTCGATATAGAACCCTACCGAACTTACAGAGACTACTTTAATGTTTATACAGCATTTCCTCTATCAACCGAATCCGGGGTAGGAACAATCAATACTATAAAATATACTAAGTTTAACACTTCATATTCAATAGGTGTCAATCTTATCTGCGACAATGAAGATGTATTCTCATATGCGTTGAATGCTCCTACTGTGAATATTGACAATCTTGATCAGACTCTTATCATTCTCGTTCCGAACAGCACGAGGTATGGTGGTGTCACCAAGATGTGGGAATCGGGAGCAGCAATTGCTATTTGCCCTAAAAGCAGTTATGAGTATCCATTCGACTCAAGAGGTATTATTCAACATGAAGCCGGAGGCCATGGATTTGGCAAACTTATCGATGAATATATTTATATAAATGATTTTATTCCCGAGAGTGCAAAAAATAGTATTATTAGGGGTAAATATCTGGGATGGTATGACAATATCGAAATAACCGGTAAGATGCATGAGGTTGGCTGGAGTCATCTGATTTTTGATCCGAGATACAGTCATATTGTTGATATATTCGAAGGAGGAGCAGAATATTCAAGAGGTGTTTTCAGATCTGAGCAAAACAGTTGCATGAATAACGGCATCCCCTATTTCAGTACAATCAGCCGGGAAAGCATTGTGAAACGTATCAAAAAATATTCGGGTGAGAAATTTGATTTTGAAGATTTCGTATCTAAGGATAACCTACATGCTTCAGTCGCCACCCGAGGAATGGATAGCTATGTCCCAAACACATCCCAACACGGCCATGCTCCGGTAATATACAAAGGTAGCCCATTATCATCTTTAAAAAAGAAGATAGCAAAGAATAATCGTAAATAGAAATCCGAAATCGTGAAAGTAAATTTTATGAAATATCATATATGTCCATTCTTAAGCCTGATATTTCTGGCTACAACCTTCTTCTCCTGCACCGATTCTCCACAATTTAAGGAAAACGAAGATTCTGCAGGGAAAATGAGGATGGAGTTTATTTGCCACCATCCTGACAAAACACGCGCCACGGAAACTTCATTTGAATCAGGCGATGTGATAGGACTGTTCGTCACAGAATCTGGAAAGCCATTGGAAATTTCCGGGAATGTAGTAAACAATGCTCGATTCACACTCAATGGGAACTCCTGGACATCTTCACGACCATTATACTGGGATGAAGGATCATTCAATATTTTCGCCCATTATCCTTATACCAATCAAATCACTTCAATTACAGATCTTGAATTTGAGGTTAAAACCGACCAGAGGGATAAATTGAACGGAGAAATGAGCGGTTATGAAGCTTCCGACATTCTCATTGCAAAAGCAACGGGCATATCTCCATCCTCCGACCCGGTATCCCTGCAGTTCAGACATATAATGAGTAAGATTACCATTCGGTTGATTAAAGGTGAAGATTATGACGGGGAGCTTCCGGAAAATGGATCTGTTTATATTCATAACACAGTCATTAAATCTACTGTTGATCTTGAAGCCGGAGTTGTTACCAAAGATATGTATGGCGAACAGAAAACAATCATTGCAAGGCAAATTTCCCCCTCGACATACACTGCAATCGTGGTTCCACAACGATTAGACACTCGGGTGCCGCTCGTAGAGGTTATCCTGAATGGTGTTTCCTACCTTTATGAAAGTAAATTCCAATTCAAACCTGGAATGCACCACATTGTAAACCTGGTGATCGATGAAAATCCTGATCAACTAAAGATTGAGATCGGAGGCGGGAAGACAAGCTGGAATTAAATATGTGAGACAACATTACTTAAATGAGTTTCAACAGGAGGATTCTAAATAAATTTTTACTCCTACTTGCCATTATTTTGGGAGGAACGGCAGTCTGGTTATCCAGTCTGCCTCCTCTTGATTATAGGGAGATGAGTAAAAATGAGCAAATGAATGAAGAATCCACCCAGGGAGTGGATGAGAAGAATGATTCTATACTTTCCCAATCTCCTTCTGATGTACTTAGCACTCAACTCCCTGTTACATCTGACGAAGGAAACACTCAATCAGAAACTAATTTACCACCGAGAAATGTTTCTTTCTCTCAGAATGAGGAACTAAGTGCATCAGGATTTGAGGATGTAGATCCCCGAAAACTCATATCAAACCACCCTTTCCGTAAGGAGGCTTTGAATATTTTGAACAATCACCTGGAGGAAACGGATTCTATCAACCGTAGAAAGATCCTTAGTTACTGCGAACATCTCCGCACCTCCTACACTACCAAGGATCTTGATTTCATCAAACAGGTTTTCAGCGACAACGCTCTGATTATCGTCGGAAATGTGGTACGCACCGGTAAAAAGTCGAATGGCGGCTATGATTCGAAAGTAGCGTATGCTGTTCGTTCAAAGCAAACATACCTCTCCAAACTTTCAGAGATTTTCAACTCCAACAAGAATATCAGAATGGATTTCTCTGATTTTCATATCTTGCGTCATCCCTCAATGAAAGGAATATATGGCGTATCGTTAAGGCAGAAATATTCAACCGACAAATATTCAGACGACGGATATCTATTTTTGCTTTGGGATTTCAGGAATCAATCGATGCCCCTGATTCATGTACGCACATGGCAACCTCACAAGATTGTGGCTGAGGGAGAGGAACTTATTGATTTCAGTGATTTCAATTTAGAATGAATATGGGATCTCTCAAAATCACATAAATATGATGCGAGTTTTTTTAAAATATATCTTTCTTATAATCCTATTCTCAACAGGGATAGGGAGCCCGACATTTGGTCAGAAATTTAGCGTCGCATCATTCAGAGCCCTTCCCAATGATATTTCTGCATTCATAAATCCGGTGAGAGATCTAAACAACGAGGACTGTGCTCTTTTAAAGGTGCAGGGTTCAGAAGATTTTGTCTTCTCAACTCCCTTGGGTGTGATTCAAAGAATTGATAATACTGGGGAGATATGGCTCTATATCCCGGCAAAGTCTAAGAAGATCACCATTAAGCATCCGGAATGGGGAGTTTTGAGAGATTACATTTTCCCGGTCAGGATTGACAGCCATATGACTTATGAGCTTAAGATTCAGGAGCCGGAGAGAGCTTATTCAATATTACCGGCTGACACTATTGTAAACACGGTTATCGATACCCTCGTAGTGACACGGGTTGACACCCTTATTGTGACGCCTCCAAATAAAAGAATACCATTCAAATTGAACACTTTGGCAACTATCGGATATGGAGGAAATGCAAATACCCTTTCAGGGGGTTTACTAATCACTGCCATGAAAAAACATGGGGGCTTCCTTCACATGATGACCGATTTTGGGAAAGTGGGACAAGTGACCGGTGAGTGTGACAGATATGGCGTGATCAATGGTGACATTCCATTTTATTCAGGTAAGAAGCGACATAGCCTTTTTATGATAAATGCCGGAGCCTCACACCGAATAACTGACTTCATCAGCGTATTTGAGGGTATCGGATATGGATCGCAGGCCGTTGGATGGGAGCTTGCTCAATCTGAAGGAGGCGGTTATGTTAAAAATTCCTTCTATAGTCTGAAAGGGGTATCTTTTGAAGTCGGTTTTATTTTTAATATCAAAAGATTATCCTTATCTTTATCAGCCTTTTCTCTAAAAGGGAAGCAATGGTATGGCTCTATGGGAATCGGAATCAATATCGGCATGAAAACAAAGAAACAATGAATAAATCATTATATATATTCATATTGACTATCATGCTTGCTTGTGGAGGTTGTTCGGTCACGGACGACCCGACAAATCTTGAACCGGAGCTCATAATTCATGAGGCCGCGGATATTACCCGAAATGAAGCAACCCTGTCGGCAGAAATCGTTACCCACGGCTCCGGTAGACTCTCTTATATTAAATTCGCATACTCCAATTCATCGGGAAAAGAATTTTACACTGAGAATTTATCTCCGGACTCAGAACTTACCACCTTCCGGATTTGCAATCTAAAACCGGGAGAAACTTATACATATCAGGCCATCGGAGGAAACGCATCCGCTACAATCACCTCGGATAAAAGGCAATTCACCACTATTCCTAATGAATTGCCGAAAATATCAGGAGCAACTCCTTTGTCTTCCGGACCAATAGGAATAGTCGTTGGGTTTGAGATAACTGATGACGGAGGAGAAGAGATTATTGAAGCCGGTTGTGAAATCAGTGAGTCAACCACAGGAGAGAGCGTGCGCCATTTCGTGAAAGATGGCAAAATCTATCCCGGTAAATACAAAATACATATCGGAGGACTTTCTGCGGCTAAAGAATATATGATTACACCTTTTGTTTCAAATTCAATCGGAGAGACTAAAGGGGAATCCATTAAGTTCATAACTACGAATTCAGTAGTGCTTGAAGAACCTGGACAATTGCAACTGGTATTCGGCGAGGAGGATGTTGATATTGAAAACTTGGTCATAACCGGTAGAATGAACGGAGATGATTTCCGGTATCTCCGACGTTTGATAGGGGCTCCACCATTGATAGGGGAAAACAAACTAAAATCTTCCGTCACTTCCATCGATTTATCATACATTGACATTACGGAAGGTGGTCTCTCCTATGACGGGAGCCGATATACTTCCGCTGATATCATCTCATCGGGTCTGTTTGCTGATTGCTCTCAATTGAAGCAACTGATACTCCCTATTTCGGCTAAAGCTATAATGAGGGATGCTTTGAAAGGGTGTACGGCCCTTCTATCCCTGACAATTCCTCCCGGTATATCCACACTCCTCCCCTCCTCCGACTGCATCTCTTTGGAAAGTATAGAGGTTTCGCCGGCTAATGATCATTTCGCAAGCTATGACGGAGTGCTGTTTAATCAAGACTTGACAGAAATTCTCTGGTTCCCAATCGGGAAAAAAGGGAAATACACCTTACCCTCAACCATGACAGCGATCGGTGAGAACGCATTCAAAGACACACATATCAATGCCCTGAAGATACCCTCTTCTGTAACAACCATTGCAAGGGGAGCATTCTCCGGATCTGAGCTTGAAGATATCGAGTTGCCTGAAATAATGAAGAATGTGTCGGAAGGGATGTTCCAAAACTGCTCAAATCTAAGAATTGCAAGACTTGGAAAAGCAACGGAATTCATCGGCAATTATATATTTTACGGCTGTCCGCTTGAACATCTGTATATTGCAGCGGAACTCCCTCCATATGTCTCTACAAATGCATTTACTAATCTCGATAAAGATTTATTGGGGAAATGTGTGCTTCATGTGCCGATGAATAGCAAAAGTAGATACAGAAATCATTCCCAGTGGAGCAAATTCGGAAAGATTACGGAAGAATAGTGATGAGTATGGATAATAATCTTAAAGAAATAAATAAAGATTTCTCCGGATTGGAGTCTGAATCCACTATCTTCCCGGACGCTCTCAAAAATGAGTCGAGAGGATCTATGGTAAGGGCAATGGATACATTCTCCCATATATCCATCCTCCATTCTTCTCCCAAAGCCATTTCTGAGGAATATTCAGCTGTCAGATATGGGAAAAGATATCTTCTCAAATGCCTTAAAAAGGATTACCGAAACGATCCGGTGTATAATCTTATATTGCATAAAGAATTTGAAATAGGGATATCCTTAGACCATCCTAATATAAGACGGACCATAGGCTTTGAAGAGATTGAAGATCTGGGACCTTCAATAATTCTTGAATATGTGGATGGTGAGACTCTGGATAAGACTTTGGATAACGGAAGGATATCAAGGGGCAACGTTAGAAATGTAATTTCTCAAATAACAGAAGCCCTCAGATATCTACATAGTAAACAGATTATCCATGGGGATATTAAACCCCAGAATATTATGCTTACATATTCAGAGGGAATGGTAAAACTGATAGATTTTAGCCTGGCAGACTCGAATTCATACGTTGTCCTTAAAAATCTGGGAGGCACAAGAGATTATATGGCCCCGGAACTACTTTCCGACAATGCGGATGCATCAACCAAATCTGACATATATTCTTTTGGAAAACTGATTGGTGTACTGGGTGAGAAATTTGGAGATAAAGAGCTTATTGGCATCTCCGGGAAATGTGTCCTAAAAGATCCGGCAGAAAGGCCTGCTTCTTTTTACGAAATCAACATTCCTGCTCAGGGGAATACCGATAGATTTGATTCCAAGAATCGCATATTTAGCTGGGAGTCGAAAGATCTCAGCTGGATTTTATGTATAATAATAACTATATTGACAGGTTTTATCTTTTTCATCCTGTATTTAAGGTTCAGATAAAACCTAACGTTTAATAAGTTTAATGAATAAAAATAACTCCGTTATATTGTTCCAGATTATCAACAACAATATATCGATTAATTTTTATGAAGCTCACAAAAATTAATTAATGTAAATAAAATGAGAATAATGAGTGCTAAAACCGGTTCATTTGTATTACTTTCGGTCTCGTCTTCAGTCACATATCCCTCTATGCTCCTTCAGACGAAACCGAAATTAACTCAAAATCACTGCGTTTTATCTATTCATTAATTTTTGCGAGCTACTTAGCAACTACTTATAGGATAAGAGTAAAAATTGATAAAATTATGGATAAATATACTGCGTTAAGGAACCTGGTGGCCATAACGAATAAAAATATTGGCTTCACTCCGAAGACACCTTCTGATTTCTTTATTCTCTGTGAGATGATCAAGGAGAAGACCAACTCCCAGATAAGCATATCTTCGCTCAAAAGAATATGGGGATATGTAAACTATAAGGGATATCCATATGCAACTACACTCGATATCCTATCTAAATTCAACAATTACAGGGATTGGGAAAGATTTCTGAAAGAGTTAGAAAACCTTCCTGATGAGAATGCATCGGAATATATTAAAGAAAAACTGGTTAATCCCGAAAGCCTTGTGCCGGGCGACAGAATAGCTATCAGTTGGAGTTCCAACAAAGGTTGCCTTATAGAATTTATTGAGGAAAACCGTTTCAGGATATTGGAATCCGAGAATATAAAATTAAAGCCCGAAGATACCTTCAGACTTCATTCAATTTGCATAGGCTTACCATTTTATGCCACCGACATCAAGCGTGGAGAACTGACCCTTGCAGGGTATATCGGGGCAAAAGCAGAGGGCGTACAATCAATAAAAGTTATATCCGGATCTGTCGGAATCAGTGATTGAGAAGGCGGAGAAACTCATCCCTGAGTTTTATATCTTCCGCGAATTTTCCGGTATAATCAAAAGTTGTAGTTACAGAATCCTGCTTCTCAACACCCCTCATCTTCATGCAGAGATGCTCACCGGTGCAGCATACGATTACTCCCTCCGTAGGCATTGCCTCTTCCAGTAAATGACAAATTTGGGAGGTGAGTCTCTCCTGAACCTGAAGTCTTCGGGCAAAATTATCAACTATTCTTGCAAGTTTTGACAAACCGATCATCTTTCCTTTAGGAAGATACCCTATTGAAACTCTTCCAAAGAATGGAAGGATATGATGCTCGCACATGCTATAGAATTCGATATCCTTCACGATAACCATGCGTGAGCCGCCATGCTCGAAAATAGCCTGACGCGCGATCTTCAACGGGTCTGACCGATATCCGGAAGTGATATCAAGAATTGCTTTTGCAGCCCTTACGGGTGTCTTCAGCAAACCTTCCCTTTCCGGATTCTCACCAACCAGCCTGAGAATCGCCTCGTAATGCGAAGCAATCTCATTTACCAGTTTTTCATCGTGATTCTCAATTCTTCCCATAATATTCTTGATAGATCTCAGAGCTTTTAAGACCTCATCTCTTGAATTCAGGTATGTTAAGTTATTTACCTGATTATGACTATCGGGCTTTTCACCACCCTCATTTCGGATGCAAACTGAGGAAATGCCTTTTTAAGTTCGGCCAAAGCATTGCTGGCTTCAGCAGACGTGCGGAAATTTCCTACCCTCGTATACCAGTTTGGAGAACTTGAAACGGTATATACCTGTCCCTTATATTTCGGGAACTTTGCAGCAATGGCACTTCCTCGCGCTTTGGCTCGTGATTCGAGGGAATGCTGATTACGTCCGTCGCTGAAAACCTGAATCCTGTAACCCGACAACTTGTTTATTCCCGGCTTGATTACCGGCCCTGTATTCTTGGGTTTGGAATCCTTATCTGAAATGATAAGTTCAAGGATATAGTTTGGAACTTCAATCTTTACATTCCCTTCCGACTCCCTCTCTATCCTCTCCACCGGATTTATCACCCCCTTCTCTTGAGAAGATTCGGATTGAGCCGCAACCGGAAGATAGAATCCTCCGGTTGCAACCAATAATATTAATCCGGTTATCAGTCTATTCATAGATAGTCGGGATAACTTTGATGATTTATCAGAATGACTCGATGATACCAAGGAATGAATCTGCCTGAAGAGCTGCGCCACCGATCAGACCTCCGTCAACATCCGGTTTTGCGAAAAGCTCCTTGGCATTGCTCGGCTTGCAGCTACCGCCATAAAGAATAGAGGTATTGTCGGCTACTTCCTTGCCATATTTATCTTCAATTACCTTGCGGATGTGAGCATGCATATCCTGAGCTTGATCAGCAGTAGCAGTCTTGCCTGTGCCTATTGCCCATACGGGTTCATAAGCAATGATGATTTTACCAAAATCTTCGGGGCTGAGCTCAAACAAAGCCTCTACCTGACCTTTAACAACATCATTGTATGTGCCGTTCTCTCTCTCTTCAAGAACCTCGCCAACGCAGAATATGGGAGTCAGACCATTAGCAAGTGCCTGCTTTGTCTTAGCAAGAAGCTGCTCATTGTTCTCTCCGAAATACTGACGACGCTCGCTGTGACCAAGGATAACATAGCCGGCTCCTGTCGACTTAACCATTGCTGCGCTAACTTCTCCGGTATAAGCTCCTTTTTCATGCTCCGAGCAGTTTTCTGCGCCAAGGCCTACTACCTCAGGCTCAAGAACAGCATTAACGCTTGTAAGATGTGTAAATGGAACACACACCACTACATCGCATTTTACATCCTTACCCTTAAGAAGAGTATTGATCTGGTTTGCCAACTCGACACCCTCATCAAGAGTGGTGTTCATCTTCCAGTTTCCGGCAACTACATTCTTTCTCATTTTTATCTAAATTTTTAGCTTTAGACTACAAATTTAACCTATTTATTCCACCTTTCCAAATTTTATGATATCCTGAGTTGATTTTAGCCCCGATCCCGGACCATGCTCAGTCAGACCCTATCTCAAATTTTATGGAATGAGGTCTTAGGCCCCGGGAGCAACATGATGCGAGATTTGACTTTTAGAAGGTTTATTATTATATTTGCGTTCTTATGGATTTCAAACTCACAGCAGAATACACACCCACCGGCGATCAGCCGGAAGCTATAGCGGAACTTGTGGAGGGAGTGAACCAGGGAATGCCACACCAGACTCTTCTCGGTGTAACAGGAAGTGGAAAGACTTTCACAATGGCAAACGTAATCCAGCAGGTGAAACGCCCTACCCTAATCCTTTCCCACAACAAGACTCTCGCAGCACAGTTATACTCGGAATTCAAGAACTTTTTTCCTGAAAATTCCGTGCAGTATTTTGTTAGCTATTACGATTATTACCAGCCTGAAGCATATATCCCTTCATCCGATAAGTATATTGAGAAAGATCTCATGATCAACGAACAGATTGAGAAGCTGAGACTTTCTACTGTCGCTGCCCTTCTTTCCGGAAGAAGGGATGTTGTGGTGGTTTCAAGTGTCAGCTGCATATACGGTATGGGGAATCCGGAGGATTTCACACAGACTGTGGTGAGAATCAGCCGTGGCGATAGAATTTCCCGAAACGCTTTCCTCCGCAAACTCGTTGACTCACTATACAGCCGCACAGAGATAGAATTAAGAAGCGGCCAATTCCGGGTTAAAGGAGACACTGTCGATATCCTTCTCTCTTTTGAGGATATTCAGCTCCGAGTGATTTTCTGGGGAGATGAGATTGAGAGTATCCAGACGGTTGATCCGACTTCGGGAGCCGTTTTATCCGATCTTGACGGCTTTAATATTTATCCGGCAAATATTTTCGTATCTTCAAAGGAGAATACTGCTAAGGCCATTGATAGAATTGCTGTTGATCTTGGAGCACAATGTGACTTTTTCCGACGTGAAGGAAAGATTCTTGAGGCTGAAAGACTTAAAGAGAGAGTTACGTATGACCTCGAAATGATAAAGGAACTCGGTCATTGCAGCGGAATTGAAAATTACTCCCGATATTTCGACGGACGTGAACCCGGGATGCGACCGTTCTGCCTGCTTGACTATTTCCCAAAAGACTATCTGACGATTATCGATGAGAGTCATGTCACTCTTCCTCAGATCAGAGGAATGAACGGAGGTGACCTGTCAAGAAAGATGAATCTTGTGGAATATGGGTTCCGATTACCGGCCGCTATCGATAACAGACCATTGAAATTTGACGAATTCGAACGCCTCACAAACCAGACCATATACGTCAGTGCTACTCCCGGCGACTATGAGCTCCAACAGACTGAGGGTATATTCACCGAACAAGTCATCAGGCCTACAGGTCTTCTGGACCCTGAAATCGAGATCCGTCCTACAATGAATCAGATAGACGACCTGATGGAACAGATTCGGCAAAGAATCGATGCCGGAGAGAGGACGTTGGTGACTACCCTTACCAAGCGTATGGCAGAGGAGCTGAATGATCACCTCATCAAATGGGGTGTGAACAGTGCTTATATTCATAGCGATGTTGACACGCTTGAAAGAATAAGAATTCTTGAAGATCTGAGGCAAGGAATATATGACGTGCTCATAGGCGTGAACCTTCTGCGTGAGGGTCTCGATTTGCCTCAGGTAAGTCTTGTCGCGATTCTTGATGCAGACAAGGAGGGATTCCTAAGGAACCACCGGTCGTTGACACAGACTGCAGGTAGAGCAGCAAGAAACATTCATGGGAAAGTCATAATGTATGCCGACAAGATCACCGACAGCATGCAGAAAACTATCGATGAGACTGAGAGAAGGCGGGCGAAACAGATGCTTTATAACGAAAAAAATGGTATTACTCCAACCCCTATCGTTAAAAAGAGCAGCGGCACAGATCTCATTGATATTTACGAAGGTGGAGAAAGGAGTAAAGACTCCCGAAACAAACAGGGTTTTACTTCTCCAGCGACAATGGGGGTGGAAAAGCGAGCAGAGCGTAAGACTGCTTCCGCAGCCCGAGCTCCACGTCCTTATATTGAGGAGGAACACCGATCCAATATCGCTGCTGATCCCGTGATCGAATATATGGGTATATCTGAACTGGAGCGCCAGATTGATCAGCTCAATTCAAGAATGGTAGCTGCTGCAAAACGCACGGATTTCATCGAAGCGGCTCAGCTTAGGGATGAAATGCTAAAATTGCGAGACCGAGTTGATGAAATGAAGAAAGAAAAGATTAGCTGATGACCTCCCCTAAAAACATATCAGATAAGGAATACTATCTTCCTCTTCCCCCTCGCTCTGAATATCTCCCCACCTCGCGTGACGAGATGGATGCTCTCGGATGGGATCAGGCCGACATAATCATTTTTTCAGGAGATGCATATGTTGATCATCCTTCGTTCGGGGCTGCCGTTATCGGCCGCACGCTTCAGGCTGCGGGATATAAGGTTGCCATTGTTCCTCAACCTAACTGGAGGGATGACTTACGTGATTTCAAGAAGCTCGGTAAACCGCGGCTTTTTTTCGGAGTCTCTGCCGGAGCTATGGACTCTATGGTGAATCACTACACCGCCAATCGTCGGTTGCGCCATGATGATGCCTACACCCCGGGAGGAAGACATGGAATGCGACCTGATTATCCGACAATTGTATATTCAAAAATTCTCAAGGGGCTGTATCCCGATGTTCCGGTAATAGCCGGAGGTATAGAAGCTTCGCTGCGCAGGGTATCACACTATGACTATTGGCTTGACCGGCTCAGGCCATCTATCCTCGTGGATGCTGCAGCCGATATGATCATCTACGGTATGGGCGAGCGCCCAATTACCGAATTGGCAGATAGGTTGAATAAAGGAATGTCAATTAACGAGATTAAGGATATTCCGCAGACCTTGTTCTTTTCTACAGACACACCTGCTGCAGATGATATTGTGTTGGCAAGTTATGAAGACTGTCTGAAAAATAAAAAGACACAATCTCTCAATTTCCGAAAAGTCGAGGAAGAATCAAATAAATATGAGGGGAAAATCATATGGCAAAAAACGGGAGACCGGATGATCAGGATAAATCCGATGTATCCACCCATGACATCTGCCGAGATAGACGCATCTTTTGATTTACCCTACACTCGACTTCCTCACCCAAGATATAAGGGTAAGCGTATTCCGGCTTACGAAATGATCCGACATTCGGTAAATATGCACAGGGGTTGTTTCGGGGGATGCGCTTTCTGCACTATTTCTGCCCATCAGGGAAAATTCATAGCCTCAAGATCTAAGGAATCCATCATAAAAGAGGTTAAAAAAGTCTGTGATATGCCTGATTTCAAAGGGTATATTTCTGATTTAGGCGGGCCATCGGCCAACATGTATTCAATGGGTGGGAAAGATAAGGAGATATGTAAAAAATGTGTTAGACCATCTTGTCTGCATCCGAAACCATGTCCCAACCTGAATACCGATCACTCCCCTCTTCTGGATATTTATAATGAAGTTGATTCGCTTCCGAAAATAAAGAAGTCTTTTATCGGAAGCGGAGTGCGTTATGATCTCGCGATGGCTCCGGTAAAAAATGCTGCAACAGCAGCTGTCAACCGCAGATATCTTCGCGAACTGATTGCCAATCATGTTTCGGGAAGATTGAAGGTGGCTCCGGAACATACCTCTGATGAGGTGCTCAACATAATGCGTAAACCCTCATTCGATCTGTTCCGAAAATTCAAGTCAATTTTCGATCAAGTAAATGAGAAGGAAGGCCTTAAACAACAGTTGATCCCCTATTTTATCTCATCTCACCCGGGATGCAAGGAGGAAGATATGGCTGAGTTAGCCTGTATAACCAAGAATCTTGATTTCAAGCTCGAACAGGTTCAGGATTTCACACCAACCCCGATGACGGTTGCCACCGAAATCTACTATTCGGGATATCATCCCTATACAGGTGAGAAAGTCTACACCGCACGGACTGAGAAAGAGAAACTTGCCCAAAGGCAGTTCTTTTTCTGGTATAAACCCGACGCACGAAACGAAATAATATCATCCCTCCGGCGTATTCACCGACCGGATCTGATTGAGATTCTATATCCTCTAAAGCGCGGAACCAAGCCCCCATACCGTGCAAACAGACAAAGTTCCGGGCATAAACAACATACTAAGTAGTTGATAAAAATTAATTGATATATGGTAGTTGATAGTCTCGAATAATAAAACTGTTTTTTTGACATCTTTTGTCTTATCAATCATTCGTATACCGAAGTATGCTTCCTCTCTCCGAAGCAAAACCTGCTCAAAAATAATTTAGTTTTATCTGTTCATTAATTTTCACCAACTACTTAAAAAAATAAAAAGAGAATATCCAAACACATATAATCCAAATTATCATGAACAAATTTTCTGTAACAATGAGCGCATTGCTTATGACTCTGGGTGCCACCGGGTGCCAGAAAGGTGACAGCGACGAAAAGATCATCGAAAAACCGGATATCGATATTGTCGACGGTAAAATGACGCCTGAGGTGCTGGAGGCTTTTGGAAGGATTTCTGGAGCAGTTCCCTCTCCCGATGGCAAGACAATTGCTTTTACCCTTGCATATGAAAATATCGAACTGAACAAATCGAATGCCGAAATTTACACTGTTCCTGCTGAAGGTGGTGAGATAACACGACTAACAAAAACAGCTGCTTCTGAAAGCAATATCCGATGGATTGAAGATGGAAAAAAGATCGCGTTCATTCGATATGATAAAGAAACCGATGCCTCTCAGATATTTACAATGAATTCTGATGGCTCCGGAGAAAAGAGAGTTTCCAAGATTGAGAACGGAGTGGAATGCTTCGAAATATCTCCCGATGGTCAGAAAATTGTTTTTGCCAGCACTATCGATGCATTCAATAAGGATGAGAAGCTATTCGAAGGGCTTCCCAAGACATCCGGAAGAGTTGTGGATGACCTTATGTACAAACACTGGGATGAATGGGTAACTAAGATTCCTCATCCATTTGTAGCAGATTTCAATGCTTCGGAAATATCTAACGCTGTCGATATAATGGAGGGTGAGCCATTTGAATGCCCGATGCGTCCTTTTGGAGGAGCCGAATCATTTGCGTGGGCTCCTGACAGCAAATCTTTAGTTTATGTTTCCCGTAAACTGACAGGAAAAGATTATGCATTCTCTACCGACAGCAACCTGTATCTCTATAATCTTGACACTAAGAAAACAGAATTGCTGACTCCGGATATGCCGGGTTATGACACAGATCCCGCATTCTCGCCCGATGGCAACAGTCTGGCATTCCTTTCTATGGCTACAGCAAAATATGAAAGCGATAAGAAACGCCTGATGCTGATGGATATGAAAACCCGTCAGATGAAAGACCTGACCGAAAATTGGGATTACTGGCCCGAGGAAATTTCTTGGGCTCCCGATGGTAAGAATATTCTTTTTGCCGCATATTATGAGGGAACAGCTCCTGTTTTCAGTATTGACACCGCCTCTTGTGCGATCGACACAATTGCCAACGGTATATGTGATTACGCAGGAGTTGCTGCATTGACCGGCAAAAGTGCTATCGCTCTTCGCCATTCGATGAAAGCTCCAAATGAAATAGTGATGATTAACGCCGGAGAGGTAAAGGAATTGACCTCTGTCAATAAAGAGCTTCTGTCGAAACTGAATCTTGGAGAAGTTAAGAAAGTGTTGGTTCCAACAACTGATGGCAAACAGATGACATGCTGGGAGATTCTTCCACCTAACTTTGATCCCAACAAAAAATATCCAGCCATCCTTTACTGTCAGGGTGGTCCGCAGCAGGCTGTAAGTCAGTTCTGGAGTTATCGTTGGAATTTCATGATAATGGCCGCTAATGATTATGTCATTATTGCTCCCAACCGCCGTGGACTTCCCGGATTCGGAGAGGAGTGGAACCGCCAGATATCAGGTGATTACGGCGGTCAGAACATGAAAGACTATTTCTCTGCAACAGATTATATTAAAAGCCGTCCCTACGTAAATGAAAATAAGGTTGGCGCTATCGGGGCAAGCTACGGTGGTTTCTCCGTGTACTGGCTTGCAGGACACAACGACGGCAGATTTGCTGCTCTGGTGGCTCATGCGGGAATATTCAATCTTGAAGCTCAATATCTTGAGACTGAAGAGATGTGGTTTGCTGATTTTGACCTTGGCGGTCCTTGGTGGGATAAGAACAATGCAGTGGCACAAAATACATTTGCCAATTCCCCGCATCGTTTTGTGAATAACTGGACGGCTCCTATTCTGGTGACTGTCGGCGAACTCGACTACCGTATCCTCGCTTCTCAGGGTATGCAGGCGTTTAACGCAGCAAAAATGCATGGTCTGGAAACTGAGATGCTTGTTTTCCCGGATGAAAATCACTGGGTTCTGAAACCTCAGAATGCCATTCTGTGGCAGCGTGTATTCTTCAAATTCCTTGATAAATACCTGAAGGATAACGCAGAGAAGGAATCAGCAGTTACTGAATAATTAGGATGCGAATGAGAAGATTAAAATTGAACCCGTTCGTTTGATTACGCCCCACTCATAAATGGGGCTTAAGAAAGAATCTGAGGTTAAAATTACTGAGGGTGCGCCGGATTGAATCCTTGAGGCGCACCTTTAATCTTTAACTCACATCAATATTCATCTATCATTACCTAACATTAGGTATTTTTTAATTTTACACTCCCTTTTTTCACCTTCATAATGGATAATCAATTAATTTTGTAATAAAATTAAGAAGCATGAGATTATCAGAGCTAAAACCTGGTGAGACAGGTGTTATTACCAAGATTCTGGGACATGGCGCATTCCGTAAGCGCGTGATGGAGATGGGATTTGTCAAAGGAAGAAAGGTCAGGATGGTGCTCAATGCCCCTTTGCAAGACCCGGTAAAATATGCTTTGATGGATTATGAAGTTTCACTAAGGAGAGCAGAAGCTGACCTGATTGAGGTTGATCTACTTGAAAATTGGGAGGCGGCGGAAACATGTCTCCCACCAAATACTCAGATTCATGATATCGCTGAGAATATAAATCTCCGGAAAGATAAGATTATAAATGTTGCCTTGATCGGCAATCCGAATTGTGGTAAAACCTCCCTTTTCAATTCTGTTTCCGGTGCCCATGAACATGTGGGGAATTATGCCGGAGTGACAGTTGGTGCAAAAAAGGGAACCATGAAATATAAAGGATATCGATTGAATATTGTCGATCTTCCTGGAACTTATTCCCTATCCGCCTACTCTCCGGAGGAACTTTATGTGATGAGATACCTGAAGGAGGAAACTCCTGATGTTATTGTAAATGTAGTGGTGGCCTCTAATCTTGAGAGAAACCTCTATCTCACAACAGAGCTCATCGACATGAACCGATCAATGGTGATCGACCTCAATATGTATGATGAATTAAAGAGAAGCGGAATCAAACTTGAGTATGAGAATCTGGGGCGAATGCTTGGGGTGCCTGTTGTGCCTACTGTTGCCTCTTCGGGACAAGGAATTGAAAAACTCCTTGACACGGTTATTGAGGTTTACGAACTGCGTAATCCTGACACACGGCATATTCATATCCGCATGTGTCCGGATATCGAAGCAGGAATAACAAAGCTCAAAGATGAATTCAAGAGGGATCATTCTATTTCCCATCAGTTCTCCCCCCGATTCCTCGCAATAAAATTCCTCGAACGCGATCCGGAGATAGAAAATATTCTCAAATCAAACTCACATTACGAAGAATGGGCAAAGATACGTGATGCAGAGAATGAAAGAATCTCAAAAAATCTTAATGAGGATGTTACCTCCGCAATCGCTGCTGAAAAATATGGTTTCATTCAAGGTGCCCTCAAAGAAAATATGGAGGGATCTGTGGCAAGAGAGGAGAAATCTACAAAAATTATTGACGCGTTTGTAACAAACAAGCTATTCGGATTTCCCCTGTTCCTGCTTGTAATGTGGCTTATGTTCTGGGCTACTTTCAAAGTGGGATCCTATCCTATGGAATGGATTGAGTCGCTGGTTTCCTGGATTTCGGGGATAATAGGAGACTCAATGGCAGATGGTCCTTTAAAAGACCTGTTGCTCGACGGAATAATAGGCGGAGTAGGAGGGGTGATTGTTTTTCTTCCTAATATCCTTATACTTTACGCATTCATCTCATTTATGGAGGATTCCGGATACATGGCAAGGGTAGCTTTCATAATGGATAAACTGATGCATCGAATGGGACTTCATGGCAAGTCTTTCATTCCTCTTGTAATGGGGTTCGGGTGTAATGTCCCGGCAATAATGTCTACTCGCATTATCGAAAGCAAATCAAGCCGACTCATTACCATCCTCATAAATCCTTTCATGAGTTGCTCTGCACGAATACCTATCTATGTTCTGCTTGTCGGTGCATTCTTTCCTCAATATGGCGCCTGGGTATTTGTCGGGCTTTACCTCCTGGGCATCATTGTGGCTGTACTGACAGCAAAAATGATGAGGAAATTCTGGTTTAAGGAGGATGAGACGCCATTTGTAATGGAACTTCCACCCTATCGAATCCCCACGTTGAAAGCGACTCTGAGAAACATGTGGTCTAAAGCCGAACAATATCTAAAGAAAATGGGAGGGCTGATACTTGTAGCGTCTATTATAATCTGGGCCTTGTCTTATTTCCCCCATTATTCACCGGAAAATATTCCCCAGGATTATCAGGCCACAGTTATTTCCGAGATGCCGGCTTCAACACTTGCCACATACTCTCCGGAACAGTTGCAAGAGTTGATTGCTAATGAGTATCAGCAAGAGAATTCAATACTCGGACAAATAGGCAAATTTGTCGAACCGGTGGTTCGCCCAATGGAATTTGGATGGAAAACCTGTGTTTCCCTTATAGCCGGCTCTGCAGCGAAAGAGGTTGTAGTCTCAACATTAGGAGTTCTATACGTTGGGGACGATGACGCAAACCTTCTTTCTGAACGACTTAAGTCTCCATCAAAAATTACCGGCATCCCTCCGTTCACTGCTGCGTCAGCTATGGCATTTATGGTGTTTGTTCTTCTCTACTTCCCCTGCATCGCAACCTTATCTGCCATTACCCGCGAAACGGGCTCCTGGAAATACACTCTTTTCACCGTTCTCTACAATACAGGACTGGCTTGGCTTCTTGCATTCATAACATTCCGGATAGCTCTCCTTTTCTGATTTTCACATACTTAAAAAAATAAAGAGCGGTGTTCACCGCTCTTTATTTTTTCTGGAATTATCCCTTTGATCAAAATATTATATTCTCAGAATTAATTCGACTTCTATGAATAGATTACTCTATACCTTTGTAATCTATTGTCAGTTTTTCATCTCCGGGATTATAATTCACATTGATGCTTCCACCTATCTTGCCTTCAGCATTCAATGTCAGCATCAGCTCAGCAAGCTCATCTTCAAGGTATTTCTGAATAGCCCGTTTGAGAGGACGCGCACCGAAGTTCTTATCATAACCCTTCTCTGCGATGAAATTCTTTGCTTCCTCACTGAGTGTGAGACGGAAGCCAAGTTTCTCAATCCTTGAATAGAAATCCTTGAGCTCTATATCAATAATCCCAAAGATAGAATCCTTATTAAGCTGATCAAACATAATTATATCATCAACCCTATTGAGGAATTCCGGACTGAAAGCTTTATTAAGAGCTTTAGAGATTACACCATGTGCTTGCTCTTTTGTGACAGTCTCGGTGTTAAAACCTACACCTGCGCCAAAATCCTTAAGCTGGCGTGATCCAACATTGCTGGTCATGATGATGATCGTATTTTTGAAATCAATCTTACGGCCAAGAGAATCTGTGAGACGTCCCTCATCCATCACTTGAAGCAAAAGATTAAAGACATCGGGATGTGCCTTCTCAATTTCATCAAGAAGCACTACTGAATAGGGACGGCGTCTAACTTTCTCTGTAAGCTGTCCACCCTCTTCATATCCGACATATCCCGGAGGAGCTCCGACAAGACGGGAGACCGTGAATTTTTCCATGAATTCACTCATGTCCATCCTTATCAGTGAATCTGCAGAATCAAAAAGATATTCCGCAAGTTTCTTGGCAAGATGAGTCTTTCCAACTCCGGTCGGTCCAAGGAACATGAATACACCTATAGGCTTATCGGGATCCTTGAGGCCGATACGGTTACGCTGAATCGCTTTGACTACTTTCTTGATGGCATCATCCTGCCCAATGACGGAGCCCTTGAGATTTTCACCCATCTTGATAAGGCGAGTACCCTCTGCCTGAGCAATTCTTTGGGTTGGAACCCCGGTCATCATCGCAACAACTTCGGCCACTTTATCCTCATCAACCTCCTGACGGGCATTGTCAAGGGTCTTTTCCCATTCTTTCTTTGCATTCTCAAGCTCATTCTTCTTTGCCTGAACCTTATCTCTCAAAGAGGCGGCAAGTTCATAATCTTGAGATTTTGCTGCATTGAGTTTTTGAGTGGTGAGTTCATCAACATCTTTCTCCAGTTTCTCAATCTCCTCAGGAACAACAATATTTGTTATGTGTACCCTACTTCCTGCCTCATCAAGAGCATCGAGAGCCTTGTCAGGGAAATTGCGGTCGCTTACATATCTCTCTGTGAGATTTACACAAGCTTCAAGAGCATCATCAGTATAATTCACATTATGATGTTGCTCATATTTTTCCTTTACCTGCTTAAGGATCTCAAGTGTCTCTTCAGGTGAAGTGGGCTCTACCATAACTTTCTGGAACCTTCTTTCAAGTGCCCCATCTTTTTCGATATTCTGACGATATTCATCAAGGGTGGTAGCACCGATGCACTGAATCTCACCTCTTGCAAGAGCCGGTTTCAGAATATTGGCTGCATCCATCGTACCCGGAGCGCTGCCGGCCCCGACAATAGTATGGATCTCATCGATAAAGAGGATGATATCCGGATTCTTTGTGAGTTCGTCGAGAACTGCCTTGATCCTCTCCTCGAACTGTCCCCTGTACTTGGTTCCGGCAACCAAGCCGGCAAGATCAAGACCTATGACTCGCTTGTCAAAAAGAACTCTTGAAACCTTACGCTGAATGATTCGGAGAGCCAGACCCTCAACTATCGCTGATTTACCCACTCCCGGTTCTCCAATAAGAACAGGATTGTTCTTTTTACGACGCGAAAGAATCTGTGCAAGTCTCTCAATCTCATTCTCTCTTCCAACCACCGGATCAAGACGACCTTCAGAGGCAGCCTTCGTCATATCATATCCAAACTTATCAAGAGCGGGTGTGTCACTCTTAACCTTATCTTTATGACCGGATTCCTGAGATTTGGATTTAAATCCCCCTCCGGCCGATGAATGGAATTCGTTATCCTCCTCTTCATCATCTGCAGGAAGGCCTTTTCCCATAGCCGGAGGCATGTCAAATCCTCCAATAGCCTGAATGGATATGTCAAAATTGAGATATTCATCCTTTATATGACGCAAAACCTCGCTATCCATGGCTCTACTGTCATGAATCAAAGCAAGGAGGATGTGCTCACTTCCTATCACCTGTGCATTCATTTTGCGCGCCTCGGATGTGGCAAGCTGAAGCTGACGGATAGCAGCAAGACTGATCTTATACTGCTGTTCAAACAGTGTCGTAGTCTCCTGAGAGGGATGAGGTTCTGATAAATACTCCTCTAATTCACTCTCTATCTTGGCAATAGGCACCTTCAGCTGATTAAGAATCCTAAACGCATAACCCTCCTTGTTTTTAATGGCACCAAGCATGATATGCTCGCATGAGATAAAGGGGGCATCAAACCTCTTTGCCTCATTATAACCAATTTCAAGGATTGGTCTGAATTGTTTTGAAAAGTCGTTTTTCATCAAAATACAATTTGTGTTTATTATCAGATAACAATTCCCGTGCCAAATTTACGAAAAATACTTTATTATTATCTTATCCTCCGACTTTAACATTTCATCAATTAAGCCGCAGTTCAAACAAAACTCTACTATTGAAATTGCCTAAACTAATTTCCGAATGTTAATAAAAAATTTAGTTTAGACAACTTCCTACATAATTATCTATGTATTCAGTTCACATAGCTACTTAACAATATTGTTCTTCTCTTTACTAATGGAATTTATGAAACACCCCAATTCATAGTATTTGGTGATTTAAAGAAATTTTCGTAATTTTGTAAGAAGGATTTGGGCCATATTACAAACGTTCAAAAATGCAAGGAGACGATAAAATTATCCCGATTAATATAGAATCGGAAATGAAAAGTGCCTACATCGATTACTCGATGTCGGTAATAGTATCCAGGGCATTGCCCGATGTTAGAGATGGTTTCAAACCGGTACATCGCCGCGTGCTCTTTGGAATGAATGAGCTGGGAAACTTCTTTTCCGGTGACACCAAGAAATCAGCTCGAATAGTAGGTGAAGTCATGGGTAAATATCACCCGCATGGCGATTCATCCATTTACCTGACAATGGTAAGGCTTGCACAAGAGTGGTCGCTTCGATATCCTCTTGTTTTCGGCCAAGGTAATTTCGGTTCGATTGATGGAGACTCTCCTGCCGCGATGCGATATACAGAGGTGAAGCTCGCACGAATGGGTGAAGAGATGCTTCAAGATCTCGACAAAGATACTGTGGATTTCGTACCCAACTTTGACAACACCCTTTCCGAACCTGCCGTGCTTCCCACAAGAATTCCTAATCTTCTTGTAAACGGCGCGTCCGGAATTGCTGTAGGTATGGCCACCAACATGCCCCCTCACAATCTAACTGAAGCCCTCAATGCTTCACTTGCCCTTATCGACAATCCCGAGCTTGATGTTGAAGGTCTCATGCAATACATCAAGGCTCCTGATTTCCCTACGGGTGGTGAGATTCTTGGCCTTCAGGGCGTCAAGGACGCTTTTGAAACCGGTAGAGGCCGTATTATTTTGCGTGCAAAGGCGGAAATCGAATCTTCCGGCAACACTGATTCTATCGTAATATCAGAAATTCCTTACGGAGTTATTAAAGGTGATCTTGTCAAAAGTATCGCGGATCTCGTAGATGAAAAGAAGATTGATGGCATCTCCGACATATCCGACACCTCTGCCCGTGGAAAAATTAATATTGTTATCGACATTAAGAAAGACGCAAATGCAAGAGTTGTGCTCAACAAACTCTTCAAAATGACACAGCTCCAGACATCTTTCAGCGTTAACAATGTCGCTTTGGTCAACGGTCGTCCAAAGACTCTCAACCTTAAAGAGATTCTTGAAGCATTCGTAAGTCACCGTCACGATGTTGTGATCCGAAGAACCAGATATGAACTTAAGAAAGCAGAGGAAAGAGCTCATATCCTGAAAGGTTTGATGATCGCTTGTGACAATATCGATGAAGTGATTCAGATCATCAGAGGATCAGCGTCAACCGAAGAAGCCCGACAGAAGCTTGCAGAACGTTTTGAACTGGATGAAATCCAGACACGTGCTATCGTCGAGATGCGACTCCGCCAGCTCACCGGCCTCGAAATGGAAAAATTGCGGGCTGAATATGAGGATGTGATGAAACTTATCCAACATCTGAATGATATCCTCAACGATGATATGGTATGTCGTCAGGTTATGAAGGATGAATTGATAGAGATTCGCGACAAATACGGAGATGAGCGTCGAACTGACATCAATATGATATCAGGTGATTTCAATGCTGAAGATTTCTATCCTGACGACCCGATGATCATCACCATATCTCATCTTGGTTATATCAAACGTACTCCCCTTTCCGATTTCCGTGCCCAGCATAGAGGCGGAGTAGGTGCGAAAGGAAGTGACAAAAGAGATGAGGATTTCATCGAATACATCTATCCTGCGACAAATCATAACCACATGCTCTTCTTTACTGCCAAAGGACGTTGTTACTGGCTAAAGGTGTATGAGATCCCGGAAGGCGCAAAGAACTCCAAAGGACGTGCAATTCAGAACCTCCTAAATATTGACCAGGATGATCGCGTAAATGCCTTCATTCGTGTTCAAAACCTTGGAGATCCGAATTTCAATACAACTCACAACCTTATCTTTGCAACTAAGAAGGGTATAATAAAGAAAACTTCACTCTCAGCATATGCTCGTCCACGAACAGACGGAGTAAAAGCCATAATCATTAGGGAAGATGATGATGTGATCCAAGTAAGAATGACCAACGGGGATTCTGAAATCATCATTGCAAACCGCGAAGGACGTGCAATCCGTTTCCATGAAAGCACTGTTCGCGAAATGGGCCGCGTCTCAACAGGCGTCAAGGGTATGACCTTAGGCAGCGATACTGATGAGGTGATCGGCATGATTATTCTCAATGGGAATGATGAAGAAACTGTTATGGTGGTTTCCGAAAACGGATATGGGAAAAGGTCAGCAGTTGAAGATTACCGCATCACCAATAGAGGTGGTAAAGGTGTGAAGACGATGTCGATCACTGATAAGACCGGCAAGCTGGTTGCGATCAATAACGTTACAGATGAAAATGACCTGATGATCATCAACCAAAGCGGTATAACTTTGCGCCTGCCCGTTGACTCTATTCGTGTAATGGGACGTGCTACTCAAGGAGTCAAGCTGATTGACCTTGGTAAACGAGGAGACACCATAGCTTCTGTATGCAAAGTTGACTCCGATCCCGAAAAAGAGATAGATGAAGAGATGGAGGAAGATCACAGAGAAGATGAGGCTCTTCGCAATCAGCACAAAGTTGAAAAGGAAGTAGAAGAGATTATCGAAGAGGAGGATCACACTCCGGATGAACAATAACATACGCAAACTTTAATTACAACTCAGATAACATGAAAAAATTCCTTACACTCGCGCTTTGCATGGTAGCAGCTGGCTCCATTTGCGCACAGAAACAGGTCGTTGATCAGGTAGCAAAACTATCTGGAAAGAACGATAAGATAGCCGAGGCTCGCGCACTCTTGCAGCAGGCTATGGAAAACGAAGAGACAAAGAACGAAGCCCGCACATATTATGTAGGTGGAAAACTTGAATATGATGCCTACGACAATTCTTTCCAAAAACAGATGATTAACCCCGCAAGCGTGAACCCGCTTGAAATGAGTGAGCAGCTCCTCAATGGTTATAATCTGTTTATGGCGGCACTTCCTCTCGATAGCCTTCCTAATGCAAAGGGAGAGATCAAACCGAAATTTTCCAAAGATATAGCTTCAAAATTGAATGGACATTTCAATGACTATTTCAATGCAGGCGGAACATTCTACAATGAGAAGAAATATCCCCAGGCATATGAAGCATTCATGATCTATGGCCTTATCCCTTCCCTTCCTTTTGCAACCAAGGAGGTCAAGGCAACTCCCGACTCAGTAGTGAATACCGCTTTCTTTAATGCAGGAATTTCCGCATATGCAGCCGAGGAGCTTGAGAAGAGTGCAAATGCATTCAAACATGCACGTCTAAACAATTCAGATAATCCTCAGAACTTCATTTATGAGTTAGCTTGCTGGCAGTATATGGCAAGCCGTGACTCAACAAAGCAGGATGCAGCTAAAGATGCAATCATGGAAATTGCTCAGGCAGGTTATGATAAATTCGGAATGTCTCAGCCAATCTTCGTCAGCAACCTCATTAACTCTATGGTGCTTGACAATCAAATGGACAAAGCACTCGCTACAATTTCAGGGATGATTGAAAAGACACCGGATAATGCAACCTTATATGGTCTCCGTGGCTATGTAAACGACCGTAAGGGTGATGACGAAGCATCAGTTGAGGACTATCGCAAAGCATTCGAACTTCCCGGCGTTGATTTCGAAACATTGAAAAACGCAAGTAAAAAGATTTTCAAAGTTGGAACTCAGAAATGGAATAATATCGAAGGCGCATCTCCCGAAGAACGCCAGAACGTAAAGGATAATTACTTCCTCTACGCAAAAAAAATCACTGACAAGGCAAAAGAGATGAATGAGGCAGACGGCGATCTTCAGTATGTCATTGAAAATATCGATTATGCTCTTGAAACTTATTTCAATAATTGAAAATTAAGCGTTGAGTAAAAATCATTTAGGCTCCACTCTGATGAGTGGAGCTTTTTTATCATCAAAAAAGTATATTTATAATTTTTACTTATTAACTTAAAAAAATATCTTCGCAGCAGGAATTTAATAAAAAAATAGTTAACTTTGCATTCTGATTAGTGGATTCCTAATCCACGTAACATTATCATTATCTAACTTAACCAATAGGTTATAAATGGGACTTTTTTCATTCACACAGGAAATTGCGATGGACTTGGGAACAGCCAATTCCATCATAATACATAATGACAAGATCGTTGTGGATGAGCCCAGCGTGGTTGCTATCGAAAACAAGACAGATAAACTGCTTGCAGTTGGCACCATGGCTCATCAGATGGAGGGTAAAGAGCCTCCTGGCATCCGCACGATCAGGCCTTTACGCGACGGTGTTATCGCTGACTTTAACGCAGCAGAGCAGATGATTCGAGGAATGGTGAAGATGGTCAGTTCAAAGAGAAGATGGTTCTCCCCTTCTCTGCGTATGGTTGTCTGCATTCCTTCAGGTTCTACAGAAGTTGAAATTAGAGCCGTCCGTGACTCAAGTGAACATGCCGGTGGACGAGATGTTTATATGATCTATGAACCCATGGCCGCCGCATTAGGTATAGGTCTTGATGTTGAAGCGCCCGATGGAAATATGATAGTGGATATAGGTGGTGGCAGCACTGAGATTGCGGTTATTTCACTAGGTGGTATAGTCAGCAACAAGAGTATACGTATTGCCGGAAACGATCTCACTGCCGATATTCAGGATCATATGGGCCGCGTTCACAATCTGAAAGTAGGAACAACAATGGCCGAACTCATAAAGATCAATGTAGGATCGGCACTCCCCACTCTTGAAGATCCACCAGAACCATTTATCGTAACCGGACCAAACAAGATGACTTCACTTCCGATGGAAGTACCTGTCACTCATGAGGAAGTTTCACACTGTATTGAGAAGTCAATCGAAAAGATAGAGAACGCTATTCTTGCAGCACTTGGAGATACTCCTCCAGAACTATATGCAGATATTGTAAGAAATGGTATTTATCTTGCCGGTGGTGGAGCTCTGCTTAGAGGCCTCGCAAAGAGATTTACCGATAAGATTCGCATTGAATTCAAGGTTGCTGAAGATCCGTTACATGCAGTAGCAAAAGGAACAGGAATTGCATTAAAGAATATCAATCGATTCTCATTCCTTATCCGTTGATACGGATCGATATTTGTAGCTCATGATTGCCTTTCCAAGTTTTTATCCATAAGTTATAGGATAAAATAATTTGGAAAGCATTCCTGAGCTGCAAGTCGTTTAATACTTGTTGATAAATTCTTAGTTTTCCCCTTTAGATACGTAATCAGAGATTGAGAAATCTTCTTAATTTCATACTTCGGTATTCTACCTGGTTTGTATTCACATTCTATGTAATATTGAGTGTGTTCCTACTTGTTCTCGGCAGTCGCTATCGACAGTCGGTTTATCTTACATCAGCCAATGCTTTATCTGGCGGATTGTATGACGGGGCTTCACAGGTTACAGGATATTTTCATCTTAAGGATATCAATAAGAGCTTGCAGGCAAGTAATGCATCTCTTCAAAACGAGGTGTTGAACCTAAAAAACCGTATCGCTGAATATCAGACCCTTCTGTCTGATACAATTCCACCTATACCATCGCGCGACAGATACGATTACATTGCCGCTTCCGTTATAAATAATAATACGCGACACCCCAAAAACTTTTTCACAATCGATAGAGGTAGCCTTGACGGTATTGAAAGAGGTATGGGTGTTGTGGATCAGAATGGTATCGTCGGAATTGTTAATATAACGGGGCCACATATGGCAAGAGTAATTTCTCTTCTAAATGAGACTCAACACTTTTCGGTGAAGATAAAGGATACACAATTTGTCGGTTCACTAAACTGGAAAGGTGGGGATGCATCAATTGCATACATGGAGGAGATTCCCCGACATGTGGAATATCAGATTGGAGATACTGTGGTGACAAGTGGATATTCAACGACTTTCCCTGAAGGAATTCCAGTCGGTACGATTCTAAATAGAGTGAGAAGCCATGACGAGAGCTTTTTCACCTTCAAGGTTCGCCTTAGTCCCGATTTCCGTTCATTGAGTACGGTGAGGGTAATTAAGGATATTTACAAGGAAGAGATTGATTCTCTTTCCAATTATGACGACACAAAAAAAGACTGACGGATATGAGTAGGAATCTGTTGATAAACTTGATAATCTTGCTCTGTCTGGTTCTTGTCCAGATATTCATTTGTAATCACATTATGCTTTTTAATGTGGCTACAGCTTTTGTATTCATATACGTGATTATCAATCTACCCATGAACCTGAATACAAATTACTTGCTTACTTGGGCTTTCTTTGCGGGATTGATAGTAGACATATTTTCCGATACACTCGGAGTGAATACACTTTCATGCACTCTGCTTGCAATGATAAAGCGGCCAGTGCTTTACGCTTACATTCCTAAAGATGACCGGACAAAGAACATAGAGCCATCTTTGGCAAGTCTGGGATTCAGCGTTTACACCAAGTATCTTTTGTCAATGTCTGCAATATATTGCTTCTTGATATTTTTTATAGAATATTTCAATTTTGCAGACATCAAGGAGATTGCTATAATGGGGGGAGCAAGTGCACTGTTCACATTTTTGATTCTATTAGGGTTAGACAGTCTGATTATAAATAAGAAAGAAGACTGAGCCAAATACCAGTTGGGAGTAGCTAAGTGAGAAAAGATTATAATTTAGAGAAACGAAAATATGTGATTGGGGGATTTATCTCCTTGATCGTCATTATTTATCTCATCAGACTGTTTTCGCTTCAGATCGGTGATGACAAATATAAGGAGAGCGCGGATAGTAACGCTTTCCTTAAAAGGGTCATATATCCGGCCCGAGGTCTTGTGTATGACCGAAATGGAAAACTGGTGGTTTTCAATAAACCGGCATATGACGTAATGATCATTCCTAAAGATGTCGGGGAATTCGATACACTGGCCCTATGCTCAGCGCTTGAGATTACGAAAGATGAACTCCTGGAGAAATGGAAAGAAATGAAGAATCCGAGAAAGAATCCCGGATACTCTGCCTACACCCCCCAGAAACTCATTTCTCATCTTTCTCAGAAAGATTATGGCCGACTTCAGGAAAAGCTGAATCTCTTTCCCGGATTCTTCATTCAGAAACGTACTGTTAGAGAATATGTGTATCCCTGTGGAGCAAATATTCTTGGAAACATCCGTGAGGTTTCAGCAAATGATATTGAACGTGACAGATATTACCGAAGGGGTGATTATACCGGAGACTTGGGCATTGAAAAAAGTTACGAAAAAGAACTACGTGGCGTAAAAGGGATGGAGATCCTTATGAAAGATGCCTACGGAAGAATAAAAGGTAAATACGAGGATGGTATTCATGATGTGTACCCTAAATCAGGTAGGAATCTTACCCTTTCCATAGACATGGATCTCCAACAATATGGAGAAGAACTCATGAGGGGAAAGATCGGTGCCATTGTAGCCATCGAACCAGCTACCGGTGAGATCCTTGCTCTTGTTTCCTCTCCAAGTTATGATCCTTCTCTGTTGGTTGGCAAGGAGAGGGGAAAAAATTATGCTGATCTCGTAAAGAATCCCTTTAAGCCACTTTATGACCGGGCATTACAAGGTGCTTATCCGCCTGGCTCAACTTTCAAACCATCTCAAGGCCTTATATTCCTTCAAGAAGGAATAGTGAATCTTTCCACTGCCTATCCGTGCCATCACGGGTATGTCAACGGCCTGAGGGTTGGTTGTCATGGACACTACTCTCCTATCACTCTAAAACCTGCGCTCCAAACATCTTGCAATGCATATTTCTGCTGGGGCTTTAAGAATATGATTGATAAGAGAGGCACAAAGACAGTAGATCAGTTTGAAAAATGGAAAAACTATCTGGTGGAAATGGGTTACGGATATAAGCTCGGGGTGGATCTCCCTTCTGAAAGCCGGGGATTTATTCCTAACTCTGAAACATATAACAAGTCTTTCCGTGGTAAGAATTGGAGCGGAAATTCAATCATATCTGTTTCCATCGGTCAGGGGGAGATTTTGGCAACACCAATACAGATTGCAAATCTTTGCGCCACTATTGCTAACCGGGGTTATTACCGAGTTCCACACATTGTAAAGGAAATTGCTGACACTACCATAGACAACAAATTTTTAGAGAAACATAGGCCTCATATCAAAAAAGAATATTATGAGGACGTGGCAGAAGGGATGAGAATGGCAGTATTGGGTGGCACATGCCGTGGAGCAAATCTGCCTGGCATAGAAGTATGCGGCAAGACTGGAACTGCTCAGAACCCACACGGGAAGGATCATTCCGCATTTATCGGATTTGCACCATATCACAATCCTAAGATTGCGGTGTGTGTATACGTTGAGAACGCCGGATTCGGAGCAGCTTTCGGAGTGCCGATAGGGAGCCTGATGATTGAGAAGTATCTTAATGGCGAGATTAGTCCCGCACGAAAAGGCGTTGAGGAAAAAATGTTGAACTCAAATACTATTGTTTCAAGTGGAGTCAAGAAACACTGACACATCAATATCTGTATTCAAGGCTATAGATTGGGTCACGATCCTGCTCTATCTAATGCTTGTCATCATGGGAGCGATAAGCATTTATGCAGCCAGCTATGATTTTGACAATGCCTCACTTTTTGATCTTAATGAGTTCTCAGGCAAACAGATACTATGGATTGGTCTATCCCTTATTCTTGGAACAATAATTCTGATTGTTGATTATAGGATATATAAGATATATGCTTATCCAATATATGGAGTGGTGATCCTTATACTGATAATGACAATATTTCTGGCTCCTAACATAAAGGGTTCACACTCATGGCTTGTTTTCGGTCCGATAAGTCTCCAGCCTGCAGAATTCGGTAAATTTGCAACAGCACTTGCTCTTGCAAAACTATTTGATTCCTATAATTTTTCACTAAATGCCAAAATCAGTAATTATTTCCGGGCATTGATAATCATCTTTATCCCAATCATACTTATTCTCCTTCAACGGGAAACGGGAAGCGCCCTGGTTTATATTTCGCTGATTTTTGTACTATATAGAGAAGGAATGAGTGGATTAGTTCTCTTTTCCATTCTATGTGCTATCACTTTCTTTGTAGTTGCGGTAAAGTTTGCCGAACCCCTTATATTGGGAATACCATTAGGTGAGTTTACCGTTTTCATTATCATTCTTCTGATATTTTCTTTAATGTTGTTATTCTATTGCAAAGATATAATCATTGCAAGGAATGTTATAATGGGCTTCGTGATATCTGGAATAGTAGTGACCATTCTTTCTTTTATAGGAGTTAATGTTAACGGACTCGCTTTCTTCCTCTCAATTCTTGCTTTGGCAATCATTTATACCGCAATTGCAATGCTAAGGCACCCTATAAATAAATTCTTAATTACAATAGGTTTCTCTGTTGTATCCGTTCTCTTTCTGTTTTCAGTCAACTATGTTTTCGGAAATGTTCTTGAGCCTCATCAGCAACAACGCATAAAGGTAGCTTTGGGAATTGAAGAGAATGTGATGGGGGCCGGATACAACGTGAATCAATCTAAAATAGCAATTGGTTCGGGAGGTTTATCAGGAAAAGGATTCTTAAACGGAACACAGACAAAACTTAAATATGTTCCGGAACAACACACCGACTTCATATTCTGCACGATCGGTGAAGAGGAAGGATTCATTGGAGCATCCATAGTTTTGGCAATTTATCTTGCTCTCATTCTAAGACTGATTCACGTTGCCGAAAGACAGCGGACTCCATTCGAGCGTGTGTACGCATATTGTGTGGTTTCCATCCTTATATTTCATCTGGCAATAAATGTCGGAATGGTTATCGGTTTATGTCCCGTAATCGGTATTCCACTCCCCTTCTTCAGTTATGGAGGATCCTCTCTTTGGGGATTTACCATTCTTCTCTTTATTCTTCTAAGACTGGATGCTGCAAGAAAGGAGAGACACGACTGATTAAGAATAAAGGGTGGGAAAGGAAGAAGATAGAGGCGGCTCTAATCAAAGCGGATATAACCCTTTCAAATAAACAGAGCTTCAAAATGGTAAAACTAATTTTGAAAACTTCAATATTCTTAAATATTTTCTACGATTAAAGCGTTATACTATATATAGAAAACTAAATAACCCATTATTATGGCAAATAAAAGAGAATTTAAGAAAAACATTGATGCAATCGGTGCATCAGTATGTGAAGAGATGATGACAGCTTACTACAATATTGAGGGAGCTGATAAAAAAGCAATTGCTGCTTCAATTGAGAATGTACTTGCTGCAATCGAAAAAGCAAAAGATAATGCTAATGTATTTTTTGATAAAGGAGAAAAAGCATTCGAGGACAAAAAGGAATATTCTAAGGCTAAGGCTGATTTCTTCAAGGCACTTTTCACAAAAATTGAAAATGAATTCGCTGAAGAACTCAACGAAGCTGTGAAGGAATTCAATAAAGCTATTCCGGCAGCAGAAAAAGCAAAGAATAAAGAAATAGCAGCAGAATAAAATTATGAATCTATGGGGGAAAATACTGAATTGGTGTGGATGGAAAGTATCCATTACGGCACCACGCCGTAACAAATGCGTTATATGTGTTGCCCCCCATACTTCTAACTGGGATTTTATTCTCGGTCTTGCGGCCTACAAATCATTGGGAAGGAAAGCTAATTTTCTTATGAAAGAATTTTGGTTTTTCTTCCCTCTTAAATATTTACTTAAATCACTGGGCGGAATTCCCGTTCCTGCTAAGAAAAATGGCAAAAGTCTCACTCAGGAAATCGTCAACATGTTTGACAAATCCGAATATGTGAATTTGGCCGTTACACCCGAAGGAACCAGAAGCCGACAGGAAAAATGGAGAACCGGATTTCTATTCATATCCTATGAGGCCAACGTACCCGTACAATTGGGAATTATTGATTATCATAATAAAATGATAGTAATAAAAGATGAATTTTTCCCTTCCGGTGATATAGAAAAGGACATGGAATTTGTCAAATCCTATTACGCAAACTCTGCTGAAGTTGCTAAATATCCGGAAAAGTTTACAATCTGACAAACCTGCTTTAGCGGGTAATCTCTTTAATATATCTGAAAATTTGTCCTGAATATGTTTTCAAAAGATCTTAACGTATGTCTATTCCCGATGCCGATTTCTTGGGATAATATCGATGCAAATATAAAGACACTCGAAACAAAATTAAAAACTATTCATCGACAAACAGACCTACTTATTCTTCCGGAGACATTCACTACCGGTTTTCCGACCACTTCACACACATTTGAGGAACTTAATCAGGTGGCTCGTCTGAACTATTCCTCTACAATAAGCAAAATAAAGCAATTAGCCACAAAATATAATCTGGCAATTTGCGGGAGTGTTATAGCTGCTGAAGACAACAAGCTATATAATCGTGCATTTTTCATTGAGCCCTCTGAAGATTATAACCATGCAGATAAAAAGCATCTATTCTCCATGGCTGGCGAGGATAAGATATTCACAGCCGGTAATCGCCGTCTCTTTGTAAGATATAGAGGGTGGAATATCGCCATGATTGTATGTTATGACCTTCGTTTCCCAATTTGGTGTCGGAATATCAACAATAAATATGATTTAATGATCGCAGTAGCAAATTGGCCAGAGGTTCGCATAAATGCATGGAATACACTTCTAAAAGCCAGAGCAATTGAAAATCAGGCATACGTATGTGGTGTAAATTGTATAGGAGAGGATCCCAAAGGATTCCTATACAACGGTTCATCAGCTGTCATAGATTTCAAGGGCAAAGATATATCTAAAAATATTGAAGGAAGTGACCTTATCTATTCTACACTTTCAAGAAATAAACTTGATGAATTCCGTGATAAATTTCCCGCTTACCTTGACGCTGATAGATTCGAATTAATTTAAATGATTTCTCCCATAAAATATTAGGAACCTCTGAATCAGGATCACTTTTATTCCTATAGATTTATTGTCTTGTAGGAATCAACTTTTATCATTTAATATAAATTGAATCCTAAGTATAATAATAGTATTCTTCGGTATAAGGAAAAATAGAAAGATTTTCAATTTCTAATATCCGAAGAAAACTATCATCAACTATTCCCTCTCACATCATCTTTGAATCATCCGAGGGTTCATATAGTATATAATATTACTTACGAGCAATCAAATCCGATCCCTCATACTCTAACCTTTGTCCCGTCACGCCGGCCACTCAAGCCGGATGAAATCCGATTGCAGCAGTGAACGGAGACACCGCATTCACGCACACAGACAGGCAAGAACG
>CAZCJC010000018.1:0-46136 GCA_964499025.1 uncultured Sangeribacter sp.
ATCCAATCGCTCAAATTCCAAAAATAACTATTAGCTAATTTTTCAAACTTACTTATCATAATTGATCACCGGCGTGAACTGCGTCGGTAGGTCGGATCATCAGCGAAACGGTTGGGGAAGTAGAAGTGCTTGCGCGGATGAGTCATCGCCCATATCACGAGAGCTACTCCGAGGAGGATGAAAGGAATGCTCAACATCTGGCCTATATTCATGCCATACTTGGCTATCATCTCATACTCGGAACTAACCTGCACGTTTTTCACATACTCAATAAGGAATCTTGGGAGGAAAATGCCGATGAAGAACACTCCGGTGATAAGCCATGGTCTCTCCTCAGCATTCTTTTTCCAATACATCCACATAAGCAGGCCAAAGAGGATGAAATAGCACGCTGCTTCATAAATCTGGGTGGGGTGAGCTGCTACTGTTTCTCCATTCCTGAGGAATACAAAACCCCATGGCAGCTGAGTCGGGCCACCATAGATTTCACTATTCATCAGGTTGCCGAGCCTGATAAGACCTCCGACCAAAGCAATTGCTACCACAATCTTGTCGAATACCCAAGAGGCAGGTTTTTTTGTCACAAACCATGAATAGAGAAAGAGGGCAATTATTATGGCTATTGTCCCACCATGGCTCGCCAGACCGCCTTCCCATATTTTCAGAATCTCGACAGGGTGTTTTGAGTAATATCCCCATTCGTAGAAGAAAACATGACCGAGTCTTGCTCCGACTATGGTCGCAATCACCACATAGGTAAGGAGGATTCCGAGCCATTTCTCAGGGGCCCCTTCATGTTTGAACATTTTTGCAACAATCCAGTATCCGATGGTGAATCCAACAGCGAAAGCAAGGCCATACCATCTGACAGCTATGGGGCCTAAAGAGAATAGAACAGGGTCGGCATTCCAGTATATGAAGTCGAGCATTTCCGGGTTGTGTTGATTGGTTTATACAAGGGCTGCGGTATCTTCCGCGATCATCATCTCTTCGTCGGTGGGAATGACTACCACATGGACTTTGGAATCCTTGCCTGAGATCTCGATCTCTTCACCGCGAACCTTATTGGCTTCAGCATTGAAGGTCACTCCCATGAATTCAAGGTGACGGCAGATGTTCTCGCGGGTTCCGATCTGATTCTCACCCACACCTCCTGTGAACACGATGATATCAACGCCTCCAAGTGCAGCTGTATATGCTCCGATATATTTCAGTATTCGGTATTCATACATATCCATTGCAAGTTTTGCGCGTTCGTTTCCGGCAGCAATACCTGCTTCAATGTCACGCATGTCGTTGGAGATTCCCGACACACCGAGTACGCCGCTCTCTTTATTGATAACTTTCTGAAGCTGCTCAGCATTCAGGCCGCGACGCTCCATGAGATATACGAGTGCTCCCGGATCGATATCGCCAACACGAGTTCCCATCATGAGGCCTTCGGTAGGAGTTAATCCCATGGAAGTATCCACGCATTTCCCATTCTTTATGGCTGCGATGCTTGCTCCGTTTCCGATATGACAAGTGATGATACGCTGTTTGTCGTAGGGAAGACCGAGGAATTCACATGCGCGACGGGATACGTAACGGTGGCTTGTTCCGTGGAATCCGTAGCGGCGTATGCCATATTTCTCATAATCCTCATATGGGAGGGCATACATATATGCTTTGGCCGGCATTGTCTGGTGGAATGCAGTATCGAATACTCCAACCTGAGGAACGTCAGGCAGGATTTCGGTAACCGCTTCGATACCGGTAACGTTAGCGGGGTTGTGAAGAGGAGCCACAGGGTAGCATTCTTTCACTTTCTCGATGACTTCAGGGGTGATGATGACGGATTTGTTGAAATATTCCATTCCATGAACCACACGATGGCCGACTGCTCCAATTTCATCAAAGCTCTTGATGACACCCTTTTCCGGGTCTGTGAGCACTTTGAGAACCTGCTTTACTGCCTCTTTGTGATCGGGCATGCTCACCTCAATGGTTTCCTTTGATCCGTCGGCAAGTTTGAATTTCAGGAAAGAATCCGGCAAGCCGATTTTTTCCACGCCTCCTTCGGCCAGCACCTTCTTGTCGGCACTGTCGATAAGTTTATATTTTACGCTACTGCTGCCGCAGTTTAAGACGAGAATCTTCATAAGTAGTTGTTAAAAATTAATCGATGTATTGTAGTTGATAATCTTGAACAATAAAACTTGTTCTTTTGGCATCTTTTGCCTTGTCATTCAGTCGCATACGAAAGTATGCTCCCTCTTTCCGCAGCAAAATCTGCTCAAAAATAACTTCGTTTTATATGTTCATTTATTTTTACCAACTACTTAATTATTTAAATAAATTTATTTTTTGTCGCCTATTGCCTGATTGCAGGTGACTATGATAGTATTCACGATATCCTCTACGGTTGCCCCTCTCGAAAGGTCGTTTACAGGAGCGGCAAGACCTTGCAGGATTGGACCCACAGCCCCGGCTCCGGCAAGACGCTGAACGAGCTTGTAAGCAATGTTACCTACTTCGAGAGACGGGAAAACCAACGTGTTTGCGTGTCCGGCCACAGGGCTGCCGGGCGCTTTCATGTTTCCGATAGCAGGAACGATGGCGGCATCGCTCTGGAGCTCACCGTCAACTTTGAGAGTGGGGTCAAGCTGGCGAGCGAGGGCAGTTGCTTCAATCACCTTGTCAACGCGTTCGTGAGATGCGCTCCCTTTTGTCGAGAAGCTGCACATAGCCACAACCGGGTCAAGCCCTGCGATATCTTTTGTGGTCTTTGCGGTGGCTACTGCTATTTCAGCAAGTTCTTTTGCGGTGGGATCAGGCACCACAGCGCAATCTGCGAAAACCAACATGTGGTCTTCTCCGAATGGACAGCTCTCGGGGAGCAGCATGATGAAGGCTCCACTCACAACGGAGATGCCGGGTTTTGTCTTCAGAACCTGGAAAGCGGCACGGAGCACGTGAGATGTCGGACTGAGGGCACCTGCAACCATTGCGTCAGCATCTCCGTTCTTGATCATGAGGCAACCAAGATAAAGGGAATTCTTTACAGTATCACGAGCTTGCTCGATAGTGATTCCTTTGCTTTTTCTTAGCTTTGCAAAAAGCTCAGCATACTTTTCAGTGGCTTCTGTATCATCGGGATCAATAAAAGAAGCCTTTTCAATATTTGGTAGTCCTAATTCAAAAGCTTTAGCGAGAATTTCGTCACGTTTGCCGACAAGAATAACGTCAGCTATATTTGCTCCGATCACTTTATCGGCAGCCTGGAGTGTACGTGGTTCCAGAGATTCGGGAAGAACAAGGCGCTGTGGATTCTCTTGCGCCTGCTTGGTGAGTCTTTCAAAAAGTGTCATATATGTAAGTAGTTGATTAAATATAGTCGGAAACCGTATCAGCGGGAGGTCAACGACACCGCCTGTCGTAAATCATGTTAGTTACGCAAAGTTACAAAGAATTCCGAAAAGGTGGAGGAATAAGATGGAATTTTTTGTAACTTTGTGGCGAATTTCCGGCTTAAAATGCCATAGTCGGGAATATGATATGGCACGCATAGTAAAAAGATTATATCTCTTCATATTAAAGAGCTTCCTTCCGCTTTTTGCGATGACTTTCTTCATCGTGCTTTTTATTGTGCTGATGCAGTTCCTCTGGAAGTATATAGATGATCTTGTAGGAAAAGGTCTCGCTCTTTCCGTGCTTGCGGAGCTTTTCTTCTACGCTGCGGTCACGATGGTTCCTATGGCCCTTCCTCTGGCTATCCTGCTTGCGAGTCTCATGACTTTTGGAAATCTTGGTGAGCGATCTGAACTCACCGCTATCAAAGCCTCAGGCATCTCCCTTCTAAAGGTGATGAAGCCGTTGATTATCCTTGTAATGGCAATTGCGGTAGGGGCTTTCTTTTTTCAGAATGATGTGCTTCCGAAAGCTCAGGTAAAGATGTGGACTCTTCTCTTCTCCATGAAACAGAAGACCCCGGAAGTGGAGATTCCTGAGGGGGTTTTCTATGACAATATTCCGGGTTACAATCTTTTTGTTAAGAGCAAAAACCGGGAAACGGGGGTGCTCTATGATGTCATGATATATGATATCAGCCGGGGAGGTGATAATTCCACTATCCTTCTTGCCGACTCTGCGAGACTTGCGTTTACCAAAGACAGCCGCTATCTGTATCTTCATCTTTTCACGGGAGAACAGTTCGAGAATCTGAGAGAGCAACGCGCTCTCGACCGCAATGTGCCCTTCAGGCGGGAATCTTTTTTTGATAAGGAGATTCTGATTCCATTTGATGCAAACTTCAACAGAATGGATGAGGGGGGTATGAGGAAGCAGTATGTGGGTAAGGATATGGCTGAACTCAGGGCCACGATTGATTCGCTGACTTACAGGGTTGATTCCATCGGTACTGGTTATGCCACGGAGTTGAAGCGTAATTCATTCTCGGGGGTGATGCGCAGTGACTATCTGCCGATTACTCCGAATCCTTACCTAACGAAGGAGCAGCAGGCATACCTCAACGATGAGCATCGTCTCAGTAAGCAAGTCGGAGGAGAGGAAACAAAGAATGTTGTGCCTCTTCAACTGGATTCCCTCATCAATGCGTTGAAGCCGGGTGAGCAGAATGAATTGTATTCGAGTGCCATAGGTCTAAATAGAACACGCGCTCAGGAGCTTGAGTTCCGTGCGATGACCATATCAGATGAGAAGAGGTCGTTGCGTCGCCATGAGATTGAGCTCATAAAGAAGTTCACACTCTCTGTGGCCTGCATAATCTTCTTCTTTATCGGTGCGCCTTTGGGGGCCATTATCAGGAAGGGTGGTCTTGGAACTCCTCTGGTGATTTCCGTATTGCTGTTCTTGGTGTATTACATCATCGATAATACCGGATACAAGATGGCTCGCGATGGTCACATCGTGGTATGGATAGGTATGTGGCTTTCCACGGCAATACTCTTGCCGTTGGGAATCTTTGTCACCTATAAAGCTATGAATGATTCTGCGGTATTCAACAAAGATCTTTATCTCAACTTGATAAGGCGCTGGTTTGGATTGCGGGAGACACGTCATGTGCCTATGAAAGAGGTGATAATCAACGAGATCTCAACCTTACACGCTTCCGGAATGCTGAGCCGTCTTTATGGAGAGAGCAAGCTGTGGCTTAGGAGAAACCCCCAGCCTCTGTCCTACAGACGATATTGGGAACATGGATATCCCTTCGGGCCAATTGAGAAGATATCGGAACTAACGGATGAGACGGTGAACTATCTGACTGATAGTCGCGATCTGAAAGTAAATGCCCAACTTGAAAAATTCCCGGTAATCAAGGCTCTTTGGATCTATCACCCGACTTCGAAGGTATGGTTAAGAAAGATTCTTGAATGGTTTTTCCCCATAGGTGGCGTAATATATCTTCTCAGTCTCCCTTACGGTCGTCGATTGCATCGTGAAATGTCGGGGATTGAAGCTACGTCACTGACTCTTCTTCGTTTATTGAGATAGGGGGTAAATAAACCAATCATGATACAACAACGGCCGCTCTCACGAGTGGCCGTTGACGTTAACAGAGCGTATCTGTTAATGAACTTAATGAACAAAATCTATCTTCTTTCTTTTACTTACATTATTATAACTGATATGAGATTAAAAAAGTTTTAATATTAGCATATCTTAACATATCTTAACCTTCATATACTTCAAAGTCTTTCAACCCTGCTGCTTCAAGGGCCTCTTTGCGTTCTACACACGTACCACATTTACCACAATGTGTGGCGCCACCTTTATAGCAAGAGTAAGTATGATGGAAGTCTACTCCAAGATTCTTGCCGAGTATGGCTATTTCATTTTTTGTGATGTTGGTGAAGGGGGCGATAATATCGATATGGTCGTAGGTTCCCTCACTCATCGCCTGGCTCATTGCATCTACGAATCCACCTCTGCAGTCGGGGTATATAGCGTGGTCTCCGCCATGGTTTGCCAGCATCACATGTTTCAAATTTCGTGATTCTGCCAGACCACATGCCACTGCAAGCATTATGCCATTCCTGAATGGGACAACAGTGGATTTCATGTTTTCAGCTGCGTAATGACCCTCTGGAATGGCTTCAGCACCTGAAAGAAGAGAACTTTCGAAGTATTCACCCATGAATTTGAGGGGGATTACAATGTGTTCAATACCGAGTAAATCACATTGCCATCTGGCACATTCAATTTCTCGGGCATTATGGTTTGAGCCGTAATCAAATGTAACTGCCAATGCGATGCGATCCTTCTGCTGGTGCATCAGGGTGGTGGAATCCATTCCACCGGAAAGAATAATTATTGAATCTTTCATTTTTTATCGTTGGAGTGAGGAGAGCATCTGCAATCGCCTATCTTTTACCATGTCCTGATGATTGTCATCGCCCATATTTGCAAATGGGTAAATGCATATGCCTCCTCGTGGCATAAAGATACCTGTAACTTCAATATACTTAGGATCCATAAGATGAGCCAGGTCCTTCATGATTATATTCACGCAGTCTTCATGGAAATCTCCATGATTGCGGAAGCTGAACAGATATAATTTGAGGCTTTTGCTCTCCACCATCCTCTCTCGAGGGATGTATGAGATGTATATGTGTCCGAAATCAGGTTGGCCGGTCTTGGGGCAAAGGGTGGTGAATTCCGGACAATTGAAAGTCACCACATATTCATTCTCGGGATGTTTATTTTCGAAAGTTTCAAGAATCCCGGGGTTGTAATCAGAAGGGTATTCCACCCCCTGGTTCCCCAGAAGGTTCACCCCTTCGAGTTCTTTTTCTGTGCGCATTTTTAATAAATGATTTGAAACATCAGGATTTTGCTGAAGCTTGATGCCGTAGTAAAATTAATAATATTAAGACCCCGGGGGTGTCAAATTTTATAAATTGGGGTCTAATTTCCAAGGTATCCATCCGGCCAAATGATCATTTGGAAATCAAAATTCCTGTCTGATGACATGTGGGCTGTTGGCTCAGGGGATATCTAAAAACCGATGCAGCTGAACCGAAAGAGTCCATTTAGGGTCTGCCAGCACCCGGCGGACAGTATTGAGACGATTTTTCTTGAATTCCGCTTCATCGGGAACGTAGCATGGCTGCAGATACATTATAGTGTCGTCCCCTTTGCATGGCAAGCTGAAATATTGATCAAGATCTTGTCCGAGGTCAACCACTTTTATCTCATTGGCGTGCCTGACTTTTATTCCGGCATCCTCAGCACCCTTCATTCCTATCTTGGGGCTAACAGTTACCCAATCAATCGCTTCGGGCACGGGGAGTGTGCCGTTGGTTTCGATAGCTATCCTTTTTCCGGTTGCCCGTTTCAGGAGATGCACGAAATCATCATCTATCCAAAGGGCCGGTTCGCCACCGGTGAGTACTATCCAGTCGGCCGAATAAAGATTGATGGCGCGAACAATCGCGTCATCATCCATATAAATCCCCTCCTCATGCTCAGTGTCGCAGAAGGAGCAATTCAGATTGCATCCTGAAAACCTTACAAAAACGGAAGGATATCCTTCATGATGCCCCTCACCCTGAAGGGAATAAAAAATTTCATTAATCTTCCTCATAAGCTGCCATATTCCCTTCGCTCTCCTGCACTTCGCAACGGAAACACGTCGGGATAGAATCAACCACCCACCGCGCGATATTCTCGGCGGTGGGATTGAAAGGCAACACCTCGTTAATTACCTTATGGTCGAGGAGTTGCATAATCTTATTTTTGATTAGGGTAAAGTCGGCCACCATGCCGTCGGAGTTAAGCTCCTTTGCCCGGCATTCCACTGTAATTATCCAGTTGTGGCCGTGAAGTGATGAGCATTTGCTCTCATAGCTCAGTTCGAGTCTATGGGCCGCACTCACTTCGAGCCGCTTCTTCACATAATACATCGGCTTATTTCCTCCCCCTCTTAGCGGGAGCCTCTTTGGGAGTCTCCTCCTCGATTCCGGCAAGGGCGGCGTCGATCATGATTCGACCGCAATATTCACATACGATCACTTTCTTGTGCATTCTTATCTCCAGCTGACGCTGAGGGGGAATTCGATTGAAGCACCCTCCGCAGGCATTACGCTGCACTGTAACGATGCCCAGACCGTTTCGTGCGTTCTTGCGGATACGTTTGAATGCAGCCAGAGTGTAATCGTCAATAAGGGGTTCGAGAGCCTTTGCTTTCTCGCGGATTGCCTCCTCTTCCTGACGGGTTTCGGAGATAATCTCGTCAAGTTCCTTCTTTTTCTGCTCAAGGATATGCTCGTTATCGGCAAGCTCCTCCTTGTCATGCTCGATCTCTGCAGTTTTCTGCTCCTGCTTTGCTTTTGCATCGCGGATATTCTTCTCTGCGAGCTCTATCTCAAGACTTTCAAATTCTTTCTCCTTCTCAAGGAATGCGAATTCACGGTTGTTACGCACGTTATTGATCTGCTCCTCATATTTGGCGATCTTTTCACGGCGCATCTCGATCTCACCCTGCTTCTGCTTTACGAAGTTCTTGAGATCGGCGATCTCATCCTCATGTTTAGCGATACGTGTCTGGAAACGAGCGATCTCATCTTCGCGGTCCTTTACCTCGTTGGGAAGCTCACCACGCAGAATCTTTATACGGTCGATCTCAGAAAGATAAGTCTGTAACTGATAGAGAGCTTTGAGGCGTTCCTCAACGCTCCGCTCTTTCTCCTGTTTTTTATCTGTAGCCATTATAATGGTTTTAAATTTGTTTCTATATTGTAACCCTCACCATCGGTGAAGAGATATTATTTCATTTCCTTTTTTGTGCGGACCCTTTGAAGTTCATAAAACTGCAATCGGGTTAGTCTCTGATTCCGCGAAATATGTCACCAGTTCGGGATAAGCCTCATGCAATATGCGCGAGAAGATCCGACAAGCACACAACTCACTCTCATAGTGGCCGATATCTGCAATTGTGAGATCAAGACCAAATGATGTGAAATCATGATATTTAACATCACCGGTGATCATTGCGTCAGCTCCGGCTTTGATGGCATTGCTGATCAGAGATGCACCTGCGCCTCCGCATAATGCTACTTTCTTTATCACAAGCTGGGGAGACTGAGAGGAATACCTTAGTGCCTTGACCTTGAAAGTTTCCTTAACCTTTCGCAGGAATTCCATCTTGGGAGTAGGCCGGATATCACCGATCACTCCCAGTCCATATTCCCGCTTATCCTCATACCTTTCTGTTTCTTCTGCGGTGAATGTTGGAGTTGAATGAGGCTCAAGGACATGTAAGTTTTTCAAATCAAGCATGTGAGCCATCTCAAAACTTACGCCATCCCAAGTCGAATCCAGATTAGTGTGTGCGGAATATATCGCTATATTTTCGCGTATGGCCCGGATAACTATTCTTTCTGTCGCAGTGCGTCCTGAAATCTCCTTCAATCCTTTGAAAAGAAGGGGATGATGAGTGACAATCATATTGCAACTCCTGGTAATAGCCTCCTGAAGTATCTCCTCCGTAACATCAAGGCAAAGTAGAACTGCACTTACGGGCATTCCCGGATCTCCAACCTGCAGCCCAGCATTATCATAGCTCTCCTGAAGCGATTTAGGCGCAAACGCTTCTATGACGGAGGCGATATCACTCACCTTCACCATCTTTTTTATTCGTATTGCCTCAACTAAATCAAGAGTAGTCATGAACGTTCCTGTTGGTGATCCTCTTATTTCTTAGCCGGATTGAGGGCAAGTTCCAATTCGTCGAGCTGTGCCTGATCAATGGGTGAGGGAGACTCGTTCATCACATCACGGCCGGAATTATTTTTCGGGAATGCAATTACGTCGCGGATTGTGTCAAGACCGGCAAGGATAGAAACGAACCTGTCAAAACCGAGAGCAAGACCTCCATGGGGCGGCGCACCATATTTGAAAGCATTCATCAGGAATCCGAACTGTTCATGCGCGCGTTCGGGTGTGAAGCCAAGTAGTTCAAACATCTGGTCCTGGAGCTCGGCATCATGAATACGGATTGAACCGCCACCAAGTTCAGTACCGTTGACCACGATATCGTAGGCTGTGGCACGGACCTTACCGGTGTCAGTCTTAAGCAAAGGAATATCTTCCGGATTTGGTGATGTGAAAGGATGGTGCATTGCGTAATAACGCTGAGTCTCTTCGTCCCATTCAAAGAGAGGGAAGTCAATTACCCAGAGAGGAGCGAACACATTCTTGTCGCGCAGTCCGAGACGGTTGCCCATTTCAAGGCGAAGTTCACACAGCTGTTTACGGGTCTTCATTGCCTCTCCAGTCATTACAAGGAGAAGATCGCCGGCTTCGGCACCCGCTTTTTCACCCCATTTACGAAGCTCATCTTCAGTATAGAATTTTCCGACAGAACTCTTTATTGAGCCACCATCCTCAAACTTAACCCAGATAAGTCCTTTGGCTCCTATCTGTGGACGTTTTACGAACTCAGTGAGCTCATCTATCTGCTTGCGAGAATATCCGGCGCAACCTTTGGCGCAGATTCCTACAGTAAGCTCAGCATCATCTATTACACTGAAACCTTTCCCTTTTGCAAGATCTGTAAGGTCGACAAACTCCATGCCGAAACGGATATCCGGTTTGTCAGAACCATATTTTTCCATTGCCTCGGCCCAAGTGATTCTGGGGAAGGGTTCAGTGAAATCTATATCTTTCACGTATTTGAAGATATGTTTAACCAGACCTTCGAAAGTGTTGATAACATCTTCCTGCTCCACAAAACTCATCTCACAGTCAACCTGTGTAAACTCCGGTTGGCGGTCAGCGCGGAGGTCTTCATCGCGAAAACATTTTGCTATCTGGAAATATCTGTCATAACCGCTCACCATGAGGAGCTGTTTGAATAACTGAGGACTTTGGGGGAGGGCATAGAATTCCCCGGGATTCATGCGTGATGGAACCACGAAGTCGCGGGCTCCTTCAGGGGTGGATTTTACCAAAATCGGAGTTTCGATCTCAAGGAATCCCTGAGCATCCAGATATCTGCGGATTTCAAAAGCCATCTTATGTCGGAGCTCAAGGTTGCGACGCACACAAGGGCGACGCAAATCGAGATAACGATATTTCATTCGGAGATCATCACCTCCATCTGTATTGTCTTCTATAGTGAAAGGGGGAATCTCGCTTTTATTAAGAACTTTGAAAGAATCTGCGATAACCTCGATATCACCGGTGGGTATATTGGGATTTTTCGATGAGCGCTCGGCAACTTTGCCATTGATCTGAACTACATATTCGCGTCCCAGAGAATTGGCGGCATCTGTAAGTTCACGGTCAATCTCATTATTGAAAACTACCTGAGTTATTCCATAGCGGTCGCGGATATCGACAAAAGTCATACCGCCCATTTTACGGGTACGCTGCACCCATCCGGCGAGAGTCACCTGATTTCCGGCATCGGTGAGACGCAGCTCACCGCAAGTCCTGTTTCTATACATTGTATGTTTCTGTTTATTGGCCAATCGAGGATTGGAAGTTCCCATATCAATCTATGTTGTCGTTTCCACATCCTCTTCAAACATGCAAAATTAGCAAAAAATCCGCGCTTTGTCAATACTGCAATAAAAATTCCCTCTCCTGACCCTTAATTTTACAAGTTTGATAATGAAGTTGTCTAAACTAATTTACGAAAGTTAAAAACCGTCTTCAATAAATTCTTTTATTAACCTTTCCGGATCTTTCGGGCTGCTTTTCCCCTTTTCATCGGTGCCAACCGTAAGGTTGCCACCTCTTCAAATGAAAAAAATCATCTCCAAAATATCACGGAAATGTTAATAAAAAATTAGTTTAGACAACTTCAATATCAGTAAGGGAGTTAGTTAGAATTAATGAGCATAAAAATGCGTATGATTTCAGTATAATTTATCTTTGTACGGATTATGGTTGTCCCAATTTTTTATAAAATGAGTTTAAATACTTTTGGTCCTGAGTCTAAGAGAGGATATTTGATTGTATTATGAAAAATATGCATAGAAATGGTTTATATATCAACAGAATATCATAATTGACACGAATCTGTGAAATGGATATGAATCTTTTTGATGACCTGATATAAATGTTTTTCAGTTATTTTAGACCGATGAGTGGAATAAAAAAGGGTTGGCAAATATGCCAACCCTTTTTGCTTGGATAGTATTCTATAGGGAATACTAATCTATTAATACTAATCTATTACTAATCTATTAAGGTAGATAATAGATACGGATGTTATCGAGATAGAAGCGGTGAGCTGTCTTGTCTCCCCATGCGGCATTGGAGTTACGGATGATAAGTTTTGTATTCTTGTCAACCTTTACCTGAGAAAGATCAAGAGCCGCACTTTGCCATGAATAAGCCGAACCGTCAGGTCTGTTGTGACCCGGTGCAACAATTTCATCTTCCTGATCACCGTTAACAACGATTACAGCCATCTCTGTTTTGTCGTACAGACCGGTTCCCTGCATCTGCGGACACCAATCGAATGAAATCATAAGTTTAGCGCCTGCAGGAATATTATCAAGTGCCGGGAGAACGATACCTTCCTGATATGGTTTGCCGTTTACATTACCAGTCTTGTTAAACTTCAGGTAGTTCTGCTGGAGATAAAGAGCAAAGTCACGAGAACCCTTATCATTATTGAATTCGTGAGCTGAAATAAAGTTATAACCGCGATCCAGAAGTTCCTGGTAAGCAGTCTTGCCTTCATACTTGCTTTGATCAGCCTTTGGAGCCTCAGAGGTAGCACCGTTAGTTCCGACTGTATCTCCGGCCGGTGTATTGCCATCCTTACCGGCTATTGCATAGGGTGAGAGCCATTCGAAGTCTTCGAAGAATAAGGTGATCATATTCAGACCCAGATCCTCTACTTCGGTAGGAATAATTCTAACTACCGGAGAAGCGGAACCTGCATAGTATCCGTTAACCTTAATATTGTGGCCAACGAGTGAAGGAATATTCAGCTCAGGAGCATTGTCAGCGAGATACACCTTATTGTTCTTTCCTTCAATGGTGATTACTCCGGCATTCTCCATTGTGCCTGTAACAGAAACATAAGCGCGATTTTTCCCTGAAATATTGTCTACATCCTCTGTGATATCTACAGCCTCCGGATATTCAATTGCTTCTCCGTCAGTGATATCCTTGAGTCTCAATCCCAATACATATGGGAACGACATATCATCGGTAAGTTTCTCTCCGTGAACTGTAACAGTCTGACCGTTTTTAACGCGCACCGGTTCTTCAGCGCGGGTCTCTTCGTCATAATAAAGCACATAAACCTCTTTCACACCATCGGTGGCGATAAAACCATCAGAAGCAGCCTGCATAACTGTCAGTTCGGGGAGCTGAAGAATAGTCTCATCCGGAGCAGCTTCCATGTCGGCTACAGTATAATCGATAGGATCACGGAAAATGTCGCCTTCCTGGCTAATTCTTACAGTTGCGATACTCGCAAGGTTACGTCCTTTGAATAATACTTGTGACTTACGGGGATTATCCGGAGCGCCGTCACGCAAATTATCCGATACGGAAACTTCAACCACTGTCTGTCCTGCATGTCCGGTGCTCGGAGAAACGGTGACCCATTCCGGAGTCTCTGCATACCAGTCGGCATCCGATGTGACAATAATAGATTGGCTCTCTGTAGGCAATGTCTCATATTCGAGAATGCTTGCGCTTGCTAAAACCGCTCTTGATAAATTTGTTTCATCGTCTTTGCAGGATGTGAAAACACATCCTACAAGAGCGACAAGAGCTAAAATATAATAATTTATCTTTTTCATTTTGTGTATCAGTTAGTAGAAGATTATAAACCTGATGCAGCTCCCCAACCGGGATTCTGTTTCAAGTTGGGATTAAGGTTGATCTCATCTGTTGGAATAGGATAGAGGTAGTCGCGTTCTTCATTAAATCCTTGACGATCCTGACCTTTATGGTTGTTGAGATAGCCTGAATTACCGTCAGAAAGGAAAATATCCTTATTGATTTCATAGAACTGCGCACCTTCAGGACCGGCGGGTTTTGCGCTTCCCTCTGCGTAAAGAATAACATCAGGAACTCCATCGCCTGAGAGGTCGTAGGAACCGGGACCGGGGAAGTATTCACCCATGATCGACTGATCGATCATCTTACCGCATTTCCAACGCATAAGGTCGTCCCAACGGCGTCCTTCCTGAATCATCTCAATAGCGCGTTCACGACGGATTTCAAGGATCACACCGGTATTTGCTCCGGAAACATTGAAATAACCGGTTTCGGGAGAAGTCAGATAGGGATCGGGATGAGCGTTAGCATCTGCAAGATTCAGCATACCGGTCATTCCTACACGTTGACGAAGTTTGTTGATTGTCTTATCAATGTCGGTCTGTGTGAGAGTCTCCAACTCAGCTTTAGCTTCAGCCAGGTTGAGAAGTACTTCTGCATAGCGGAACTCGGCAATGTCATTAGAACTCATGTTGTTCCTATCCATATTGATGCTACCCATAGTTGATTCGGTAACGAACTTGATAGGCTGGTAACCTGTCATAGTGCAGGTGAGATCCGGAGCGAGAATATCTTTCCCGCCGATACGCTTATAGTTCAAGCCGCGGATTGACTGAGTGAGACGGGGGTCACGATCCTTAATCTCATCAACAAACTGCATTCTCTGCCAGCCGGGGATATCAGTGAAACGTGAACCATCTTTCATAAGGTATGTGCAGACAAACTTACGTGTGTAACCGGGCTGTCCCTGGGTTGAAACAACTGTATGAGCGTTTGCGTTGTGCAGGATCTGCATGCCCTGATCATACTTAATCGCCAGAATGTATTCTGTTTTGTTTGCATCCTGCGCCGCGAACATGTTCATGTAGTCGGTAGAGGGATTGCCGGTAGTATAGAGGCTATAGCTGCCGTAGTTGCCGCTCATGAGTTTCTCGGAAGCGTCAACGCACTGGTCGAGATAATATCTCCAGTCATGACCCTCAAGAGAAATTCCATGATATTTGCGGAAAGTACCCTCATAAAGACAAACATTTGATCTAAGGGCGAGCACCGCACCTTTTGTCAAACGGTAGGGAGCTGAAGATTCCTTTGAGGCAAGGGGGAGAGCTTCAAGAGCAAAATCCAGATCCTCAAGAATCTTAGTCATGATAAACTCGCGTGAATCGCGGGGAGCGTACAGCTGGTCATCAGCCGAACCAAGCTGCCGATCGATCCAAGGCACATCACCAAAGCGTTTCAGTTTAATCGTGTAGAAATATGCACGGAAGAAGCGAGCCACACCAGAGTATTTCTTCACAGCTTCTTTGTCGGGACAACGGTCGGCATATTCAAGGAATGTATTTATACGGCGGAGAATACCCCAGCTCCAGCCGCCACCGGAGGCGGGAACAGTACGGTTTGTTCCGGCTTTCAACACTGCCGATAGATTCTGGTTTACCTTGCAGTCATCCTGAGATTCGAAAGAGGGACCGCTTGCCATATCCTGAGTGAGGACATTGGGATAGAAATAGTTGGTGAAAAGCTGGAGATCGGTGGCTGTCTTGAAATAGCTTTCGATATCCACTTTATCCTTCGGCTGCAAGTCGAGGGCATCTTCACAAGATGTGAAGGCGGCCATACCAAGCAGCATTACAGGTATATATAAGAATTTTCTCATTGTTTTCTGAATTTGGTAGATTAGAATGTCACGTCAAGACCGAACATAAAGCTCTTTGACCATGGATAGTATTTCTCGTTAGCATTGTTCTTCTCGCCGGGATCGGCACTTGCGTCGATACGGTTGATCGCAGCTTCCGGATCAACATACTTGCTGTTCTTCTTTAAAGGAGACCAGTAGCAAAGGTTCTCAGCAGTGAAATAGATACGGACTTTCTCCATAAGTGCCTTGCGGGTCCATTTCTGAGGAAGAGTGTATCCTATTGTAAGGTTTTTGAAGCGTAGATAACGAATGTTCTGGAGATATCTGTCGTTTACACGGGTTTCCTTACCGTCATCATCAGTTGCGCCGATTGTTCCACTGGTTGACGCATAAGCCATGGGGCGGGGGAAATAGGCGTTAGGATTATCCTCGCTCCAGATCTTGTCCTTGAAATCGGTCGGGATGAAAGATACGTAGGGATAAGAGTAGCATCCCCAGAAGTCCATGTTGTGACCGTTGGGATACCAGTAGTGGTTACCTGTACCCTGGAAGAACAGTGATACATCGAAACCGAAGTAGTTGAAGCTTCCACGGAAACCATACTGGAGTGTGGGAAGAGAATTACCGAGTTTCACGCGGTCACCGGGTTTGTCGACAGTATTCTCACCTATGCTAATCTTTCCGTCGCCATCGAGATCGAGATATTTTACATCACCGGCCTGCCATCCTGTTCCGATACGTTTTGCAACGTAAGCAAGGTCAACCTCCTGTGCGTATTGCTGAGCCTCTTCAGTAGTCTGGAAGAGACCGCCCATCCTGAAGCCCCATATTTCACCGAGTTCCATTCCTTCATAATAATCTTTTGCGAATGTTTTGTTAGGATTGTCATACTTGGTGATTGTGCTCTTATAGTCAGATAGGTTTACACCTACTGAGTATGAGAAGTTGTTGTTGAAAAGTCTGAATGAATCGTTCCAGCTCAGGGCTAACTCATATCCTTTGGTGCGGAGGTCAGCCACGTTCATTTTCGGTGAAGTCGCACCATATACGCCCGGAAGTGCTACACCGGGAGCGAGCATATCCTTAGTGTCTCGAATATAGATGTCACCGGTAAATGAGAGACGGTTGTTGAAGAAACCGAGATCGAGACCGAGGTCATACTGGTTTGTTTTCTCCCATGAGAGGTCGGATGCGAGAGGATATCCTAATGTAGCATACGAAGCTACAGTAGAGCCTTCGTTGAATGAGAAGCCATCAAGCGAACCTGTTCCCATCAGGCGAAGGAATGTGTAATAGTCGGATACGTTCTGGTTACCGAGTGATCCATAGGAAGCGCGGATTTTACCGTTGCTCCAAACGGGCTGCAGAGATTCGAAGAATTTCTCTTCGCTGAAACGCCAGCCGATTGAACCGGAGGGGAACCAACCCCAGCGATGTCCGCGTGCGAAACGTGATGTTCCGTCGTAACGACCGGAGAGCTCCACGAGATATTTACCCATGTAATCATAGTTAATACGGCCGAAGATACCCTGCAATGCATATTGGTTCTGACCACCCTCAACTTTCGTAATTTCAGCTCCTGCGCTGTTCGGGCCGACGAGATTGAGGTCGGCGAGATCATCTACTGTAAGGTTCTCACCCTTTGCATAGACTTTCTTGTAGTTACGTGTCTCGTAGTTGTAACCGGCAACAACAGTAAGGTTATGATCCTCTTTGAAGGTGTCTTTATATGTTACAAGACCGTTGGCTGCGTAATAATTATAAGTTCCTACAGTCTCACCGAGGTCGTTTGTACCGGCACCTGTTGTACGATACTGCATCTCCTGATCCGGATAAGTGCGGTAGGGGAGATTGTTTCGGCGGTTGGTGTTACGGTTCTGGAAGAATCGGTAAGTGAAGTCTGCGCTGAAAGTAAGTTGTTTGATGGGCGACCAGTTCACGCGGGTTGTGTTGGTGAAGTCTGTACGACGCTGAGTCGTCGGACTCTTTCCTTCCATATAAAGGATGTGACGGCCGTTTGCGATGTTGTAACCCTGGTAGGGGGTGGTAAATGTATAAGAACCATCAGGGTTCTGCAAGGGATAACATGCAAGAGCGTGGCGTGATGTACCTGCTGCCATTGCAGATTCGATACCGCCCTGGAACTCAAATGTAGATCCGTAGAATGAAGTATTGTTGCTGACGTTGATCCATTTGTTTACAGGGAAATCAATCTTTGCGCGGAGATTATATTTACGGAATTTATCATTTTTGATTTTGATAAGACCGTCATGGAAATTAAGACCTCCTGAAAGGTAATAACGGATCTTGTCTTTGCCACCGCTAAGGGAGATATTGTGCTGCTGCTGGAAATATTTGTCATTGTAGAGCTCGTGATACCAGTCAGTATTGGCATAATATTTCCACTGTCTTCTTCCGTTGATTGTCTGTTCCACAACCCAGGGACGGTCGGGATTCTCAGTCTTGTCGTTTACACGCGCGAGAAGTTCCTGCATATCCTGGTCGTCATATTTAATATAGTTGGTTCCTTGCGATGCCTGCCAGAATTTATTGACAAGATATACTGACCAGTAACCTGTAGACTCATAATCTGTGCAAGTTGTGGGCTCCTCCCAACCGAAACGTCCGTTGTAACGAACGGTAGCTTTACCACCACCTTCATTTCCTGCTTTAGTAGTTACCAGAATCACACCGAATGCAGCACGCGCACCATAAATTGCAGCTGCCGATGCGTCTTTGATAACAGAAATAGAAGCTACGTCATTAGGATTGACATTGTTGATCTCACCAATCGAGCCGTCGATTAGCACGAGAGGGCTACCGCCATTGATAGATGCCTGACCACGGATATTGAGGTCGGGAGATGATCCCGGAACACCGGATGAGGTCGTTACGTTAAGACCGGCAACCGCACCCTGGAGCATGTTTGAGATAGTTGCTGCGGGACGGTCCTCAAGGCTTTTACCGTCTACGGATGCTACTGCACCTGTCAGGTTAACCTTTTTCTGTGTACCGTAACCTACAACCACAGTTTCTTCGAGAGTTTGGGCATCTTCTTTGAGCACGACTTTTACCTCGCTCTGGTTGGCTGCCACTTTGATTGTCTGAGGAACATAGCCGATAAGAGCTATCTTAAGAGTTACAGCTCCCTCGGGTACCTGAAGAGAGAAGTTACCGTCAATGTCGGCCATACAGCCTGTTGTTGACTTGTCCAGCATAACGCTGGCACCGATCATCGGCTCTCCCGATTGATCGGTAATGTTACCGGTTACCGTACGGGTGGCAGCCCATGCAGGGAAGCCGACCAGCAATGCAACCAGCATCAGAAGTAGTCTGCTGACTTGTTTCATAAGGTAGGTATTAGTGAAAAAATTAATTATGTTCATGGTATACGGGGCTATGTAGCCACGTGATTAGGGAAGAGATGGGAATTCCCGGCCCCCATAAGGAAGCCGGAAATTTGTATTGTTGCATTATTTTATAGTGATCTTATAAGAATCGTCAAGCTTCATATCCTGGCCCGAACCTTCAGAGAAGGCTTTAGGACGTTGCATGGTCTCTGTCCATGTATGGCCGAACTCATCCTGTACGGTTATCACCAAGTCTGTATCCGCATCGGGAGCAGTAACTTTGAAGAAGTGGTGACGGGTCTGGACTGTTCCAATCGGAGAGGAGGAGACGGATTGATTCCAACGTTTTAAGGAATGGGCTACAATCTGGACCGGATCATAAGCTGAAACCTGTGTAGCCGCGAGCTCCCTGCCATCTGAGGTCTTCACGTTGATTTTCCAGCGGGAATTCATGCCCCATACATTTATGAGGACTTCATTCTTTTGAGTGCCATCGTAAGTTCCGAAAATGGTGTTGAAGAGAGTTCTAATGTCGGCCTTTTCCGTGCTGAATGCGGGCACGTCGCTGGGCGTGATCTTCACCTTATTCAGATCATAAGCACGGAACTGGAAGTTCTCATCCTTACCTGCGCACTTATATATCCATTTCATGTCTTTGCCCGTGACATCCCATACGCCGTAACCGGAAGGTGTACCGTCGGTTGCCTGAAGGTATCCGGGAGTCAGGTTGCCGCTCCACCACCAGTCGGAGCATAAGGCGGAAAGATTGTGTTCGTAGATTTTGCGTCCTGCTGTCACCTCATCTTCGGGCACCACATTGTAGCTGCGGTGAGTGTGGCCTGTTACGTAATGCACTGTATAACCTTCGAATGCTGCGAGGAGCTTGTCGGCATCAGCCATAGTTTTTTTGAATCCCTTTCCGTTCTGACTCCAGTCATGGACCGGTACGTGCATGGTAACAATAATGGGGGTGGATTTGTCAACATACTGAAGATCTTTTGCGATCCATGAAGTCTGAGGATCATAGAGCACTCCACACTCCATTATATCGTCAGTACGGTTGTTAGTTCCTCCGTTTGCCACATATTTGGATGTATTCACATTGTCAAGGACTATGTAGTGAACACCTCCGATATTGAATGAATAATAAGATGGAGCTATTACAGATCTGAACAGTTTCTTTGCGCCCGCAAGCCCGGCACCATTCATGTCATTGTCATGGTTTCCGGCTGTGTGGTAGATTGGCATTGAATTTATCTGCGTGTTGATGGTCTGCTTGTAATGTTCAAGATTGTAAGGCTTATCGTACCAATAGAGATCCCATGTCATGTCTCCGAGAGTGATACCGTAGACTTTCCCGCTGAGACCTTTTGCATAATTGTTAATCTCGTTTGAAACTGCCTTGAACTGCGAAAGGTCGTTGTTCGCACCGCGGTTTGCAACGTGCATATCGCCCATGAAGATTAGCTTATAGCTCGACTGATCCGCTTTATTTAGTGTGAACGAAACGTTTTCCGGAAGATTATTGTTAGAAAGGATCTTATAATGTTCGGGGAATACGCCGTTTGTGGGACACTCATAACCGGAAGGAACTGAGATAAATACATATCCCATCTCTTTTGAGGAGGCCATCTGGTACTCACCGTTTTCATCAGTGACCGTGCAATCGATTCCGTCGCTGACAACAACGCCCTTAATAGGGCCTTCAGCTGATTCGACTATGCCGTAGATGGTGGTTCCCGGTTTGATTTCGATCTTATGAGCTACATAATTGATTGTTATGGAGCCGAGCAAGACACGGCGGTCACCTCTTTTTACATGCAATTTGTAGGTTCCCGGAGTGAAATTTGAGGGGAGATTGAAAGTGAAATGATCTGGTGTCGCCTCGGTGATGGTGCATGCCGTAAGTTTGCCATCTTTCTCCAGATATATTATGTCGGAAGCGACAACAGCTCCATTTTCCTGAGGAATTGTGCAGCCTTGCCCTTTCACAACATCTATAGAAGAGGGGAGGGTTACCTTGATTTCGGTGTTTGGCCCGGGATTTGGATCGGGGTCATCTTTTCCCCCCTTTTCTCCGCAACTCACCAGGATGCAGGAAAGCGAGAAAAGCAACAAAGTAGCCTGAAATAGGTGTATAAGTTTTTTACTCATGATGTTAAGTTATGTTCTAAGGTTTAGTTCTAACGTAAGATTTGTACGAATTAAGTCCTTAATGGAACTAAATTAGGATTAATTTTCGGTAAATTTATATAAAAATTTCGTTTGGTGCAAAAAAAATGCGTAAATAATTTCAAAATGAAAATTTTAAGTAAAATTTGTTAAATTTTTTAGTTTCGAAATTTTCTCAATAGTCTGTTTGTAGGTAGATGGAATATATTAATTAGTTCCCTTAAGGATGCAGTATCATTTGTCACCTCATCGTAGTATAAAATAGGCGGGTATGTATTTATTCATTCACACCCGCCTTGAATGTTATTTAGAGGGATAATTTATGTTTAAGTAAGTTCTCAAAATTAGTTTATATCTCGCAAAAGTAAGTTAAACCTTTAAGCTAATTTTTTTGTTTCTGAAGGATGCCTTCGTTCCTTGCGTTCAGTCATATTGCCCGCTATACTCCTTCGCCAAAAGCCCAAAATCGCTCCAAGGCTGCGACCCTCAGCAGGCTGATATTTTATGAGTCGGGGCCTTAGTTAAGCTATATAGGTTTCGAGGAATGTGAATGTGCCTTTGGGAGCAATTGACACTCCCAATGCTGAGGCGGGTATAAGCACTGTCGTACCTGCTGCCACATCAAGCGTGCTCCCACCGCAAGATAGAGAAGCGGCTCCTTCTGTGGCAATAATGACAACAAAAGTGTCTTTTTCGCGGTAATCACGCAACACTTCATGGTCGGCTATCATGAGATTTGTTGTGAAGAATGGTGTATTGGCAAGATTGACAGGAAAGTTCATCTTAGGTTGATATTCCACTTTCTTTCCGTCAGTGTCCTGGAAGTTAACCGCTTCTTTTGCAAGTTCGGTATGCAGTTCACGTTCTTTCCCCTCCTTGTCTTTCCTATGGTAGTCGTAGAGACGGTATGTAGCATCGGATGTCTGCTGGATCTCCGCAACGAATGCGCCTTTCCCGATAGCGTGAACTCTCCGGGCAGGGATAAAATATGTGTCCCCGGGTGCAATTTGATTGAAATTAAGCACCTTCTCAATTTCTCCCGACTCTATGAGTGATTCATATTCTCCTGAATCAACTTCGCGGTTGAACCCGTTTGCAAGAACCGCTCCCTTATCTGATTCGAGGACATACCACATTTCGGTTTTTCCGTTTTGTTCGCCATATTTCCGGGCCATTGCGTCGTCAGGATGAACCTGCACGGAAAGATCTTCACGCGCGTCGATAAACTTTATAAGTAGAGGGAAACGATTACCGAATCGTGAGAAGTTTTTCTCGCCAAGCAGGGCTGCCCCATATTTTGAAATCAATTGCGGAAGTGAGAGCCCGGCATCAGGCCCTGAAGCCACAATGGATTCAGAGCCGGCCACGCCCGACAGTTCCCAGCTTTCTCCGATATTGTGCTGATCGGTGGTCACCCCTTTGAAGGGCGCGATTTTTTCACCACCCCAGATGGTGGTCTTGAATATAGGGTTAAAGGTCCACATATATTTGAGTATATTTAAGTTTAGGCGTTAGGTTATAGGTGTTAGGCTTTAGGTGTTAGGTTATAGATAAGTGTTATGAACAAATGAGGGGAGAAGAGGGTTAGAAGATCAGAGGCATGTAATTATGTGATTATTCAAGATTGGTTTCATTCCTCCTCGGAGGATATCTTAGCTATTTCAGCGTTGAAACCAAATACCCCTTTAATCATAATTTTCGATGCTCCTACCTTAAATCATTAATTATTTAAATACTATGAGTGATGTATTAAACACAGAGGAGAGAAATGAGCTCCCCGATTCAATGTACGGTTTGCCCGAGAGAAGAGAATATCCTATGCCTGATGCAACCCATGTAAGAGCTGCAGAGGCCTATTTTCGGTATTGCCCGGAAGAATTGAAGCCCAAGTTGGCCAGAGCCATTCTTCGGTTTGCCAAAGAATATGGAGTGGAAATTAAGAGTCCGACCATTCTTTCGTATGCCGAGGAATGATATGTCAGGAATAGATCCGAAATGGAACGGGATTTATCATATGAAGTTGTCAAACTAATTTACTAAAGTTAAGAACTTGTAGAATAAATAATTAGTTTAGACAGCTTCTTCTGTTTCGGAAATCTTTTTCAACAATTCTAATGCGAAGTCGAGAATCGAATCTTTGCCTTCAGCGAGTTCCTGTTCCGAACAGTGTACTTCGCAGCCGGGTGAAGGATCAATCCCGAATTCGATCGACTCATCGTTGATATCGCTTATGGGGCATGCGGAAAAGCGTATGCCCCAGCCGTTAGGTAGCTCAGAAGAAAAAGGCAGTCCACCGCCACCCCCTGTCCGTGCGCCGACGATAAGCACATTCGGTAATGTTTTCATCACGGCAGCAAAATTGTTGGCGGCGCTGAAGCATGACCGATTTGTCAATAGGATGATAGGCTTGTCTTCATATTTGACGTGATTTTCGGGGGATGCGGGTTCATATTCGATAGGGAAGGGATCTGAAAAGTCTCCAATCGCAGGACTCATCTTATGGCGAATGAAACCTCCGGGTATCTTCTCCTTGATGAATCGTCCGACGAGAGTGTTGATATTTGTAAGCATCCCCCCGCCGTTATCTCGGATATCGATGATCAAGCCCTTTGAATCGCTGAGAAGAGCAAGTATATAATCAAGAGAGGTCGGGCCGACCGTTGATGAGAAGGAGGGGTAATACATGTACGCGATATCGTCATCAAGCATCTTGTATGAGATTCCGGATGTCTGGTAATACTCGAAATTGAGATAGTATTGTTGCAGCGTTCGGAGATTGAAATCCTGAGGGTAGTCACTCCACCATTTCCTGTAATAGCTTGTAGAGAACTTCGATATGAGATTCACATGCCCATCCTGGAGCTCATCGAGAAGGCGCGAACAAATATCAAATAGCTCGAGTTGTTTTGTCTCGGGTTTTATCTCAGCTCGATATTTTTTGCATACTTCCCTCCAGTTGATATCTTTCTCTGCGAAGAAGCAATAACGGTCGGATACGATATCGCATAATGCATCGAAATTGCCATAAGGGTCATCGTTGTATTTCGGAACCTCGTGGCAGGATCCAAGAAGGATCAGAAGAGGAAGAAGGAAGGATATTTTAATTTTCATTTTCTCTGACTTAATACAGCGGTGAATTGACCGGCCGCCTGCGTTTCAGGCCGAGTCCATGGGGAATGACTCCGATAACGAAGGCATGTGTAGTTAGATGTGAGCTTAAGTGGTTTGCCCAAGTTGAGTCATATGAGTAACGGTAGCCTATCTGCATTGCCGTCCTTCCGAAATCAAGCCTTATGGAGAGAAGATTGTCAATCCCGAAATTGTTGCCCCACCAGCCGCAATGAGCGAGACCCTTATGATTGCCGAGGTATATTTCATAGTAGGTTTCTCCATATTGCGGATTGAAAAAGCACCCTAATGTGGGTAATGTCACCTCATCCGCTAAAATCAGGGGAAGCTTTCCGATCCTGCTTTTCCATGTAAGGGCCGCATTAAGATTTATTCCTGCGCGGGCATTGACGCTCACGGGATTGTTGCTGTTTCGGGTTAGATAAAGACAACCTCCGGTGAATGCTGTGCTCCCTCCGGCTGTAAGCTGAAGGTTGTATGGAAGACAAAACCGTGCCGAAACGCCCCATGAAAACTTCCCGTCAAGACCCAGCATACGGGCTGTATGATGGGGATTCATCATATTCCGGTATGAAAAACAGCCGTTGAATTGCATCACCAGTTTTTCGGGATTCCATTGTGAGGCTTTTGTCCATTGACCAGACGCGGAAAACACCTTCCCTGAATATCTTATTGGTGAGAGATAGGTTGATAGCGCGGAGGAGGATCCGGTCTCAAGCCGATATTCCTGAACTACGGGGCGGGGAAGTCGGTCACGATCCTCCTCTTCGGTTGCCCCGCATGAGATTTGCGCCCCCCAGATAATGGATAGTAATAATATCAGGATTGACTTAAGATTCATAATCGAAATCAAATAGCGACATCTCTCCGTTGTTGATCGGTTTGTCCGGGAGGTTTGCGGAATTCTCCTCATCCGTCAAGTTCTCACCGGAATTCTCATCAAAATCGGCAATTATGGTCTCTTCCTCAGCCGGTTCCGGGAAGCGGGTAGGTTCAAGCTCGGTGATCTCGGCTATGTTGTAAGTGGAGATCCTTTTACCCTTTGCTTTGAAGCTTTTTACCCCTATGAAATCTTCCGATTCAATTTCCATAGGGGGCCGGATAGCATCAGATTCACCGAATGTGACCTGAAGCCGTGCGAATGGAGTATCGGTAAGAAGAATAATGCTTGATTCCGTCTCACTGCCCACGAAACGCTGCAGCTTTGCAGATGCTTCGAACTCAAACCGCTTGAGATAAGGGTATCCAAGGGATGCATCGTTTAGGGCAAGCGTCCATATTTTATGAGGATCGAACTTCTCAATCCTTAGGATATTGTCGTCGTAATGGTTGGAATCTGAATAAGAGGAGGTGAAATATTCGCCATCTTTTGTGATGACAAGAACTTTATCATCACCCTGGAATATGCCGAGACTTTCCCCGCGTCCATCATAGTTTAGACGTAGGACATCCCTGTCGAACCAAACCTCACGGCCGCCAAGAGTGCTCGTTCCCCGTTTTTCAAGAGATATGCTCTTCACCGGGTATTTGGTTACAAGATTACCGAGCGATTCCTTACCCTTTATTGCGAGATCTGAGAAATTTATTGACAGGTCAAGGTTTCTTGGGCGGCGTCCTGTCTCGTTGATCTCATCCTTAAGAGTTACCTTGACAGTCTCTGCCTCACCATTGTGATTGCATGTGAGCCATTCGATTCGGGAGCCCTCCACACCTTTGGTGATATTATACTCTTTTTCGCGCGTAAGCCCTGTGATGTAGAAACGCTTCATATAGTAATTACCTTTCTTTCCGTTGCGGTAGATTACATTATAAATGGTGCGTTTATCATTTTTCTTGAACACTCCCAAGTGAATCACCTTGTTCCCTTTCATGCCTATGTACAGTTTATCCTGCACGCGCACAATCTTATAGGTGCCGTCGCGGTAGATGACAAGGATGTCATCAATGTCCGAACAAGTGAAAAGGAATTCCTTATCTTTGAGGCCTGTGCCAATGAATGAGCCTTCTGAATCGTAGTAGAAGCGTTTGTTGGCCTCAGCCACTTTTGTCGCCTCGATGGAATCGAATGAACGCAGCTGGGTGCGCCGTGGGTAATGGTCTCCATATCTTTCCTTGAGATGGAGATACCATTTTTCGGTAAATTCCACGATGTGTTCAAGATCGTATTCAAGACGGGCTATCTCCTCATCGAGCCGTGCAATTTTCTCGTGAGCTTTCTCGGAATTGAACTTGAGGATTCGACCCATCTTGATCTCCCACAGTCGGATGAGATCTTCATCTGTTATTTCACGGAAGAAGGATGGCTTGAATGGTTCGAGCAGTTTATCCACCCTGCGTATTGCCGTCTCCATATCTTTTGCCTCCTCAATCACGCTGTCCTTATACATCCTCTCCTCGATAAATATCTTCTCAAGAGAGGCGAAAAGCTGTTGTTCGCGTGTCTCACCGAGTTTGATTTCCAACTCCTGGTGTAACATTTCCTGTGTGTGATCCACAGAATAGCGGAGAAGGTCGGAAACAGAGAGAAATTCCGGCTTGCGGTCTCGGATCACGCAGCAATTGGGTGATATCGACACCTCGCAATCCGTGAAGGCATATAGCGCGTCAATTGCCTTGTCGGAGGATGTTCCGGCATTCAGATGCACCAGGATTTCGGCAGTGGCGGCTGTGTTGTCATCCACGCGGCGGATTTTGATCTTTCCTTTCTCCATCGCTCCAAGGATGGATGAAATGAGGGTAGAGGTGGTTTTGCCGTAAGGCAATTCTGTAATAGCGAGTGTCTTGTTGTCGATTTTCTCAATTTTTGCCCTGACCTTGACAGATCCTCCTCTCGCTCCGTCGTTATATTTGGATACGTCAAGAAGCCCTCCAGTCTGAAAATCGGGATATAGCTTGAAAGGACGGTCGTGCAGATAATCAATGGCAGCATCGATTATCTCATTGAAGTTGTGGGGTAGGATTTTTGAGGAGAGTCCGACAGCGATACCTTCAACACCTTGTGCAAGAAGGAGGGGAAACTTCATCGGCAGGGTCACCGGCTCTTTCTTTCTACCGTCGTAAGATAGAGTCCACTCTGTTATCTTGGGACTAAATGCCGTTTCAATGGCAAACTCCGACAATCGCGCCTCAATATAACGTGGAGCAGCGGCTGAATCGCCTGTGAGAATATTTCCCCAGTTACCCTGAGTGTCGACAAGGAGTTCTTTCTGGCCTAACTGCACAAGAGCATCGCCGATGGAGGCATCGCCATGAGGGTGATACTGCATTGTGTTTCCAACGATGTTTGCCACCTTGTTGAAACGGCCGTCATCGAGAGTCTGCATTGAATGCAGGATACGACGCTGCACAGGTTTCAGGCCATCCTCGATGTGCGGGACGGCTCGCTCAAGGATGACATAGCTGGCATACTCGAGATACCACTGCCTGAACATGCCGGAAAGGACCGTCTTTTTGTCGGCCGGCGTAGCAGGCGTGGGGGAGTTGCCGTTGGTAGATTGGCCCGATGAGAGATTTTCGGAAGAGTCTAAGAGGTCGTTGAAGTCAGCCATTTTCAAAAATTTAGCGTAAAGTTAGCAAAAATTTCGCAAAAAGTATTAATTTTGGTAATTGGTAATTAGAGAGTAAGCGGTCTGTCTCTGAAAAGGGAGTTATAATGGTTATATTTTACTTTTGCAGATGAAACGAATTAAAATATTATTGGCGGCCTTGATGATGTTCGCCGGAACCGCCGGATGTTTTTCCAAGGATAACAGTACTGATCCTGACAAGTATTTCCTTAAATCGGAGGAGATAGCCAACAGTCTGAAACTTCTTCCTCCTCCCCCGGCTGAAGGATCGGCACAGTTTGAATATGACAAGGCCCAATATGAATGGGGAAAGAGTATACGAGATACTGAGCGTGGAGTTCAGGCTGTAAGTGATGCCAATCTTTCCAAAGGGTGGATCAACGGAGCTTTTGGAGAAGCTTTCGGAGAGGAGATAAGTAAGGAGAGGACGCCGGAGTTATATAAACTGCTCACCAAAGTTCATAGGGATGCAGGAAATCTTGGGACACGTGCTGCCAAAGAGTATTACATGCGTCGTCGTCCCTTCATGGTAATGAATGAATCTACGGCAACGCCCTGGGCCGAGGAGGGATTGAGAAAGAATGGTTCCTATCCTTCGGGCCATACTTCGGTTGGATGGGCTGTTGCGCTGGTGCTGTCGGAGATAAATCCTGCCCGTCAGCTGGAGATACTTCAACGGGGATATGAGTTTGGCCAGAGCCGTGTCATTGTCGGGGCTCACTGGCAGAGCGATGTTGACATGGGTCGCATCATAGGATCTTCGATTGTGGCAAGTCTGCATGCAAATGAAGGATTCATTGAGCAGCTCGCCAAAGCGAAGAGTGAGTTTGAAAAATTGCAGAAAAATAATTGAAAGACTAAAATATAAAAATATGCACTATTTCATTACAATAAACGGTACATCGGTTGGCCCGATGACCAAGGAGCAGTTGATGTCTTATAATGTTACGGCCGACACCCCGGTGAGCAAAGATGGTGGTCCCTGGGCTCCATTATACAGCTATCCCGAACTTATGCAGTTTTATCAGTATTCCGGTAAAGCTTTGGCCAACAATGCGGAGATCTCTTCTAAAAAGACTCTTTGCGGCATTCTTGCAATACTGGTTGGTACTCTCGGTGTTCAGTATTTTGTTCTCGGTAAGGTTGGTGGAGGCTTCATCACCATTCTCCTTTCTTTAGTTACTTGTGGATTGTGGAGCATCGTCGTTCTCATACAGGGAATCATGATGCTTTGTATGTCGGATGAGGATTTCAAACGCAAATATATCGATTCCACATCTGTGCTCCCTCTTTTCTGATGAACTGAAGATATGAGGAACGTTGAGGAGGAGATAATGTCTCTCCGCGGAGAAGGAGCATCATGCTCTAAGGCGACCCTTCTCGGTATAATGCGGGCATTGGAGAATGACTTCCCTGAATCAACACTTGAGGCTATAGCCTCAGGTTTGAGAGGAGGTATAGGAGCTACGCGTGATGAGGGCACCTGTGGTGCTCTCACTGCAGCCGTGGTTGCGTCCGGCCTCATTTGTGGAGAGAATGAGAAAAGAAGTCTCCATATAGCCAAGGAGCTATATGAAGATTTTAAGAGCGAGAGAGGTTCTGTGGAGTGCGGCCATCTATTCCGTCAAGGAAGGATGAGTTGCAATGAGTGTTGCCTGTGCGCAGGGCGCAAGGCAGTTCAGCTCTTACGCGAAACGAACGATTTATAATATATCTGGAAGTGCCATGGACTTGCTGCTGATGAGGCGGCATCCTTGAACTCGGCAAAATCCATATCAGGCTTGGTGGCATATATGTCGTCAAGCTTTCTTTTAATGTCTACCGGGAGAATGTCGGATAATGCTATTTCTCCAATTTCCGCCATCTCGATAAGGTGTGAGGTGACAGTAGAGGGTGCAAGGGAGCGTATTTCTGCAATTTTCTCTATTCCGTTTCCTTCCCTGAATAACCTAAGGCTCTCGCGCTGAGAGTAACCTTTTGGACGCTTATCCTTCTTGGGCTTCGTTTTTGCTGACTTTCCTTTCTTTGGAGCTTTCGCTTTCCTTCCAACTATCTTATTATCTGCTTCATCCACAAGATCGAGGACGGCAAGTGCCTTTGCATGCATGTATATGGATGGGGAGAAATGTCGCTGTTGTGCTATCCCTTTCAGGATGCGCTTCTTCATATTGAATTCGAACCGGAGGGTATCGGCAGTCGACAATAACCGTTTTTCATAAGCGGCGTTATCGAGAGTAAGGGGAGTGTCATTGCAGAGATCGCTCAGTTGAGAGAGTTGTTCAAGGAAATACCTGCAGCCACTACATATCTTTTCGTTGAATTCGCGGTTGCTTTCGGTTTTATCGGCATCAATGCGGGAAGATGTATAAAGAGCTATGAACTTATCCCCTATGTCGGCCACATCGCGTGATAGCCTTAGAGTGGCATCGGAATAGGCGGGATAAAGATCGGGATAAATCGGTGCCACATACTCAGCCACACATCTGGCGAAATCTGCAAAGGAATATTTCAGGGAGTTGAAGTTGAAGAGTTCCCTCAAAAGGGAGCGGTAATATTCATCGCGAAGAGTGGCGAGCGTATTTTCATCAGGAGCATTTGCCCGGGTATTGTCGATGAAACTGTTCACGTCCCTGTCAATGATTACCGCCGAGTGGCCGAGGGGAGTCTCAAGGTGCAGCCCTTCAAGCGAACGGCATCTGCTGAGCGCGACGTAGAGCTGACCCGGTGCAAAAGAGTTGGCTGCGTCGATCACGGCCCGATCGAAAGTGAGACCCTGACTTTTGTGGATGGTTATCGCCCAAGCCAGGCGTAGGGGTATTTGTGAGAATGACCCTTCGATGCTCTGTCGTATCTCCTTTGTTTCCTCATCCACTTCGTAACGGATATTTTCCCATTCCACATATCCGATTGCAATCTCCTCCGAGCCGTCGTCGGGGAGTACGGTCACTGAGTCTTCCGAGAGAGATGTAACGGTTCCAATCATTCCGTTGTAATATCTTCTCTCCATGCCCGAATCGTTTTTTATGAACATGACGCGCGCTCCAATTTTCAATGTCAGGAATTCATCGGCGGGGTAGGAACTCTCAGGGAACTTTCCCTTCACCACTGCCTTGAATGTCATTGATTCACCATTGAGTGCAAGGAGTTTGCGAGCATTGATATCATCTGATGTGCGGTTGTGAGTTGTGAGGCGAATCACCAGGTCTGAATTTATTTCAGATGATCGACCCATGCATCTCCTGTTGAGGGATGAGAGTGTTTCCATCGATGCCCTGCCGTCGCGAATGGCATTGAGGATGCTTATGAATTCTTGGTCCTGTTGACGATATATGGTCAGAAGCTCGACAGTAAGGAATCCCGCCTCCTGCAGGCTCTTGCTTTCAAAGAAATATGGAGAGTGATAGTACTGCCGGAGCATGTTCCATTCCTCCCCCTTTACAACGGGGGCTAACTGCCGGAGGTCGCCGATCAGGAGAAGCTGCACCCCTCCGAAAGGAAGTGCCGGATTCCTGAATCTCCGTAGGAGCATGTCGATGGCGTCAAGTGTATCCGGACGCACCATTGATATCTCATCAATCACGATAAGATCAATGCTTGCAATCAGTCTCCTTTTTTCACGACTGAATCTGAAAAATCGTTTCTCCTCTCCAATGAAACCTTTTCCGGGAATGAAAGGTGAGAACGGGAGTTGAAAGAATGAGTGTATGGTCATTCCTCCGGCGTTTATGGCGGCAACTCCTGTTGGCGCGAGTACTACCATACGTTTCCTTGAATCCTCACGAAGTCTTCTGAGGAATGTGGTCTTTCCCGTGCCCGCTTTGCCTGTCAGGAACAGGTTTGCCCCTGTTTCCTCAATAATTCGACGAGCGAGATTCAGTTCCCGGTTTATTCGGAATGCCTCTTCCGGTTCGGCGGCGATACCGTAATCAACATCCGGATCATCCTGATAATTCATGTTGCAGAGATTTTATGGGGTAAAGATATAAAAAATAGCTGAATAATTGGAGATATTGGCAATTATGAATAATTTTGCAGGCAGGTGAGGATGATCTCGGGCAGGGAAAGATATTAAATTAATAAAGATATGGAAGTTTTAAAACAGACAGACTTCAATTTCGAAGGTCAAAAGAGTGTTTATCACGGCAAGGTGCGGGATGTTTATAATATCAAGGATGAGTATATGGTGATGGTTGCTACTGACCGTATTTCAGCTTTTGATGTTGTGCTTCCCGAGGGTATACCCTACAAGGGTCAGGTTCTTAATCAGATTGCAGAGTTTTTCCTCGATTCAACAAAAGATATCGTCCCCAACTGGAAACTGAGTGCGCCCGATCCTATGGTCACGGTGGGATTATGCTGTGAGCCTTTGAAGATCGAGATGATTGTACGCGGTTATATCGCCGGATCTGCATGGCGTGATTATAAGAATGGGGCGCGGGAGATCTGTGGCGTGAAACTTCCCGAAGGATTGCGTGAGAATGAGAAACTTCCTGCTCCGATCCTGACTCCGACCACAAAGGCTGATGCCGGTCATGATGAGAATATATCACGTGAGGAGATCATCGCGCGTGGTATAGTACCGGAGGATGTTTATGAGCAGGTGGAGAAATATGCGCTTGCTCTATTCGAGAGAGGTACTAAGATTGCTGCCGAGCAGGGGCTCATACTTGTAGATACAAAATATGAATTTGGGCTCAAGGATGGTAAGGTTATCCTTATCGACGAGATTCACACGCCGGATTCATCACGATATTTCTATGCCGACGGTTATGAGGAGCGACTTGAGAAAGGTGAGCCTCAGCGTCAGCTCTCCAAAGAGTTTGTACGCCAGTGGTTGATTGCCAACGGATTCATGGGAAAACCGGGGGAGAAGGTACCGGAGATGACCCCCGAATACTGTGAGGAGGTAAGCAAACGTTATATCGAGCTTTATGAGCATATCACAGGAAAGAAGTTCATGCCTGTAACCTCCGGCGGGTCGTTACAAGACCGTATTCACAACAATGTCAGTGAATGTCTGGCTCATTTGGCGTGAATTCAATTAATAGTTTTGACTCGGAAGATTTGATAAATCATAAATCTTATTAGTCTTATAAATCTTATAAATCTTATAAATTGATTCGGCTCAAAAACTATTAACCATTAACTATTAACCATTAACCCAAAAGAGAAGATGGTAAAGCATATCGTGACATTCAAGTTTTCCGGCAGCGCTGATGAGAGACGTGAGGCTGCATTGAAGTTCAAGAAAGCCTTGATGGCATTGCCGGCACAGATAGATTGTCTTGAAAGTATGGAGATAGGTATCAATGAGAATCCTGCGGAAAGCTGGGATCTGACCTTGATAGCTATAGTGCCAACTATGGAAGATGTAGAGACATATGCCAAGCATCCTGCACATGTTGCCGCTGCAGCTCTTGTGAAGCCTCAGATCGAGCTACGTGCTTGTGTAGATTTTCAGGCTTAGGCCCCCAAGAAATGTCAATGCCGGGACGCTGATGCATCCCGGCATTGACTATTTATGGATAGTGGATTCTTACTCTTTGTGTAGGGCATTCGGGTCGAACGGCTTGAGAAATTCGAGCGTTAACTTGTCCGGGTCGATACGGATATCTCCTTTCTCCTCAATAGTCTTAAGCTGAGCCGCCTTGAGATCAGCAATCATCTTTGCCGCTTTCTTTGGTTGATCGGCATACATTTTCTTTATGACCCTTGAATCCAAAGCATATTTATATACTGCGACGCGGATGAATTTCCAGTTCTGGTCAGTAAGATTATATTTTTTCTGGAGTGCGTTGGCTACGGCGTTCCCCTCTGCATCGGCCTCCGCATTAAATAGTCCGCGATAATACTGTTCCAACTGCTCCCTGTCGAGTAGAGAGGTCAGGGTGGTCTCACGCATTTTTTTAAGCTGATTGTTCCCTTTCACCGTGAAAACTCCTTCGTTTGCTTTCACATTCTCAATGAATTTCTCATTCTCCTTTTCAATTGCGGATGCCAGTTTCACCTGCTGTTCGGGGGTGAGCTTCACAAGGCTGCAAACTTCAAAAGTCTGCTTTATTACGCTCGGAGAGAAATCCTTAAGGGCTTTGAGGTCGATAGTCTGAGAGGATGCAGAGAGAGAAATTGAGAGTCCGGAGAAGAATATTATTAATGTCGAAATGATAAATTGCGGTTTCGTCATGGTAAAAATTATTATTAAAATTGTTTTATTTTGAAGAAAAATTGTATCTTTGTGCAAAATTAGTAAAAACTTTAGAACCTAATCATGAATTACGGAAAAAATTTGAATTTTTTGTTATGCGGCGTGAATGCACTTGCGCTCACACCTGCTATGGCGTCGGCAAAACCGGCTGATAACAAAAAAAGCGACAACCGTCCGAACGTACTTCTGATCGCAATAGATGATATGAAGCCTTGGATAGGGGCTTATGGCGACACATTGGCCAAGACTCCGTCGATGGATCGTCTCGCCTCGCGGGCAACCACCTTCAACAATGCCTATTGTCAGGTTGCGTTGAGCGGTCCGACACGTTCAAGTCTCATGACAGGGCTCAATCCTGATCATACCGGAGTTTGGTGGCTTCAGGGTTCTTTCCGCAAAAACAATCCCGATATCGTGTCGATGCCACAGGCTTTGAAAGATAACGGATATGAGACAGTGGGAGTTGGAAAAGTCTACCATCCCTTGAAAGATAAGACAGTGAAAGATGATCCTCTTTCCTGGAGTCTTCCTTATATAAAGGCTGCCGGCCCGACTTATGCACTGGCCAACGGCCGTGTCGCTACAGAATGCGCTGATGTGCCGGATAACGGTTATATAGACGGGATTATAGCCGAAGAGGCAGTAAAGGCTCTCCACAAGCTCAAGGATGGAGACAAACCGTTTTTCCTTGGCGTTGGATTCAAGAAGCCACATCTTCCCTTCTGCGCTCCTAAGAAATATTGGGATATGTACCAAAGAGAGCAGATGCCTGTGGCAGCCTTTCAGGATATCGCTTCCGATGATGTTGAATACGCTTATCACAACTCTCTGGAAGTTAAGGGCTATTCAGATATCCCTCCGTTTGAGAGTTATATAGATACCCAGCATCTTGATGAAGACACTCAGAGGAGGCTTCTCCATGCCTATTATGCATGCATATCCTATACGGATGCGCAGGTTGGCAAGGTGCTTGACGCTCTTGACAAAGAGGGGCTGACCGACAATACGATAGTAATACTCTACGGCGATCATGGCTATCATCTCGGCGATCACGGTCTCTGGAACAAAATGACCAACTTCGAGAATGCTACGCATGTGCCTTTAATCGTGTCTGCTCCGGGAATGAAGAAAGGTGTGAAATCGGATTCAATGGTAGAATTCCTCGATATCTTCCCGACAGTATGCGAATTGACATCTACGGAGCATCCTCAGAAGCTCGACGGCAAGAGCCTGGTTCCTGTTCTTAAGAATCCGAAGGCAAAGATAAAGGATTATGCCATGAGTCAGTATAGCCGCACCACAACAGAAGACTATACGATCTCCACAGATACAGATCTTAAAGGGAAAGCGGAATATCTTGAAAACGATATTCACGGGTATGCAATTCGTGATCCCCGCTACCGCCTTGTGGAGTGGACAAAGGGATTCAAGACCTATATGCCATTCGATGAGGGGAAAGTGATAGGCTACCAGCTTTTTGATTATCAGAAAGATCCTGAGGAGCGTCATAACGTAGCCAATGATCCGGCATATGCAGGAGTAGTCAAGAAACTTAAGAAACAGCTTCGTGAGTACTATTCGCGCAGCTATTCCTCTCCAATGAGCGAACCTATAGCTCGCACTGCAGAGGGAAAATAAGATAAAATAAGATATAGATAGCTTTACTGAGTAAAAACAGAATGTCAAAAATGAAACGATAACGTGAGTTTACTTGTCAAATCATGAGTTTTTATGGAAAAAGGCGACGGGATGTCGCGAAATTATAATTTTAGGTAAAAAGGTTGTAATAGTGAGGCGGATTCAAAACCATTTGAATCCGCCTTTGTTGTAATATCAAAAGGGACTGTCTGACTAATTTATAAGATAAAATTAAATCAGAGTGAAAATTAGTTAAGACGATTTCAAAAAAGAGAAGGTATAACAATTATTTATTAACCTTAATTATTAAAGTACTATGTTAGACACCAGTTTAGATCCGACCTTGCGTTCGGGCGACGCCAAGACAGATGTCTTCGGATCAGATGCAATGCTCCAGCCCTCCCCGGTAGATAAGATTCCGGAAGGTCCTACAACTCCTGAGATAGCCTATCAGATGGTTAAAGATGAGACGTTCGCCCAGACGCAGCCGCGTCTTAATCTGGCGACGTTCGTAACAACTTATATGGATCCATGGGCTACCAAGCTCATGAATGAGGCAATCAATATCAATTATATAGATGAGACGGAATATCCCCGTATCGCCTATATGAACGGAAAGTGTATCAATATCCTTGCAAACCTCTGGAATTCTCCCGAGAAGGATACCTGGAAGACGGGTGCCCTGGCAATCGGTTCTTCGGAGGCCTGTATGTTAGGAGGAATCGCAGCCTGGATACGATGGCGCGACCGCCGAAAAGCTGAAGGGAAGCCTTATGACAAGCCTAATTTCGTAATCTCCACCGGTTATCAGGTGGTTTGGGAAAAGTTTGCCGACCTTTGGCAGATTGAGATGCGTACCGTGCCATTGACTCTTGAGAAACGTACCCTTGACCCGCAGGATGCAATAGCCCTATGCGATGAGAACACTATCTGTGTCGTGCCTATCCAGGGTGTTACCTGGACAGGAGCCAACGATGATGTAGAGGCTCTTGATGCAGCTCTGGATGAATTCAATCAGAAGACAGGTTACAATATTCCGATTCACGTGGATGCAGCATCGGGAGGTTTTATCCTTCCTTTCCTCTTCCCGGAGAAGAAATGGGACTTCCGTCTGAAATGGGTATTGTCGATCAGTACATCCGGACATAAGTTCGGTCTGGTATACCCGGGTCTTGGTTGGGTAATCTGGAAGGATAAGCAGTATCTCCCGCCGGTGATGTCATTCTCTGTCAACTATCTTGGTGCGGAGATCCGTCAGGTAGGTCTGAACTTTTCACGTCCTGCCGCTCAGATCCTGGGACAGTATTACCAGTATATCCGTCTCGGATACCAGGGATACAAGCAGATTCAGTCGAATTCCATGGATATCGCCAACTATCTGCATTCACAAATCGGCGCCATGCCACAGTTCGACAATTATTCCGAGACTCTTGTCAATCCTATCTTTGTGTGGATGATGAAACCGGAATATCAGGCTTCTGCAAAGTGGACGCTCTACGATCTGCAGGATAAGCTTGCACAGCGCGGATGGATGGTTCCTGCCTATTCAATGCCGGCCAATATAGAGAATGTGGTTGTGATGCGTGTCCTTTGCAAACAGGGTTTCAGCCGTGACATGGCAGATCAGCTCCTCAATGACATCAAGGGGTATATAGCCGAACTCGAGAAGCTTGAATATCCTACTCCTTCGCGTATAGCAATGGAGAAGAATGTGCCGTTCAAGAGCAAAGCCTTCAATCACACGGGTCGTTGACCATTGCCGCAACCGAGCGGAAATTATGAATATAAGATAGAAGAGAGCCGGCCGAACTCTTCGGTCGGCTCCCTTATTTTTAATCCTTGCCGAAAGAGGATTAAGTTTAACTTAAATCTAAACTACTTATGAATAAGACAATTACCATAGATCAGATAAAGGCTGCCGCAAAGGAGGCATATGAATCCGCGCTGAAAGTGAGCGGAGGAGAGAATGCCCACTATATCCCTTATCTGGCGAATGTGGATTCAAATCTGTTCGGATTGAGTGTCACATTGCTCAATGGTGAGACCATTAGTTTCGGAGATACCACTTATAAATTCGGAATCGAGTCTGTTTCAAAGGTGCCGACCGCAATCCTTGTGATGCGTCAACAGGGTCCGGAGGCGGTGCTTAAACAGATCGGAGCAGATGCCACAGGCCTTCCCTTCAATTCAATCTTTGCAATCCTTCTTGAGAACGACCATCCATCCACACCTCTTGTGAATGCAGGAGCTATAACGGCATGTTCGATGGTTATGCCCAATGGCAACAGCGAAGCCAAATGGAAAGCCATCACTGACAATATCACCGAGCTCTGCGGTTCCGCTCCGGAATTGCTCGACGAGCTTTACCAGAGCGAGAGTGATACGAACTTTAACAATCGTTCAATCGCGTGGTTGCTCAAGAATTATAACCGTATATATGATGATGTGCCGATGAGTCTCGATCTCTATACGCGTCAGTGCTCACTCGGAATAACATCCGATCAACTTTCGGTTATGGCTGCCACTATTGCGAATAATGGTCTTAACCCCAAGACAAATCAGAAAGTATTCGCAGATGAAATCTCACCAAAAATTACATCTCTGATTGCCACCGTAGGTTTCTATCAGCATACAGGCGACTGGCTTTATACCTCAGGCATACCGGCCAAGACCGGTGTGGGAGGTGGCGTAATGGGGGTGCTTCCCGGTATCCTTGGCATATGCGCTTTCGCTCCACCTTTGGATGATGCAGGAAACTCAGTCAGGGCCCAGGCTGCTATCAAGACATTCGTCAATTCCCTCGGTCTCGGAATTTTCGATGGCAACCGCGTTTCAGTTGAATATTAAGTAGCTCACAAAAGTTAATTTCTGCGAGCCACTTAACCTCCCCTCGTTATAAATATAAATCGGTTGTAGGTGAAGATCTCAGGGTCTCTCAAATTTTATGAGATGGGGATTAAGAATATGGCCGGTATTGAGTGTTATTAAAAAGTATTGTTGAATCTGACTAAATTCCTTGGTTATGGCTACTAATTCAACATCGGTCTCCGATATCAAGAAGGGGGCTATAAAGAAAACTGTAAAGATGGGAGTCTTTACTCTCGTCATAATGAATATAGTCGCGGTGGTTTCACTCCGTGGACTTCCGGCAGAAGCCACATATGGCATCAGCTCGGCGTTCTATTATCTTTTGGCGGCAATCGTGTTCCTGATTCCTGTTTCATTGGTGGCAGCCGAGCTTGCCGCCATGTTCCCGTACCAGCAGGGAGGAATGTTCCGCTGGGTAGGGGAGGCCTTTGGCAAAAAGGCCGGATTCCTGGCCATCTGGCTGCAGTGGATAGAATCCACCATATGGTATCCGACAGTCCTCACGTTCGGTGGCGTTGCGCTGGCGTTTATAGGTATGAACCATGCACACGACTCGGTTCTTGCTTCCGAAAAATTATACATGATTATAACCGTGCTTGGAATCTACTGGCTCGCCACATTCATCTCCCTTAAGGGAATGAATTGGGTCGGCAAAGTCTCCAAAGTCGGGGGTATGGTGGGAACCATCATCCCGGTCGGAATCCTTGTCGTGCTTGCGGTGCTTTATGTCTGCACCGGCGGTCAGATCCAGATGAACATGCACGGAAGTTTTATTCCTGATTTCAGCAACTTCAATAATGTGGTGCTCGCTTGCTCCATATTCCTTTTCTATGCCGGAATGGAGATGTCGGGAATACATGTGAGGGAAATTAAGAATCCGACCAAGAATTACCCCAAAGCTGTGTTTATCGGCGCGCTGGTGACTGTGCTTATCTTTATCCTCGGAACCTACTCTCTGGGTTTCATCATCCCGGCTAAAGATATCAATCTCGTTCAGAGTCTTCTTGTAGGATTCGATAACTATTTCAAATATTTCCATATCAGTTGGGTTTCTCCTATCATGGCAATAGCATTGGCATTCGGAGTGCTGGCCGGAGTGCTGACCTGGGTTGCCGGACCTTCGAAAGGTATCTTTGCCGTAGGTAAGGCCGGTTATCTTCCTCCCTTCTTCCAGAAAACCAACAAGTCGGGTGTGCAGAAAAACATTCTGTATTTCCAGGGTGCATGTGTCACGGCTCTCGCCTTTATCATGGTTCTGATGCCTTCGGTGGAGAGTTTCTATGAGATCCTTTCCCAGCTCACGGTGCTCCTTTACCTTATCGCATATCTCCTTATGTTTGCAGCGGCAATCTATCTTCGCTACAACATGAAGGATGCCAAGCGGCCGTTCCGTATAGGAAAGAAAGGCAACTGGCTGATGTGGCTTGTAGGTGGAGTTGGATTCATCGGATCTTTCGCAGCCTTTATCTTCAGTTTCTTCCCTACGAATTCAATCAACATGGGTTCGCATGCTGTATGGTTCGGAGTCCTTGGAGGCGGAGTGGTTCTCTTCGTGATCCTTCCGTTCATAATCCTGAAATTCAAGAAAGCCTCATGGCTGGAACCCGGTAATGAGTTCGTTCCGTTCCACTGGGAGACCTCACCTGAGGCCCAGGCCGCTCTTGCCGCCGCCGCAAAGGAATTCGAGGCTGAGCAAGCAGAGGAGGCCGCTGTTGCCGCTCCGGCAGTCAAAAGTGCTTCCGCAGGGAATGATTCAACAGAAAGCAAGTAACTTAAAAACATCAAGGATATGAAAACAATCACTACAGGCAAGGCGCCTATCACGATTCTCACCTTGACAGCGATTCTGTCGCTGTCACTGGTGGTGAATCTTCCCGGACTTGCCGTCACTCCGATGCTCGATACTTTGAAAAAGGTGTTTCCGGATTCAACGCAGTTGGAGGCTCAGTTGCTTACTACGCTTCCGAATGTATTGATAATACCGTTTGTGCTTCTCTCAGGAAAATTCTCCGAAACGAAGCATAAGATCGCAATTGTGGTGTTGGGTCTCGTTATCTTCACCGCTTGTGCCGTGGCCTATCTCTTTGCCGAGAGTATGACTGCCCTTATCATCATCAGCTGTCTGCTGGGAGCCGGTGCCGGTATTTTGGTGCCATTCTCTACCGGTCTGCTTGCCGATACATTCTCCGGGGTCTACAAGATGAAAGAGATGGGTATGCAATCAGGTATAGCAAACCTTACCCTTGTGGCCGCCACCTATATAGTAGGATGGTTGCAACATGGCAACTGGCATATTCCGTTCGTGGTTTATCTTGTGGCAATTCTTCCGTTGGTGCTCTCACCTTTCCTTAAAGGGATTCCTAAAGGGGATGAGAATATTTCTCCGGCAACTGCCGATGACACTGCCGTGTCAACTGATGCGGGTGTGAAGTTCGGTAAGAACGGTTTCAGTCTCTCACGCACGGCAGGTGTGTTCGGGGTTTATATGGGGGTCACATTCCTTACGATAGTGATATCTTACTATTGCCCCTTCCTGGCAGAGAAACATAACTGGAGCGATTCTCTCACCGGTACGGTGACCGCTCTCTACTTCCTGTTCATCTTCCTGCCCGGTTTCTTCCTTACTCCCATAATAAAGGCGCTCCGTGGACTCACAGGGATAGTATCGGCCGCGTGTGTGGCAGGCGGTTTGGCATTGTTCGCATTTGTGCCGGAACAATGGGCGTTGTGTGTCGGAGCAGTGTTGTGCGGATTCGGATATGGAGTGATCCAGCCGTTGATGTATGACAAAGCCACCAGAATTGTGAATCGTCCGGCAAAAGCCACGTTGGCGTTGGCAATTATTCTTTCGGCAAATTATCTGGCGATTGTAGTTGCCCCCTTCATCATTGATGGTGTAAGGTCGATCTTCCACGATGTGGGAACCGGAACGTTCGCTTTTATAATGAACTTTGTTCTCTCATTGGTATTCCTGGCTATCGCAATCCTGAAGCGTAACAGCTTCCCGTATTCGATTCCGAAGGCATATTATAAATAGGAGAGGAGTGAGGCCTGCGCTGAAGCTTGGCCACGGAGACAAAAATTAGCGGCAGCTAAGACCTAAGGCTGGCGCTGAAGCCTCTACCCAATTGGCGTTAGTAGAAACATGGAGGGTGTGGATGCCTACGGCTTCCGCGCCCTCAGTGTTTTTGAGGCTGTCGTCGATGAAGAGGGTTTCTTCCGGTTTTAGAGAGTCGCGACGGAGGGCCTCAAGATATATATCCTTGTCGGGTTTGTACAGCCCCATCTCATAACTCAGGAACATGGAGTCGAAATAGTAGGAGATCGGTTTGCCATCTGCGCTGAGTCTTGGGCTGTCGGTGAGTTCCATAATGAAGGGATTGGTGTTTGAGAGCAGCCCGAGATGATATCGATCGCGCAATTCGAGTAGTGCGTGAAGTTTATCGACATCGGTGCCTTTGAAGAATCCTTCCCAGCAGTATGCAGCCTCTTCGAGCGAGACATGGTCTCTGCCGGCGGCTTGCGCCATTTGGCTACAGAATTCCTCCTTGCCGATTCTCCCTAATTCGAGATCGAGGAAGAAACCACGCTGCCCGAAGTGTCCCATATATTTTTCAACCTCTATTCCGGCATCGCGGAAGCGTTTAAAAGCTTGTTCGGTATCTTGGGTGAAAATCACACCACCCATATCAAAGAGGATATTCTTAATCATAATTAAGTTTAGATATATAGAAGTGAAGTTATCTAAACTAATTTACGAAAGTTAAAAAATCATCTTCAAAAATTAGTTTGACAGCTTCAATGGTTTAAACAACTTCATTACAAATATAATCAATTTTTCCGGGTAAACTGCATTGATCTAAATATTATGACTCTTGAGGGGTGTAATATAAACCTAAGTAGCTGAATAATCGTTATTATATAAATAATGGTCCAATTATAAATCAATTTTAAAATATAAAGAGTAGTTATGATAAAGAAAATTTTGATTGCATTGGTTGCGGTTATTGGAGTCGCAACATGCGCACAGGCCCGAGACAGATATGCTCATGATGCATCTGTGCTTCCGAAAGCTGCTCAGACCACAATAGCCAATAATTTTAAGGCCAAGGTGAGTCTGGTAAAGATTGAGAAGGAACTCGGAAGGGTGAGTGAATATGAAGTAATCCTGAATGACGGTACGGAGATCTCGTTTGATCGTGACGGCAATTGGGAGAATGTAGAGGTTAATGTATCCAAATCTGTCCCTTCAGCTTTTGTCCCTAAAGCCATCTCAACATACGTGAAGGCAAATCAGCCCGGCCAGAGGATCATCGGTATTGAGAAGGAGCGCAACGGCTTTGAAGTCGAACTTTCCAACGGGATTGACATGATATTCGACAAAACCGGTAAATTTATCAAGTATGAGGAATAATTTTCAGGGTTAAGAGCAATATTGTGATTGTACAACAATATTGATTATTCTGCGTTAAATTAGGGTAACTGAAATAAAATTCGGTTACCCTCGTTATTTTTCATGCTGCCTCAATCAAAACTAAAAGCAATATTAACTTCAGCCATAGAACGCTGAAAAATCAATTATTCTAAAAACAACCGGCCTGACTGAGGGTAATTAAATCTGAAGTCAGCAATTCTAAAAAATCAACAAAAGAGAAATTAATAGTGGATAATAAAAATTAAAAGCAGTCAAAAAAAACTTAAAATAAACAAATCAAACCAACCGACATCGAATAACTAAACGGTGATTGACAACAGCAGTAATCAATCTCCAAAACACCACCAACCAATAACCGCTCAAATAGGGACGCTTTTTGTGCTTTTTGATGAAAAAAGGGATGTTAAATGATGCAAAATAGTTGTAAGAAATGGATTTTATTTCTTATCTTTGCGTGTAAAATTATCTAAAAAAGGTATTGAACCTGAGGTGAGAGTACCTTTTATTCTCAAAAAAGCCATAAAAACTCTTAAAATAATGAAACCTGGGAAACTCGAAAAAACCTACAGGATATAAATTCAAGTTTTCTGTTTTCAGCTCAACATCACCGAGGCGGGGGTAGTGGTACCCGAAAGGGTTTTCCTAACCTGTCATGAGTGAACTTCCAAAGGCGCTAATCCGGTCGCGTTTTACCGGGCGGAGCGGCATCAGACTTTGAAAGGGATTGTCGATCGGAAGTGGTGGAAGTGCTGGAGGCAGGATAGTCTATTCTCTGAATTAAAAAAGAACAGGACTATGACAAAAAGATAATAAGAACAACCTAATTAATAACAACACAAACAACTCATCATGAAAGACGAATACAGTCTATTTAACATGTCGGCATTGCGTCGGTTGCATGTCAGCAGATGGCTTCTTGCAAGTCTTCTCTGTCTGTTTGCAGTCGTATCAGCCAGTGCACAGGACACAGTAATGAAGGGTATCGTAGTAGACGACACGGGCGAACCATTGATTGGTGCGACTGTTCTTGTCAAAGGTACCACGATTGGAGCGTCCACCGACATCGATGGTAATTTCTCAATCAAGTGCAAGCCCGGAGCCAAGCTGCTCTTCTCCTACGTGGGATATGAGTCAACCGAGCTTCCGGCTAAACCCGACATGAGGGTAGTCCTCAAGGAATCCTCCGCTATGCTTGACGCAGTCGAAGTCGTTGCGTATGGTGTGCAGAAGAAGGTGACCATGACGGGAGCTGTCTCCTCTATTAAGAGTGAGGACCTCAACCGTACTCCGGTCAGCTCTGTGAATAACGTGCTTGCCGGTCAGCTCTCCGGTGTGTCGACCGTGCAGTATTCCGGTGAGCCGGGATCCGATGCGGCCGAGATCTTCGTCCGTGGTAAGGCAACTTGGGTAGATTCCAAGCCGCTTATCCAGGTCGATGGTGTTGAGCGCGACATGTGGGATATCGACCCCAATGAGATCGAGTCGATTTCAGTCCTCAAGGATGCATCTGCAACCGCAGTGTTCGGTGTGCGTGGTGCTAACGGTGTTGTGCTCGTAACAACAAAACGTGGTCAGGAGGGTAAGGCAAGAATCGATGTGTCACTCAACTTCTCAGCTCAGTCTCCCACCAAGCTCATCGAGATGGCCAACTCAATCGAGTATGCCAACTTCTATAATTATATGAACATGAGTGACGGCGCGGGTCCTACTTTCTCCGACGAGATTATCGAGAGGTTCGCATCTAACGATCCTATCAACAAGATCCGTTTCCCGAACATGCGCTGGACCGACTATATCTTCAAGAAGACAACCCTCCAGCAGCAGCACAACGTGAATATCTCAGGTGGTAACAAGCGTGTGCGTTACTTCGTTTCAGCCGGTTTCTTCAGCCAGGATGGTATCTTTGACCAGTATGGCCGTGATGATTTCGCGTTCGACTACCGCTACAACCGTTTCAACTATCGTTCAAACCTCGATATCACCGCCACTCCCACAACCACTATCAGTGTGAATGTGGCAGGAAAGATCGACAACTCTGCTAAACCTCGTACAGGTCAGGGTGCTTCCGGTATGGTGAAAGCTATCTATGCTGCAACTCCGTTCTCCAGTGCAGGTTTCGATTCTATGGGTCGTTATATCGGTACGAACACCGATGCCGACTACAATATTGAATATGACGAGAACAATGAACCCCATTCAGTTACACTTCCTTTCGTAGGTTCATCTCCTATGACATATGTAACTTATCAGCCGGGTGCTTATCACAATACAGCGAATACGATCACTACCGACCTTATTCTTGATCAGAAACTCGACGTTATCACCAAGAACCTCTCACTTCGTTTGAAAGGATCTTATAACAGTGGTTTCAGCCAGCAGAAAACTCTCACATCATCGGCAGCGACAGTTACTCCTAAAATGATGCCCGATGGAACGATGGAATTCATTACCACCTCTTTTGAGGAGGCTCCATCATATTCTGAGAACAGCAAAATGACAAGTAAGTGGCGTAACTGGTATGTTGAGGCCGCTTTGAACTGGAACCGTGATTTCGGTAACAACAGCATCACCGCTCTTGCACTTTACAACCAGAGCAAGAACTACTATCCCTCTACATATTCCGATATCGCACGCGGTTATGTTGGTTTCGTAGGTCGTGTCACTTATGCTTATGCAAGCAAATATCTTGCTGAATTTAACTTCGGTTACAACGGATCCGAGAACTTCGCACCCGGCAAGCGTTTCGGTGCTTTCCCGGCAGGTTCAATCGGTTGGGTTGTGTCGAATGAGAAATTCATGGAGAGCCTTAACCCCTACCTCTCATTCCTGAAACTCCGTGCCACTCTCGGTAAGGTTGGTAATGATAAAGTGGGTGGTAGCCGCTTCATGTATCTTTCCGACCCATTCGGTGTGAATGGTGGTGCTCTTCTTGAGCGTCCCGACGGAGAGAATCCTTACGGATATAACTTCGGTATCGGTAACGGTGGTTACGGTACGCAACCCGGAGCATGGGAGATGCAGCGTAACAATCCTGACGTAACATGGGAGAAAGCTGTTAAGCAGAACTACGCTATCGATATCCAGTTCTTCAACGATCGTCTGAAAACAAGCTTCGACTATTATAAGGAGCATCGTACAGACATTCTTCTCCAGAACTATTCAG
>CAZCJC010000019.1:0-45033 GCA_964499025.1 uncultured Sangeribacter sp.
TAAAATCTGATATCAGGAAAATTATGCACCCTATCATGGCAACATATTTCTTAAGGAAGAAAGCACGGACAATACTGGTCCATACTGTTGTCAAAAGAAGCAGCGCGTAAACCACACATCCGATACGAAGATGCATCTCCCCCACTTCCGGGAGAATATTCCTCGCAGCAAATATAAGTGGCACCATGCATATAAGGGTGGCGATAACAGGACCCACGGAACTATACTTATGCTGCGTATAAGTTTTGACGTATTGTCGGATTTCCTTGATGAATTGCATTATGAAACATATCTGAGCAATAGCAAAACCACCCATCTGTCCTTCGAAACTTCCGGCAACTCCCATTGCATCACCTACTGTGCAGAAAACAAAACCCAACGTAATCACCCAAGGAAGCAGGCCAATCCCGCCTAATGCCAAAACAGCCGCAGGCAATGCAAGACGCAGAGCAAACATATCAGTGGGGAAAAAACCTCTCCCTATGGGGAAGAAATACCACAACACTGAAATAAAAAAGACAACAATTGTTATGGATTTCTGAAAGGAGGAACTCATTTTCATAATATTAGCAGGAATGATATCGTTCAGACAACTTCTCAATTAGTTGAAAAAATTAATCTATATATTGTGAAGTTGATAATCTTGAACAATAAAACCGGTTATTTTTGTTCGTGAATTTTTAACTACTACTTACCATAAAACAGGAGCGGTGGAACCGCGATGCCATGGTTAGCCGGGGGTGAAGCAGTGCGGAACCCCCGGTCAGGCAATGCGCGTCAGTACAGCTACGGAGTTGCAGGAGAGCGAGCGGTAGAACCGCGATGGCTGCAATACTAATAATAAAAAAAGTTGCAACCTTCCGATTGCAACTTTTTATTTTTAGTCATAGTCAGCTGCGCTGCTTATTTCTTTGCGATTTTCTTATAACCATAAACTGCGCGATCGCCGAGTTCCTCCTCGATGCGGAGAAGCTGGTTGTATTTAGCCATACGGTCAGAACGGCTTGCTGAACCGGTCTTGATCTGACCGGCGTTGGTAGCAACTGCAATGTCAGCAATTGTTGCATCCTCAGTCTCACCTGAGCGGTGTGAGATAACTGCTGTGTAATTGTTGCGCTGAGCCATCTCTACTGCGCGAAGAGTCTCTGTGAGAGAACCGATCTGGTTAACCTTAACAAGGATTGAGTTACCGCAACCCTCTGCGATACCTTTCTCGAGATACTTAACGTTGGTTACGAACAAGTCGTCACCTACGAGCTGACAACGGTCGCCGATAAGTTTGGTAAGGATCTTCCATCCCTCCCAGTCATTCTCATCCATACCATCCTCGATAGAATCGATAGGATATTTTGTGATGAGCTCTTCAAGATATTTAGCCTGCTCCTCGCTTGTGAGCTTCTTGCCGTTAGCCTCTTTCTCTGCACCGTTCTTGAGGTGAGTATAGTCATAAACGCCATTCTGATAGAACTCAGAAGATGCGCAGTCAAGACCGATAGTTACGTCCTTTCCGGGCTCGTAACCGGCTTTCTTGATTGCCTCCATGATAACGTTAAGAGCATCCTCAGTGCCATCGAGTTTGGGAGCGAAACCACCTTCGTCACCAACTGCTGTGGAGAGACCACGAGCCTTCAACACGCTTTTGAGAGCGTGGAATACTTCAGTACCCATACGGATACCCTCTTTGAAGCAGCATGCGCCTACCGGACGGATCATGAACTCCTGGAAACAGATCGGTGCATCAGAGTGTGCGCCACCATTGATGATGTTCATCATCGGAACAGGAAGAACATATGTGTTAGTACCGCCGATATAACGATAAAGGGGAAGATCAAGATAGTTGGCAGCGGCTTTTGCCACAGCGAGAGATACGCCAAGGATAGCGTTTGCACCAAGATTGGATTTTGTGGGAGTGCCATCGAGATCAAGCATGATCTGGTCAACACCGATCTGATCAAGAGCACTGTGGCCTTTGAGAGCCTCGGCGATAGGACCGTTTACATTGGCTACTGCCTTGAGAACGCCCTTTCCGAGATAACGGCTCTTATCGCCATCACGAAGTTCGAGAGCCTCATTCTCACCGGTAGATGCTCCGGAGGGAACGGCTGCGCGACCCATTACGCCGCTTTCGAGAATTACGTCTACTTCAACTGTGGGGTTACCGCGTGAGTCAAGAATCTCACGACCGATTACTTTTTCAATTTTCATCTTTTTATAAATTATAAAGATTTTGTTGGGTTATTATCCGTATATTTGATACCGCACCTCGACCAAAACTATTCCACACCATGGGAGGAAACTACACATGAGGCGCATCTTATATTCTTTTCGCAAAGATAACAATAATTTCGCAATCTAAGACAATTGAATTAATCAAATTTCATTAACTTTACGTTGATTTTGACAAACCGATATCCTTGCGCGCCATGACCCCACCATCTGCCACTTCAATAGCTGCCCTGACACGGTCGAAGCTCCCCTTTGACCCAATACCATGTCAGGATATGCTCATCAACGCTCTGGCAGCATTTGTGTCCGATGATGATCCGAGGGGGGTGTTTGTCCTTAATGGATATGCCGGTACGGGCAAGACATCCCTGGTCGGAGCTTTTATCAAGGCGATGGATGAGCTAAAGAGGAAGGTTGTGCTCCTCGCTCCTACCGGCCGGGCAGCCAAGGTGGCGGCAGGATTCTCCGGCCATAAGGCATCTACAATCCACAAGCGTCTTTATCGAGGCAATTCCACCGACCCGTCGAACACCACCTTCTTCCTGGCCCCGAATCAGCAGCGCGACACTCTTTTCATAGTTGACGAGGCCTCCCTCATCTCGGATGTGGCAGGTCAGGGAAGATCTATTCTGTCTCATCTGATCCATCATGTATATTCCTCTCCCGGCTGCAAGATGATTCTAATTGGAGATGAGGCGCAGCTGCCTCCTGTAGGGCAGACCTACAGCACGGCCATGAGTCATGAACGCCTTGCAGCGATGGGGCTGAATCCTGTTGGATATTCCCTTGATATCCCCGTAAGGCAGGCGGCGGAGAGTGGAATAGTGCATAATGCCACCTACATCCGGCAATTGCTCTTCAAAGTTGTGGAGGGAATGATTCCCGAACTTTATGTAAAGGAATATCCCGATGTCTATGCCATAACCTCACGGGAGCTTCCCGATCTTCTTTCAGAATCGTGGGGTAAAGTCGGCCAGGAGGAAACGCTAATCATCACTCGCTCAAATAAACGCGCCAACGAATTCAATCGGGCCATAAGGAATATGGTGATGTATGCCGACGAACCTATCGAGCGCGGCGACAGGATAATTATCGCCAAGAATGATTATTTCTGGAGCCGGCAGAACAACAGATCGGATTTCATTGCTAACGGGGATACGGCTGAAGTTACGTGGACAGGCAGAATAGAGAAGGCACACGGACGCTATTTCATGGATGTTGAACTGAGGCTTATCTCCGACAACTCCATTCTTGGAGCGAAACTGATGCTCCGAAGTCTCGGTTGCGATGGGCCTGCGATACCACGTGAAGAGATGGAACGCTTCTATAACCGCGTACTGACCTCTTATGAAGGAGCTCTGACTGAACAGATAAAGGGCGTAATGGAAGATCCATATTACAATGCCTTGCAGGCAAAATACGCTTATTGCGTCACATGCCACAAGGCCCAGGGCGGCCAATGGAAACATGTGTATATAGATATGGGATCAATCCCTCCTGATGCACTCGAATCAGATTTCTACCGCTGGCTTTACACTGCTATCACACGCGCCACTGAAAAGATATATTTTATTAATCCGACGCTCCCGGTGAAATAACAATATACTCATGAATTTATAAGTTGTTAACATATGAACTATATAATCGAACTCATCAATCAGATCAATTCCCTTGAGGTAAACATGACCAACAGCATGTTCCGACTTATCCTAAGCATGTGTCTCGGCATGATGGTGGGGGCAGAAAGAAAACGCAAGGGACAGATAGCGGGTATCCGCACATTCGCGCTCATATCCATGGGAGCATGCCTCGCCATGCTTCTCTCGATATATGTGCCTCAAGTTTATCTGGGTCTCAAGAATGGAGACCCCGGACGTATCGCGGCCCAGGTGATAACCGGTATCGGTTTCATTGGTGGTGGCGCAATGATTCACATGAAGGGTGCTGTAAGGGGACTCACCACGGCAGCCGGCATCTGGATGACGGCCATAATCGGAATGGCAGTGGGAATCGGCATGTACGTAATCTCAATCGGAGCAACATTGCTGATTCTTATAACTCTTGTAACATTCGAGCAATATGAAAAACGGCGTAAACTCGGGCAGGAATCGAAGGTGATAAGCATAACGGTGGAGGGAATTCTTAAGAACGTGGATGAATACCGCGAACTGTTCAAGCGGGAGAATGTGCATCTATCCACATTCTTCATCGAATATGACTACGAGAAGAATGAAACCTTCCTCAACTTCGTGATTCTTGCGCACGCCTATACCGACATGCTCCCTCTTCTTAACAAAGTCAGCGATCTCAAAACAACACGCAAGCTGACTCTTTCAAGCCAGCTTGACATCTGAAATATATTTTCGGGAAACAGAACCTTATTTCACTTTATATCCAAGTTCTTTCAGAAAAGCCGAGAACCTATCTCTGCATTCCCCCTGGATCAGTATCTCCCCTCCTCGGGCGGATCCACCCGTACCGAGTCGTTGCTTTGCTTTTGACGCAATCTCGGCAAGTTCCTCGTCTGAGCATTTGAAACCCTCAGCTATTGTAGCGGTTTTTCCCTTTCTCCCCTTTCGCTCCACCACCACATGGATCACCTCCTTGGCTGAATTCTCCCGTGATTCCTCAATACTGTCGATTTCGGGAGACTCCTCACCTTCCGGCAGGGAATCCCTGATACAGGAAAGCATATCCTTCCAGTCGCCTATCATAATGCCGAAAGTTTTTTGGAAAGGTCAGACACACTCTCCGCACGGTCGGACAACGAACCGGCCGCATTGTAGATATAGAAAGTTGGAAGGACGCTCACATTGTAATTTCGTAAAGCATCTGAGGTCTGACCCGCCGGATCGATTACCGTGGTCCAGGAAAGGTTACGGGCAGCCTCTCGCCATGCATACTGATCTTCATCGAGCGACACCTGATAGAAATCTACCCTACCACCCATTTTGTTGTAAAGTTCGGAAAGAGCCAAATTAAGTGCAGGAGATTCCGGCTGGTTCATCATGGAGAAAATCAGCACTGTCGGCTTGCCATTCTTTGCCAGATCTGACAGCTTGACATTCTTGCCCGACTCATCGGGAAGATCGACATCAATAAGTGTTATCTCCTGAGCGTGCATCATCAGCTGTTTCCCTTTCTCAGAGTTGCGTTTGCGCAGAAGCACAAGCGAAGCATTCTTCAGCATCTCCACATGCGGATCGTTGGGACGGAACTGATCAAAAGCTGTCGCAACGGCAGCATAATATTTCGCATCCTCAGTAGATTCAGGATCATAAAGCGGTTTGCCGTCAACTATCTTGGTAAGCACATAATAACCAATTATGCCGCCTCTTGAATCCTTAAGATACTTGTTGTAGACATTACGTTTGAATTCAGCTGTCTTGGCCTCATCATTGAAATCGAGAGCCATGAGATCCTTCTCGAACGCGGCCATATTCACGGCCTGCTCAGACCCCTCGACTGTAAAGTCATGGCCGAATGAGGCTACCGATGAATTGACCGTTATGTTCTCTATGGAATCAACAGGGAAATATATGAAGCGGTCATCCAGACGCAAGCGGTAAATCTCCGGGGAAGCAGGAGCCGAGGATTTCACAGAATATTTACCTGAAGAATTTATCTTGACAGAGTCTACGGGAATCCATCTGCCATAAAAATCTGATTTTTCAAGCACCATCGACTTGTCGGCACCACCCTCAATCTCTCCCGACACTTTGAAGCCGGCATCCCCCTTACACGACCCGAGAGTAAGGACCGGCAGGAGAAGGAGGGCGGCTACTATAAATTTATTGAATTTTACAATTCTTTTCATATATTATTATATTTAATTACACATTTATGGCATTTCGACTGCAAATATACGAAGAATCCGCCGTTTTTATGGAATTAAATTGCTAACTTTGCATAATTAAATCATGAAATATAAAAAAACCGCTGATGCGGTTGGATTTTCGACGAAGAAAAACAATAAAGAATTTATGTACAAGTCATTCAAAAAAACCATCGCTCTGCCCGACGGCCGTGAGATAACGATCGAAACGGGTAAGCTGGCCAAACAGGCTGACGGAGCGGTGGAGGTGCGCATGGGCAATACTATGCTCCTTGCCACCGTCTGCTCGGCTAAAGAGGCGGGCGAGGGTGTGGATTTCATGCCCCTCACAGTGGAATACAAGGAGAAATACGCATCAATCGGCCGCTATCCCGGCGGATTCCTCAAGAGAGAGGGTCGCTCAAGCGATTATGAGATTCTGACATCCCGATTGGTCGACCGTGTGCTCCGTCCCCTCTTCCCCGACAATTATCACGCAGAGACATTTGTAAACGTAACTCTCTACTCAGCCGATGAAAATGAGGCTCCTGATGCACTCGCTGGCATCGCAGCATCCGCTGCCCTTACCCTGAGCGACATCCCCTTCAATGGTCCTATCTCTGAAGTGCGTGTGGCCCGTGTTGATGGGGAATGGGTTATCAACCCCACTTTCGAGCAAATGGAGCATGCCGATATCGAACTGATGGTAGGCGCCACCTACGACAACATCATGATGGTGGAGGGTGAAATGAATGAGGTTTCCGAGGCAGAACTTCTCGAAGCCCTCAAGGTTGCTCATGAAGAGATAAAGAAGCATTGTGTGGCTCAGATGGAGCTCATGAAAGAGGCCGGCAAGGAGATCAAACGCGAATACTCCCACGAAGTGAACGATGACGAGCTTCGCGCCGATGTCCGCGAGAAATGCTACGACAAAGCCTATGCAATAGCCAAAGCCGGAAGTGCCGACAAGCAGTGGCGCAACGAATCTTTCAAAGCCATCTGCGAGGAATATATTGAGAATCTCCCGGAAATGACCGAGGAGCAGCTTGAGAAATATTCTGCCGACCAGCGTATCGCAATGGTGAAACGCTATTATCACGATGTTGAGAAAGAGGCTATGCGCCGTTGCGTACTCGATGAGGGCATCCGTCTCGATGGTCGTAAAACCACTGAAATCCGTCCCATCTGGTGTGAGGTAGACTACCTCCCCGGTCCTCACGGAACAGCCATCTTCACCCGCGGTGAGACACAGGCACTCGTCACTGCAACTCTCGGCACCACACTTGATGAGAAGATCGTTGACGACGTTCTCAATCAAAGCAAAGAGCGTTTCCTGCTCCACTATAACTTCCCCCCCTTCTCCACCGGCGAGGCTCGCCCGCAGCGTGGTGTAGGCCGTCGTGAGGTTGGACATGGAAATCTTGCTCACCGCGCACTCAAACGCATGTTCCCCGATGGCTTCCCCTATACCTGCCGTATAGTTTCCGATATCCTTGAATCAAACGGTTCTTCATCAATGGCTACAGTGTGTGGCGGTACTCTCGCCCTCCTCGACGCCGGCGTGAAGATGAAACGCCCGGTTGCCGGAGTAGCCATGGGTCTTATCTCCGATGAAGGAAACGTAAAATATGCTGTGCTCTCCGATATCCTTGGCGATGAAGATCACCTTGGCGACATGGACTTCAAGGTAACGGGAACCACAAACGGTATCACAGCTACCCAGATGGATATAAAGTGCGATGGCCTCAGCTATGAGATCCTTGCCAAGGCTCTTGAGCAGGCAAAACAGGGTCGCCTCCACATTCTCAATATCATCAATGAGACAATCCCGGCAGCTCGCGAGGATTACAAACCTCATGTTCCGCGCCTGGTTACTCTTGAAATTCCCAAAGAGATGATCGGAGCAGTAATCGGTCCTCAGGGTAAAGTGATCCAGGGAATTCAGGAAGAGACCGGAACTGTAATCTCGATCGATGAGGATGAGAAACTCGGAATCGGCAAAGTTGAGATCGCATCTAAAGACAAGGCAAGCATCGATGCTGCGCTCGCTAAAATCAAGGCAATTGTGGCTCAGCCGGAAGAGGGTGAGGTTTATGAGGGAACCGTCCGCTCGATCCTTGATTTCGGTGCATTCATTGAATTCATGCCCGGCCGCGATGGACTTCTCCATATCTCGGAGATCTCCTGGGATCGTCTTGACAACATGGAGGCCAGTGGCCTTAAAGAGGGAGACAAAGTTAAAGTCAAACTCATCGAGATTGATAAGAAGACCGGCAAATACCGCCTCTCAATGCGTGTCCTGACTCCCAAGCCCGAAGGATACGTAGAGCGTGAGGCTCGTCCACGTGGCGAACGTCCACGTCGCGACAACAACGACCGTGGGCCACGCCGTGACGGCGACCGCGGACCTCGTGGACCCCGTCGTGACGGAGATCGCGGTCCCCGCACATTCACACCCCGCAACCGCGAGGAATAATTGAGGACTCAGTAACCACTTCTCGACAGTTTTACAAACTTCAACACACAAATAGAGAATAGTGGTTAAAATTACTGTAATAAAGGTAACGAATTTTTTAAGAAGATTCGTTACCTTTGTTTTAGAACCAATCTCATAAAACCAAACAATATGAAACATTTTATTTTAGGTCTGGCAGCCGTGGCACTCATAGCTCCGGCAGCGTGCGCCCAGGATCATGCATGCTGCGGAAAACATGAGAAATCGAAAGTTTATATGACCACCGAGATCTCTCCCCATTCGCTTGTAAAAATATATGAAGCACTCGGTCGTCCGGCTGATGGCAAGAAAGTCGCAGTAAAGATATCCACCGGAGAACCCGGAGGTCATAATTTTCTACAACCCACCCTTATAAAGGAACTGGTAAAGAAAGTTGACGGTACTATAGTAGAGTGTAATACCGCATATAGGGGTAAACGTTTCTCCACCTCCGACCATATCCAGGCAGCAAAGGATCATGGCTTCACAGCCATCGCCCCAGTTGTGATAATGGACGGTGAAGGACAGTGCAAGATTCCCGTGCGTGACACGACACATATAAAATATGACATAGTCGGCGATAAACTCAAAGACTATAACTACATGATTAACCTTGCTCACTTCAAGGGACACCAGATGGGAGGTTTTGGCGGTGTGCTGAAGAACCAGAGCATAGGAGTTGCCTCAGCCGACGGCAAGACATATATCCACACAGCCGGCAAGACTGATGAGACAGCAAAGATCTGGGGGAATGTTGCGGATCAAGATGATTTTCTGGAATCTATGGCTGCTGCTGCGCAAGGAGTAGCGGATCTCTTCGGAGACAACATCGTATACATCAATGTGATGAACAACATGAGTATCGATTGCGACTGTAACGGTCATCCCGCCAATCCTACAGTGAAGGATATCGGAATTCTCGCCTCTACCGATCCGGTTGCCCTTGACCAGGCATGCGTTGACCTCGTCTACAAGATTGAGCCGAGTGAGGACAATGATCCGCGCGCCCTTATCGAGCGCATCGAGCAGATGCACGGCATCCACACCGTCGAGCATGCAGCCAAGATCGGGCTCGGCTCCCGCTGCTACGAAATCGTCTCCCTCGACTGATCCCTCTGTACACCGCACACTCCCAAATTGCGGTTAACCACTCATCAAACCAATCTCCATATCCCACGAAAGGCGCCCTCCTACAGCTCCCCGAAAACACTGCAGAAATCTTCTTCGGAAACATCCGGTAACATCTCTATAAATCGTTATCATATATCCGGCGGAAGGGACATACGTTGGGAACCTCCCACATTAAAAATGGTGTTGCATCAAAATACAAGTTTTGACGCAACACCATATTCTTTTTTCGAATCTCGCTGTTCAGTATTCAGCGGCGACCGACGCGATAGCCTCCGTATCGGCCAACCACTTGCCTGACTCAGCCGGCGACATCATCACAAGATCCATCACATCGTAGTAGTCTATAGACGATGACTCGGTATCATCCGGAAGTTCCATGCCGGCTATCAACTCAACATCACCGGTGGCCGGATTAATACTGATCTGCGCATTGTCATCATAACTCTCCTCTCCGGCGATAAATTCCTCTACCGCCGCAAGAATCTTCTCTTTCAAATCTGCCATATCTGCCAATTATATGAGAAGGATATTCTTCAATTAATCACGACTTCCGCCAAAGATACGGAGAATGAAGAGGAAGAGATTGATGAAATCAAGGTAGAGATTCATCGCTCCCATTGTAGCGAGTTTGTCGGCCAACGACGGTTCGAGGTTAGCAGCTGCCATACGTTTCACCTGTTGTGTATCCCAAGCGGTAAGGCCTACGAAAATCAACACTCCTGCAATTGATATAACCCATTCCAATGCTGAATTAGCCCAGAATATATTCACTATGCAGGCTATGATAAGGCCAAAGAGTGCCATCATAAGGAATGAGCCCATCTTTGACAGATCGCTCTTGGTGAAATATCCGTAAACGGACATCGCCCCAAACGTACCGGCTGTGATGAAGAGCGTGTAAACTATAGTGCCTATCCTGTATGCCAGGAATATTGGCGCAAGCCAACATCCCATAAGGGCTGAGAAAGCTACGAAACATCCCAACACCGCTCCTGATGACATCTTCATCATGCGGGCAGGAAGAATCCATGCCATAGCAATCAACGCTATGGGGATAATCCAGAACATTATCCGGTTTCCGAAGAAGAAATGCAGTGCGGCATTAGAGGAAGCTACTCCAAGGGCACAGAAAGATGAAATCAGAAGTCCGATGAACATTCTTACATAGACGCGTTTCATCACCGCGTTGGTCTGGCTGACCACGTCATGCGCTCCGTAGAAAGGGGGAGGCGTCATTCTTGAATCGTTATATTGCATACTTATTTAATTAATGATTAATAATTAATAATTGTTTGAGACGTAGGATTCTTTGGATTAATGCTTAATCCCTGAAGTCTAATCTCTACATTCTCTCCGGCATCTCTATGCCGAGAAGTGACATTGCATTCTTAAGTGTTCTCGCCACAACGAGCGACAGCAGCAGACGGAAATCCCTTTTTTCCTTATCCTCCTCTTTAAGAATGGAGTAGTCATGGTAAAATTGATTATACTCCTTTGCAAGGTCATAGGCATAATTGGCTATCAGGGCAGGTGAGTAGGATTTACCCGCCTCTTCAACAACCGATGCGAAGTCCGCAACCTTCTGTATCAACACCGATTCCTTATCGTTTGGTTCACTCGCGGGAGCATATTTCTCATCAAAGTCATCCGCCTTACGGAGCACGGAACGGATACGCGCATATGTGTATTGGATGAAAGGCCCGGTATTTCCGTTGAAATCTATGGATTCCTTTGGATTGAATAGCATGTTCTTACGCGGATCAACCTTGAGCAGGAAATATTTCAACGCTCCCAGACCCACAATCCGTGCAATCTCCGCACTCTCCTCGGCCGGCATCTCAGCGAATCTCTCCGCACCCATTTCAGCCGCGGAGGCAACCATAGTGTCAATAAGGTCGTCGGCATCTACCACCGTACCCTCCCGACTCTTCATCTTACCTTCCGGCAACTCCACCATCCCATAAGAGAAATGGGTAAGATCCTTACCCCATTTGAAACCGAGCCTGTCGAGAAGGAGCGACAGAACCTGGAAATGGTAATTCTGCTCATTTCCCACCACATAGATCATCTTGTCAATAGGATAATCCTGATAACGGAGTTTGGCAGTGCCGATATCCTGAGTCATATAGACTGAGGTTCCATCTGCCCGAAGAAGGAGTTTGTGATCTAAGCCATCAGGTGTCAGGTCGGCCCATACCGATCCATCATCCTTCCGATACATTATACCCTTCTCCATGCCGCCGAGCACCAGATCCTTACCCTCCAGATAAGTGTCCGACTCATAATATATCTTATCAAAATCCACGCCAAGTCTTTTGTAGGTCTCATCAAACCCGGCGTAAACCCAGCCGTTCATCATCTTCCAGAGTTCCCTAACCTCCTGGTCGCCGGCCTCCCATTTGCGAAGCATCTCCCGGGCCTCCGCCATCAGGGGCGACTTCTTCTCAGCCTCCTCCTCGGAAATTCCCTCTTTTTCGGCTATCTCCTTTATCTCGGCTTTATAATGCTTGTCGAATGCCACATAGAAATCGCCAATGAGATGATCCCCCTTCTTTCCGGCAGATTCCGGAGTTACACCCTCTCCCCACTTCTTCCAAGCCAGCATTGACTTGCAAATGTGGATGCCTCGGTCGTTAACAATATTTGTTTTTACCACCTTATGGCCATTTGCAGCAAGGATTCGTGATAGGGAATACCCCAGGAGATTATTCCTCACATGACCCAGATGAAGAGGCTTGTTGGTATTCGGTGAGGAATATTCCACCATCACGAGGTCGGAATTCTCATCAGCTTTCTTCATGCCATATTCCGGATTGCCGGCAATCTCATGTAGCAGTCCGAGCCAGTAGGAGGGTTTGATAGTGATATTGAGAAATCCTTTAACCACGTTGAATTTCTCCACAGCCTCAACATTTTTCACCAGCCACTCCCCTATCTCATTGGCAGTGGCTTCTGGAGCCTTCCGCGAAACCTTAAGAAGAGGAAAGACGACCACCGTGAGGTCTCCCTCGAATTCACGTTTGGTTGCTGAAGGAGTAACGACCGAAGATGAAATCTCCGCGCCATAAAGATCCTTAACAGCCTCAACAACCCCTCCGGATATGATTGATTCTATCGACATTGTTCCTTTATTTATCGTAATTCATCTTGAGAGTCCGTTCCAAATTCACTATTATGGAGAAATGGACTCAATATATTTCTGATTACAAAAATACAAATTTAGGGTCGGATTTACAAATATAGCCTCCTCATACATAAAAACAGTGCCTGTCCCGGAAAAGGACAGGCACCTGTAACGTTGCTCTCCGAAGAGATTATTTTGCCAGGTCAGCAGCAGGTTTGAATTTAACAACCTTGCGAGCCGGAATCTGGATTTTCTCTTTTGTCTGGGGATTGATACCGGTGCGAGCCTCTTTCTCTACGATGGAGAATGTACCGAAGCCGATAAGCTGTACTTTGTCGTCGTTGGCAAGTGCCTGCTCGATTGATTCGAGAGTTGCATCGAGGGCAGCTTTGGCAGCTACTTTGTTAAGCTGAGCCTTAGCAGCGATCTCGTTTACTAATTCTGTCTTGTTCATACCTCTTTGATTATATAAAGTTTAAATAGTTGGAAAAATTAACCGATATATGGTAGTTGATAATCTTGAACAATAAAAACCAGTTCTTTTTTTGCATCTTTTGCCTTGTCATTCAGTCGCATACAGAGTATGCTCCCTTTCTCCGCAGCAAAACCTGCTAAAACAACTTCATTTTATTTGCTCATTTATTTTGTATCAACTACTTATCTATATCCTTATCATTCGTGCCAAGTTTGGCACTTGGTAACCTCCAATTCGTTTTTCGCCCACAAATATAAGCATTTAAGCGTGATTCTCAAACATTTTACAACTATTTTTACAAAAAAACGCTATTATCACTCTTTTTTGAAGTAAAAACAACTCATGAACTCCAGATCCCCTCGTGTTCACCGCAGAAAACAACTCGTGAAGAATTCACCGAAAAGGGGATTTTCCTACCCTTCAAGGGATAAAATTCATGCAATTATGGCTATATTTGCGCAAAAAAAGGGTGATGATTGATTTTCAACCCTATTTAGGGACATTCTTCACCGCTTTTGGATAATTTCAGAATATCTTTGAACTTTAAGAATTGAACTAAACCTATAAATCTATGAACCTGTCAAAACTGACAATCTGCTTTCTCGGGTTTCTGACATTAATCTTATCCTCACTGAACATGTCAGGCCGTGAAAAGTATAATTTCAACAGCGACTGGAAATTGAAAATCGGTGATATAAAAGGAGCCGAGGAGAAAAAATTCAACGACAGCGACTGGAAGCGCGTCACTCTCCCTCATGCGTTCAATGAAGATGAAGCTTTCAAGGTTCCAATCGCCCAACTCACGGATACAATCGCATGGTATCGCAAGCATTTCAAACTCCCCAAAGAGGCAAAAGGGAAAAAGGTGTTTGCTGAATTCGAGGGCGTGCGAATGGGTGCCGACTTCTATCTCAACGGTCATCATCTCGGATATCACGAAAATGGGGTCATGGCAGTAGGATTCGACCTAACACCCTATATCAATTATGGCGGTGAGAATGTGCTGTCTGTACGCACAGACAACAGTTGGACCTATCGGGAGCGAGCCACCAACCAGCGTTATCAATGGAACGATAAGAACTTCAATGCCAACTACGGCGGCATTCCCAAAAATGTGTGGCTACACATAACCGATGATGTGTACCAGACACTTCCGTTATACAGTAACCTCGGCACCACCGGAACCTATATTTACGCAACAGATATCGAGGTCGAGGGTAGACGCGCCGTGATCAACGCCGAATCTGAGGTGAAGAATGAGTCCAGGCGACCGGTAAGTGTCGGATACAATGTGGAGGTGATCGACCCGGAGGGGAAAACTGTGGGTAAATTCGAGAGTGCTCCTGTGTCGATTGCTCCCGGGGCAACCGCCACGGTTGCCGCTTCCGACACAATCAGCGACCTGCATTTCTGGAGTTGGGGGTATGGATACTTATACGACGTAAAGACAACACTTAAAGTGAACGGGCGTCCGGCCGATGAGGTTGTAACCCGCACCGGATTCCGCAAAACCCGTTTCGGCAACGGCATGATCTGGCTTAACGACCGTGTTCTCCAGATGAAAGGATACGCCCAACGCACAAGCAATGAATGGCCCGGGGTTGGAATGTCGGTGCCACCATGGATGAGCGATTACTCCAATGGTATGCTCATCGACCATAATGCAAACTTCTTCCGCTGGATGCACGTCACAGCTTGGAAACAGGACGCTGAATCATGCGACCGCGTGGGAGTGATGCAGATGCTCCCTGCAGGCGATTCTGAGCGAGACGTGAACGATCGCCGCTGGGGACAGCGCACAGAGCTCATGCGCGACATGATAATCTACTTCCGCAATCATCCAAGCGTGATCTTCTATGAGTCGGGAAACGAGTCGATAAGTCGCGACCATATGATAGAGATGCGTGAGATTCGCGACAAATATGATCCCCACGGAGGCCGTGCAATCGGTTCCCGTGAAATGCTTGATATCAGGGAAGCTGAATACGGAGGAGAGATGTTGTATGTCAACAAAAGCGAACACCATCCAATGGTGCAGACTGAATATTGTCGCGACGAAGGGTTGAGAAAATATTGGGACGACTGGAGCTATCCCTACCATAGGCATGGCGATGGCCCCCTCTTCCGCAATGCGGATGCCACGGCCTACAATCAGAATCAGGACCAGCTTGCAGTGGAGATGGTGAGACGATGGTACGATTTCTATCGTGAGCGTCCCGGAACCGGTCGACGTGTAAACTCCGGAGGAGCCAAGATAATTTTCTCCGACACTCAGACTCATTGCAGAGGCGCCGAGAATTATCGCCGCAGCGGCGTTGTAGATCCACTCCGTATCCCCAAAGATGCCTACTATGCCCATCAGGTGATGTGGGATGGATGGGTTGACGTTGAGAACAATTCATCATACATCATCGGGCATTGGAACTATGCTCCGGAGGTTGTGAAACCCGTCTATGTCGTGTCAACCGGTGAGGATGTTGAGCTGTTTGTCAATGGCAAGTCACAAGGTAAAGGGAAACGCGATTATGAATTCCTCTTCACCTTCGACAATGTGGCCTGGGAACCGGGACCTATCGAAGCTGTAAGCTATGACAAGGAGGGGAAAGAGGTCAGCCGCACTTCCAAGAAAACCGTTGGTGAGCCCTCAGAGCTCAAACTCACACTCATGCACGGTCCGGAGGGTGTCCATGCAGATGGAGCTGACATTGCGATGGTCCAAGTGGAGGTGGTTGACGCGCAAGGGAACAGAGTTCCTCTTGCCAACGACATGATCAGTTTCACTCTTGACGGCCCAGCTGAATGGCGCGGAGGAATTGCCCAGGGAGAGGATAACTATGCCTTTGCCACAGAACTGCCGGTAGAATGCGGAATCACACGTGTTCTGATCCGTTCAGGATTCGAACCCGGGGAAGTTACTCTCAAGGCTTCGGCAAAAGGTTTCGAAGAGAAGGAGGTTTCATTTACCACGCTTCCGGTGAAGGTAGAGAATGGCCTAAGCAAATTCAATCCTTCGGCATCGCTCAAGCCACGTCTTGACAGAGGAGAAACCCCTCTCACGCCATCTTATTATGACAAAAAGGTGGACATACGCGTAAAATCGGCAAAAGCCGGATATGACAGTGAGAACACCTTCAAGAGCTTTGATGACAACGAACTCAGCGAATGGCGCAATGACGGCCGACCCGAAACTGCTTGGATCACATACGAATTGGAACGCCCAGCAGAAATAGATGATCTATGTATCAAACTCACGGGCTGGCGTCAACGCTCCTACCCGCTTGAAGTTTATGCAGGCGACCAGCTTGTGTGGAGCGGTGATACCGACCGTTCGTTAGGCTATGTGCATCTTAATCTGAAGCCGGTGCTGTCTCGGTTCTATACGATCAAGCTTAAGGGAAGTGCCATGGATAGCGATGCTTTCGGACAAATCGTTGAGGTGGTTGAGCCCAAGGCCGGTGAACTGGATCTTTTCAAAGCCGAGGGTGGCGACAAGACAAACAGCGAATTGAGAATAGTAGAAATAGAATTCCTTGAGAATCTTAGGAAATAACCAGTAGCTTGAGGCTGAGTCAAAATATAATTTTGATTCAGTCCTCTAAGGTGCGCTTTGCGGGTGGTCTATTATGACACACTGTCAAGCATATCGGAATAATATTACGCTTCAATTAAAATAAGAATTAAGCAATAGAAATAAGTAAGTTTTCAAACTTTCTTAGTCTAAAATAATTCTTATTGTGGACGATTTTTAACTTTCGATTAGTTTAGACAACTTAAGTAGCTCACAAAAATTAATTAATGTAAATAAAATGAGACTAATGAATGACTAAACTGGTTCTTTTGAATTACTTTTGTCCTAGACTTCAGTCACATAGCCCGCTATGCTCCTTTAGCCGAAACCAAAATTAATTCAAAATAACTGCGTTTTATCTATTCATTAATTTCTGCGAGCAACTTAAAAGGTAAGATAACAGATAAGGTAAAAAAAGATCAGGTGTAAAAATGCGACAAGTCGCGGCTCTTGCAGACCGCGACTTGCGAAAAAAGGCCCCGGCTCACGCCGGAGCCTTTTCTTCTACGATTAAGGTCAAAATAATAATCAATTACCCTGTTGCTTGCATGCTTGTTTTGTTATCTTTTAACGAAATCAACACATTTCGGATGATTATCCAAAATCAAATGCTATTGTCTATTCTTTTAAGAGTTGTCGATACAACTTGACTATGTATTTTAAACATACTCCATTGCAAAAATACAAAACAAGAGTTTGTCAGCAAAATTTTAATTATTGTTTTAAAACATAGTTAAGAAACCGGTCGGCTTCAGTTTGCTACCAAATCCGACCGGTCATAGACTAAATTCAATACTTCGTGGGAGAGATATCAAAAACAATATTTGACAACTGAGCCAATTAGAGACCACGGAGTCTCAGGAGGGCTTTTGAATCCGGAGCATGTCCTCGGAAACGTTTGAAGAGCACCATAGGATCCTCTGTGTCACCGGATTCCAGGATATTTTTCTTGAATGACGCGGCTGTCTTTTTATCAAAGATTCCTTTCTCCTTGAAAAGCTCCCAGGCATCTGCCTCAAGAACCTGTGCCCAGAGATATGTATAATAACCTGAGGCATAACCATCGCTTCCGAAGATATGCTTGAAGTATGGTGAACGGTATCGATATGTTATCTCCTCCGGCATACCTATCTCATCTCCGACTTTTTTCTCGAATGCGATCACATCCTCCACTTCCGGAGTCTCGCCATATTTCATATCAAGGATAGCGGCACCGGCAAGCTCAGTGGTCATGAAACCTTGGTTGAACTTGGATGCTTTGCTGATTTTCTCGATCAGATCATCAGGAATCGGTTCACCGGTTTTATAATGACGTGCGTAGCTTTTGAGCACCTCCGGCTCGAAAGCCCAATGCTCATTGATCTGCGAGCACATCTCCACATAATCGCGGTCTACATTGGTTCCTGCAAGAGACTTGTAGGGAGCACGTGAAAGAATAGCCTGGAGGGCATGACCAAACTCATGGAAAGTAGTCTCCACTTCATCAAGTGTGAGCAACGCCGGAGTGTCACCAGCCGGACGTGTGAAGTTACCTACATTATAGACGATCGGACGACGTTCCTTGCCATCCTCGAAAAGTCCGCAGCTCTGGAGCTGTTCCATCCACGCACCCTGACGTTTGGTATCACGAGGGAAATAATCACACATCCAGACAGCCACATGCTCTCCGGTCTTGGTGTCGACAACGTCATATACTGCCATCTCATCAATATACTTGGGGGCATCGGGAATCGGCACCATCTTGATACCATAAAGTTTCTCCGCACATTCAAAAAGACCCTTCAGTACGTTGTCGAGTGAGAAATAGGGACGCACATCATTATCAGATAGATTAAATTTCTCATTCTTTACCTTCTGTGCGTAGTAATAATAATCCCAGGGAGCGATCTTGAAACCGCCACCATGTGCATCCACATACGCCTGCATATCTTTCACCTCCTCATGGGCCCTCTTTACGGCAGGTTCGAATACCGACAAAAGAAGGTCGGATGCAGCCTCCGGAGTCTTTGCCATAACACGGCTTGTCATCATCTGAGCAAAATTATCAAAACCCATGATCTTTGCCTTCTGGTCGCGGAGTTTCACAATCTGCTGGATGACGGGGAGGTTGCTATTGTCACCAAACATGGCCAGTGAGGTGTAGCCCTTATACATCGCTTCACGAAGTCCGCGGCTATCAGCCGACTGCAGAACCGGAAGACGGCTCGGAGCATGGAGTGTGAAAACCCATAGGCCATCGAGACCACGCTTCTTAGCCTCATCGGCAGCCTGTGCTACTGATGATTCCGGCAGACCGGCAAGGTCCTCTTTGTCATAAACCACGATAGTGAAGTTATTTGTGGCGTTGAGGAGATTGCGGTTGAACTGAATAAACAGTTTCGAGAGCTCATCATTAACCTTTATCAACTCCTCCTTCTTTTCAGCGGGAAGAGCTGCACCCTGCTCCTCAAACTGACGGTAATATTTCTCAACAAGACGTTTCTGAACGGGAGTCAGGCCCATCTTATCACGCATACTGTAGATGCTCTGAATACGCTGGAAAAGAGGTTCGTTTAGATTCACGGCATTCGATGCCTGATTCAACAGAGGAATAGCCTCCTCAGAGATAGCAGCAAATTCCGGAGTCGAAAGTGCCTCCTCATAATGATAGAACACACCGGCAACCCTCTCAAGAATCGGAGAAAGATTCTCAAGCGGGATGATTGTATTCTCAAAATCTGGAGTTGCACGGTTGCGCACGATATTAAACAGGTTTGTCTCCTGTTCTGCTATTCCTGCCTTGATCGCCGGAAGAAAGTCAGAAACTTCGATCTTATCGAATGGAGGAATACCGTACTTGGTATCATACGGCTTCAAAAAAGGATTTTCTCTCTCTTGTGCCATAATCTGTGGGCTTGCGGCCAGGAGAACCGCTCCTACCGCCATTGTTAAAAATTTTTTCATTATTATATATTTGGGTTTGTTATTGTTACTAACTATTTGAATTAAGTAGCTATTTAAGATAATATAACTCTTTGCCACTATTAAGGCTGACATCCTCCTTCATATCCTTCCAATCTGACAACTGACACATCACTCATATTCAAACTCGATCTTCAACGGGTAATGGTCGCTGCTTTTTATAGTTCCTTTCGAGAAACGTAACGGCTTTATATCTCCACGATAGAAAACCTGATCAAGATGAAACCAGAAGCCATAACGGTTATATGTGATCAGCGGGCCAAAAGAGGTATCGACATAGGCATCTCTAAGGCCTGCTCCACGTAGGATTCGGTAGGAATATGATTCTGGAACGTCATTGAAGTCACCGCTAACAATTATGGGGCCGGTGATCCCCTCAAGAACTTTCTCTATTTGACGGGCATGAATCGCGCGCTCTTTAAAAGAGGCTGTGAGTTTCTTCCGGATATCCCCCTTCATCTCCTCTACCCCCTCTTTGGTCCCTTTTACGGAAATCATATCCTTGACGACATGACGCTCCTGATTGGTCAGTTCATATGAATTCATATGCATGTTTATCCATGACAGTTTTCCCCATGGAAGTTGCACCTCATAAAGAGCAAAGCGGCATTGACCACCCTCTACAGGATGATATTCCTTTATCAATCTTACCGGATATCGCGACAACACCTTGAGTTCGGTAAGTCCTGTCCCGGCCCGATACGGATATCTCTTATATAGTGAATCTTTAAGAGCCGGGGTGAAGTTGGGAATCTCGGTCTCATCCACCGAATACAGTTCCTGAAGGCCCACAATATCAGCTCCCGAGTTAAGCACATATTCAAACGATCTGTTCACCTCCACCTCATCTTCCGATTTCTGCTGGTCCCAACCATGAACGATATTATAGGTAAGCAGACTGAATGTACGTTTAGGATTGGTTGGATCGGAAGAGAAGTGCATAGGAAATGCGGTAGACACCGGAGCCCACGCAGCCACAAGCGTCAGCACTCCAAGCCCTGCTGTGATGAAGCGGCCGGCTGCCAGCCATGCTGCCGTCACAATCATTGTTGCGATGGCAAAATAAGGCAACGCCAGCGTAAAGATTGAAGGAAACGTCACATAATCAGGATTGATCCGCCCCCCGAATGCCGAAAGTAGAGTCAAGAGAAAGAGAATTATCGACAAAATTCTCAAAATTAGCCTCAATATGGGTTTTATTACTGGTAAAAACACTTTCTAATCAATTTCTGATGGTTCAATCCAAATAGGAATTAAGTTCAGCCCTCTCCCTTTCATTCAACGAATTATAACCCGAAATTCGTATCTTTGTCAGAAGTTCTTCTCGTCGTTTTGGATCTTTTAGCCGTCCACGCGTTGCCTCCACCATGGCCTGTATATGAGCTGAACTGTATTCCTCAGCCTCTTTGTGCCTGATCTGAGGCATCTTCACGCGCTCCCTCTTTTTCCTCTCCCCCTTTACCAAAATTATTCCGTAAAGGAGACCGAAGGCCAAGCCGCCAAGGTGTGCCACAGGCCCTCCGGCATATCCTCCCGATGTTCCGAAAAAGGTAAGGCATATACAACCCAAAGCGAGCCATTTCAATTTCACCCTACCGAACAGCAATAGCGTAAACTCCATATCGGGTCTGGCAATCAACAGAGCCCCCATTATCGACAGCACCGACGCTGAAGCTCCACAGAGATAGGTGCCATGCGGGATTATATGCTGAATAAGGAAGAGAAGATACAACATTCCCCCGGCAAATCCTCCACCTATATAGGATACAAGGAGCGCTTTCTCCCCGACAGCCATTGTCGCTATCTTGCCGAACCAATATAGCCAGAGCACATTGAAAAGCAGATGCAGGAACGACAATTGAGTAAACATATAGGTAAGGAGAGTCCAGGGGCGTAATGCAGCAAATCGCCAAGAGGCTGAAAGTGTGAGACTCTCAAGCACACGACTATAGAATTGCCCATCGTTTCCTGCAATCATTCCAGTCAGCCATATGCCTATGCTTACAGCTACATTGACAATGATTAGCCACGACAATACTCCGGATACCTTAAAATACCTCATCAGGTGATAAAAAAGCCGTTAATAAAACCCGCCCCCTCGGAGCAACCCTTTCTTTTTCCAATAAAGAAGCAGAATCAAGCCAAAAAGCATCCCCCCGAGATGTGCGAAATGCGCGACAGAATCCAATCTCCCTCCAACACCGAAAAAGAATTCAAGCACTGCGTATCCAAGCACCATATATTTTGCCTTGATCGGGATGGGAATGAAGAAAAGATAAAGGGGCATATCGGGGAAAACGAAAGCAAATCCGAGCAACAAACCGAAGATCGCACCCGATGCACCGATTGTGATGAACTGCTCCTTGTACATAGTCATCCCCCTGAGGAATTCTCCGCTTCCCGCAGACTGCGCCTGCTCCACAATCGCCTTCATATTGTCATATGTCAAGCCGTTGAGTGCCGCAATATCCTTGATATAGTCATGCTCCCATGTCAGGGCCCATACCCCCTCCTGAATCACGGCTGCTCCGACACCGCAAACGAAATAGAACAACAGGAAACGTTTAGTACCCCACACTTGCTCAAGTATCCTACCGAACATCCACAAACTGAACATATTGAAAGCAAGATGCCAGATGGAACCCATATCGTGGAGAAACATATAGGTGAATACTTGAACCGGATTGAAGACATCAGATTCCACAAAGTGCAACCCGAGTCTACCGACTAACCCGTTTGTGCCGAATGATGGGAAGATCATAGCTATTAGCCACAGAAGAACATTTATTATTATAAGGTTCTTTGTAGCCGGAGGCCAATTGCCCCCTCTTGATGAATTGAACATAAGCGGTAAGAAATTATTTAAGTAGTTGGTAAAAATTAATGAACATATAAAACGAAGTTATTTTTGAGCAGATTTTGCTGCGGAAAGAGGGAGCATACTTTCGTATGCGACTGAATGACAAGGCAAAAGATGCCAAAAAGAACCAGTTTTATTGTTCAAGATTATCAACTACAATATATCGATTAATTTTTAACAACTACTTATTTATGGGAAGAGCTATTCTACAAGTTTCCGGGTTCATCTCCTCACTCCAAAAACAGAACGGAGACGCGAACCTATCTCCCGGTTCAGGTAAAGGAAAGGTGTCACAAGTGGCTTGAACGGCTTCTTGTCTCCCCGAATGAATATGAGAAGGCTTCCGGGATGGCAATTCACCTCAACAGCATCTCCCATTTTCAACGGTTCGCCGTCGACATGCGCAATTCCGGCATTCTTCCTGCGGATTTTCACATTTTTTGCCCGTAAGGTCTGAATAATCATATTATTCTTCACCATTCCGGTCAGAAGGTCTACCCCGAAGAAAGCCCGGGTAAGGGGGGTTCCGGCATGGACTATTGTGACATCCATCTGCCCGTCGCGGATAGAAGCGGAAGGTGCGATAAAGGCATTGTTCCCATATTGCGAAGCATTGCACACCGCTACAATAAACGCTTTCATCTTTACGGTGTGGCCATTCGCCTCTATCTCATATTCTTCGGGAGAAAACTTAAGATATTCCTGAAGAGCACTTCTGAGATAATTTATCAACCCCCGTCTTTTTGATTCTGCGAATTTTTCACTCACGGCAGCATCAAAACCGAGTCCGAACGTACAGAAGAAGGGTCGGCCATCAACCGAACAACTGTCGCAAGGCCTTATATGCCGCCGGGCAATCACGGAAATTGCATCTGAGATATCAGAGGTAAGACCAAGATGACGACCAAGGCCGTTTCCTGAGCCAAGGGGTATGATTCCCAAGGCAGTTGAAGTTCCAATCAATCCCGAGGCCACCTCATTCACCGTCCCGTCTCCCCCGGCAGCCAACACCCCCAGATAACCCTTTCTGGCAGCTTCCGCCGCCCATCGGGTAGCATCTCCGGGACCCTCTGTATATCTTATCTCGACATCTATTCCGGCCTTGGCAAGACGTTTCACTGTCATTGCGGGCACTTTCCGGCGCTCCTTGGAGGAGGTGCCGGAAATAGGATTTATTATCAGAAGACACTTGTCGCGATGCATGACCTTTCTTTTGATATAATACAGATTCCAATAAAGAAAAGGGCTCCGACTCGAAAGCCGAAACCCCTTTTCATAAAATAAGCAAATGTTTTATTATTTTATGGAATGTATTTGCTATTGCGCAGTCTGAAGGCGTGGCCGTCAGAATACTGATTATTTACCGAGGCGGGCTTTCTCGCGGGCTATATAGGCATCAATTGCCACTCCGTTACCCGGCTCGAAAGTGGGATATTCGCTTGCTATGGTCTCATAGCATTCGAGAGCCTTGTCATACTTCTTCTGCTCATCGTAGATGTTAGCCTCCTTGAGAAGAACGCGCGGAACAATCTGGATATTTTCTCCGGCCATCTTCACTGCCTTGTTGTAGCAGGAAAGCGCATCATCATACTTTTTCATATTTACGAAGCAGTCTCCCTTAAGCACAAGAGCATTTGATCCGAGCACTTTCTCAGATGTGGAGAACTTGTCAAGACATTCAACTGCCTCTTTATATTTGCCTGTGTTATAATATGCCTCAGCGGCGCTGAGATAGCTGAGTTTACCTGCATCTGTGCTTGAATATTTTTCAGCTACTTTCTTATATTCCACCGCAGCTACCGAATCATTACCTGCGTTGTTGATCTCAACCTGGTTATAAGCCTCGAATGCCTTGTTAACCTGAGGATTGCGATAGATAAAGAAATAACTGAGCACAAAAGCCGCTACAACTGCAATTCCTCCTACGATGAGGAAAATCACTTTCTTGTTGTTTGCTATCTTCTCGCTGGCGGAAGTGAGGTTGCTGTTAAGCTTCTCGATTGTCGTCTCTTCCTGCTGTTCGTTTTTATTTGCCATTTTTTGTTACTGTATCTGTAACCGGAAACCGGTCATTAAATTTTCTAATTAATACCTTCCGGCTCAAACAAGCCGGAAGCCTTCTCCAATCAACACGCAAAGTTAATAATAATTCCTGAAAATAAAAAACTTCACTCTTTTATTATTACTTTTGTGTCATGAAATTCAATAAGGCTTATCTCTATCATACAGCATTTCTCATTTTAATGATAATAGTCGGAGGATGCTCCGCTACCAAGACTAAACTTCCAAAAGAGGATCTTCGCGCTCTTGATCAGGCAATGAAATCCTCAAGAACGTTTGAGTCCAAGGTCCACTCCTACCGTGACTCGCTTAAAGCCGGCCTCTCCGACTCCGATATGGCGCCAACCGGCAAGATCGACCTGATGATCAAACTATCAGAGTCTTATAGGCTATCACTTGCAGATTCATCGCTTGCATATTCCACAGCCGCGAAAAACGCAGCTTCCGGAATCGGGGATGATTCACTAAAATTCAAGGCAGACCTTGCTCTTGTCGATGCCCTTTCAGCATCCGGATTATTTACCCATGCCACCCTGCTTTACGATTCTCTCCACAATTTATCAAAGCCTGAGAAATACAAAATCGAATATTTCCTCTCAGGACGCCGTATATATTCAAATATCATCCAATATACGGAAGGGACCGGAGACCTGGGGGATTTCTATCGGTCGAAATATATTGAATGCGATGACAGCCTGCTTTCAATTCTGCCTGAGGGCACCGCAACGCGCGAATTCATTGCATGCGAACGCCTTGTCGACGAAGGGAAATACCGGCAAGTGCTACCGAGACTCGAAAAATTGCTTTCATCTCTTGACAAAGCAGATAATCTTTATGGGATGACAGCGTTCCAAGTGGCTAAAGTCCACAAGAGCCTCGGACATGATTATCAATACGCCTCCTATCTTGCAAAAGCTGCCGAGAGTGATATCCGCGGCAATATCAAGGAGGGGTATGCCCTACCCGCCCTTGCAGAATGGCTATATCTTCACGGAGAATTCGATGATGCTTTCAGATATATAAACTATGCGATGGAGGATGCTTATGAGAGCAACGCACGAGTCAGAATCGTGAGTATCGCGAGGTGGATTCCTGCAATCGACGAAGCTTACCGCAAGGAGATCCGGGGATCGAGAAATGAACTGTTCGCATACGGAATCTTCATAACTATCATCCTGGCAGCGTTGGGCGTGCTCACATTCCTGTTTTTCAGGGAAATGCGTAAGAACAGAATGATCAATATGATGCTCGCCTCCACTTCACGCAGAAAAGACACCTATATCGGCAACTTCATTGCCCTGTGTTCCACATACTCTGAAAAATACAATTCACTTTTGAAACTGATCGACCGAAAAATCTCATCCGGTCAGGCTGCAGATCTGTTGAAGAGTGTAAAATCAGGAAAGATTGAGGGTGAGCAGGATGAGGAATTCTATCGTGAGATCGACGGAGTGATACTCGCGCTATATCCCGATTTTGTAGATAAAGTTAATGAACTCCTTAATCCCGATGAACGCATCGAGGTCAAGGCCGGACACCTCACCCCGGAGCTTCGCATATATGCATTCGTCCGGCTCGGGGTGGCTGAAAGCACACGCATCGCCAAAATTCTCAATTACTCTGTAAATACCGTCTACGCCTACCGCAACAGAATGAGAAACAGGGCGACCGACCGAGATAATTTTGAGGAGAACATCCTTAAAATAGGTGATATAAGCACTAAATAAACTTATATTGATTATTATATATGAATTATATTTAATATTTATAATTATCTTTTTACCAACTAATTATAAATATTTATTATATAATATCATTTTATATATGTTTATATTTCTTGCAAAAGGCTAAAGGTTGTGATAATTTTGCCTCAGAGTTTAAAAGAAACAGATAACGCGTATAAACATTTTTATCTTTTAAGGTAAAAAAAGATATAACGAAATAGGTCATTGATAATCTACAGACCCTGTTTGTTTTCATGCTTATTCATACCCTAAATGACTGATAAATTCTTTGTGTTTGGTTATAAAATTGAATAACTAATAATTATTAAGAGCATTATTATAGAGTTTTTATTTTGATTCGCATCAACATCCGGCTTGTGAAAGCCGGATGTTGTCTTATAACCCATTAGGTAGCTGTAAGGCAGCGAATCATAAAATTTTTGCCTAACTCTACTACTTATAATTATCCTTGAACGCTGCTCATCCACCATCTGTCTGTTCTTTTTGGTGGTTTTCTCATCCTCTTATCAGTCGCATAGCCCGATTACATAAAAATAATCTCCTCGTATGAATGAAATAACCTCGTTTTGAATTAACTTTGCAGTGATGAAAAATAGAGCTGAGTCAAAACATCCATATATAATCCACACCCTTCCCAACGGGCTGCGTGTTGTAGCATCCCTGTGGCCGGGGAATGTCTCCTATGTCGGGGCCCTCGTCAATGCAGGAAGCCGTGATGAATCACTATCTACAGAAGGCTTGGCCCACTTTGTGGAGCACACCATATTCAAAGGAACTCTCCACAGAAGGAGCCGGCACATCGCCTCCCGCATGGAATCCATAGGAGGTGAGCTCAATGCATATACCACCAAAGAGGAAACAATGGTCTACACCAATGCTCCGGCCGGATATGTAACCCGATCACTCGATCTCATATCAGATCTTTTCAAGACTTCATGTTTCCCATCAAAGGAACTGGAGAAGGAGAAAGAGGTGATCATTGAGGAGATTCATAGCTATCGTGACAGCCCTGCGGATGCCGTCTATGATGATTTCGAGGAACTGATATATGCAGGATCCGGTCTGTCACATAATATTCTCGGAAACCCTGAAAGCGTCAGAAGTCTGTCATCATCAGATGCCCGAGGGTTTATCGATAAATTCTATACCCCTTCCAATATTGTGGTCTACTGTGCCGATCCTGGCGATCCGGAGAAAAATATCGAGAGAATAGAGCGATATTTCGGAGACATGAATTTTCCGGCGCCTCATCATAAAAGGGAGACTCCCCCGTCTGTGAGCAGTTTTGAGGAAACTCGGGAAGGAGATAACCATCAGGCCAACTGTCTATGCGGTACAAGATTGTTCGGAAGGAATGATTCTCGCAGACATGCCCTTTTTCTGCTGAACAACTATCTTGCAGGTCCCTGCATGAATTCCAAACTGAATATCGAGCTGCGGGATCGTCGCGGACTGGTGTATACCGTTGAGAGCAATGTTGGGTTACTTAGCGATACGGGTAGCATCCAGATCTATTACGGATGCGAACCGAAAATGGCAAAAAGATGTCGGAGCATAATCGAGACCGAGCTCGACCGCCTCGCACAGTCTCCGCTTAAGGAGAGTGCTTTTGCCAAAGTCCGCGACCAATACTGCGGTCAGCTTATTCTAAGCGGTGAGCATCGTGAGAGTCGTGCGATGGCATTGGCGAAAAGCCTCCTCTTCTATAATGAGATTCATGACATAACGGCAGCTGCGGAGAAAATCCGTGCTGTGACACCCACCGACATGCAGGAAATCGCCCAACTAATAACATCACAAGGACTATCCTCATTGACTTTATTATAATGGTTATTGACAAACTTGACCTTGGTTATCGCCCCGTGTCGCTCGCTCCGATGGAGGATGTGACTGACCCCTCCTTTCGTCTCATATGCCGTGAGATGGGGGCGGCTTCTGTCTACACCGAATTTGTTTCGGCAGAAGCCCTGATCAGGGATATCAAATCCACAACCCGTAAACTCTTCATCAATGAAAAGGAACGCCCGGTGGCCATTCAGATTTACGGACGCGATCCGGAAGCAATGGTGGATGCTGCCAAGATTGTGGAGCAGGCCGGCCCCGATATCCTTGATATAAATTTCGGTTGTCCTGTAAAGAAAGTTGCGGGGAAAGGTGCCGGAGCGGGGATGCTGAGGGATATCCCCAAGATGCTATCTATTACAACAGAGGTGGTGAAAGCTGTGTCCATCCCCGTCACTGTCAAGACCAGACTCGGCTGGGATTGCGAGCAGAAAATTATCACAGACCTCGGACCCCGCCTGCAGGATTGCGGCATAAAGGGGATAACCGTGCATGGACGCACGCGGTCACAGATGTATACCGGAGAAGCTGATTGGACTCTTATCGGAGAATTGAAAGCCGATCCGAGAATGGAGATTCCGGTGATTGGGAACGGAGACATAACTACTCCGGAGAAAGCACAAGAGGCATTCGACAGATATGGAGTCGACGGCATAATGATAGGGAGGGGTGCAATCGGCGCACCATGGATCTTCAAGGAGGTCAAGGAGTACATATCGACCGGTACCTATACCCCCCTACCCGATTATGAGAAATTTGAAATCCTACGTCGTCAGATCAGGGAAAGTATCGGGAATATTGACGAATACAGGGGGATACTCCATATTAGGCGCCACCTTGCTGCAACCCCACTATTCAAAGGAATTCCAAATTTTCGTGAAACCCGCATACGCCTTTTAAGGGCCGACACTGAAAAGGAGCTATTCGATATCCTTAATGAGATCCAGGAAAGATTCTTCTCTTCAAATAATTAATTTATAAGAAAGAGTAGCTTGATTTAATCGACCGCTGAAAACCAGGAATCTAAAATTAATCATGCTCTGAAGATTATTTTAATTTGTATTGAAATTAACCAACTCTCAATTATGCAAAAAGTTTTCATATCATTCATCCTTGCATTGCTTTCAATTTTTACTGCCAACGCACAAACAGAGACTTACCGTCTAAATGTGGGTCAGTTTGACAAACTGCTTATATGCGACGACGTGAATGTGGTCTATCGATGCGTGCCGGATTCCTCCGGGTTTGTTTCCTATCAAAGCACCAAAGAATTCGCAGATGCATTCATCTTCTCCAACTCTAAAGGGAAATTGAAGATTCAGGTAATAACCGAAGATGTCGACAAGCCACGTTTACCGACCTTATACGTTTATTCCGACTACCTCACATGGGTTGAGAACTCCTCTAATTATACGGTGACCATCCACAACGCTCTCTCGGTTCCGTTCTTTACAGCACGATTGGTAGGAAACGGCAAGATCGTAGCCACAAATATAAAAGCGAATGAAATTGAGGGGGTGCTCGCAACCGGAAACGGCTCAATAATTCTTTCCGGCCAGGCACCCAAAGCTTCTTATAAAATGGTCGGTACGGGTCTGATCCAGGCGGATGAGATGGAGTGTGACAACGTGAAATGCAGCATCCTCGGAAGCGGAACAATCGGATGCTGGGCTCTCAAGAAACTTGAGGTACGTGGAATCGGTTCAACAAAAATATATTATAAGGGAGAACCGGAGATCAAAAAAGTGGGAGGAGGGAAATTATATCCCATGACGGAATATCCCGAGGATTAATAATTCCGGCGTTGTTTAAGCTTTTAATCTAAAGAAGCCTTGGAGGAAGGATTGAAACTTAAAACGGCAAGGACCTTGAAATGGAATGCGATCGACCGTATTTCATCTCAGGTGCTTTATGCCGTCACGGGGGTGATACTGGCCAGAATCCTCTCCCCTGAGGATTTCGGTCTGATTGGCGCTCTGTTGGTTTTCCAAGCTTTCGGAATACTTTTTGTCGACAGCGGTTTCGGGGCTGCACTTCTCCAGCGCAAGGAGCCCACGGAGAAGGATTATTCCACTGTGCTGTGGTTTAATCTTTCCGTGAGCGTAATCATATACCTCATACTCTTTTTTTCCGCCCCCCTCATTGCTGATATTTTCCAAGGAGACAAGAGGCTTATCCCTCTTTCGCGGGTGATGTTCCTAACTTTCATACTCAACGGGCTTGCAATAGTGCAGACCAATCGTCTCATGAAGAGTATGGATGTCAAGCGAATAGCAATTTCCAACACTGTAGGCCTTGTTGTCTCAGGAGCTGTCGGTATCGCTCTTGCCCTGACCGGCGCCGGAGCATGGGCTCTTGTATGGCAATACGTCTCGCTTGCAGCAGTCAAGTCGGGATGGCTGTGGCTCATGGGGGGATGGTGGCCCAAAACGGGGCTTTATTTAGAGTCCTTAAAGAAAATATGGAGAATAGGTCTCAGCGTATTCTCCTCCTCCGCCTTAAATACCTTCTTTCAATATATCTATTCCTTTATAATAGGCTCTCTCTACTCCCTATCTTCGCTTGGCTTCTATACGCAGGCCGACAAATGGAGCAAGATAGGAAGCGCATCTATTTCCCAGATCCTCACATCATCGTTCGTGCCGCTTCTTTCCAAAGTCCAGGATGATAATGAAGCTTTCCACAGATACGTCACAAAAATAAACCGGTTTACCGGATTCATATTATTTCCGGTGATGTTGGGAATCGCAGCTCTGGGCGCACCTTTATTTCACACCCTTTTCGAATCCAAATGGGATGCTGCGATACTTCTATTCCAGATTCTTTCAGTGAGAGGGATATTCATAGTGCTGGTATCCCTCTACAGCAACTATCTTCTATCCATAGGTTATGCAAAACGACTTTTCATAATCGAAATAGTAAAAGATGGCATGATCGTCATTGCCGTGCTTTCAACAATATGGTTCAAGAGCGTACCGATTCTGGTATGGGGCCAATTTGGTGCATCTCTTATCACATTTCTGATTTCATTGTGGCTTGTATGCAGAGCCATCGGTTTCAGTTGGTGGAAAATGTGCGCCGACATCTTGCCTTCTTTCTCCGCGGCCTTTATCTCATCAATCTTAACCCTAATTATAATTTATTCAGGTCTCTTCAGTAGAATCCATTCCATTCAACTTCTCGGCTCCATCCAACTCTGTATCGGATTGATTGTCGGCTCAGGACTCTACATATTATTCTGCCGGTTATTTCATATTGCTGAAATGCGCGAAGCCTTTTCCTATCTGTTAGGCCGTTTCAGGAAATAATTTTGTCCTTTTCGCATTCTTATCTATTCTTTTTTCAACAAACCCCTTCCTTTTTCGAAAAAATCTAAGAGAACTTTCGATAGCCCTTTCTATAAATTTATAATTTATTTATTTCTTCATAAATTATTGCTAACCATATCCATACTTTCATTTGAAAGTAATAAATACACAAAACTTTCATAAAATAACGCATTTTATTTTGTATTGTAATATTTTTCACTTAAATTTGTGGTGAATTGAAAAAGCAAAGCAATTTCTCGGTTAATTTTTATAACCGTTCCCTGAAAAACTCATTTACACCATGAAGGGCACATTGCGAAGAAAGCCTTGATATTCAACACCCAATCAGAAAATTAACCTAAATAACAACTTTAAAACTAATAATTTATGAAGAAATTTTTACTTTCTTTCGCAGTTGCGACTTTTGCAACAACAGCTTTCGCGCAGACCCCCGTTTATTTCGAAGACGATTTCGAATGGCTCGCTCCATGGGCATTAGATGAATCCAATTCAGCTAAAAAACCTGCAGGAAAAACAATTCAGGACAATGACATCGATGCTAACTGTCCACAATTGGCAACTCCCAAAGTTGATGGAGTAACAGGTGTTAAGGCAATGGAGGCAAAAGGTTATGAACTTCTTGCAACAGTGTGTGCGGCATCCGGTAAAGCTGCCAGAGAGCCAGGGAAACAAATCTATTTGAATCAGAATTACCTGAAGATGGGCCTCACTGATTATTTCTCCGGCATCAAGCTTCCTGCCATGGCTGATATGGGTGATGGAGCAACCAACGTGAAGGTTTCTTTCGACTGGTGTCCGATGAAGAGAGGTGAAAGCAAGAATTTTGCTTACGACCCCACTAAATTGGTAGTTGTCGTTATCAATGGTGAAAACGAAACACAATTTCCGGTTGAGCCTTTAACAATAGAGGATGGCGCTCCTTTTAAATGGTATAATACAGTTGTAGACCTTAAAGATGCCACTCTAACAAAAGACTCCCGTATAGTTATTCGCAATGCTGATGACCAGTGGCCTGCAGAGAAAAAAGGAGAGATGCTTAGATGGTTCTTCGATAATCTCAAGGTTTACGCCGCAGAAGGTGGGTCAAGCGTTGCTGAGATTGCAGCTGATGAAAACGCACCTGTTGAATACTACAATCTACAGGGTGTTCGCGTAGCTAATCCTGAAAACGGTCTTTATATCGTTAAGCAGGGTTCAAAAGTTACTAAAAGAATTATAAAATAATCCACTTTACTAATTCATATACGCAGACAGGGCCGGGAATTCCGGTCCTGTCTTTTATCCTATAATTTAACTTGAAGTCATTTAACCTGAGGATTAAATGACTATAATTACAGTTCCTAAGATTCGGTTTCAAAATTTAGCAGAAATTCTTTTCGAGACAACCCGCCGGCATACCCTGTAAGGCTCCCATCTTTCCCTATGACACGATGACACGGGACTATTATGGAGAGAGGATTATTCCCTATTGCGGAAGCTACCGCCCTCACACCGCGAGAATGGCCCATACGCGATGCCAAATCTCCGTAACTCCACCTCTCTCCCCGGGATATTCCCCTCAAACAGTGCCAAACACGTCTCTGAAAGGTGGTTCCTGCCGGATCTAAAGGGAAGTCAAATTCCCTCCTGTTCCCGTTAAAATATTCATCCAGCTCCCTGCACGCTATATCTAAAAAAGGGGAATCATCGACCAATGCTATACCATTACGCTTAATACGCAGCATAATCCTCTCATGCAGTTTCGAATCTTCCCAATCACAAACCGACAGCCCCTTTTCTGAAGCTCCCAACAATAGTCTCCCGATTGGAGAATCATAGGCCTTTAGATTATAATCCATAAATTCATAACGCCTCCTTGGGTAACATATTTTGTCATTTCCTTTCATTTGACTATCTTTGCTTATAAGTAACTCACAAAAATTAATTAATGATCCCACCTATCTATTCCCCCTCACCCGAGCGCTATGACAGCGGCATGAAATACGACCGTTGTGGACACAGCGGTGTTCTACTCCCCAAGGTGTCGCTCGGACTTTGGCAAAATTTCGGTGACACAGTCCCTTATTCCCGAAGTGAAGAGATTGTGCTCCACGCATTTGATAATGGTATTGTGTCATTTGATTTAGCCAACAACTATGGCCCTCCTTACGGCACGGCCGAGAAAACCTTCGGTCGCATAATGAAGGAGTCGCTGAGTCCTTATCGCGATGAGCTGTTCATCACATCAAAGGCCGGCTATGATATGTGGCCCGGTCCTTATGGCAACTGGGGATCGAGAAAATACCTTATGGCATCACTCGACCAGAGCCTCCGACGTATGAACCTCGAATATGTGGATCTTTTCTACAGTCACCGATATGATCCCGAAACACCTTTAGAGGAAACGCTACAGGCCCTCGTAGATATTGTAAGGCAGGGGAAGGCCCTCTATATCGGCATATCTCGCTGGCCTATTGAGGCTATGCGGACTGCAGAAAGATATCTAAGGGAGCGTGATGTTCCTTGCCTCGTTTTCCAGGACAGGCTGAACATCTTCGACCGCAAAGTTGAGAAAGATGGATTGTCGGATTTTCTATTGGAAAATGGGATAGGTTTCGTAGCATTCTCCCCATTAGCCCAAGGGCTGCTCACCGGAAGATATCTCAACGGTATTCCCGAAGATTCACGCGCTGCAAGGGGGTCTCATCTCAAGGCCGATACAATAACGCCCGAGATACTGGAGAAATTGAGAATTCTTAGTGGCGTAGCGGAGTTACGTGGCGAACCGATGGCACGCATGGCCATAGCGTGGGTTCTATCGCGCCCTGCAGTCACTTCCGCTATCGTGGGATGCAGCTCCGTCACTCAACTCGACGAAACTATGAAAGCCGTGGATTCACCACCATTCACCCCTGAAGAGCTGAGGATTATTGATTCCGTTTGCTGACGCCCAATCCCGGCAGGCTGATGATCATTCTCGGCAGGCTGATGAAAATAAAAGATGGCAAACCTGCGCTCATTCTAAAGTGGTCAGATTCGACTACTTTGGAATGAGGCTTAACCTCGTTTCATCGCCACAGATGTTGCGTATTTTCATTCGGTAGGGTTTGGAGTCGGAATGGATTGTGCCATCCCAGAAGTTTGAGGTTTTATGACCGTTGATGGTTACGGTGCTGTCTTTCTCGATTTTGATTTCAGAATCGCTGTGCCAAGGTGCGTTTAATTCAGCATTGGTGCAGTCGAGAGAAATCATTTCGATTGCCTCCAATCCTTCAAGACTCATTTCAATTGGCGTAAACTTCTTTTTTGAGTTTGCCATTGCTTTCTGGTTGAATTCATTTATTTTATGACTCACCCTATCACTGTAGAACCGCTTTATTGCTACAGTGAAAATATCAACCATCTTAGTGGTATCTTCTGAAAGTGTATACTCTACGTCATCTTGCAGGATTACATTATCAAGCAATTCTTTAAGGTCTCGCAGTTCAACCTCAATAACCGTGTCATTATTGTCTTTGATGAAATCATCTAGCTCTTGACGGTCAATAATATCTATATAGTAAACAATAACGCGCTTAGTGGTCGGCGGCAACTGAGGCATCGCATCGTTAATAATGCGGTTTAGCGTGACAACATCAAGCACTCTTGATGAAGAGTCCATTAAATCCGGCACATATACCGGAGATGAGCCATACGCAGTATCCATAATGCTTCCAATCCACATTGAGCCGATAGTTGAATCAACCCTTAAGCCCGGTATAATTCGAGTAATGGCATCCTTAGTCTGAATGGGATTACGATAAAGCGTAACTCCATCTTGCACTTTCTTTACGGAGAAGTTTGCGCCATTCGCTTTCAAGCGGTCGCGCGCTGTCTGAATGCTGTTGATATTGACATCTGTATGTATAAACTTTCTTCCTAATTTATTGGCAACAGCCGCAGTAACTCCACTACCACCGAAAAAGTCTGCAACGACCATACCCTCATTACTGCTTGCATTTATAACGCGCTCAAGTAACGCTTCCGGTTTTTGAGTCGCATAATCAACACGTTCCTGTGCCTGAGAATTAATCGGGAAGATATCTGTCCATAATGTATGCACAGCTTTACCTTGAATCTCATCAAGATATCTTCTTACTCGTGGCTGCCCATTCGAAGTAAATTCAATCTTATTTGCTGCAAGAAGGGCATCAATATTCTCTTGACTAAATCTCCACATAGCTCCATTGGGTGGAGTAAGAAGTTTGTCACCAAAATAGAGTGCTTTCCCTGTCTTTCCATGAGCTGGAGCGGTACAGTCAGACGTCCCGTACATTCTACCATTTTCATCTTTTTGGTTGAATCGCTCTTTTATGTATTTTGGATCGAATGGTTGATATTGTTTTGTAAATATATAATCAGCGGAATTTTTTGAGTAATATAGAATCGTTTCATGAACAGCTCCAAACTTATCTGCATCAGAATGAAATGTAAATCTTTGCCAGATTATTTCATTCCTAAAGTTGTCTTCTCCAAAGATTTCATCCATTAAGATTTTTACATAATGAACGATATGCCAATCAAGATGCACGTATATAGAGGCATTTTCACTCATAACGGAGCGAATTGCCATAAGATTTTCGTACATCCAGTTAAGATATTTCTCCTTATCCCAGATGTCGCCATACATTTTTTCTTCAAAAGCTTTCAATTCATCATCTTCAAGCTCCTGCTCAGCCTTCTGAATAGCTTTGGCTACCAATGGATTCCTACGCAAGTAAACTTTCTTTGCATAGTCAGCTCCACTTGCAAAAGGGGGGTCAATATAAACCAAATCAACTTTTATCCCTTGTTCCTTCAAATAAGCACATGCCGAAACACATTCGCCATGAATGATCATATTGTCGGATTCTTCATCGCCAACACACTCTTGCTCGGTCACTTCATAGAGTGGCATACCGCGAAGGATACGCTCCGTGACTTTGTCGCTTTCCCGATAACTAAGAATTCTTTGCGTACGATCAAAATTATCCAGAACAGCTTGTCCTGATACTGTATTAGGGAAATATGGGACGTATTTTATAGCCATGTCATATTTAGTTTAGAAGAAAAGCGTCAATTCTATTTATGGTTTTTTGAAGACGCTCCTCTTTTGTAAGCGTATCTTCGATGTAGAGGAATTCAAACCTATTATATCCAATCTTTTCGTTGTTGAGCTTGATGAAAGATTCCTCCATGAATTGTTTGCGGGGGACAAACTTACCTGCAAATCCCTCACCCTTGGTTTCTATAATAATTACCTTATTGATGGTGTTGTCGGAATTACGAGTAAGCATAAGGAAATCAGGATAGTAATACCCGTCTAATTTCCATGCCCGACCACGCTTGGTGTAGCATCGAATGCGAAAATCGGTAAGAGTATCATCTCCATTAAAGTAGAACTCAACGCCGTTAAGGGTATTGATATAGTTAATGACATCGTACAGATAAGACTCCTCCAGCCTGCTGTCGAGGTGATAAGGAAGATAATGATATGTGCGATTGTACACTTGAGATAACGACATATCGGGAATGTCAACTGGAATTCCTCTTGCTTTCATTGCCAGTAGCATCTTAAGCTCTTCCTCTGATATGGATGGAAGCTCGGGATGCTTGTCAGAGTCGATAATTTCTTTAACTTTAATTTGGTCGGGAGCAAAGATATTATTTTGATAAGATTCTATCGGAGAAGTAAGAGCCTCAACCTTTAGAAGAGACGCGCTTTCAGGGAGAAGTTCTTCGGTTGTGTTAAACCTGCGTACAGTTGCAAAGCAATTGCGAATATCTGCTCTGACTTTTCGTTGGTCTATTTTTGAATTATATATGGTAGACTCATCGTTGGAGACAACAACTTTATTAAATAGTTCCTTCAAGGCTATTTCGTGTTCTAACAGTTTATTGATAGAAAGAAGTCCGAAACTCTCTTTTATAATCAAGTCAAGCCACAATCGGAACGAAGTAGCCTCGCTCATGCCATAATTTACAGCACTTTCTGACGCAATATCTCCATCTGTCAGACTCTGAGTATAAATAACTGTAGCATCAAGATACGGGGGTTGATAATTCTTCAGATATTCGTTGATGTCAGAAACTTTGTCGGTTTCAACCGTATCATAGCTTATCTTTATCTGGAAGAAGTCAATATTTGGAAGTTTGAGTTTTTCCATTCGGGAGTATCGATGAATAGAGACGACGTCATCCGGTCGCTTTCCGCCAAACTCCTTAATGGTTATATATTCCTGTTCTTGTAATTGCTGATTAAGTTTGTCGGCATTGAACTTATTTAGCCAAATAAGCGCAGTCTCTTGTTTCGAGGAATCAACCTCGCGCAGACAACGGCAGCTTATCTGTAACACCATATTCTGCGGACAAGAGTTGCGCTGAGAAAGAATAACACCGGTAAGACTTTTGCAGTTCCAACCCTCGCGTCCTATGCCCACTAATAGAATAACTCTCTTTTTAGAAAATGGTGAGTCGAGAGTTGAGAACTCAAATTGAGCATCTTCATCAGCCGAATACTTCTTATTTCCTTTGTGATATTTAAGAACTGCCTCGTGAATACCCATACCCAATTCTTCACATATATGGCATACTTCGGGGTATACTTCTTCCTCCAACGCCTCAATTGAAGGAGCATAAATTGCCACTTTTGCGCAAGCTCCGTTGGAGTAAGTTGTATCTCTATATAATGCGAAAAATTCCCTCAGTCCTCTTGAAATAATTTCGGAAGAATCAAGGTTGGCATGACGTACCGTCGGGATTTTCAAAAAGTTTCCGATGCCTTTTATAAGAGGATAGTAGGTGACAACATTGGCGTACTGGGTACACTTAATAGACAAGTCAGGGGTTATCTTTATTCTTGCAGAGGGATCCATATTAGGGGTCCCAGAAAATCCAAGAACTGAGTTAAAATTACTCTGCTGCATCCACTTGTTGACAACCTTGCGCAGTTTTTGGTCGTCACTGGCATGATGCACTTCGTCAATTAGGACACAAAGTCCCGGTATCTGACCGATTTGATCCCTGAGTTCGTTAGCCTGTTTTATCGCTTCAAATTCCTTACGGTCAGCCTCTCCTAAAGATTTCCACAGAGAATCCTCAGCATTGAAGTTGCTGTCAACCCTATCAAGAATAACTTTCTCTGCATTTGTCACTGCAACCAATCCCATAAGGTTTGGATTAGCTGTATGCATACTTATTTTACGAGCGTTAGGATTCTTGACAATATTGCTTTTAGACGCAGATGAGGATTCCTGCAACCATTCGTATTGAATTAATTTCTTTAGCTGTGAGGCTACTGGATCAGGAAGAATCCATATTGGATTAAAATTCTGAATATCTCTAAGACTGGGAACAATAGAAGATTTTAATCCAGATGGTACAAAGAGAATAAAATTATGGGCAAATATCGAATTGTCAGGTTCTGTTATGGCAAAATACAGATTCAGATAGATCAAAGCAGCCATCAGATACGTCTTCCCGGCTCCCATTGGAATGCTGAAAAGATAGTCAGGATAATTGACATTGGCAAATAGTTCTTTGATTATCTCCTCATAATTGATGGATTCGGGAGTCTTCTTAATAGCAGCAATAATTTTAGGAGAATTTGCTTCACCGACTTCGTTAGGCATTGATGCGTATTCCCACAATGCTAAAGCTGCGGGATTGTTATTAAGAATTGTCCGCGTAGCCTTATTTATCTCCAGATCATCTACATTTATTGAATTAAACTTACCACTGGCAAATAATTCCCATAAAGGTTTATTCTTACATTCAATCTTTAGATACAAATAGGTCTTAATTGATTCAATTTGAGCATCGCGCATTTTGCGCTGACGTTCAATATAGGATACGAGTTCAGCAACAACGCAACTCTGAGAGTTGAGCCATTCATTCCTCTTTTTCTCTATAATCTTATAGAACATAATACTTTAAGTAAGTTTTCATCCTTACTTACTTATTTTACCGGGGAGGGCACTCAACTGATAAAGAAGAGTCAGGGCAATACGGTAATGGCCATCACTGTTCGGATGCAGACGATCTTTCTCAGCATTCGTAAATCCGGGGGCATAAGCATCATCCAAAGGATATAATCCGCTCAACGAATAGAGGTCGATCACCGGAACCGACCATATCGCTGATGCCTCCTTCACGGCATCCACATAATCGGAAAGATATAGACCAAGACGGTTGGCATAGTTCTCATCGGGCTGCCAGTTTTTCTCACTTGAATAGAATCCTCCCCTATGAATCGGAGTAAGGATTACTATCTGTTTATCCGGATAGCGCGACTTCAGCATGGCAAGTGCCTGATTTATCCTTCCTTTATATGTGGTTGGATCCATGGATAGGACTCGTTTCTTAAGAACTATCGGCCTCTTCTCTGCTCTCAATCCGAAATCCACTTCCTCAGCGGTCTCAGCATACCACTCCCCCATAGGAGTTGCATACATGAAATCATTGGTTCCGACAAAAACACTTATCGCATCGAAATCATCACCATGTTCATCCTTTAACAGATTTGCCTGACGTTCGAGATCTGTCCATTCCCTACCGGCTTTTGCATAAACATAAGGTGTTATTCCGAGCCACTTGGAGAGCCACTTCCAGTATTTCTCAACCTTAGGGAGATAAGCAGAATCGGTGATGGAATCACCGAGATAAGCCACTTTAAGTCCTCTCCAGGGATGATAGGGAGAAACCTCAGGGTCAGCAGCCACACCGCTGAAAACCATCGTCAGCAACAGTAAAGCACACAGTGTAAATTTTCTTTTCATGGCATTAGATTTTTATTGAAACTATCCCTGTTACGTTGTAAATCTCCGAACCCGGATAACTTCTTTGCTACAAAGATAATAATTAATCCAGGATTGTTTTCAGGATGGATGATATTTTTTTCGCTATCCTGTCGTTACATAGATTTCCTATCGATCCTTGATGAGTATGGTTCACGGAACGGGTAGGATGATATTCACCTTTCTGCACGAGCATCCCGACCTCGCGATATGCATCCCTGAAGGGCAATCCGTCGAGTACCCTCCTGTTCACATCTTCCACCGTGAACAGATAGTCATATTTCGGATCTTTAAGTATATCCTCCTTCACATTTATATGCTGAAGCATGAAATCTGCCATGTCAAGACAACCGATCAATTCCTCAGTTGCAGGGAAAGTTATATCCTTAAGCAATTGTAAGTCGCGATTATATCCGAGCGGCAGATTTGTAGTTAGCAATGCCACCTCATTAGGAAGAGCCTGCAATCTGTTGCACTTTCCTCGCATGATCTCGAATACATCCGGATTTTTCTTGTGAGGCATGATCGACGAGCCGGTGGTATATTCATCCGGGAAGGAGATAAAACCGAAATTCTGACACATCCACATGCACACATCCATAGCAAGACGCGCAAGAGTCGAGGCAATCGCTGAAATGGCCATCGCCACTGCCCGCTCTGTCTTGCCACGGCTCATCTGGGCTGCCACTACATTATAATGCAAGTCGGAGAAACCGAGAAGATCTGTCGTCATCTGCCTGTCGAGCGGGAAGGAGGATCCATAACCTGCTGCAGAACCCAAGGGATTCTGGTTGGCTATCTCATAAGCAGCCTTGAGTACACGCAGATCATCCGCAAAAGATTCGGCATACGCTCCGAACCACAACCCGAAAGAGGAGGGCATTGCTATCTGTAAATGAGTATAGCCCGGCATCAAAACATCCTTATATTTATCGGAGAGTTCAATAAGACGATCAGTGAGATGACCGACCGCCTCAGCTATCTTCTTGAGCTCATCGCGCATGAAAAGTTTAAGATCAAGAAGCACCTGATCATTTCTTGAACGGCCGGAGTGTATTTTCTTGCCCAAATCACCCAATTTCTCCGTAAGCAGGAACTCCACCTGCGAATGAACATCCTCTACGCCATCCTCTATTCTGAATTCTCCGGCATCTATAAGATTCAGAATATCCTCAAGACCGGCAAGCAGCGGTTCGAGCTCATCTTTTTTAAGGAGCCCAACCTTCTCAAGCATACGGATATGGGCCATCGAACCCTCCACATCATATCTCGCCAACTTAAGATCAAGCTCCCGGTCGTTTCCAACCGTAAAGCTCTCTATCATCTTATCGGGTTCGAAACCCTTATCCCATAATTTCATTTCAATAGATTTAATAATAATTTCTTATATATTTCAATCCCCTCCTCTATCTCGCTTATCAATACATATTCATCGGCTGTATGTGACCTTGAGGATTCTCCGGGTCCGATCTTAAGTGAAGGAATCCCATACATGAGCGACATATCCGACGTAGTGGGAGAAACAAATGTTTCAATTCCCAATTTCCTGCATACCTTTACAAGAGGTGAATCCTCTGTGATGACTGATGCCTGCACACGCGTAGAACGGGGTGTAAGTTCGGTATGAACACTTACGACCGACCGGAGAATATCAACCGTTTGCTGATTAGAATATGCATCAGTGGTTCGGATATCAACTACCCATTTGCATGTATCCGGCACAACATTATGCTGAGAACCCGCTTCAATCTGCGTAATACTGATTTTAACAGGCCCCAATATCTCAGATTCTTCAGGAAAACGGAATGTGCGCAATCTGTTGATATCCTCTATCGCGCGATAAATTGCATTCTCACCCTCATTTCTGGCAGCATGCCCCGCGACACCTCTGGTTACACAATCAAGCACTACCAGTCCCCTTTCCGCTATCGCTCCGCGCATGCCGGTAGGCTCCCCAACTATCGCCATATCCGGCAACATACCCCTCTCCTTCAAAACCGGCAAAAGATGTCTCATCCCGTTCTCCCCTCCGACCTCCTCCTCTGCTGACAAGGCAAGCATCAGATTGAATGGAAGAGAATCCGACACATAAAGTGCAAGATACGTAACAATCAAGGCAATTACAGATGCTCCGGCATCATTGCTGCCGAGTCCAATAATCTTTCCGTCACATCTCTGAGGAGTAAAAGGATCACTTGTGTAGCCTTCCGAAGGCTTTACAGTGTCCAAATGGCTGTTGAGCATCACCAATGGTCGGCCGGGGAGATATTTGGAGAATGCCACGATATTATTTTTTATCCTCAATACCTCCCCTTTGATACGGTTGGCAAGAAAACCTTCAATAAGATCGGCGACATCCTTTTCATTTCTTGACATGGATGGCAGGCTTATCATCCTCTCCAACAGTTCTAAATAATCCGAACTCATACTACTTGCAAAAGATTACGGGTTAAGGAGTTGTTAAGTAGCAGTTAATATTACCCCTACATAGACAATTATAAATAGTAGAGTTTTAGAGCCCATCTCATAAATTTGAACAGCTAATCGCAAACTACTTAACAATTAAAGTTCCACACGAATTCAATATATCATCACTATGTTTAATGGCAACCGATCTTACTCCCGTTTCCAAGGCTTTTACAGCGTTTGCAATCTTGGGAATCATTCCGGAAGCGATTATTCTCTCCTCCTTTAAAGTCTGGAAATCCTTAGGAGTTATAAGCGGGATGATGCTCTGAGGATCATTGAGATCGCGCATAACTCCTTTCTGATTGAAACAGTAGATCAGGTCAACCTCTCTGTCGGAAGCCAAAGCACAAGCAAGTGCAGATGCAACAGAATCTGCATTGCAATTTAGCAATGTGCCGTGAGCATCATGAGTGATAGCGCAAAACACAGGCACCATGCCACTCTCCAAGATTGAATCTATAAAGCGCACATTGATCCCCGCTGAGCTAATATCGCCTACAAAACCATAGTCTACCGGTTCAGGATTTCTCCTTTCGGCCTTTATTACATCACCATCCGCACCGGTGAGGCCAATGGCATCTGTCCCATTGGATTGCAGGGCCGCAACCACACGCTTATTCACGAGTCCGGCATAGACCATAGTCACCACATCAAGAGTCCGGGCGTCGGTGACTCTCCTCCCTTCAATCATATTCACCGGAATCTCCAGAGCCTTACACAGCCGTGTGGCCTCTTTTCCTCCGCCGTGAACTATTATCTTACTCCCTGAAACCTTAGAAAAATTCTCGATAAAAAGCTTTAGAGTATCGGGATTGTCTACAACCTCTCCCCCAATTTTAAAAATCTTCAACGAGGATTTCATTTCAGCAAACGTTTAAGTACCACCTGAGCCGAAATCTCACGGTTTGCAGCTTCCGGAATCACTATGCTTCTCGGTGATTCTATCACATCATCAGTTACAATCATATTACGTCTCACTGGGAGACAGTGCATGAAGTAAGCGTTATCAGTCAAAGCCATCTTCTCACTGTCAACCATCCAGTCGCGATCCGTACGAAGAACTTTCCCATAATCAGGATCAGCATATGCACTCCAATTCTTAGCATATATAAAATGTGCTCCTTCGAGAGCCTTCCGCTGATCATATTCTACCCGGGCATTTCCTACAAACTCAGGAGCCAGTTCATAGCCTTCCGGATGTGTGATTACGAAATCATAGTCCGTGGCATTCATCCACTCGGCAAAGGAATTCGGAACAGCCTGAGGCAACGCTTTGGGATGCGGGGCCCAAGTCAGAACAACCTTTGGACGCTCAACTTCCTTAAATTCCTCAATCGTAATCAGATCTGCAAAACTTTGCAGGGGATGACGGGTAGCAGCCTCCATGCTGAACACAGGACGACCGGAATAACGGATAAATTGTTCAAGGACCCTCTCCTCATAATCCTCCCTCTTATCTTTCAATCCGGCAAAGGAGCGGACACCTATTATGTCGCAATAACTTGCCATCACCGGGATTGCTTCGAGAAGATGTTCTGCCTTGTCTCCATCCATTATCACGCCTCGTTCTGTTTCAAGTTTCCATGCTCCCTGATTCACATCGAGTACGATCACGTTCATACCGAGATTCATCGCAGCTTTCTGTGTACTCAATCGTGTACGGAGACTTGAATTGAAAAATATCATCAACAGGGTTTTGTTCTTGCCCAAATCATTGAATGCATAACGATCTCGCTTAATTTCCATCGCTTCAGCCACAGCTTTGCCAAGATCGCCTATATCTGTTACGTCCGTAAATTTTTTCATATGTAACTGTACAAATTAAGTAGTTGTTAAAAATTAATCGATAAGTAAGTTTGAAAAATTAGCTAATAGTTATTTTCGGAATTTGAGCGATTGGATTTGTTTCATGAGGGAAGGAGCATAGCGGGCTATGCAACTGAGCGAAAGGAACAAAGACAACGTTCAAAAACAAAAATAACATTAGCTTCAATGTTAAACTTACTATGGTGATAATATAAACTAATTTTGAAAACTTACTTATATTGTAGTTGATAATCTTGAACAATAAAACTGGTTATTTTTGACATCTTTTGCCTTGTCATTCAGTCGCATACGAAAGTATGCTCCCTCTTTCCGCAG
>CAZCJC010000020.1:0-43392 GCA_964499025.1 uncultured Sangeribacter sp.
AAAAGATCCTTTACGGACTAATGTTGATTCTTATTGGAACTATGTCATTAACCTCATGTAAAGATGATGACAAAAGCAAAGAAGGAAACCATCCATCGGAATTAGTCGGGACCTGGGTGGATTCAGAAGATCCTGACTATTATCTTGTTTTTCAATCAAATGGGAAGGGTTATGATGTATATGATGGCGACTATGATTATTTTAATTGGGATGCCAAGGAAAACATCCTTTCTATCCGTTTTGAATATGGTGAAACTTGGGATGGAATTTATAGAGTCTCCTCAGATGGTAGAATTTTGAATTTTGATGGAGATACCTATATTAAGAGATAGCCTTTTTACTTATCCATTCAATATTAAAAATATTAGCGTGCCCAAAGGAACTGAAAAATCTTACCGAGGCTAATGCTTGAATTGATTTAATCGACACATAGTCACGTAAAGGACATGACTATGTGCCGATTATCTTCTAAGTAGCTGTTCAAATTAAAAGATCAATTATTCACAATAATATCATGTATTGATCAATATCCGTCTATTCTATTTAACATAATAGCGATTATGTGTAAAATATCCCGATTTTTCACATTATCTATTATTCTTGATTAAATTTATTTCAAAACGTCTTTTATTGGTAAAATTCATAATCAACTACCGGGAATCATCACTGCTACACAAGCCCAATTCTACACGCATTTTCTTAGTTAGACCTTTAGCCGTCTGATAATATGCATGCTCGATAAGACTTTTATGCAATGAATATGGAACATCACCATTAAAATCAACAGAGATCCAATGTTTCTTATTCATGTGATATCCCGGGCGGATTCCTGAATACCGACTGCGCAATTCTTCCGAATAATCCGGATCTACCTTTAAATTGTAGAAATCCCATTCTCCTGCGAGAGTCATCAGACAAAATTGTTTACCACCTATCTCGAGACATAATGTATCTGGGCCGTAAGGACACCGCTCAGTTGCATGCGGCAGAGACAACCCTATATAACGTACCTCCTCAATATTCATCATATCAAATCTTATGAATGTAACTATCTGTTCTTCAACTCCTCTATGAGGAATTTAGTAGTCGGAGTATCAAATTTGACAATCTCTTCCGGTGTACCTTCCGCTATTATATTACCACCTTCACGTCCTCCTCCCGGACCAAGATCAATTATATAATCCGCACATTTCACAACATCAAGATTATGCTCTATGACTACCATCGTATTACCCTTGTCAACAAGTTTATTAATAACTTTCAACAGGACCCTGATATCCTCGAAATGTAATCCAGTTGTAGGTTCATCAAGAATGAACAGGGTCTTACCTGTATCCTTCTTGGCCAACTCTGTTGCAAGTTTAACTCGTTGGTTCTCTCCTCCACTGAGCGTGCTTGAAGGTTGACCGAGCTTAATATAACCTAAGCCGATATCCTGAAGAACTTTAATCTTCTTAAGGATTGCCGGAACATTCTCGAAAAAATCTACTGCCTGATCCACAGTCATTTCAAGCACATCGGCAATTGATTTTCCTTTGTATCTCACCTCCAATGTCTCCCTATTATAACGTTTTCCGCTACATTCTTCACATGGCACCAATACATCGGGCAAAAAATTCATCTCTATTGTACGGTAACCGTTACCTTTGCAAGTTTCGCATCTCCCTCCGGCAACATTAAATGAAAAACGCCCTGGCTTATATCCGCGCAGTTTAGAATCAGGTAATTCAACAAATAGTTTACGTATATCTGAGAAGACACCGGTATACGTTGCAGGATTAGATCGTGGTGACCGACCTAATGGGGATTGATCCACTGTAACCACCTTATCAATGTTTTCTATCCCAAGTGCTTCTTCATAAGGAAGTGGTTCCTGAAGCGACCGATAAAATTGCTTGCTTAACAATGGTTGGAGTGTTCCATTGATCAACGATGATTTACCACTGCCACTTACACCTGTGACACAGATAAATCTTCCCAGTGGCAATTTAAGATTAACATCCTTTAGATTATGCCCTTTTGCACCTTTAATCTCAAGAAACTTACCATTCCCTTTTCTCCTCTCTTTGGGGATCTCTATCTCTTTCGTACCATTCAGATAAGATGCAGTGAGTGTGTCGGATTCGAGCAAATCCGCCGGACTCCCTTGATAGACAACCTCTCCCCCATGACTTCCTGCTCCGGGGCCTATATCGACTATATAATCCGCCTCCTTCATGATATCTTTATCATGTTCCACCACTATTATGGAATTACCGGTATCACGAAGTTGCTTAAGACTATTTATAAGTCTGACATTGTCACGCTGATGTAGACCGATCGAAGGTTCATCCAAGATATACAGTACGTTTACAAGCTGAGACCCGATCTGGGTAGCAAGACGTATACGCTGACTCTCTCCTCCGCTCAAACTGGCACTGTCTCTGTCGAGAGAAAGATACTCAAGACCCACATCGAGCAAAAATTTTAGACGGCTTCTTATCTCCTTTAAAATCTCCTCAGCCACTACCCTTTTAACCGGATCCAACCTGTCCTCCAAGCCCTGGGTCCACTGATAAAGATCGGCAATATCCATCCTGGAAACCTCAGCGATGTTCTTTCCGTCAATAAAGAAATTCAAGGAAATTTTATTCAGTCTTGTTCCTTGGCAATCCGGACATACCGCACGTGAAAAGAATTTACCACTCCATTTATTTGCTTCCGCGCCGGCATCTTCATCCTGCTGCATCTCTATATACTTCACAAGCCCGTCGTAAGAAGAAACATATTTTGACGTTGACAATGTCTCATTCTTTATATCGAGCTTTGCGTCAGTACCATCAAGAATCTCATTGAGAGCCTCCTCGGGAAGATCGGCAATGGGCGTTTTAAGATCGGCGCCATGAAGTTTACAGATTGCATCAATTTGCCAGAATATCAACGAATTTTTATATTTTCCAAGTGGTGCGATTCCACCGTCAAAAATCGACTTCCTCTTATCCGGAATGACTTTATCTTCATCCACAAGTGAAACAAATCCGAGACCCTTACAACGGCGACACGCACCCTGTGGAGAATTAAATGAAAAATTATGAGGAGCCGGCTCAGGATATGACAAACCTGTGACCGGGTCCATAAGTTGCTGACTATAATGCCTTATCTCCTCTGTATCTACATCCATCACCATCATCTGCTTGTCACCCTGTTTCAATGCAGATTCAACAGTTGAACGCAATCGTTGCATATCGGTTGACGATGCCCTTAGTCTATCCACCACCAATTCAACCGAGTGATTCTGATACCTATTGAGCTTCATCCCGAATGCAAGTTCCTTCAGTTCGCCATCAACCCTGACATAAAGATAACCCTTTTTCCGAAGATTCTCAAAAAGCTCCTTATAATGGCCTTTCCGATTCTTTACCAACGGAGCGAGCACATAGATTTTTTTTCCATCATATTGTTCCACTATGAGATCGACAATCTTATCCTTGGTATATTTAACCATTAGCTCACCGGAGATATAACTCCTGGCCTCTCCCATTCTGGCATATAGAAGACGGAAAAAATCATAGATTTCGGTAGTTGTGCCGATTGTGCTTCGCGGATTTTTGTTTACAGTCTTCTGCTCAATGCTGATAACCGGACTGAGCCCTGTTATTTTATCCACATCAGGACGCTCAAGTGAGCCAAGCATATTACGCGCATAAGAGGAAAAGGTTTCTATATATCGTCTTTGTCCTTCTGCAAAAATGGTATCGAAAGCAAGTGACGATTTCCCACACCCACTGAGCCCGGTAATTACACTTAGTGAATTATGGGGAATCGACACATCAATATTTTTAAGATTATGTACCCTCGCACCATAAACATCAACGGATTCTGAGGATTTTATATCTTTTATATCTTGTTTCATCACTTATTCGTCTACAAAACTGAGGACGGCGCAAACATTGAGTTGCCCATCCTCGATATTATAATTTAACTTCCCGCCGGAAATGTTATCTCAGGTTATAACAAAAAGTATGCCATTATTCTGCGGCACCTCCCGTGGGATTACCAATTTTACGATATCTTAAGATATTAATATCTCCTCCCCTTTTATATCTTTTCTTATCAGCACCCATGGCTTCAATTACGTAATAATATACACCGGGCTTCACAACCTTCCCTTTGTATTTGCCATCCCACCCGAGTTCAGGCCTGTCAAAATAAAACAATTGATTCCCGTTTCTGTCGAAGATCCAACATTTGAACTCTATTAGCGAACGATATGCAACCTTCCACACATCATTCACACCGTCACCATCCGGGGAGAAAGCATTAGGGACACGTAAATCTGACGCGCCAATCCCGATTTCATAGGTATCTCCTATTTCCTCGCAACTTCCATCTCCGTTACTCCCAATAAATCTCACATAATATTTACCCTCCTCTGTAAACGTATAGTTCAGATCTTGCTCATTGAAACGGTATTTTATATATTCAAAATCAGGATCTTCTGCTATCTGCCATTCATTATGCATCACAGCATCTGTAGTATACGCATAAAATGTGAAATCTGCAGGAGCAGAACCTCCAAGCATAGTCTCATCTCCCTTTATCATATTTGAACTTTCATCCTCAGAAATATTATTCTGCACGGCTTCAGATTCAACAGCAATACCATTTGGCATGATAGTTCCGGACTCAACAGTTTCCTCCTCTCCCCATTTTTTTAAAAACCTATCTCCGGTAAGGATCACTGCTGTTGAGCAATATAGAGGGGGGGTTATTGTCAGAACTGATGAAAGAGATTCAAAACTGGCGATTTTCTCTACAGATATATATGCTTTTGACTCGCTGCTCCATTCTAAGTTAGTGTAACTTAGCTCAATTTCTCTGTTTAATATATATTGTCGCCCGTTTATACCATAATATTTTATAGGCTCGCCTACTCCATCAACCACAAATCGAGTAAAATCACAATCCTGCTCCTCTGCCGAATCTATGCCTCGCACATTATATCTCCACTTCGCATAATCCACAACCCAAAAACAGAACTGTTTACCTCCATCGGTCACAATATAACCCATGTCTCCTTTGGGATCTCTTATGATAGCTTTATTATTGATATATTCGACCGAAATATCTTGTGCATACCCACCTCCTAAATTACTATATATCTGAATTTTAAAATCTGATGGATTATCAATGGTCTCGATTACCATTTCGGTAATATTTTTTATGTCGCGTACTACATAGACCGCACTCAATCCTGTAGATGCAATGGGTGTATCCTTAATAATCTCTTCTCTCGAACCTATGAATTCAACAGTCTTTCCAACCACCACGGCCGAAAACGAGAATAAAACCAAAATTATTAATAATAAGCGTCGCATGTTAGAAAAACGGAAATAGGATAACTATATTTTAGATGGGCATTTATTTACGATCTTTACGCGACGGCCAAGGGAAATTTGTAGGATTGACTATCAGATTAATTTTTTTCTGGGATAATCTTACTTCCATATAATCTGTCAATTTTTTTCTGTCAGCCTCTGATAAACCTGCCGGTGAGTTAACAAATATTATGCTGACCGTATCTGTATCTGTACTTCCAACCTCGGCCGCTACCATCTGTGAGAGGGCTATATCCTTGATAGAGGGGAACAAGACCTTAATCTCCGGAGATACTTTAACACTTTCATCTGAATACTGCTTATGCAATTTCACTATTCTTTTAAGCGAATCAATTTCATTTTGACGGTTGGCGATTTCAGTTTGCATCAATTTATAGAATTGATCAAAATTCTTCTCCTGATCAATTTTCTGTTCCGATATTGAGAAACCTTGCTTGATATTGAGGATTGTCCCCCCTAATCCTACTGAATCGAGCTTATTCATCATTGCCAATTGGAGTGAATCTTTAGGAAGGGCCATACCGATCAGCGTTACATCTATATATTTCTTTCCCTTTGATATGTATTCTTGATGATTAAGCACTTGCGTGTTTGGGAAAACCATCTCTTGTTCCACAAAAGCATTTGCCTTATTAATGAAGATATTCTTCTGAAACATCATAACGGTAAGATAAACACTCACCATTACAGTGGCACCTACAATTCCGTAAACTATATTCTGAACTCTTTTTGCTCTCTTCTCATTCTGATAGACAGTCTTTTTATATCCCATCAATTTGACCCCAATCCAAGATGCAAAAAGGATAAAGATCATATTTGTAAAAAATAAGTAAAGAGCACCCAAGAAGAACTGCATCTGCATCGTAGCGAGCCCATATCCAGCTGTGCAAAGCGGAGGCATCAGTGAGGTAGCTATCGCTACACCCGGCATCACCTGACCCTTATTGCGACATGCGATGCTCAAAATGCCGGCTCCTCCCCCGAAAAGGGCGACGAATACATCATATATAGAGGGTGAGGTACGTGCCAATAATTGACTTGATCCTTCATATTGTGGTGAAATTAAAAAATAAATAGCAGAAGCAATTAGTGAACCTGCTATAGCCGCCAGGATATTCTTCAATCCTCTTTTTACGAGTTCAAAATCCTGAATTCCAATTCCTAAACCCATTCCTATGATCGGACCCATAAGAGGAGAAATAAGCATAGCACCGATAATCACAGGAATACTATTGGTGTTGAGTCCGAGAGAGGCAATAAAAATGGCAAAAATCAACACAAGTAGCTGAGACCCTTTGAAAGAAACTCCAGATCTAATCGAATTTTCGGCATCAAATTGCGGCTCAAGGTCCTCTGCCACATTAAAATATGCCTTAATTTCTTTCCATGCCGATTTTATGCCGGCGACAAATGCTTGTTTAATTTCCATAAAAACTGCTATAAGTTCCCCTAATTTACCAAGAATTAATTAAATTTGCATAATCAAATCAAAAATTTTTCACTGAGGATAAGTTACTCGTTTATATTTATTGCGTGTGCTCATTTGTGTGAAAATACTGGATCAGTTAAGACAGCTTCATTATGTCAACTTTTAATATCACAGGACTGGGAGTTGCAATGATAACTCCTTTCAAACAGGATAAATCCATTGACTTCGAAGCAATGGATAGATTGATTGAACACCTCGTCAGTGCCGAAGTTGATTATATTGTTGTACTCGGCACCACAGGTGAGACCCCAACTCTTTTCCAGGAAGAAAAATTACAGATAAGAAATTTTGTAATTGAGAAAGTGAATGGAAGAGTTCCTTTAGTGCTCGGTCTCGGTGGCAACAACACGATGGCCGTAGTCAATGAATTGAAAAATGGAGATTTTTCCGGCTTCTCAGCTATTCTTTCAGTTGTACCGTTTTATAATAAACCTTCTCAGGAAGGTATTTTCCAGCATTATGAAGCTGTGGCGAAAGCCTCTCCCCTGCCGGTGATTTTATATAATGTCCCGGGGCGAACAGGAGTAAACATGACAGCTGACACAACCTTGAGAATTGCAAAAACAATTCCTAATGTAATTGGAGTGAAGGAAGCATCAGGAAATTTTACCCAGATTGAAGAAATAATAAAAAATAAACCCGATTCTTTCCAGGTTATATCCGGAGATGATTCTATAACATACCCACTAATGACGCTCGGTGCGGTTGGTGTGATTTCTGTTATAGGGAATGCATTCCCGGCCGAATTTGGTAAAATGGTCCGTTTATGCCTCAAAGGGGATTATTCCAATGCTCTGCCAATACACTTTGAATTTACAGAATTGTTTAATCTGCTCTTTGTAGACGGGAACCCGGCAGGGGTAAAGTGTACACTCAATGCTATGGGTATGATTGAGAATGAATTGCGCCTCCCGCTTGTTCCGACAAGATTATCCACAAACGAAGAGATTCACAAACTAACTGCACAAATCATTGATAGATCCAATAACAGCGCAGAAAATTAAGGATGCGGCTGATATAGTCGAGGTGGTGAGCGATTATGTTCATCTCGTTCGTCGTGGAGCTAACTATATGGGCCTCTGTCCTTTCCACAACGAGCGGACTCCATCGTTCTCTGTAAACAGACATAAAAATTTCTGTTTCTGTTTCTCCTGTAAGAAGGGAGGCTCCCCCGTTAATTTTATAATGGAAAAGGAGGGACTCTCCTATCATGACGCGCTACTTCATCTTGCAAAAAAATATGGCATTGAAGTTCAGGAAAGAGAACTAACGGATGAAGAAAAAGAACTGCAATCGGAGCGTGAGTCAATGTTGGTGGCCAATGAATGGGCCATGCAAAAGATGGAAAAGAATCTCCTTGATACAGCTGAGGGGCGTGATGTCGGTCTGCAATATCTTTATCAAAGAGGTGTGACGGAAGAGGCAATCCGTAAGTTCCATCTTGGATATGCCATTGATAAAGGGGATGCTCTTACATCTGCTGCCGTGAAAGCGGGATACGATCTGGATGTTTTAAAGAAACTGGGATTGGTCGGAACTTCCAAAGAGGGAAGAGAATATGACAGATTCCGTGGTAGAGTTATATTCCCTATCATAAATTCAGCCGGGAAAGTGATTGCTTTTGGCGGACGCGATCTTAAAGGGGGGCTGGCTAAATATATTAATTCTCCCGAATCAGCGCTATATAAAAAAAGCAATGAGTTATACGGCATTTATCAGGCACGTCCTGAAATGGTGAAAGAAGATAAATGTTATCTTGTGGAGGGTTATCTTGATGTCATTGGCATGTGGCAATCCGGTCTACGAAATACTGTTGCATCTTCGGGAACTGCACTTACTGATGGACAGATCGCGCTTATTCACCGCTTTACAGATAATATTACTCTTATTTATGATGGGGATGCGGCTGGAATTAAAGCCTCCTTAAGAGGAATTGACATGCTTCTCAGCCATAAGATGAAGGTAAAAGTTTTACTTTTACCCGATGGAGATGATCCAGACTCTTTCGCACGCAAACATTCTCCGGAAGAATTTAGAAAATATATTGAGGAGCATGAAACTGACATCATTAGATTCAAAGCACAGGTGCTTTTGGCTGACATCAGAAAAGACCCTCAAAGAAGGATTGACGCTATAAATAGTGTCGTAGAATCGCTGGCACATATCCCCGACCCTGTTTCTCGCGACATTTATATTCAAGAATGCAGTTCCATTCTTGGAATATCCGAAGAGACTGTCGCAAAATCAGTAGCAAGGGTTAGAGGAACTTTGGTGGAGAAATGGAAGAGGGAAAAGACAAAAAAAGATTTTCCTGTTAATAATCAACCGGATCCAAGTTCACAGGCAGATTCAGGAGAAACCCATACCAATATTTCCTCATTCAGTGCATATGATTATAGATCATCTGATCAGCATTCCGACAATATCAGTCGATCACCGTCACCACAACCTTTACTCCTCCCTTTGGAGAAGAAGGTTTTGGAATATTGCATTAAATATGGGTATCTGGAGATTGGTGATTTCATTGACGAAGAAGGGAATTCAATATCCTTGAATGTTCTTGATTTTGTAGCAGAAGAACTTGAAGCTGATGATATTACGTTCTCCATCAATACTTTCGGTCACATATTCTCTCTTCTTAGTGAGATGCGAAGTGAATTCAACCGAGCTCTCAATAATTATATAAAAGATCTGGAGTTGAAAATCGAGACAGAACGAAAAGATGAAATAGCCCGAATAGGAAATGAATGTGAATCAGTGGCGGAAATAGAGAAAGAGGAAAGGATCCTGGAGAAAAGATTGGAGGAGAAACGAAAAATCTCACTCAGGGAGTTTACCAAAGATTTCCCCGGGAAACAACTTGTTAGCCATGAAGATGGGGAGGTCAGAGCAACCGCACTCGATCTGATTCGTGAACGTCACCATCTTAGCCAGATTTATTTTAGGGATAATAATGTAGTTGAACAAGAGGAAGATAAGCTGGATATTCTTGTTCCACGTGCAATTATTGAGTGGAAAAACGAATTGCTAAATATTAAACTAAAGGGTTTATTCCAGCAGTTCCATGAAATATCCGGTAAGGGAGATGAGGAAACAGAAAAAAAACTGCAACAAGAGATCACATCTATAATTCAGATGAGATCACAAGTTGCTAAAGATATTGGAGATCGGATACTTTCACCTCGATCTCACCAATGATTACTATATTTAAAAAGAGTCTACCGTGCTTGTTTTTAAGTATTCTGATTTATAGATAAATAAAAAGCCAATAACGAAACTAAATATGTCAATTCTAAAGATTCAAGGACTGGTCAAAAACTTCGGAGAGGTTCTCGCACTCGATGAAGTTGACATGAATGTCGAACAAGGAGCAATCTGCGGCCTATTGGGGCCAAATGGAGCTGGGAAAACTACTCTTCTGAGAATCATAAACGGTATTTTGACCAAAGATGCCGGTTCTGTTCAGATTCTTGGGGAGGATGCCTCACTTAAGACCGCAAGGAAGATCGGTTATATGCCCGAAGAGAGAGGCCTCTACGACAATATGACCATTGAGAACCAAATAATGTTTTTCGGACAGCTAAAAGATGCGCAGCCTTCCCGAATAAGAGAGGTGATGAGAGAATATTTGGAATTATTCAATCTCGCAGGTAATGAAAAACGGAAACTCAAGGAGCTGTCCAAAGGTAATCAACAGAAAGTTCAGATTATCTCTACCCTCGTTCATGAACCTCCTTTGGTGATTCTGGATGAACCCTTCAGCGGATTCGATCCGATAAATGGTGCTTTACTTCAAGAACTCATTGAACGTCTCCATAACAATGGTACAACTGTAATGCTCTCATCCCACAATATGCACGCTGTTGAAGAGATGTGCGATTCAATTGCATTGATAAACCATGGAAAACTTCTTATGGAGGGTAAAATAGAGGATATTAAAGAAGCTAATAAGAAAGATGAAATAATTTTAGGGACAAAGAATCCCCTTCCGCTTGATGAAATTCAGGGATTGGGAATAGTAGAATGGATCAAACAGGAAGATGCAGTCAAAGGACGGAAGGCTTTCATTTACCGACTGAAAAAAATGCCCGAAGTCTCTAATACTCTTCTACTCGCCAAGATATCAAAATGGGGAGAAATTATCTTATTTGAGGAGGCTTTGCCTTCACTCAATGATATATTCATCTCAAAGGTATCCACAAATTGAATCTTCCCCGAATACCTACTTACTCTCAACTTCTCCTCGAATGATATTATCAATTTTTTAAGTAGTTGGTAAAAATTAATGAACATATAAAACGAAGTTATTTTTGAGCAGTTTTTGTTGCGGAAGGAGGAGGCATATTTTCGTACGCTGTGGAATGACAAGGCAAATGATGACCCAAAGAACCAATTTTATTGTTCAAGATTATCAACTACAATATATCAATTATTTTTTACAACTACTTACCAATTTCCTAAGAAATGTCACAATTAGGTCTCATTATAAAAAACGAATATCTCACAGATGTGAGAAACAAATCGTTCTGGATCGGCACAATTCTTGTCCCGATTCTCTTCTTTGCATTCAGCGTGTTTATCGGCTTTATGATGCAAGACTCCGATACACTTCAGAAAATGTCTAATCCTACAGCTCCTGATCCGGATGAAATGTCAGGAATACAGGTTCTCGGTATGATGACGGGTATATTTCTCGCGATGTTCCTCATGATTTATGGAGCACAAATCTTCAATAAAGTAAAAAAAGAGAAATGCAATCGAATAATGGAAGTTCTCGCAACATCGGTTACCGGTCGCACCATGATGCTTGGCAAGATACTTTCAGTTGGATTGCTTGGCCTGACCCAGATGATTATTTGGGTTGGATTGATAGTATTGGGTTGCGTAGCAGTAATTACTGTTTTTCATCCCGATATTCCTTGGGATGAATTGATGGATACTCGCGTATATTGTGCTATAGTATGGTCGGTACTGTTCTTCGTAGGTGGATATATTTTCTATGGCTCCATTTATGCTGCTTGCGGGGCAATGACCGACAAAGATAACGAGAATCAGGGTTACATGACTTTAATAACATTTTTGCTTCTTGGTTCTTTCTACATTGGCCAGTTTGCCGTGATGCATCCCGAAAATGCATTTGTCATCTTCTGCTCTTTCTTCCCATTCACAAGCCCAACTATCGCTGCAGTAAACGCAATATCCGGTTCCGTACCGTTATGGCAAACTTTACTCTCCTTGGTATCTCTCTATATTTTTGCAGCTCTATCTGTATCATTTGCCGGAAAAATTTATACATCTTCTCTACTTCTAAAAGGGAAAAAATTCACGCCGAAAGATCTCATTCTTTTTATGAAGATGAAATAAAAACTTATTTAGTTGATACAATTTTGTTCGGGGCATACCCATTGATAAAGCAACACAGAGATTTCATGCGAAATCTCTGTGTTGCTTTATCAATTTACTAACTTCATCTAAAAATTCTTCCTCCCCTAAATCATAGGGCAACCAATGAATCCTGCTTCCTCTATTCTCCATTCCTCTGAACCAGGTCATCTGTCTTTTTGCAAACTGATGGATTGCAATCTCAAGACCCTTAACCATATCTTCATATCCGAGTTTCCCGATTACATAGAGCGTTAAAAATTTATATTCAAGACCATAATAAATGAGATCCTCAGCAGAAACACCATTTTTCAGAAGACCTTTTACCTCATCAACCATACCAGCTTCAAGACGGCTCCGTAATCTTTCAGAAATCTTACGTCTCCTCTCCTCTCTGGGAATATCGATACCTATTACCAAGGCATTTAGAGATTTTGCCGAGTTTTTTCTAACCTGATTTGATTTATCTGGATTAGCGAGATAATATTCCTCTATTTCTATGGCTCGTACTGCTCTTTTCACTGTATCTATGTCTGTAGAATTATGAAGAGTTTTATAACTTCTTAGAATCTCTTCCAGCTCAGACAATGATTTCGACTCAAGCCTCATTCTCAAATCAGGATTCTCTGGAACTTCGGGTAAATAAATACCATTTAATGCATTCTCCACGTACATCCCTGTCCCTCCGCAAATCACCGGAAGTTTATCACGTGACCGAATGTCGGAATATGAAACTCTGAAATCATGAAGATATTTAAATAGATTGTATTTATCTCCCGCTTCAGCTATATCAATCAGATGATACGGCACTTCGTCATATTCATTCAAATCCTTTCCGGTGCCAATATCCATCCCCTTGTACACTTGCCGGGAATCGGCCGATATTATCTCTCCGTCGTAAGCTTTAGCAATAGATATTGCTCTACGGGTCTTACCACTTGCGGTCGGACCAACCACTGCAATTGAACCTAATTCCATTGATTGGCTTTTTTATTCCCTTTACCACTTGTTAGCTCCTTGAGCCATTTCTTAAAGCGATACATTGAAGTATCGGAATTAAAAAGGGAAATCCTTATCCATTTATCATCCTGAAAATCAAGTTTGGATTCGCGAACCTCCTTTAAGGTAAAAGATGGTCGGTAAGATTTCAATTTATTTTTTCTGAAACCTCTCTCATCAAATATTTTATTGGTAAGGATTATTGTAGCAAGCCGTGTAAGATCTGATACCGAAATGTTTGATAAAGTATGCGGGGCAAAAGAATATAATTTCTTAATTTCATCAAACGACATCCATACACCTTTTATATTTAATTCAGGGTAATCTTCCGGTTTCCCATCAAGAAAATAAAAATAACGGAGTAATGAATATTTATTCATGTCCTTAATTTTTCTTCCAAAGAAAAATCTTAAGTGACCGTCGTTGACTCCTGTCATTTTCTTTATGATATTTGTTACTTCAGGAATGGTAATACCGTTTACCGATCTTTTGGTGATGAACGGAGTATCAATAACTGGTCTTTCCGGAGAACTTGGATCTACTGCGTTGACATCGACATAGACATATTCTCCGCATATAACATAATATCTCAAATACGTTTTTGATGTCATATCTCTCAATTCCTCCGGAGAAATTAGCTCGTTATTCTCCTTCAAATCAAGATAAAGGTTATAGTACCTTACCATGAAGTAAATCTCATCGAGAACGAAAGCTATAATGGTCAACCACATGAACACATACCAATCTCTGCTATTGACATCTGTATTCACATAGAACCATAGATAATATACCCAAACTGCTACTGACAGAAGACCGAACACATATATAAGGTTACGCAGCTGGAAATGAGATTCGTAAGTAAGGATACTTCCGATTTTACCTCTTTCATTGGAATCTCCATATTCAAGTTTACAATTTACACAGATGCTCAACCGACGGCGCCGCAGGTATATGAACGACATTGTTAAGAAACAGATCGGGCACAGCACCAACGTAGGAATATATGGATCAGTGAAAAATATAAACTCTTTAGGAAGATGCACAAATCCCCAAATGAAAAGAATATTCAAGGATATAGTCACAAATGAATATACAATAAGACAAATAAACATTGCATAAGACACTACCATACAGGTAGAGTTATGGCTTAGTTTATTATTGTATAACATCGTATATAGGACAGCCGCTGAAAGGAGAGCTACGATTGGAGAGAAATAGAATGGCAGGATTATCGAGAACGCTATAAGCGCCACAATAACCAACAGACCGAAAGATAAATTCTTCCAGAATGTATATAGTTGCAAACTATTTATCTTTTTAAGATCTTCCATTTCAAAGCAATGTTAGAAGCTCTACTTTTTTAGGTAGTTATCAAGGAAATCAGCTATTTTTTTGAATAGCATAACTCTCGCATTGCACATGCCAAGACTGTGCTCAAAACCGGTAAGAGCCATCATATCAAAAACTTTACCTTCATAATTGAGCTTGGATGTATACTTCAGCGTATTATAGAAGTGCACATTATCATCACTTGTCCCCGACATTATTAACAAACGAGAGTTCATATTGGTTGTCTTTCCTAACGCAGAAGATGAAATATATCCCTTTTCATTCTGCTGAGGAGTACTCATATATCTTTCGGTATATATGGAATCATAATATCTCCAATCAGTCACTGGCGCCATTGCAACTCCCACTTTGAAAGGAGTTTCTTTTGCCGACAACTCCATAAGAGTCATATATCCTCCGTAACTCCAGCCGAAACAACCCATACGTGTGCTGTCTACATATGGCAGTGAAGCAAAATAGTTCGAACCGGAAAGTTGATCCTCTGTTTCATACTTACCAAGATCCCGATATACACAATTGGCCCATTCCCTTGAACGATATCCTGTGCCACGTCCATCAACAGCCGCCACAATATAACCTAACGAAGCGAGATAATAAACACCCTCCATTTTCCACCTGTTTGCGACTTCCTGAGAATCCGGACCATTATACTGGTACATTAGCAATGGATACCTCTTTGAAGAATCGAAATCAGCCGGTTTAATGATGTAGCCATTCATTTCCTCACCCAGAGAATTCTTAACTTTCACAAATTCCTTTGAAGGGGCTCCGGCATATCTTGCAGCGTAGGCCTTGTTTAATTCAAGATCAAGCACCTTGGTCCCTTTGTTAGTGCATATTGAATATTGTGGGGGGGTGGCTGCATTGCTATAAGTTCTCACAAAATATTCCATGTTCCCACTAAAGGAAGCTGACTCAAAACCATCTAAATCATTTAGAACTGTGATAGCTCCTTTGGAATCAACCGACATGACATTCCTGTTGATTGCCCCTCGCTGAGTTGATTGAAAATAATGGGAACCTGTCTTGGCCGACTTTCCATAATAAGCAGTCACATTCCAGTCACCCTTAGTAATTTGTCGAAGCATCGTTCCATTATAATCATATTCATATAGATGATTATATCCGCTTCTTTCACTCCCAATCACAAAACCGGTAGCAGAATACTTAACCATCTGGTAAGATGAGGGACTGAGCCACGCCCCACTTTTTTCCGTCATCACCAAGGTTGCTACAGTCGAGGCCGGATTAACCTTATATAACTTGAGATTATTTTGATCACGGTTAAGAAGCATTACCATAAGGTTCTTCCCCTCTCCATCAAATGAGAGAGAAGGAATATAGTCATCCTTATCCATTGGAAGATCCATCTTTTTAGTAGTTCTGTTATCTACATTATATGCCAAAACAGAAACTACAGAATTCGGATATCCTGCAAGAGGGTACTTATAAGTGTATTGAATCGGATATGGATCGGATAACGGATCTGCCTCACAAAAACTTTTATATTTATCAAAAGAATAGAGCGGCACCTCCGATTCATCGAATTTCATAAAGGCAAGTACGGTGTCATCTGAATTCCATCTCATTGTAGAAAGAACTCCGAATTCCTCCTCATAGCTCCAATCAGATACACCGTAAATCACTTTATTAATTTCTCCATCCGTCGTGATAGCCTTATCCGTATCATAATCCAGATTGGAAATGTAAATATTATTATCTCGGGTGTAAGCCACCATCCTGCCATCATGCGACATCACCGCACCTCGCTGCTGACCGTTATCAGACACTCTCTTAAGAGTAGATCTCATAACATCGTAGACATAATAATTTGCAGTGAAGGAATGGCGATAAATTTTGTTAACGTCATTCCAAAGCAAAATCTTTTTCCCATTATCACTAATGTCGTATCCGGAAAATGAATCAATTTTAACATCACCCTTTATTCCATCAAGGCTGAATAAGGTTGATGTTTTTTTCCCGGTTTTATAATCGAAGACTTCTATAGACTTTCCATCTTCACTGATAGCTGAATAAGATACTCCATCTGACAGTGGTCTCATTTCCCTTATTCCAACGGGAGTTGTCCTGGATGGAGAACAATAATCTTCAACCGTCAGAGCGGAAACCTGACAACAATATGACCCGACAACAGTACCGGCAACTACTATTCCCAATATATTCTGCTTCATATTATTTCCGGATAAATGGGATGACCTGGATTTATAAGAATTAGTTCAATTTAGCTTTCAATATTATTCTCTAAAACGTTATAAACGTCTTGAAATTTTAATATGAACGGGCAAAAATAACTCTTTGAGAGGAGGGTTTACCAGTCACCATACAAACTCCCGGTGTCTTATCACCATCGAAAGGTATGCAACGGATAGTAGCTTTTGTCTCCTCCTTTATCTTCTCTTCTGTCTCTGGAGTACCATCCCAATGAGCGAGAATAAAACCACCTTCTTCAATTTTCTCTTTGAATTCCTCGTAGGTATCAACTGTTACTGTTTTTTCCTCACGCATCTTGAGGGCCTTATCAAACAGATTATTCTGTATATCCTCGAGAAGCGATTCTATGTGCTCAACGATTCCATCAATCTTCAAGGTTTCCTTTTCCAATGTATCGCGACGCATCACTTCCACAGTTCCATCTTCAAGGTCTCGCTGACCAATGGCAAGTCGAACAGGCACACCCTTTACTTCATAATCAGCAAATTTGAATCCAGGACGCTTATTGTCGGCATCATCATACTTGACACTGATACCCTTAGCCTTTAGTTGTTCAACTAATGGTTTAACTTTCTCACTTATGGCCTTGAGACCCTCTGCATTCTTATAGATAGGCACTATCACAACTTGAATCGGAGCCAGCTTAGGAGGAAGTACAAGACCGTTATCATCGCTGTGAGTCATTATCAGAGCACCCATCAATCGTGTGGAAACGCCCCATGAATTCGCCCATACATATTCCGGCTTATTATCCTTATTCATGAAAGTCACATCGAAAGCTTTGGCAAAATTCTGACCCAAATTATGAGATGTTCCGGACTGCAATGCTTTACCATCCTGCATCATTGCCTCTATGGTATATGTATTGATTGCTCCGGCAAATCGCTCATTAGGACTTTTAACACCCTTTATCACAGGCATTGCCATATACTTCTCGGCAAAATCTCCGTATAGATTTATCATCTGGACTGTACGCGCCTCTGATTCTTCAGCTGTTGCATGAGCACAATGGCCCTCCTGCCAGAGAAATTCCGCTGTGCGGAGAAACATTCGTGTGCGCATCTCCCACCTCATAACATTAGCCCACTGATTCACAAGAAGTGGAAGGTCCCGGTAACTGTGAATCCAGTTCTTATAGGTGCCCCAAATGATGGTCTCGGAAGTGGGCCGGATTATCAATTCCTCCTCAAGACGAGCAGCGGGATCAACAACAACTCCATTTCCATCCGGATCATTTTTAAGACGGTAATGAGTTACTACTGCACATTCCTTGGCAAAGCCTTCAACGTGTTCAGCCTCACGACAAAGAAACGATTTCGGTATTAACAATGGGAAATATGCGTTTTGGACACCGGTTTCCTTAAACATGCCGTCAAGTGTCTGCTGCATTTTTTCCCAGATGGCATATCCGTAAGGCTTGATTACCATACAACCTCTTACAGCAGATTGCTCTGCAAGATCTGCTTTGACTACCAATTCATTATACCACTGCGAATAATTATCTGATCGCTTTGTAAAATTCTTTAGTTCCTTTGCCATAATTATGGATGTTCTTCCTTTTAGTCTTAACGTTATGTGGATACGAAATCTCCGCATCCTTTGAATCGCATAAAATTCTCATTTCACACTGCTCAAAAGATGAGGATATTTTCAAACTTGTGCACGTCGATTTAGAACCCACACAAATTATATGCAAAGTTACTAAATAAAAATGATAAATATTGAGTTTAACGGTATAAAAAAATAGTACTATTTAGACGAATTATTTCTTTTTAATCCAAAATCAAATCATCTTACTCTTTTGATTCTCTCCATCCTGCGACGTAACTCATCCGCATAGGCATCCCAATCTGTGATAGGACGGTGCGCAACACCCGATTCCATCGCCCCTTTCGCCACAGCGGCAGACACATCATAAAGCAACCTTGGGTCAAATGGAGTCGGCAGGATATAATCCCTTCCAAAACTAAGTTCCTTGCCTCCATAAGCTTCTTTCACCGAATCCGGGACAGGCTTCCTTGCTATTTCTGCAATTGCATGAACTGCTGCGATTTTCATTGCTTCATTTATTTGAGAGGCGCGGCTGTCAAGTGCTCCGCGGAATATATACGGGAAACCAAGAACATTGTTTACCTGGTTAGGATAATCACTTCTCCCTGTAGCAATTATTATATCATCTCGCGTGGACTTTGCAAGATCATAATCTATCTCCGGATCAGGATTAGCCAACGCGAACACTATAGGACGCCGAGCCATCGTAAGGATCATTTCTGTAGTAAGAACATTCCCTTTACTCAGTCCAAGAAACACATCAGCGTCCACAAGTGCTTCGGCTAAAGTATGATAATCTTGCGTCGTGGCAAACTCTCTCTTTTGAGAGGTCAGATTGCCATTATCGGCCCTAATCACCCCCTTGGAATCACACATTACAATATTCTCTCTCTTGACACCAAGCTCCAAATAAAGTCGGGCACAACTGATGGCTGCTGAGCCGGCTCCATTGATAACCAAACGAATATCCCCTATCTCTTTTTCCTGAATATAAAGAGCATTAAGTAAGGCTGCCCCGGAAATAATGGCAGTTCCGTGCTGGTCATCATGCATCACAGGAATATCGCATTCCTCTTTAAGTTTGGTCTCAATCTCAAAGCACTCGGGAGCTTTTATATCCTCAAGATTGATTCCGCCGAATGTAGGACTGATTGCTTTTACAATTTCCACGACCTTCTTTGGATCTTTCTCGTTGACTTCGATATCAAAAGAATCTATACCTGCGAAAATTTTAAATAATAATGCCTTACCCTCCATAACCGGTTTCCCAGCCAATGCACCTATATCTCCTAATCCCAAAACAGCAGTACCATTAGAAACCACGGCGACCAAGTTCCCCTTGTCTGTAAGATGATATGCCTTGGATGGGTCCTTCTCAATCTCAAGACATGGATATGCTACGCCAGGGGAATAAGCCAAGGCCAGATCTTTCTGATTATAATATGATTTTGTCGGCATTACTTCAATTTTACCAGGGAAACCCTCTTCGTGATACCGTAATGCCTCCTCCTTTAACTTTTCTGTTTTACGATCGGTGTTTATATTGTTATTCGTAGCCATAATGGTCAATTTTTAATTTTTAATACTTTTTGATTTTATAACAAACAAACCATAAAATATCCGCCACTCCACGTAAATTTCCATATAATATATTCTCATAAAATTATGATCGTTTTATTCAAACAATAAAGACTTAGACTTTAAAATTGCAATCAGTTATTATCAAAAATAGGTATCTTTTTAAAATTCAATTTCTCTAAAAGTTTTCCCAAATAATTTATATATGACTGATATTAAGAATATTAATTTTAGCAAATCATCAAAATGTTTACCAAATTAGAAAACTAAAGGATTTTTTAATGTTATTTTTTATTTGTCCAATTCCATAAATTAACCTATCTTTGCACTCACAAACAACTGAAAAATTTATCCCTCAATGATACAGATAGTTGAAAAACGTGACGGCAGAGTTGTCGGTTACAATGAAGAAAAAATCAAGGCCGCTATTCGTAAAGCTATGCTCACCACAGAGATGGGCGAAGACGAAGCTCTCATTCAGAAGATTACCGACCGAATCGGCATGAACAGCAAAGAACGCATGACTGTCGAGGAGATACAGGACAAGGTTGAAATCGAGCTAATGAAATCAGCTCGGAAGGACGTTGCTAAACGATATATTGCATATAGAGATCAAAGGTCTATTGCCCGTCGTGCAAAGACCCGGGAAATGTTTTTAGAGATCATCGAGGCAAAAAATAATGACATCACTCGCGAAAACGCAAATATGAATACCGATTCCCCGGCAGGAATGATGATGAAATTTGCAAGCGAGACCACAAAACCTTTCGTTGACGACTACCTGCTTAGTCCGGAAGTAAAGACTGCTGTCAAGAATAACTATCTGCATATTCATGACAAGGATTACTACCCTACCAAGAGTCTCACATGCGTACAGCACCCTCTCGACAGAATTCTTAGACAGGGGTTTGTTGCAGGACATGGCGAATCAAGACCGGCAAAAAGAATTGAAACAGCAAGCGTGATTGCTTGTATATCACTGGAAACAGCACAGAATGAGATGCATGGTGGCCAAGCTATCCCCGCATTTGATTTCTATTTAGCACCATTCGTGAGAAATTCTTTTATTGAAGAAATTAAAAATCTTGAGCAACTCACTGGAAAAGACCTTTCTTACCTCTATGATAAAGAACTCAATGACTACATCAAAAGAGATCTAACAGGACTCGAAGGTGAGGAGAGACTCCTTCAGCATGCTATGAATAAAACGGTTGGACGCGTTCACCAAGCTATGGAAGCATTCATCCATAATATGAATACTATCCATTCCAGAGGGGGCAACCAAGTAGTATTCTCATCTATCAATTATGGAACAGATACATCTGCCGAGGGGCGGTGCGTGATACGCGAGCTCCTGAATTCCACCTATGAAGGAGTTGGAAATGGAGCGACTGCCATATTCCCGATTCAAATATGGAAGAAGAAAAAAGGTATCAGCTACCTCCCGGAAGACCGCAATTATGATCTTTATCGTCTTGCTTGTAAAGTTACGGCACGACGTTTCTTCCCAAATTTCTTGAATCTTGATGCTACATACAATCACCATGAGAAGTGGAATCCGGATGATCCGGAAAGATATAAATATGAAGTTGCTACCATGGGGTGTCGCACAAGAGTTTTTGAAAACAGATACGGTGAAAAAACCTCAATAGGACGAGGGAATATATCATTCTCCACAATCAATATCGTTCGAATCGCACTTGAATTGATGGCTGTGAAGGATAAAGAGGAGCGTATTGAGAGATTCTTCCAGAAACTTGATGAAGTTCTGGACATTGCAGCAATGCAACTAAACGAACGGTTCAATTTTCAGAAAACGGCACTTGCCAAACAATTCCCCTTGGTAATGAACGTTCTATGGAACGGTTCAGAGAATCTTGGCCCGAACGATACTATTGAATCTGTAATTAATCAGGGCACACTCGGAATCGGTTTCATTGGTCTCGCGGAATGTCTTATAGCTCTCATCGGTAAACACCATGGAGAAAGCGATGAGGCACAGGCACTCGGATTGCGAATCATAAAGCATATGAGAAGCAGAGTAAACGAATTTTCCGAAGCTTACGGCCACAACTTCTCAGTCCTTGCAACTCCAGCTGAAGGATTGTCGGGAAAATTCACAAAAAAAGACCGTAAATCTTTTGGTATTATTCCGGGCATAACTGACAAGGATTACTATACAAATTCCAACCATGTTCCCGTTTACTATCACTGCTCGCCCCGACATAAAGCAAAGATTGAAGCTCCATATCATGAACTCACAGGTGGAGGTCACATATTTTATGTTGAGATTGATGGAGATGCAACTCACAATGAAGAATCCATAATGCAGATCGTTGATCTGATGGATAAATATAATATGGGATATGGATCTGTCAATCATAATAGGAACCATTGCCCTAAATGCGGCTACGAGAATGCTGACAAGGAGAGTAATTGTTGCCCAAAATGTGGCAGCAAGTTTGAAACTATTCAGCGAATCACAGGATACCTTGTAGGGACAACAGATCGCTGGAATTCCGGTAAACTTGCAGAACTTCACGATCGTATCGTGCATAAGTAATTTTAATCCTCTTGATAATAGTGTCAAGAATTCCTTTTGACAATATCTTAAAGACGTGAGCTCTTACACTGCAAAGATTCTTGATATAGTGAGAGGCACTACGGTTGACGGTCCGGGTTTCCGGACCTCAATCTATTTTGCCGGTTGTCTCCATGAATGTCCCGGATGTCATAATCCTCATACATGGAATTTTGATGCAGGTGAAGATTATACCCTCGAGCAGATAATGGATATCATCCGAGAAGAGGATTTTGATGTCACTTTGTCTGGAGGTGACCCACTATATCAATTGGAGTTCGTAGATAGACTGATCGATGAAATTCACAATTTTGATCATAACGTTTGGATATACACAGGCTTTACTTGGGAAGAAATACTTACCCTCCCCAATATGTTAAGAGTAGTTTCCAAAGCTGATGTCTTAGTTGACTCTCCATTCATTTTCGCTTTGAAAGATCCCGACCTACTATTTAGGGGCTCATCAAATCAACGAATTATTAACATTCCTAAATCCTTGACTGTCGGCAAGATAGAATTTTGGGAAAGAAATTTGTGATAATTTTATGTCACAAAATAGATGTTACTAACATCATATATTCGTAAACTAACTAATTACCACTGTATGATGCTTTCTAAACTTCTATGCATTACACTTCTCTGCTCCATCTCCTGTGCCTCAATTTCAGCACAGACTATAGAAAAAACAGATTCCGTATCAAAATCTGCAGTCACAGATTCTGTGGCTGAGCCCGATATTTTACTTGAGGATTTTGTTATCAGCACAACCAAGAAACTGGTTGAGAGCGATGGCGCTACTTTAACCTACAACGTGTCGGAAGACCCCGAGGCTACTACCAACTCCACTCTTGAGATCCTGAGGAAAGTTCCGGGAGTAACCGTTGATGCAAATGAGGACATACGTGTAAATGGTCAATCAAGTTTCAAGATTTATCTGAATGGACGGGAGGATCCAATGCTGAAGGGAGACATCAAGACAATCCTAAAATCCATGCCTGCAGCCACTATAAAGAAAATAGAAGTTATTTCTGAGCCCGGGGCAAAATATGAAGCTGAAGGCACAGGTGGAATTCTTAATATCGTTACAATCACAAAGCAGTCACTTTCAGGTTACCTTACAAACCTTAACCTATGGATAAGGCCTACAAGTATCGGAGGATCAGCCTATGGAAGGACAAAAATAAAGAACGTTACAGCCAGTCTACACGGCAGTTATAATAACGGGCGTATCTTCCATCGCTATAATTATAATCATTCTGAAATAGAAAATTATGAATCTGAAGAGAATCGTCTTCAGGTTTCCGATCAAAGAAGCCGCAACGAATGGGATTACTGGGAAACAAATCTTGATCTCTCATGGGAACCCGACACACTCAACTTATTTACAGCAGGGATAAATTTCAGCAATAACACTTGGGGTGGTTCTCCTGTGGAACAGACCATGACCATGTATAATTCCAATATGGATCCCACTTGGAGCCTAAAACGCGACTTTATAAGCAAAGGTACATGGCTTGGCACATCGGCCCAATTATCTTACCAGCATAATTTCCGAAATCCTGACCATCATCTTATCACATCATACTCATTCGATTATTCAGATAACGACAATAATTCGGATATTTATATGTATGAACTTGTCGGACACCCCATAATGGATGATGAAGCCCCCTATTCCAGGAATATGAGAGAGGCATATGGACTCGGCCATATTTTCCAGATTGACTACTCCAACAAATTCAGCTCAAAACATCATCTTGAGGCAGGAGCAAAGGGAAGTTTCAATACTAACAATGCAAATAGTGCTCCCTGGTATGGTAACTCTGCAGATAATCTCGTTATGGATGACTCCCAACATGTGAAAGTCAACCAATTTCGGGATATAATTGCTCTTTATTCCTCATATAGTGGCAGTTTCGGGAAATGGTCATTCCGTGCAGGTCTCAGATATGAATACACTCATATGGGTTTAAAATATAAGATCGGAGATTATTCATCGTTTACCACAATTCTTAATGACCTGGTTCCAAACCTATCCTCCACCTTCAAATTCACAGACTCTTCCAATTTACGTCTGGCATATCAGATGAGAATAGCACGTCCGGGACTTGGTGTTCTTAACCCATATCGTAATACTTTGACCCCCAATCAGGTATCTTATGGTAACCCGAATCTGGTAAGCGAAAAGAGTCATAATATATCGCTTGCTTATTCGAATTACGGTGGTAAGGTTTCTGGCTCATTTAAAGTTAAATATTACTTCTCTAATAATCAGGTTTCTGATATGATTTTCATTCAAGATGGTATTATGAACACCACCTATGCAAATATCGGCAAATACAATAACGTGGCGTTTGAAACAAGCTTAAATTGGGATATCATAAAAGATATGAGTTTCTCCCTATGGTTGCAGGAAACCTATGAGCACATGTCTGCCGACAGTCCTCTCTTAAAAGGGAAACGTATCAATTGGAGAACCTATGTAAACGGTAACTATAACTATCGTTTTCCCAATAAGATTCGATTCTCCGCATACGGAGGAGGAGGAAGTCCTTGGGCCGATCTACAGTCAAAAGGTTCCCCATGGTATTATTATGGCATAGGGCTCAGCCGCTCTTTTCTCAAAGAGGATGCCCTTACTTTAAGCCTCAATGCCCAGAATTTCGCTCCGGCACGCAGGAAGAGCTCATGGTCACAGGTAAGTGAATCTGTCAGAACTTATAGCCAGTCCTCTTATCCTCAATGGAGCGTTGGATTCAGTATTTCTTATAAATTCGGAGGGCTTAAAGCCGATGTTAAGCGTACTGCGGCTGTAATTGAGCAGGAAGCAACCACATCTGGCAGTAATAAGGGCAGCTAAGATTCTTCTAAATATAATACGCTTCATAAAACAGAAAACCTATTTCTTTTAATACATCTATTTGCATTCGAGACCGAGGGTGTGGCACAAAATTAAAATATGCCACACCCTCCCTATCTTTAGCCCTTTGATAAGATACCGACTTAAGAGGTCAAGTAACCGGTTGAGATAGATATTGATGGTTACGCAACCATGCATGTGCAGACCCTAAATTTATCCAACACCCGGAAAGATAATTAGGATTCATCTGCTATAGTTTTGACTTATTACTATTTTTTGATGCCATAACTTTATATTTAGCGCAATTTTAACTAACTTCGCGTATAATCTGATTCTGAAGGAATGATATTCAATAAATTATTTTCTAAAAAGAAGAAAGAAACACTCGACAACGGTTTGCAAAAGACCAAAGAGGGTGTTTGGAATAAGATCACACGTGCAGTAGCAGGGAAAAGTTCTATAGATGATGACGTCCTTGATAACCTGGAAGAGGCTTTCATCACAAGTGATGTTGGCGTGGATACTACGCTTAAGATTATTGAACGAATCCAGGCTCGCGTAGCCCGCGACAAATATGTCGGTAGTGAAGAATTGCGACATCTCTTGGCGGAAGAGATTTCTGATATGCTTGAGAAGCCCATATCCGGAGAGGAACTGGAGGATTTTAATGTTCCTAAGACTGGTGAACCCTATGTTATCATGGTTGTCGGTGTCAACGGAGTTGGAAAAACTACCACTATCGGTAAGCTGGCATACCAATATAAGGAAGCTGGGAATAAAGTGGTTTTAGGAGCTGCTGATACATTCAGGGCAGCCGCTATTGAACAGCTTGACATTTGGGGAGAAAGAATTGGAGTGCCGGTTATAAAGCAAAAAATGGGTAGTGATCCTGCAGCTGTAGCATTCGACACCCTTTCTTCGGCAAAGGCTCAAGGTGCAGATGTAGTCATTATAGATACAGCCGGGCGTCTTCATAACAAAGTTGGACTCATGAACGAGCTTACAAAGATTAAGAATGTTATGAAGCGAGTTGTTCCGGATGCTCCACAAGAGATTCTTCTGGTGCTTGACGGTTCCACAGGTCAGAACGCATTTGAGCAGGCACGTCAATTTGTGGCCGCCACAGAAGTCAATAACCTTGCGATAACCAAACTTGACGGAACATCAAAAGGAGGTGTGGTAATTGGAATAAGCGATCAATTTAAGATTCCGGTTAAATATATTGGCTTGGGAGAAGGGAAAGAGGATCTCCAGATTTTCCATGCAGGAGAATTTGTAAGATCTCTTTTTGGAGATGCATTGAAATGACAGTTTTAGAGATTGATACTTCACTATGTTTCCAGTTTAACTGCCTTTTATAGTAAAATGCAGTTAAACGTTCGAAGGATATAGAGAATTTTTTCTAAGTCGGAAACTATAATACAGTAAAATTAAATCTGTTTAGACTCATTTTAAATTTACAGAAATAAAAAACGTCTTTAGAAAGATATCGTTGTAGAATGAAGAAAAACCATATTGATATAATTTCAATGGGGTGTTCCAAAAATCTAATTGATTCGGAACGCCTCATTCGGCGTTTGACAGCTAAAGGTTATACTGTAGCCCATAATCCTGAAACGACAGATGGTGAATACGTTGTGGTAAACACCTGCGGTTTCATAGCTGATGCACAGGAAGAATCTATTGAAATGTTGCTACAGCTTGGAACTCTAAAGGAAAACGGAACAATCGGTCAGATAGTTGCCATGGGGTGTCTCTCCGAAAGATATATGGAGGAAATAAAAAAAGAAATACCTGAAGTGGATATCTGGTATGGAAAATTTAACTGGAACAACTTTATTGACTCGCTTCCTGACCTTTCAGGCAATGAAAAGCCCAAAGCTTGGGAACGAGTCATTACTACTCCCCCTCATTCTGCATACCTAAAAATATCTGAAGGTTGCAACAGATTTTGTTCTTTCTGCGCAATCCCTCTAATAACAGGAAGACATAGATCACGCCCCATAGAGGAAATTCTGGAAGAAACCCGATCTTTAGTAGCCTCGGGCGTTAAGGAATTTAATGTGATTGCTCAGGATCTTTCTTCATATGGAACTGACATTTATGACAAACAGGCGCTTGCCGAACTTATCGATCGCATGGCCTCAATAGATGGAGTTGAGTGGATTCGGTTACACTACGCTTATCCTTCAGATTTTCCTCTTGATGTTCTTGATGTTATGGCTCGCCATGACAATGTATGCAAATATATGGATATCGCTCTTCAACATATATCCGATCCTGTTCTGAAAAATATGAGAAGACATATTTCAGGGAAGGAAACTATAGAACTTCTTGAGGAAATGCGAAAAAGAGTACCTGGGATAAAAATCCGAACCACTCTTATGGTCGGTTTTCCCGGGGAAGGTGAAAAGGAATTCAATGAACTGCTCCAATTCGTCAAATCAGTAAAATTTGATAGAATGGGAGCCTTTGCCTATTCTGAAGAAGAGGGAACCTGGGGGGCAAAGAATCTTCAGGACATTATTCCGGAGGAAGTAAAAAAACACCGTCTTGATAAACTTATGGAAGCGCAGGGGGATATATATGAAGAGAACAATGCATTGATGATAGGGCAAGAAATACGTCTTATTGTAGATGAAATTGAAGGAGACACCAGAATCTGCAGATCTCAATGGGACAGTCCGGAGGTGGATATGAATTATTATGTGAAGGGCTCCGATGCCAAACCGGGAGAATTCATAACTGCTCGCATCACAGCTGCTATGCCTTTCGACTTTGAAGCTGAAGAGATTGACTAAAGGATTATCAGATGGGAAAAAAACATGACGGTTTTTTCGCTTACCGACTACCGGGTGAAGGTGAGAATATTGTCTGCAGAAAAGGGGAAGTCCGGTCGGGAATATATGATGACAGTTTCATAATCGCTCCATTTGAAAATCCGGGAAATGAAGTGGTCTCAATTTTGTCGTCCTCACCTTCTGATTTATCGAAAGTAAATACTTTTATTGATCAGCTTGATGACATAGATTTAAAATATCAATATCCGGATGCCCCCACTTCAAGAATCGAGCATCAGCGAGAGGTGGAAGAAATTATCAGGGATATTAATAATGCTTCCGACCGAAAAACCATCGCGGCAAGAGTGATTCAGGAACATACGAGAATAGACTTGGAATATTCATTCTTGAATTTATGCTCAGCTTTTCCGGATGCATTTGTATTTCTTTTTATCACTCCAAAATCCGGTTGTTGGCTTGGTGCTTCTCCTGAATTACTTCTTAAGTCACATAATAATTTTCTTTATACATACGCCCTTGCAGGAACTCGCCAAGCAAATACGTCGACTCAATGGGATAATAAAAATATTGAGGAACATCTGATTGTAAAAAGATTCATAATGGATGTCTTCCGGAAATGGGATATGAATCCGGTGGCATCCCCACTTTCGACAAAAAAAGCTGGAAACGTTGAACACCTCCTTACCTCCATACATTCATTAGGAATCACAAAAAAGGTTATCAATTCGTTTCCTGAATTTATCTCCACTTTATCTCCAACACCAGCCCTTTGCGGAATGCCAAGAAATCGCTCGATACAACTTATCAAAAAATATGAACGAAATTCACGAGCATTCTATGGGGGTTTCTGCGGACCTTTTATCGATTTCTCCCGATTTGATCTATACGTCAATCTAAGATCAATCTGGGTTGCAAAAAATGGATGGAGTATGTTTGCAGGAGGAGGTATTACCTGTGATTCGAACCCTGAATTGGAATGGGAAGAAACCGAACGGAAATCTTCGGGTATAATTAATAATCTGAAAATTTTATAATATCCTGTCACAAAATAATAAGTCAAGAGTCTTAACTATAACAAGAGATAAGTATGAAGTTAAAAACAATTTTAACATGCGCAACCCTGGCTGTCGCTCTTACAGGAGCGACAGCTCAGGAACATCTTAAGAGCCTGAATGCTCAAGGAATTGACAATTCGGTATCACCTAAGAAGGATTTTTACCATCATGTCAATAACCAATGGATGAAGAACCATCCTTTGTCGGCTGAATACTCACGCTATGGTCAGTTCAACATCCTTAATGATTCCAGCAATAACAGAGTAAAAAGAATCGTTACTGGTCTTTCTGCAACTAACCCTGCGAAAGGAACCGATGCATTCAAAATCGCTACTCTTTACGAGCAGGGCATGGATTCCATTCGTCGAAACAATCTCGGAGCCTCCCCAATCAAAGCTGATCTTGCCAAGATAGAAAATACAGCTCCTAAGGATATGGAGAATCTTTTCCTATGGATTCATAAAAATTATGGCTCTCCTTTTGTAAATGCCGGTCCAATGGAAGACCTTGCAAACAGCCAGGTATATGCTATGTATGTTTCTGCTCCATCACTCGGACTTGGCGACCGCGACTATTATCTTCTCAATGACAAACGCAATAAGGATGTCCGCGCAGCTTACCGCAAGCTGATTGAAACCGATATGCAACTTGCAGGATATTCTAAAAAGGATGCCAAAAGAATAGCAACCAATGTCCTTAAAATTGAGACACTCATTGCTGACTCAACATGGACTCGCGAACAGAGCAGAAATATTCCTGCAATGTATAATCCCCGTTCTATTGCTCAGTTAAAAGAGCTTTATCCATCTTTCCCATGGGATAGATTCTTTATAGAGACAATGGGAATTGAGACTCCGGAGTCGGTGATAGTTACAGAGTTGAACACTGTAAAGCAGGGAAATGATCTCATGGCCTCACTCTCCGACCGGGAAAAGAAAGACCTCTATCTTTGGGAATATGTAAGCTCTGCTGCTCCTTATCTTAGTGATGATTTTGCAAATGCAGGGTTTGAGTTCAATAAAGTCCTCAGTGGAGTCCAGAAACAACACCCGAGGTGGAAGAAATCGCTCGCAACGGTAGAGGGTGTTATGGGTGAAGGAATCGGTAAACTCTATGTAGAAGAATATTTCCCTGAAAGTTCCAAGATCTATATGGAGGGTCTGGTTGAAAATCTTCGCAATGCGCTCGGTAAACATATAATCCATCTTCCATGGATGTCAGACGACACTAAAGTGCAGGCTCTTAAGAAGCTGAACGCCATTACCGTCAAGATCGGCTATCCCGACAAATGGAAAGATTATTCCAAACTCGAGATCGATCCTTCTCTCTCCTATTATGAGAATATACATAATGCCAGTATGTGGCAACAGGCAGAACAACTCGCAAAATGGGGTAAGCCGGTGGATCGCACCGAGTGGGGAATGACTCCACAGACCATCAATGCATATTACAATCCATTAAACAACGAAATCGTTTTCCCTGCAGGCATTCTTCAGGCTCCATTTTACGATCCGGAATCAAGTGATGCGGAAAACTATGGCGGTATCGGCGTGGTTATCGGCCATGAACTGACTCACGGATTTGATGACCAAGGATGTAATTTCGATGCCAAAGGCAATATGGTAAACTGGTGGACTCCTGAAGATGCTCAGGCTTTCAGTAATCTGACTCAAGGCTTGGCTAATCAGTTCAGTGCTGTTGAAGTTCTCCCCGGTCTTAACGCCAACGGCCAATACACTCTTGGTGAAAACATTGCAGACCAAGGTGGCTTGCGAATTGCTCTAACTGCATTCCTCGATTCCCAAAAGAAAAAGGGAGTAGATGTGAAATCAGAAGAGGCAAAGATCGATGGTCTTGATCCTTTGAAGGTCTTCTATCTTAATTTTGCCAATTTATGGGCAAATAATATTCGCGAAGAGGAGATTAGATCTCTTACTACCGGCGATCCTCATTCACTTGGCATCAACCGTGTGAACGTTTCCCTCAGAAATATCCAGCCTTTCTTTGATGCATTCGGAATTGAGGAAGGTGATGATATGTACCGTCCGGAGAACGAACGAGTAATAATCTGGTAATAACAGAATCCGGGAGTCAGACTCTCCGACTCCCGGTTAAATTTTAATATCTATGAGACTACTTTTCAGAAATCTTCTGCTGTTTGCTGCAGCTTTAACACTTATGGTGGACATCACTTCGTGTGGCGTAACATCTGTCAACGGTAAAACTATTATAAATGATTTTGACAATGACAGAATCACCGGTTCGGGAAATATCGTTTCCAAAACCCTCAATATCGGTTCCTTTGAAAATATAAAAGTTCAAGGAATGCAAGATGTAGTTATTACGCAGGGTTCCCGATCTAATGTGGTCGTTAAAGGATCAGACAATCTGATGCAATATAACGATATAAGTGTCCAGAACGGTACTCTTGTAGTCTCACAGACCCAAAATAAGAATGGAAGGAGCCACAGCTTCAGAAAATATGACATGACAGTTGAGATAACGGTTCCGGATCTGGATAAGATAACATCTAACGGAACAGGAGACATTTCGTTTAGGGGCACTTTCAACACTACATCAATCACTCTGCTTCTTAACGGCACAGGAGATATTATCCTGCCCGCTTTGAAAGCGCAGATACTTAAAGCAAATTTGAACGGAACCGGTGATATTCAAGTGAGTGGCACAGCCTCAAACACCACATTAAATCTAAATGGAACCGGCGACCTTATCTCAAAACTCAGCAACGGCAATACCCTTAAGGCCTCTCTTACAGGCACAGGAGATATCAAGCTCAGTGGGTCGGTTATCTCTGCAACTTATTCAGCCACAGGAACAGGTGACATCTATGCTAAAAATATGATTGCTAAGGATGTTACTGCATCTGCCACAGGCACCGGAGATATCACCTGTTATGCTTCTGACTCTTTCTCCGGAAACCGTTCTTCAATCACCCATATAACTTGTTATGGGAAACCCGCTGACAGAAACTTCAAATCTGAAGGATATTCCTTCCCCGACTAAGAAATAACTCGATAAGCAAAAAAGACGCGTAAAATTACGCGTCTTTTTTTGATATATACTTCTGAAATATTCTGAAGGATATGATTATTATTTGAAAAGATACTGTGAAGATATCGACTGATTATTATGAATTCTTCGGATCGTATCGGCAAATAATTTAGCTACAGGAAGGACAGTTGCCTTCGGATTCTCCTTTATATATGGAATAGAATCAGTGAAGATAATCTCTTCAAGACCACACTTCTGAACATTCTCAGTAGCAGGATCACTCATTACAGGATGGCTGCAGAGAGCTCTGACAGACTTAGCTCCATAAGACATCAGAAGATCACTTGCCTTGGTAATGGTTCCAGCTGTATCAACTATATCATCCACAAGAACTACATTCTTATCCTTGACATCTCCAATGACAGTCATTTTCGCAACTACATTGGCCTTTGCACGCTGCTTGTGACAAAGAACCAAAGGCACATCGAAATATTTAGCATAAGAATTGGCACGTTTGGCTCCACCTACATCAGGAGAAGCGATCACCATGTCTTTTAATTTAAGGCTTTCAATATAGGGAATAAAGATTGAGGACGCATAAAGATGATCAACCGGCACGTTGAAAAATCCTTGAATCTGATCCGCATGAAGATCCATGGTTATCAGACGATCTATACCGGCCACACTAAGGAGATCTGCCACAAGTTTCGCAGCGATCGAAACCCTCGGCTTATCTTTACGATCCTGACGTGCCCAACCGAAATATGGCATCACTGCTATGATTGAGGCTGCCGAGGCTCTCTTGGCTGCATCTATCATGAGCAGAAGTTCCATAAGATTGTCACTGTTCGGGAAAGTAGACTGAACAAGATAAACCTCACTTCCTCGTATGGATTCTTCGAACGATACTTCAAACTCTCCGTCGGCAAAACGCTCTCTGTTCATCTTGCCCAACTCAATGCCCAGTTCCTTGCAGATGGATTCACCCAGATATTTTGAAGAAGTTCCTGCAAAGACCTTGATAGGCGGAAGATTAGTATTCATTATAGGATTGGTTGATGTTTTATTAGACAAAATTATAACTTTTATTCCATATATCTAAGGATTCTATTAAAAATATTCAGGCCTAAGATGATTAATCTGTTTTTTAAAAGCTTGTTTGATGATTTTCAAAACTTATTTGACTTTCAATGGGAGAATCAGTGCATTATATGCCCCTATATGAAGTTTCGTTAATCCATCTTCTGAAACGGTAAATTCATGCTCCTCCTCCCATAATAAATCTCTTGATACCTGCTTTCCTTGTTTAAGCTCGGCCATATTTATTGCGAGTTCCGGAATCTTCACCGACACATTGCACTCGACGGCATCAAAATTAGCTACTATCAATAGGGCGTCTGTGCCAGAATATCGGAGAAAGGCAAATTGACGGTGCGGATTGAATTCCGGATTCTGAAGATTTACATACATTAGATCAAAAAACTCACCTTCACGTATAGATTTGCGGGAATTGCATAAGGTAAGTACTTTTTTATACACATTCCTCAACCATCGTTCATGTTTGGTAAGTTTAACTAAATTGCATTTTCCTCCGTTATACCACCTTCGTAAGGTATCGTAACTCCAATAATCAAATATAGTTGTACGGTTATTATCGCCCGCAAAACCTTCATTATCATGAGCCATTTCACCCAGCTCCTGTCCATAGTAAATCATGAAGGGACCTCTTGAAAGCATCGAGCTTACTATAAGTGAAGGAATCACCTTTGCTGGATCATTAGCATACTCCTTTGAAGCATATCTAACCTCATCATGATTCTCTAAAAAATTCAACATTGAATCTCCTAAGCCATCCACGGTTTGCCAACACGAAGTCAATTGGGCTGCCGATAGATTATATTTCTCAATCCCTACCAAAGTGTCATACAGATTCACTTTATCATAAAGATAATCAAAATGACAATAGTCAAGAAATGGTCTATAAAGGTTTATGTCGTAAATCTCTCCTATGAAAATAATCCCCGGATAATCCTGCTTCACTTGAGGAATTGCCCAATGCCAGAATTCTTGAGGCACCATGAAAACCATATCACACCGGAACCCATCAATTCCTTTAGATGCCCAAAACCTTAAAACATGAAGCATCTTCAACCAGGTATCAGGAATAGGATCATAATGGCCCGAATGATCTCCGGGATCATACCCATAATTAAGTTTTACAGTCTCATACCAATCATTCTTGCTGCAAAATGCTGTGAAACAGTCATTACCCGTTGCTTTTGCCGGAAACTCAACATATGGTACTTCACCTTCTTCGGATATATTAAAATCAGGTGAAAATTGTTGATTTGTAATATAGTAATAATTGTTCGAAGTATGGAAAAACTTACTTATGTCATCATCGCTTCCAAAATCCTTTATTCCTTTGGGAGCCGAATCCGAATGGTAGGCTCTTGCCGTGTGGTTTGGCACAAAATCAATTATTACTTTCAAACCTTGGGTGTGTATTCTATCCACCAAAGCTTCAAATTCTTCCATTCTCCTCTCCGGATTCACCGCAAGAGAAGGAGCAACATCATAATAATCCTTAATAGCGTACGGGGAACCCGCCTCACCTTTCACTACATTGGGATTATCCGCAGGAATTCCGGGAAATGCTGTCTTTGTGGCCATCTCAATAACTCCTGTAAGCCAGACACAGTTCACCCCAAGGTCTGCTATCGACTTAATGGCCTTTGTTGTTATCTCATTGAATTTACCCGAGCCATTTTCCTCATATGTTCCATCTTGCTTACATGTAGAATTCATATTCGAAAATATTCTCGGAAAAACCTGATATATTATGAGTTTCTCTTTCATAAAAACTGTAATTGGATATACTATATTTCTTTCAACCTATTTCCAAGTAGTCGCTGGTAAAAATTAATGAACATATAAAACGAAGTTATTCTTGAGCGGATTTTGCTGTGGAAAGAGGGAGCATTCTTTTCATATGCGACGGAATGACAAGGGAAAAGATGCCAAAAAGAACCAGTTTTATTGTTCAAGATTATCAACTACAATATATCAATTAATTTTTAACAACGACTACATAATGACAAAGAGGTTATCCTAATTCCTTTATCATCTTTTCAAGCACGATGCAGGCTGCCTCATAGCCGATTTCAACATTATTCCTCATATTGGTGAGGTCGAATGTCTTATTACGTGAGATCACTTCCGGCATTATCACATAGTCACATAGATTAATATCCTGTAATACATTAGCTTTAGCCATCAACTGAAAAGTCCTTTCCGCGATCCCCAGGAGCGTATGCTTATATTTATACTCCCTATTCAATGGGCTGCAATTACTACCTATAAGAATCTTACAATAATCCCTGATTGCCCAAGCCGGTATATTTCTCAATACCCCCCCATCAACGTAATTGACGCCATTTATTCTCACCGGATTAAAAACAATTGGAATACTGCAGGATGCCATTACCCTTGGAACGATCTCACCTTTACACCATCCCACGGATGTTCCCTTATCAAAATTTGTAGCGCACACTATCGTGGGAATCTTCATCTCCTCAAGATTCTTTACGGGTAACCAGCTCTCAAGCATCTTACCGAATTTATCAAGCCTGAAAAAACCGGCTTTAGGAACAGCCCATTCCGTATAATCTCCAAATTTTTGAGACTCAGCAAAACATTCAAGAATCTCTGAAGGATTCAAACCAGCTCCATATAAAGTAGCTGCAATAGAACCCGCGGACACTCCCGAAATTATTCCCGGTTTTACATCGAATTTCTCCAGAGCCATCAAAACTCCCAGATGCGCGAATCCCCTTGCTCCTCCTCCTCCAAAGGCTATGCCAAAACGTGGCATCGTTCGTAGGCCGGCACGTTCAAGCAGCCCATCGACGACCGATTCCACTACAGAAAAACTACTAAGTTTTAATATTGATTTTTTCATTTCTTCTTAGATATGCCGGAATCTTCAAAATTACCAGGAATGTGATCTTTCTCCGGCTCAGTAGAATCCTTTCCCGCGTTATTTTTATCTTTATCGTCGGATGATAATGGTATATTCTTTTTTGACTTCTTCCTTCTTAAAAAAGTGAACGGATTATCGAAATCCCGACGGTATACCACTCCTATTCCCTGTGTTGTTAATGCAGACTTGAGATAATAATATTGATCATTGAAATGATTGTAAGCTTTTAGCCTCAAGTTTCCATTTTTGTTGAGGAGATACTCAATATCAAAATCTCCGATGAATGTAGTCTGAGATGTCGACCGATCTCTATAACCGAAATTACCATTGATAAGAAGTCGGTTATCAAGCAGGCGGGAAGAGAGGGCAACATCAACTTCCATATCGGAAAAATCCCCTTTATCACTTCTGAATGATGGCGCTACTGTAAATTTATCTGTCAACTGGCCCATCATGTTAGACAACTGAGAAGAAAGAGTTGATGAAGCTACAGATGCCAGCTCACCACCACCGTTACTGCTCGTGCCCATATACTCTGGTGTATAAAATCTATTTAAGGCTAGAAGATAAATTATTTGCCGGTTCATCATATCTTCAGTTGAGATTATACTCTTTACTTTTCTCTCTACATCCTGTGTAAGGGTAGGAAGAGATATATCAAAAGTAATTTCCGGACTTCTCATATCTCCCTTCACATTAAGTAAAGCATCAACCGGAACGTTAGTTCGGTTCAAATCCCTGTCAGTTGAGAAACTCTTATCAAGATCCGATAAATTTGTATTGACCCTGTAAGCCGCAGTTATATTCAATAGAGCTTGCAAAGGGTCTCCGTTAAATGATATATTGCTTCCGGGATTAATCTTGAAATCTCGTAAAATCAGATCCTGGAGACTGAAATTATAATTCCCTTCGGAAAGCGTATATTTACCGTATATCTTCATCTCGTCACTCTCTGTATCGTACGATATTTGGAGAGGTCCCTCTCCTCTTGCGGTAATTTTATCTCCAGCCTTTGGATCCATCACAAGGTTCATTTTTGCCGTAGGTAAAACCGAACATCGTATATCCATTGCAAAAACAGAAGGTTTTGAAAATTCCGGCAGTTTAACTTCTTTCTCGAATTTTTCTTTCAGATCCACCGTTCCCTGAAGAGCTAACATCTCCTCCTTCTTCTTATCCGAGAAAGTAAGGAAAGTATAATCGGCTGCCGTCTGCGTATCATTGAGAACAAAGGTAAATTCGCTATTTGGAGCTGTAGTCATATCCATCATCATGCTTACAATACCGGGCCTCCCTTTCAGCAATCCCCCTCCCGACGCATAAATTGTTCCGTACCAGTCAGGATTTAGACGAGCATTGGTATCATAACACAATAGATTATTTGCTTCACTTACTTTGAACTCGAATTCCGGTTCGTGGAAATATCTGTGCTTGACAGATCCTTTCAACATAGCGGAATTGCCATACTTATCATATAAGCGAAATGAGGGGATATTTATATAACCCGGCTCTATACTTACCGAATCACTACCATGATAGTATACATTAGTGTAATCTACCTTCATGCTAATGGAATCGGCAAACACTTTTCCTACAAGATCGATGTCTTTAAATGTTCCATATAATTTGGCCTTCCCGGAAGCCCTTCCCCCTACATCAGAAGTAAACGCCTCCATAAAGGGCTTAAGGAAAGAGATGTTGACCTTCTGGGCATCCATATCGAAAGATAAGGAATCTCTTGTTAGATAGATTCCCCCATTAACCTTAGCTCCACTACCATCCGAATTCGTTATATCAGCGTTAATCGCAATCGCTTTATCATCATTTATCCAATGACTTTCAATATCCCCATTTCCAAGAACAGCACCGTTATAGCTTAGATCCTTTACGAACAGATTCTCTGTTTTCATGATCGGGAGTTTGGAAAATAAAGATGATGCTGATATCTCACCGGTCGCTATTCCTCCAAATGTGACATAATTGATATTTAATGCTTCGAAAATATAACTTAAATCAATATCCGCGAGTTTCACAAGGAGAGTATCCTCTGACAATCCTGAAGCCTTACCATTGATATTTACAAACTGACGGTCATGACTTATATTTAAATTATCTACCGATAACACATTATCTTTATATAGAAGTTTTGATTCACCAATGCTCCACTCTGCACCATTCAGTCTGAACGCAGTAGGTTTAACCCATAGATCGACACTTATATTTCCATTCTGAGGAGATCTGTCGAGATTCGCAGAGAATGCTGCTTGGCCGGTAGCAGTCTTATTCTTTTCAAACTTCCATCTTATATCCGAATCTATAGAATCACCAAGGGCTTTTAAACTCAACTGTATTATCGCATCATCATTCTTTGCCGGCACAGTAGAATAAATCTTCGCATCAATTCCCTCTCTTTTGCTACCGGTCACAGTAATGTTACTGTTTCTTATCAATTTCTTTTCTCCCTGCACCAGATATGGAGCATCTATTGACAATGTAAACTTATCGGTTCGACCATCATAGCCACCTCCAAAATCTATATTTGCATAGGGCCTTACAGGAAAATGCAAAAATTCCGATGGATATCGAGAGGAATCCAAAGTAAATGAAAATGACATCCAGTCTGATCCGGAATCCACATTTTTACAGGGTTTAGTAAATGAAGGTAACGCCACATTCGCCAGACAGCTGAGATCTGCAATTAAATTACTTATACTGAAATTTCCCCTTGCTTCACCATTTAAAATGTCACTGGATATCGCATATCTCTTGATATTAGATACCTTTTCAGATAAAAAATCAATATTATCTATTCTTAGTTTTCCATTCTTCGGAGAGACTAAATTAAGGTCGGATAATTGTACACGTCCCGTAAGATTATCGATATCGTTTCCCGTAATATCTCCTTTTATTTTAACTCCCAGGTCATATCCATTGTATTCTTTTGAGAATCCAAACATTCCCGGGTAAAATTTATTGATTTCTCCCTCTACCGACCATTCTGAATCCGATCCTGCAAGCAGAGCATTCCCTAAAATCTTAAAATCAAGATCCTGATCGGATGCCTCAGCATTAATAGCTATATAGCCACCCTTCTTTTCCCCACTAAAATTGATATTATGAAAATGCTTCTCGTTTATCTCGATCTCATCTACAAATGCTGCTGCATCTACATCAAAAACATTTCCTCTCCTAATAATTTCTCCATCCGCTGAAAAGGCCAGGAAACCAAGTGAAAATCTGTTATTCAATCGTTGGTTTAAACTAAACCCGTCAGTGAAGGCATGGATCCGTGTCTGAAAATCTCTCGCTGTTCTCCATTTTAAGTCTGCATCGCCCGACAAGCTACCGGCATCAGTCACAAGATTGACTTTGAGACCTGCATTTTTTGATTCACCTGAATAATTTCCGGAAACTGATAGTGTGATATCTTTCTGACTTAATATTAATTCCTTTATATGAGGTGATATCTTCGGAATGTCTGATATAATTCCAGTAACCAGATCCGAAGCGATCTTAACATCAAGTTTATTAACAATCACTTCACTGGAACTAATATGTTGCAAGTTCTTAGCTTTAGCATTAACTTGAATTGATAACCCACCAGACTTCCTTGAAAAATCGAACGTCTCAACATCCGGGTTCCTGAGATTACCTGAAACCCCAATATTTAACATGTAGATATCTTGGTAATGTCTCAGAATTGGCAGAAAGGCCTTGAAATCAGATGGAGTAAGCTTAGAAGATTCTATATCTATCCTCCTTTCCCCGGAATCTAAAGCTGTCATTATATCTTTAAAAGAGGGATATTCCAACCTGATTGGAGAAATTTTGATTTCACTTCCCGGCAATTTCAGACCAATATCTTTAACCTCAAGAGATGTCGGAGAAATACGTGCATACGCACGTAGCTTATCAACTTTAAACCCGGAACTCTCCCTAAACGACAACCTTCTAAGGTCGACAATTATATCATCATTTTTGAGAACCGGAATACTTATATCTGCCTTTAGATCGTTCAGACAAATATGGGAAATATTGAACTTTTCTGCATCTACACTCTCATTTTTCCATAACAAGTCATAAGTGAGAGCCGACTTTCTCAAAACGATATTATGTAGCCTGAGATCTATCTTCTGGGGAGGTTTATTCTTATCTTTAGGTTGAAATGCGTGTATGATGAAATCTATGTTATATGGAGCTTCAGGATTAGCCTTGGTGATCTTACCATCAAGTCCTACCACTTCAAGATAAGTCACGGTAATTTTTTTCTCCCATAAAAGATCCCATAGATATATACCTGCGCCAAGTTTATCGACTCTCAGACATTCCTGTCCTGTTGGCGTGTACACTTGCAGTGAAGACAATCTCACCTCATTGAAAGGATATATCTCAAGAGTTCCAATCGTAACCTTTGAATTAAGAAATTTTGACACCTCCTTTTCAGCACGGGTCTTTATTCCATTTTGAACGGCTGGAATCGAAAGCAATATATATAGGCATACGTATAGCACTGCTATAGAAATTACAGCAGTGAACAGAAGGCTGCGAAGCACTTTATAAGTCGTCCTCAATGCCGACATACTGCAAAATTACTAAATTTTATGATTGATTATTGACATATCAGGAAATTATTTACAATTAGCTTTGAAAAATTAAAAAGCATTTCTTAACTTTGTGTATTATACAAGTGGGGTCATTTATCTTTTCCATGAAGAATCAACGTTAAATGACCATTATCTAAATATTGAATCCAGATTAATAATGAGTGTAGCGATTCTCGGAATTGAGTCTTCATGTGATGATACATCCGCAGCAGTTATTGTCGACGGAATTCTGAAGAGCAATATAATAGCAAACCAAAAAGTCCATGAGGCTTATGGGGGCGTTGTGCCGGAACTTGCCTCCAGAGCTCACCAGCAAAATATAGTGCCAGTAGTTTCTGAAGCAATACGCCAGGCAGGAATTGACATTCATGAGCTCTCCGCTATCGCTTATACTCGTGGCCCCGGATTATTGGGATCACTCCTTGTAGGCACATCTTTTGCCAAAGGGATGTCGATAGGATTGGATATCCCGCTGATCGATGTCAACCATCTGCACGCCCATGTCCTCTCTCACTTTATAAAGGTCAATCCGGAAGATAAAGCTCCCGACTTTCCTTTTCTATGCCTTCTGATTTCTGGTGGTAACTCCCAGATTATTCTGGTAAAGGATTTCAACAATATGGAAATACTGGGTAAGACAATAGATGATGCAGCCGGAGAAGCTTTTGATAAATGTGCAAAGGTTATGGGGCTCCCCTATCCCGGAGGGCCTCATATCGACCGGTTGGCACAAGAAGGAGACAAGAATAAATTTAAGTTTAGCAAGCCGCACATTCCCGATCTCAACTATTCTTTCAGCGGGCTCAAGACTTCTTTTCTATACTCAGTTCGGGATGGATTAAAAGATGATCCTGAATTTATAGACCATAACCTACCTGATCTTTGTGCCTCCCTGCAAAAGACAATAATCGATATACTCTTAGATAAACTTAATCAGGCAATCAACCTTACAGGCGTTCGTCACGTTGCCATTGGAGGAGGTGTCTCGGCTAACTCCGGTGTCAGAAATGAGATAGAGAACCTATGCATTAAGAAAAAAGTGACTCCCTGGATTCCCCCACGCGCATTCACAACAGATAATGCCGCCATGGTGGCAATTGCCGGATACCATAAATACTTAAACAGGGATTTCAGTTCACTGGATCTACCCCCCTTCGCCAGAATTTCAATCTAACCTTATAACGTATATGAGTACCACTCAAAAATCTTCCCATAAAGAATCCCGACATGTGGTGATATATGGCTACACAAAGCAGGAAATCTCCACGCTGATGAAGCATTTTCAGGCTCAACTGCCGGAATTTGTGAAGGTTTCAGTCGACTCGGCTTATCTTGTTACCAGAATCACACTTACCGGAATAAATTCAGGTCTCGAACTGCTCAGATTTCAGATGAACAAGTTTCAACAAAACCTCCAGGATATCTTTTCTGAGGACCTGATCACAACTGAAGACAAATCCTTATCACAGGTTCTGGGAGATCTTCTGCTGGAAAACGAGCTTACTGTTTCTTGCGCTGAAAGCTGCACAGGGGGCAACATTGCCCATAAGATCGTTCAGGTGCCCGGAAGTTCGGCATATTTCATGGGCAGTGTGGTTAGTTACAGCAATGATGTCAAAGCGGATGTACTGGGAGTGTCAAGAAGCGATATTGACAGAAATGGAGCTGTATCAAAAGAAGTCGCCGAACAGATGGCGCTTGGAGCTGCAAATCTCATGCGCACGAACTGCGCAATCGCCTCAACTGGAATTGCCGGACCTGAAGGAGGAACCACTTTCAAACCGGTTGGAACTGTCTGGCTCGCTGTGAAATATAATGACATGATCGTCAGTGAATGTGTAAGATTTGAAGGCGATCGAATCTCCGTTATGGAGTCAGCCACCAACAGAGGACTGCTGATGTTGGTGAATCTCCTGAGAAATACCTATACACTTCAGGAAGAGATCAACGACGAGTGACAACTATTTTTTTGAAATTATCCATATTTCTTCATGATTTATTTGCGTAAGTCGCAAAAAATCACTAATTTTGCATTCGTTTTGTGGCTCATCCTAAAAAGTCGCTGAATATGATGCAGTTAGCGATGATATGAGAACTGAGATGACGGCCTGAACATTGAAAGTTAAATTTATTATAGAATTATAGCAACAGCCATGTCTAAAGTTTGTCAAATCACAGGCAGGAAGGCGCAGGTGGGTAACAACGTTTCCCACTCGAAACGTCGCACCAAACGCAAGTTCGAGGTAAACTTGCATACTAAAAAGTTTTATTGGGTAGAGCAGGACATGTGGATCGTATTGCGAGTATCGGCACACGCTCTCCGCACAATCAATAAAATTGGTCTTAACGCAGCCCTCAAAAAAGCTGAGGCCGCCGGAAATCTCGATTTTAAAGATATCAAAATCCTTTCCCTCTAAAATCATTTCAAGAATATGGCAAAGAAAGCTAAAGGCAATAGAGTTCAAGTAATTCTCGAATGCACCGAACATAAGGCCAGCGGTATGCCCGGTATGTCTCGTTACATCACTACCAAAAACC
>CAZCJC010000021.1:0-41173 GCA_964499025.1 uncultured Sangeribacter sp.
AAATCCCTCGCCCCGAGCCGCCCTCAGCAGGCTGATATTTTATGAGTCGGGGCCTAAAATGCATGAGACTGTGTCAAAATTACATTTTGACACAGTCCTCTAAGGTGCGTCATAATGGGTCAGATGCAAGGCACTGAGGATGAGGCTGAGGGAGCATACTCAAGTATGTGACCAATGCCGAATTCCGATAGCAACGCAGCAGATGGCCTATTATGACACACCGTCAAGCCGATAGTTTAGAATATTATCAGATAGCTATAGAGGAAGATTGTTGAAATTGAGACTGGCGGGAAGATTCCCAATTAATAAGACGAAACCGAGATTCTTACCCTCAATCCTAACACGGTATTATAATATACCGAATTTTTATGATATGGTATACCTGTTACCAGCCATCCGGGAAATTATTCCGTCAAATTCGAGCTCAGTCAACACCGACATCAATTGCGGAACTTGAATGCCTGTATGATGATAGATTGCATCAACATTCATTGGTTCCGAATTAAATTTCAATAATTCATATACCCTCTTGGCACTACCCTCCAATTCCGGGAAAAGATTTCTCTGTCGGGGCTCAATCTTAACATCCAGAGGGCGCCAATCCATCAATTCAATCACATCGGCAGCTGCTGTCACCAGATGAGCCTTTTCCTTTCTTAACAAATGATTGCATCCTGAACTCATCTTATCGGAAACTCGCCCCGGGAGAGCCATCACATCTCTATCATAAGAAAATGCAAAATTGGCTGTGCTCATTGCGCCCCCCTTTATCTCCGACTCAACTACAACCGTAAGGGGAGAAAGACCTGCCACAATACGGTTTCTCTCAAGAAAACGGCCTGCATAGGGTGTGGAGCCGGAAGGATATTCAGATAAGATGGATCCTCCACTTTTTATAATCCGGCGTGCAAGATCCCTGTGTTGTGCAGGATAGATCATATCAAGTCCATGAGCCATAACCGCCACCGTCGTGAGATTGCTTTCCAGAGCGGCAGTATGCGCTGTGGAATCTATGCCATAGGCCAAACCACTGATCACGGACAAATCCGGGAAATAGCCACCTAAATCAGATATAAAGCGTTTGGTAAAATCAAAGCCGTAGTTTGTAGCCTTCCTTGTGCCGACAACGCTCACGGAATGTTGGATATTCAGATCAGTTGAACCAAGCTGAAACAAGCACACCGGTGCGTCCGGTATTTGCCTAAGCAGCCATGGATAATCCTCATCTAACAGTGAATATACCCTTATGCCATGACGCTCTACAAACTCGAATTCCTTTTTTGCTCGTTCAATAGCCTCTCTTCTAAGCGACTCATCAAATCTTATGTTTCGGTTAAGATTTAGGGCACGACTAAGGGAAGAGGTGTCGAGTTTAAAGAAATCTTCGACTGACACATCCCTCTCCGACATCGTTCTCACAATCTCGGCCGACACACCTTTTGTCAAACATAGAGCAATGCGCCCAACTATTTCCGTTTCATTCCTATCCACGCTTTTATCTTATATACTTTCCGAATACAGCTGCAAGTTCATCTCCTCTCGAAAGCTTACCATCTTTGAGAGCAACTACCGTAACGATTCCTTCCGCACAGATATCACCATTGGGCTTGAGAATATCCTGATGGAATATAAATCTGACACCCTTCCGCTCCAGACGGAGGCAACTGATAAAACTGTCTCCTCCACGCAAAGATGTCTTATATTCCACCTCAATCTTCCTCACCACCACATCTATACCACGATCGTGCATCTCATTGAAAGAGAGACCTGCATCCTTACAAAATCTATGCCGTGTGTGCTCCATATAGTGAAGGTAATTGGCATTATTCACGATATTTTCACAATCAAGTTCATAATCGCGAACATCCATGTCCATAATGAAGCAATACTTCTTATTATTATCTTTTAGAATTCTCATGACAAAATTCTCTTTGAAACATAATTCACCGTCTTTACAAATTCTTCCGGATTGGTATAAGCAGTCTCCGGAAGCCAGACGAAACCTCTATGAGGACTCTTAACTATATAATAAACTCCCCCTCCGTCAATCTTAACTCCTTCAATATCCGAGTATGGAATGGAAAACTCTATCATTTTAACCTCATCCTTACCATCCTTCATAACCTCCTCCATCTTCTCTCCATTAGTCTGTTCATCATCGGAATATACCGGAAACAGGAGTTTCACATCAAGTCCATCCTCATTAGGATATACGGTATGATCAACTATATTCAGATAGCACTCTCGCTTCAACCCATGATAGAAATAAAGAAGTGCGAATGCCATTGGAATAATAAGGAATACCACCATGAGACTGAGTATAAACCACTCTTCAGAAATGAAGAATCCAAGAATTAGTCCGAGGCCAACACAAAGTGAAAAAAATATAAACCAGGGAGTGCCATAAAAAAGGAATAATCTCCGGGCAAACATTCCTCTATTCATTCTGAATATTCCGGAACCACTGGGTTTACTATCTTCCCGATCCATCTCGATTCTCCCTACCTTTTCTATAATTTAATTTATTTATTTCCCTTATTTTATCCACATAACCGTATCCATCCTTTGTGAAGAGCTTCGACATATCAATATATTTATCTCCATTCCCCTTTTTTATTGGAAAGACCTCTTCTCTCATCTGCTTTGCTTTCTCAGCCAAAGGTGCATGCCCATTAGGCATAGAACCTCTTAATTCTTTATCTACTCCCTCCTTGGAGCAGGTGACAGCTCTAATCTCCGAACATGGAGGATAACCGAGTCCTGTCCACATCACATACTCCTTCTGCACAAATTCAGGAGAAATATCATCTTTTGATTTCAACGGTCTGCACCCTTCTATAGCCACCGTAGCTGTGGATTTGAAGCGGGGAATGAAATCCTGATCAATCACCCATCTCTCCTCTCCTGTGGAATAGTCCCGCTTTTTCATGTCATGATAAAAGCTTCGGCTCAGATTCTCTGTAAGAACTTCGGGAGTGACACTTTTGGTTTCCACATAGGGAGCAAGCAGATGACACGCATTTGCCTCCCTTACAAATCCAAAACCTTCATTGGACCTCCCGGAATGACTGTAATTGGTCCTGACCAATACTCCATTTTCTGCATCCTTGAGATCAAACTTTTTGAAAGAATGATTATTAGTTTCAAAATATGCTCCATTTCCCAAAGCATCTATCACACCAAAGTTCGCCTCTACCCCCATTGGGCGTGGATAAGTCTCCAATAGATGCTGAAAATCATCAACCGTTGTGCAAGTTTTTAAAGCCTTTGTCATCAGAATACCCTCCTTGTCCATTTTTTTAGGACTCACTTTATCATCCTTGATGTTATATGAAGCGGTATTCATCACTGCAAACCCAACCTCATTCATCCCCATCCACGCTTCCTGAAGGTTCTTGTCTCCGGCATTAAAAAGAGCGACATAGCCAAATTCCCCCTTTGAGGGAGAAACATATTCAATCTTGTTGTCGATAGTGCTTGTATCCCTATGTTTCCAGAGAATGGGGCGCCCATAGGGATTCACATCAGCCGAAATTATGGCAGATGTACATGCCTCCGAACTGTTGGTACAAAAAAGAAAAGTAATGAAAAAAAACAGGTATTTGAAAGCTCTTAATATCATCAGAAATATTTTTCTGTAAAGTTATTAAATTTCTCTTAATTAAGTAGCTTACAAAATTTAATTATGTAAATAAAATGAGATAAACGAATGATAAAACTTGTCCTTTTGTATTACTTCCGGCCTAGGCTTCAGTCACATAGCCCACTATGCTCCTTTAGCCAACACCAAAATTAATTCAAAATCACGGCATTTGATCTTTTCATTAATTTCTGCCAGCTACTTAACAATGCACACAAAAGAGGATGCGACAAGCATTTATGCCGCATCCTCAAAGATCTCCAGAGAATAAGGTTTATCTTCCGGATTCAGATATCCTGTTCTTCATTGATGAGTTGAAAGTATCAAGTTTCATTAGCTTCTCAACTGAAAGATGCATCCGATACCTCCAGTAATGTTTGGGATTTGCCGGAACATTTATCTGTTCCTCGGCCGGATTATCACGCCGTAGCGAACCATCACATGAGAGCCAATCCTGGAGAGGAAGGATGCAAAGCATCGAAGGGCTCTTGAGATGCAGATCCACAATCTTGTCGCATATCCATGGCTCAGCATAGTGGGGAGCCTCTCCCCCTTCATGCAGCACATGATTATAAAAACTTTGAGCTACTACCCTATCACTCTCCCACCATCCTCGTATGCCGGACATATCATGGGTAGAGGTTGTGCACACTGAATAGTATGGATAATGCCAGGTGTCACCGAATTCGCTATTTGGATCTTTAGGCATACGCTGGATCTCCAGAGATAGAATTTTCAATCTATCCATCACCTCCGGCACACATGCAGGAATCATGCCAAGATCCTCAGCACAGGTCAGCATAGATGTAGCGTCAAGAAGAGGGGGCAATTTCCACATAGCTTTCCCATACCAGAAATCATTATGGCGATGATAGAAGAAATCAGTGTAAAGCCTATTGAAATTCCATTTAGCATAATCAGATAGCACACGATACTGATAAGTATACTGAGCAGAGATTCTCGGATGATAATGACCCTTATGATATGGATCCTCGATAAATAGCACATCATCTATTATTCCAAGAAGAGCATTCATTATCCGTGAATTCTTCTCATCCATCTGCTCACCGGCAAAATATTTCTCAACCTTAGCCTGTGTATTGACATAATCCTTTAGACAATATCTATCCCCACTCACTCTTTCAAGATACTTATTCTTAACCTCTTCAGTGAATTCTCCAAAGAAATCAGTAAGCATCCATTCAAGAATCAGCGGCTTGGTCTGCACATCAGGATCAATCCAGAAATCATAACCCGATCTCAATTCTTCGGGTGAGAATGGAAGTGCAGGATTGAAGTAGCCGAGAAGGCCATGTACAGCATCCATCGGAATCTCCCATATCCTGAAAAATCCAAGTATATGGTCGATCCGGTAAGCATCGAAATATTCCGCCATCTTCCGGAAGCGGTTCTTCCACCACCTGAATCCATCCTTAGCCATCTCCTCCCAGTTATAAGTCGGGAATCCCCAATTCTGACCCAATACTGAAAAATCATCCGGTGGAGCGCCAGCCTGACAATCCATATTGAACAACTGAGGTGACATCCAGGCATCAGCACTGAACCGGCTTATTCCGATTGGAATGTCACCCTTCAGCACAACCCCATGACTATGCGCATAATCACGTGCATCACGAAGCTGACGGTCAAGGTGATACTGCACATAATAATGATATTCAAACTTGTCAGCATGTTCAGAATATAACTTATCTACCTTGTCCGGACTATACTGCGCATATTCACCCCACATGAGATTATCCGGATTATGATACATCTCCCTCAGGACGCACCATGCAGAATAAGGCTTCAGCCAATACTCATTACGTGATACAAACTCCTTATAGTCCTTCCTTCTTCGGGTATTTGGCCCCTGCTCTGAATATATCTCACGGAGATAAGCATTTTTTCCTGCATTCACCCTTTCGTAGTCGATCTCTTTGAGGGAATTCAGTTCCGATGCCAGAGCATGGAAATGCTCTCGCCGAGAGGCATCCTTCAAAGTCCCAACTTCCCAAAGATTTAGATACATTGGATGAAGTGCAAAAGTGGAATTTGCCTTATATGGATATGAATCTACCCATGTCCCGGTCATGGTCGTGTCATTGATGGGAAGAATCTGCAATATCTTCTGTCCTGTCATGGCACACCAATCAACCATCTTCTTAATGTCGACAAAGTCGCCTACACCAAAATCATTCTCCGTACGGATTGAGAAGACAGGAATTGCAGTTCCGGCCCCCTTCCAATTTTCTTTTGGATTTGCAAAACGGATACCATCTATTACAACTTCCTCCCCTTTGGTTTCAGGGCGGATACCATACAGACGGTTGTTTATATATTCCCAGCCCTTGATTTCACGCGAGCCTCGTTTGAGAATTACAAATTTATACTCAAACGGAACTTTAATACCTGCCAGAGGGACGTTAACTTCCCACACCGGGAAATGAGCATCATTCATCACCAAAGCATGTGACGGATCCCAATCACCGAGAGCCTTCCCTTCGCCAACTATTGCCAGCACCTCATCAGGCTCAATCATCGGAGCCTCGACAAGGAATTTTACGGTATCCGGTTTTGACGACAATGGCTGATCACGGAAAGGACGACGAAGCATTCCATCAACAAATGCCGAAGAATAGAAGGGTTTATCCCCGGGCATATCATGCCAGGAAGAGAAAATACGATAGTGGGTGATTCCTTTCCCGGATACGAATTTGTGGGGTTTCCCCCATTCAAAGCGCCATGCTTTTTCAGGAGCTTTAACTATAAATCCATAATCGAATTCACCCGGATCGTTTTTCAGATTGAGTTCCAGCTGCCAGGTATCCGGACTTGTCAGATTCATCTCGACAGCCTTGTCGGGATTGCCGTTTCCAAGCTCGGGAATAGAGCCGCTGACGAATAGCGACTCCCCCCAGCTGGTGTGGTAGTTGATAATTAAGGTTATTTTCATGTATAATTATTTAGTTCTTAGCCTTTAAAATTAAAACGATACTATATATAATAATCTATGTATGTTGCTCACTTAAGCGTTTAACAATGTAATTATCCACACTTTGAATTTCCGCAGGATGTGCAGATAAGACAACCCTCCTGATATATTAACGTTTCCGCACCACATTTCGGACATTTCTGACCTGTGGCGGCCATTCCGTTCGGAAGGTATTTTTTGAGGGCTCGTTCAACGCCATTCTTCCATGTGTTGATATTTGTGGAATCAAGTTCAAGTCCCCCGACAAGCTTAAGTACCTGATCGATTGGCATTCCGTAACGAAGAACACCTGAAATAAGTTTTGCATAATTCCAGAACTCAGGATTAAACTTTTCACTCAATCCTTCAATCGTGGTCTTATAGCCTCGCTTGTTGATAAACTGGAAGTCATATCTCTTCTTCCCATCCGAATCCATGGCCTTGATGATTTTACCATGATTCACACTCTTGGGACAGAAAATTCCATCTTCATCATCAGCAAGACCGGTAAAGATCTCATATGGTTTCCCATCAACCAGACCAACAAATGCGATCCATTTCTCTTTATTGTTCTGGAATCGTACCACATCAGCTTCCAACTCTACCGGACGTTTCACAAGATGCTCAGGCGCTGCAATTATCGGAGCCTTGGTTGTTACTGCAGCAAGCACATTGTTTCGCGAACCGTCACGATATACGGTGCAACCTTTACATCCTGCTTTCCATGCTTCAACATATAGATTGCCGACAAGTTCCTCCGTCACATCAGAGGGGAGATTGATGGTAACACTGATGGAATGGTCAACCCATTTCTGGACAGCACCTTGCATTCTAACCTTCTCCATCCAATCCACATCATTGCTTGTAGCTTTGTAATATGGTGATTTCTTTACGAGCTCATCAATCTCCTCTGCTGACATATTTTTCTTCGGCTCGATACCATTGATCTTCATCCATTCAAGGAACTTATGATGATATACAATAAATTCTTCAAAAGCATCGCCTACCTCATCTACAAAATCTATCCTGACATTTTCATCAGTGGGATTCACTTTACGCTTACGTTTGTAGACAGGAAGGAACACGGGCTCTATTCCAGAGGAAGTCTGAGTCATGATTGAGGTTGTGCCTGTAGGCGCGATCGTCAGGCATGCTATATTACGACGGCCATATTTTTTCATCCTCTCATATAGATCAGGATCTGCCTCCTTTATTCTGAGAATATAGGGATTATTCTCCTCAAGTTTTGCATCATAAACTTCGAAAGCTCCACGCTCGCGGGCCATATCAACCGATGCTGAATAATATGCCAAGGCAAGCTGTTTATGTACGTTGGTAGAATAATCAGTAGCTTCCTTGGTTCCATAACGATATCCCAAGGCAGCCAGCATATCCCCCTCGCCGGTGGTGCCGCAACCTGTACGACGCCCTTTCAAAGTTTTAATCCTTATTTTTTTCCACAGATTGAGCTCTGTGCTTTTCACTTCCGGGGTTTCCGGGTCATTCTCAATCTTTTCGATAATGGCATCAATCTTCTCCATCTCAAGATCGATTATATCGTCCATTATCCTCTGCGCTTTTCCAACATGATCACGGAAAAGCTCGAAATCAAACTCTGCCTGGGGAGTAAACGGATTCTTAACATAGCTGTAAAGATTGATCGCAACCAGACGGCAGCTATCATATGGGCATAGTGGGATCTCACCGCACGGGTTGGTAGATACTGTTTCAAACCCAAGGTCTTTATAGCAATCGGGAACAGACTCTTTCTGGATAGTATCCCAGAAAAGTACCCCCGGCTCGGCACTCTTCCACGCATTGTGCACAATCTTATTCCAAAGAGCCACGGCATCAGTCTCTTTGGTCACAGATGGTTTCTCACTCTTTACCGGGAATTTCTGAATATAAGGCTTACCGGTTACTACCGAGTTCATGAAATCATCATCTATCTTGACCGATACATTTGCGCCAGTGACTTTTCCCTCAGTCATCTTGGCATCAATAAAACTTTCAGCATCAGGATGCTGAATACTTACCGTCATCATAAGAGCGCCCCTGCGTCCATCTTGAGCAACCTCACGCGTACTATTGCTGTAACGTTCCATGAAAGGAACAAGGCCCGTAGAAGTCAACGCGGAATTTTTAACTGGGCTTCCTTTAGGACGGATATGTGAAAGATCATGACCTACTCCTCCCCTTCTTTTCATCAGCTGAACCTGCTCCTCATCAATCCTGATGATGCCACCATATGAATCAGGATGACCATCAAGTCCGATAACAAAACAGTTGGACAATGAGCCAACCTGATGATTGTTGCCGATTCCTGCCATTGGACTTCCCTGAGGCACAATATACTTGAAATCCTTCAGAAGGGAATAGATTTCCTCCTCTGACATCGGATTCGGATATTTATTCTCTATTCTGGCAAGTTCTCCGGCTATACGATGATGCATATCATCGGGTGTGAGCTCATAGATATTACCATCTGAATCCTTAAGGGCATACTTGCTCGACCAAACGCGCGCTGCAAGTTCATCACCTTTAAAATACTTTAATGAGGCCTCATAGACCTCATCATAATTGTAAACTTTAGATGCCATATTGACTGGAAAAGTTTTCCGAAATGGTTAATTGTTTATTAAAATCTATGTTGATTGTTTTCTGACTGCAAATATCGCACAAATAATTTAATTAAAAAAAATAACTTTTCTACAGCCTTCCCAATTTCCGGCAACTGCATAAATTATCATGATTGATGGTTTGTTTGTCCAAACTTATCCCATATCATATACAATAAGGTCTATTTTAATGTGTTTATACTTTATAAGTAACTGTTCATATTAAACCCATATGTAATTATAAATAGTAGAGTTTAGATTTGATCAGATACTTATCGGCCTTTATGATCTGAGTTTTAAAGATAAAACTCAAGACTTGTTGCCGACTATTCATTAATCCTCTATTAACTAAAAACTACTAATCACCAACAATCCTACAAATGAACTACGGATTCCAATACAACATCAATCTGCCCACAGATATTTCATCGATTCTGGAGCAAGATTTCTGGATGCTCGAAAATATCGGTCCGTCAATGTTGGCTACATTAAGAGAGCCTGTGAAGTTCTCGGCCTCTACTTGGATATTTGTCAAAAAAGGGCAATGCCAAGCAGATATCAGTCTTATAAATCATGATATTAAAGCTCCGGCACTTGTAATTGTCGAAAATTCACAGATAATGCTCCCCAAATACATTAGTCCTGATTTTGAGGCCTCCATTCTGGTACTTTCAAAAAGATTCCGGGATAACCTTTTTATGTTGATAAGCCAAATGCCCCTCTATACCGTCATGTCGCGCCATCCTGTAGTGGCAATTCCAAAAGACATGATGAACAAAGTCGACCACTTCTTCACCCTCATGAGGGAGATTGTAGCCGACCCCGGGAACCCATATTTATCACAAGCATTGATTTTTACCTTCTCCTCATTCATTTTCCAGAGCCTTTACAAATGTTACGAACCATTTAAGAACGAGATATCATCCAATCAGGGAAGAATGTCGGATCAGTTCCTAATGCTTGCACAGAAAAATTTCAAACAGGAGCGGTTTCTCGACTTTTACGCAAAAAAATTGGAAGTTACGCCTAAACATCTATCTCGCACAGTAAAGAGTCAGACTGGTTATTCCGCTGTAGAATGGATTGAACGTTTTGTAATTCTTGAGGCAAAAGTCCTGTTGAAATCCTCTAACCTCAATATACAGCAAGTTGCCGATGAACTGAATTTTCCTTCTCAATCCTTCTTTGGTAAATATTTCAAGAAACTAACAGGTATGTCACCAAAGGAATTCCGCAATTCCTGATTCAGGCCCCCAAATATTTAGAGGCTGAGTCCAAATTATATTTTGACTCAGCCTCTAAAGTGCGTAAGAATGTGTCAGTCACAAGGCGCTGAGTCGCTACTTCTTTTTGAACCAGATCGCTCCTTTCCACTTGTCGGAAATTATCAAACCCGCAATAACTAACGCGCATCCAATATAACCCAGGAGCATTATACTTTCTCCCAGAAAGAAAAAACCTGCCACCATCGTTATTGGCGGCTGGAGATAAAGATAATTATTTGTCTTGACAGCACCAAGCACCTTCATCACTTCGTTCCACATAAGATATGCTGCAACCGAACACATCAGGACTAAAAACAGGAAGTTGATAAGGTATTGTGGATCATGTAGATCAAAAAGAAGTCTCAAATGATAAGGCTCCCTTTGCATAAATAATAAAGGTAGAGCAGTGATTACTCCGTAAAAAAACAGTTTCCGTGTAATGAAAAGTGAAGTATAGAGAGGGATAACCCGTCTTACAGCTATCGTATATATCGACCAGCACACAGCTGCCGCAATAGCTAACAGATCTCCCTCCGGACGAATCTCGAGACTCTCTCCATGACTGAAAATAATAAAAGAGACACCGATCAACGCAACCACCGAGCCAATCAAAACTCCTGCCTTAATCCGTTGCCTAAAAACCAGGGCCATGAGGAAAGTGGTAAAAAGTGGGGACATTGAAGCAAGCAATGAAACATTTCCCGCGGTGGTCATTTTAAGGGCGTAGTTCTCTGTTATAAAATAGAGAGAGCCTGCACATATTCCACTCACAAAAAATGTTAATTCATCCTTCCAGTTATTAGATTTCATTTTTCGGAATGTAATCAAAAGAAGGAATATATAAGCCAATGCAAATCTATAGACAAACATTTCTACAGGTGTAAATCCACCACTTTCCATAAGCACCTTCGTTGCCAGGAAAGATGTGGCCCAGAACGTCACCGTAAGCAATGCCCCGATATGCGCTATAAATACCAGATATTTTGATGTCAACCCTTTTTCAAGTTTCATGACTGTGTTCGATGGTAAAGATATTCGGTTGGAGAAATTAAACCGTTTCTACTCCTCAACTATATGAATCTCTGAAATCATCACATGAAATTCTCCCTCAAAATATTTCAGGAGCACACGCATTGATCAGATGAGATCATTCGCAAATTTATTAAAAATAGTTTAAATGAAAAAAAGCACGATGAATTAATTTCATCGTGCCTATATGTTTATTTTATTATCAGACCTAATCCTCAGGTTCTTCCACAAAATCCTCCTTACCAACACCGCAAACCGGGCAAACCCAGCCGTCGGGAAGATCTTCAAATGCAGTCCCTGCAGGAATTCCTGCATCAGGGTCACCTACTGCAGGATCATAGATCCAATCACATACTTCACATCTGTACTTTTTCATAACTATATGTTTTTGGGGGTTATTTACTTAATTCAATGTTAAAACATGCAAAGACCTATAAGGGTTCACATACAATATCCCTATTTCTTTTATACAGGCAATTTTTGTGGATATTTTTTTGAATTCTCATCCGCTATAACTATATTTGCGTAAGAACATGAATATAAAAAATAATCGAAAGATTCTTTAAGTAGTTGGTAAAAATAAATGAACTTATAAAACGAAGTTATTTTTGAGCAGATTTTGTTGTGAAGAGAGGGAGCATACTTTCGTATGCGACAGAACGACAAGGCAAAAGATTCCAAAAGAACCGGTTTTATTGTTCAAGATTATCAACTACAATACATCGATTAATTTTTATCAACTACTTATAATTAATCTGTAACTATCGAATGAAAAAGAACAGTGTTGACCAGGGATTGCGCGATCGCCTGAAAGAAACATTTTCAGATTTTATCAAATCAAAGAAGATGCGGCAGACCCCGGAACGGTTCGCAATTCTTGACAAAGCACTTGAGCAGAAAGTACATTTCGATATCGATGAGCTTTATAAGGATATCGAAGCGGATTACCATGTTTCCCGCTCAACCGTTTATAACACGATTGAACTTCTTTGTGAATGTGGTATATTCCGGAAGCATTACCTCAATGAGAATCAGGCCGCTTATGAACTTTCCGAGGATAAGCATCTACACCTGATCTGCCTAAAATGCGGAGCGGTAAAAGAAATACATGACGAGAAAGTTAGCGAATATCTGTCGACTCTAAAATTCCGAGGATTTCACCCAACTTTCAGCTCAACGAATATATATGGCTTATGCTCATCTTGTTCTCGGAAAAAAAACTCAAAGGCAAAAACTGAAATATAATTATTAAGTAGTTGGTAAAAATTAATGAACATATAAAACGAAGTTATTTTTGAGCAGATTTTGCTGCGGAAAGAGGGAGCATACTTTCGTATGCGACTGAATGACAAGGCAAAAGATGCCTAAAAGAACCAATTTTATTGTTCAAGATTATCAACTACAACATATCGATTAATTTTTAACAAATACTTTAATACCTTAAATTAATATCATGGCAAGAATTAAACCATTTAAGGGGGTCCGTCCTCCCCGTCACCTTGTGGAAGAGGTAGCTTCCCGTCCTTACGATGTTCTCAATAGCGAAGAGGCTAGGAAAGAAGCTGAAGGCAATGAGAAAAGCCTTTATCATATTATCAAACCTGAGATCGATTTTGAAGTAGGATTCGATGAACATCATCCTGATGTATACGACAAAGCTGTAGAAAACTTCAAGATGTTTCAGGATAAAGGATGGCTCGTGCAAGATGAGAAAGAGAATTATTATATCTATGCACAAACAATGAATGGCCGCACTCAATACGGATTCGTTGTAGGGGCATGGGTGCCCGACTACATGGAGGGACGCATCAAGAAGCATGAGCTCACCCGTCGTGACAAAGAGGAAGACCGCATGAAGCACGTAAGGTGTAACAATGCAAATATTGAACCGGTGTTTTTTGCTTTCCCCGACAATGAAAAACTCGAAGAAATAATCCGTACTACCACAGCCAAAGATCCGGAATATGATTTCGTGGCACCCGATGGCTTTGGCCATACCCTATGGGTTATCGATGATGATCAGACAATAGCGACCATAACTGAAGAATTTGAAAAAATTCCTAATCTATATATAGCTGACGGACACCACCGTTCGGCTGCGGCTGCCCTTGTCGGCGCAGAGAAAGCAGCTGCTAATCCGAACCATACCGGCGAAGAGGAATACAACTATTTCATGGCAGTGGCCTTCCCTGCATCTCATTTAAACATCATTGACTACAACCGCGTAGTAAAGGATCTAAATGGTCTTACTCCTGACCAATTTCTTGAGAAACTTTCCGAGAACTTCATCGTGGAGGAGAAGGGCTCAGACATTTATTCACCTTCAGGACTTCACAATTTCTCATTATATCTCGACGGGAAATGGTATTCATTGACTGCAAAACCGGGCACTTTTGATGACTCCGATCCTATTGGGGTTCTTGATGTAACCGTATCAAGCGATCTTATTCTTAGAGATATCCTAAACATAACTGATCTCCGAAGCGACAAAAGAATTGACTTCGTTGGAGGCATTAGGGGACTCGGAGAATTAAAACGTCGGGTTGACAGCAAAGAGATGGCTATGGCTCTTGCTTTATATCCTGTTACAATGGATCAGCTAATAAACATCGCTGACACCGGTAACATCATGCCTCCTAAAACTACTTGGTTTGAACCGAAACTTCGTTCAGGTCTCGTTATCCACAAACTTGACTGATGATTCACGGTTATATTTGGTAGTTTGTAGCGTTTAAACTAAATTTGCAGTCTCAAAAACCGCACTCGTAATTGCTGCGGATTTTGAGACTGCTATTGATATTATGGAATTCAAAATTGACGCAACAGCCCCATATTCAGCTGCTCGTGCAGGCGAAATTAAGACTGATCACGGTACAATCCCAACTCCTATCTTCATGCCTGTGGGCACGGTAGGGAGTGTGAAAGGTGTTCATATGCGTGAGCTCCGGGAGGATATCGATGCTAAGATAATTTTAGGGAACACATATCATCTTTACCTTCGTCCGGGGTTGGATGTGATAAAAAAAGCCGGAGGCCTACACAAATTTAATTCATGGGAACGCCCCATACTCACCGACTCAGGTGGATTCCAGGTTTTCTCACTCTCGGCAAATAGGAAACTAAAAGAGGAGGGGGCATATTTCCGTAGCCATATCGACGGAAGTAAACATCTTTTCACTCCAGAAAATGTTGTTGATATTCAAAGAATCATTGGCTCCGATATAATGATGGCACTTGATGAATGCGCTCCAGGAACAGCTGATTTCAATTATGCGAGAAAATCACTCGACCTAACTCACAGATGGCTCAGACGAGGCTGGAATCGCTATAAGGAGACCGAACCTCTTTACGGGCATTCCCAGGCCTATTTCCCTATTGTACAGGGGTGCGTTTACCCGGAATTAAGGAGAGAATCAGCCAAATTCATTGCTGACCTCGGAGCTGACGGAAATGCAATCGGAGGATTAGCGGTTGGTGAACCTACTGAGAAAATGTATGAGATGATTGAGGTGGTCAACGAAATCCTCCCTGCCGACCGTCCACGCTACCTAATGGGAGTGGGTACTCCGGCAAACATTTTGGAAGCTATCGACAGAGGGGTCGATATGATGGACTGCGTTATGCCTACCCGAAACGGAAGAAACGGAATGCTCTTCACTTTCAACGGCATAATGAACATGCGCAACAGGAAGTGGGCAGATGACTTCTCAGAACTCGACCCCGAAGGAACAGCTTGGGTTGATCATGAATACTCCAAAGCTTATGTAAGACATCTTTTCATAAGTCAGGAACTCCTCGCTATGCAGATTGCATCGATCCATAATCTCGCCTTTTACCTCAATCTCGTAAAAGAGGCTCGGAAACATATTATGGAAGGTGACTTCCATACTTGGAAAAAAGAAACATTGGAAAGAGTTACCAGCAGACTTTAGAAGAAAGCTCATCAAAGAAATGAAATTCAAGGGCGCAGGAATAATATCGAAAACGTTTTCACGGCTGGGATCTTTATTGAGATTAAAGGTGCTTGATATCTTTATTCTCAAAAAATTCCTTGGCACATATTTCCTTGCAACCATACTGTTCCTTGCCGTCATTGCAATGTTTGATGTCACGGAAAAACTTGACGCATTTCTTACTGCGCCTATCAAAGAGACCATATTTGATTATTTTGCATCCTTTCTCCCATATTTCGCAAATATGCTCTCCCCTCTCTTCGTTTTTATATCCGTAATTTTCTTCACAAGCAAACTGGCAGCCAATTCAGAAATTATTGCTATCCTCTCGAGCGGAATAAGTTTCCGTCGTCTGCTTCGTCCATATATGATTGGTGCAGCGGTAATTGCGGCCTTGACTTTTGTTTTGAGTAATTACCTTATCCCGCCGGGAAATGTCAAGCGAATTGCATACACTAACAAATATGTGCGAAACAAAAGCGTGGAGACAGGCGTGGATATTCAATTGATGGCTCGTCCTGGAGAAGTTGTATATATTGGAAGATTTGAAAATAGTTCCAAGACCGGCTACCGTTTCTCTTTTGATAAATTCAAGGGGAAAGAACTTGTATCAAGAATGACGGCGCAGACTGTCACTTATGACACAACCAGGAGCTATCACTGGAAGGTGCGTGATTATATGATCCGTGATTTTGACGGGATGAAGGAGAAAATCACATCCGGACGCGAGAAAGACACCATAATACCGATTGAGCCCAAAGATTTCCTTATCTCTGCAAATGATTGGGAAACCCTCACAACTCCACAGCTATCTGAGTATGTGGAGAAGCAGAAGATGAGAGGGGTTGCAAATATCAAATCTTTTGAGATAGAAAGGGAAAAACGGTATGCAGCAACAGCCGCAGCATTCATTCTCACTCTGATTGGGATGTCACTGTCTTCAAAAAAATCAAAGGGAGGAATGGGATTGAATATAGGTATCGGATTAGCTTTAAGCTTCAGTTACATACTATTCTCAACAGTGACCAGTTCTTTTGCTGTTTCCGGTCTCACAACGCCCTTTATCGCTATGGAGATCCCCAATGTCATCTATCTTGCCATAGCAATCTACCTCTACCGACGTGCATCAAAATTCTGATTATTTCCGGCAAAGTTGATTGTATCCAATCTTAAAGAAAGATCTTGAATAATCCGTAGGCCTCAGGATATTGCCGTCCCAGACTACTATATCTATGTCAATGGGAACCAATCCCAACATCCTTGCCTCGGAAGTTCTACCACTCCCTATTTCAAATTCTTTTGTTACCCTGGTAATAGGAATCAACTCCATCGAGGTTTCACCTTTTACTACAGCATTCATATATGTTATAGCTTTACCATGGATCTCGGGAGTCTCATAAATTTCTGAGCAAACGGCATTATCTATCAATCCTGTAAGCCACTTCACCGCGCTTCCTACCCTTTCATTCTTATCCTCAGAATTTGAACCGACACTCAGAATAATTGTATGCTTCTTCACACTCATTTCGTGTCATCTGATTTAAGAATAATCTCAGTTACCTCCGGATAGGCTGAACCGAATCTCGCAGGGATTCCTACTTCACCACAACCAATATTCACATAAAGATGCTGGTCGTCATTGTTCGGTTTCTTAATCGTATATAGTCCTCCCCATCTCTTATATCTCCACGCAGCAGGGCTCCATTTCTTATCGCCGGATCCTATCATCATCTGCATGGCATGAGTATGCCCGGAAAGGGTAAGATTTATATTAGACTTCAATGTTACCTCTCTATTCCAATGCTCAGGATTGTGAGATAGCAGTATCTTAAAATTATCATCATTAAGCGCATCGTCAACAAGGCTGGAATCATTCCTTAGCGTATAAGATTCCTGCAATTTCCCATATTGATGAAAAGGAGGTTCTCCCCAATTCTCAACTCCTATCAGTGCAATCGAGTCATTACCATTCTTAATGAAAATATGGTCGTTATTAAGCATATGCCATCCCATCTGCTTCTCCCACTTGAGCAATAACTTATTGTTATCTACCCTTTCGTTTGGCGAATTCCACTGCGTATAATCGCCATAATCATGGTTTCCTAAAATGGAATATACTCCATCCCTTGCCTTGAGTCTTTTCAACACCGACAGAAACGGCTTTAATTCCGAAGTCTCACGATTCACGATATCCCCTGTGAAAACAATCATATCAGGATTAAGAGAATTGATCCTGTCGACCAACTTAGTGACAAACGTCGTATCCGCCCCCCATGTTCCAACATGAGCATCACTGAATTGCACAAGCTTGTATCCATCGAATGAAGGTGGCAATTTAGATGATGAGATCTCTATTTGCTTAACATCAATTTTATAGCGTGTAACTCCGATACCCCACCACATCGCGCCGCAAACCATCACTCCGGCTATTACACCAAAAACTACACCTCTATTGTGATGAAATTTACCTATCCATGTGATAAACCGCCCAAAGGATGAAATTATGACATAAAGGAGTTTCGGAAAATAAATAGACGCATAGGAATAAATCATCCACATCAATGGAGTCAAAGACACATTATCCCGATCCTTTGGATAAATAACAATCCATGTTAGCAAAGCCATGCACAACATGACGAAGACGACATATGCACGGCTATACAAGCTCTTGAACCTCTGGCTACTATACCTCCTTATATCAGCATATATGTACCAATCTAATAGAAGGCTGACAATATATATAATTACTATGAATAACGCCGAAAGTTGACGCATGGCTCTACTCTATTCCTCCCAGAATAGTCTTAAGTTTATTCTTTAATGGATTGGCATACATAACCAGCATCATCTCCATCATGAATTCTCTCTCCTCCTCTGTAAGATCAGGGATATCGACTTTAGAAAGCTGACGCTCAAAATATTCTATAGTTTCCTTATACTGTTCGGATGTATAGAATCTTGAGAAACGCGTCGATGAATGCAGCTTGTCGTATGCAACATAATTTACGGGAAAAATCTCATAGCTTCTATGAATAGCTTGATCTATGATACATCCTACATATTTAGCTGCCGTATTATTATCTTTAAAATCACCAATCTGATCCAGTTTGGCATTTATGCGCGGTGTGAGTTGGAAATGAACCTTCCCTTTGAATTGCAAAAGGCCTGTCTCCATACTGAACAGATCATCTCTCTGTGATTTCTTGAAATTTGGATCCCTTTTACGCATCAGGAACTCCTTGGCCTTCAGATAATCATTCGGATCAAATTCATATGATATGGAAACCGGCATCAGATTTATCTCCTTCAGCCTTTCCATAAAGGAACCTTCTCCTCCAAGTGCAAGCATCTTAACCAAAGATTCCTGCGTATGGTCAGAACTGTCTTTCGCCCTCCCTTCTCGCTGGGCAATCCATATAGATTCATGCTTTTCAAGTATCGCGTGGTGGATATATGCTGAAAGTTTTTTGGCTGCCTCCAAACCCTCACGCAAACCGGTGTCACGCTTGACAATGAAACTTTTGTTCAGACGAACCAAGTCAGTAATCCAGTCAAAAATGAGAAGATTATTGCCAATGGCAACTTCCGATGTTGGGATTCCCCTCCTTATAAATGCAAGATTAAGAAAAGAGGCATCCAGAACAATATCCCTGTGATTGGTTATGAATGTATAGTTTACACCGGGATTATGATATTTGATTCCACCAAGAGAAATTCCTGAAGTGGTGGTTTTGGCCAGCATCTCAAGAAATGGATACATTATCTGGTGCTGAAAATCATACTTATTATCGATTTTCAACAATTCATCTATGAGAACAGGCACATCCTCTTTAGGCATCGTATAATTCACGGCATGAAGGAACCCGGGCTCTTTAACCAGATTCACCATCTTGTCATGAAACATCGAATCATCATAAGGAGAAATGTCGCTGAAATTATAATCACTTGAATTCATAGCCTCTATTATAAAAAGAATCTCTTCACACCCGACCCTGAGGAGGAATTGGTTTCCAAATCAAACAGTTTCTGTCGGCCATGGAGACGAGATTTAAAATATTTCGGGTTATCAACCTACAAATATAACAATTATTTTTACGATAATCCTAAATAAATCTGTAAAAAATCAGCATCTTACAATAAGAAGCATTAAACCTTACACTTGGATATTCTCAGATTACAATTTATAAGATTCGGGCAAGATCTGGGGTAATAACGAAACACTACTCTTTCTCCCTTGCAGAACTGTAATCACGCCACTTATCGAACAGGGCCTGCATATCGGCAGGAATCGGACATTCAAAATTCATCTCCTCCCCTGTTGCTGGATGACGGAAGCCTAATGTACGGGCATGAAGTGCCTGACGAGGACAAATGGAGAAACAGTTCTCTACAAACTGGCGATACTTCGCGAATGTGGTCCCTTTTAGTATCCTGTCGCCACCATACCGGGCGTCATTGAACAACGGATGGCCCTGACTCAACATATGAACCCTAATCTGATGGGTTCGGCCTGTCTCCAGCACACATTTAACGACACTGACATAACCGAAACTTTCTATCACCTCATAATGGGTGACAGCATGTTTACCCTGTTCCGGATCACTCAATACGGCCATCTGAAGCTTATTCTTCGGATTTCTTCCGATATTTCCTGTTATGGTCCCTCTCTTCTCCGGGAAATCTCCCCATACCATCGCGACATACTCTCGGCGGGTGGTCTTATTGAAGAACTGGCTTCCAAGGTCAGTCTTGGCATCAGGGGTCTTGGCCACTACAAGAAGACCGGAGGTATCTTTGTCTATTCTATGAACAAGACCCAGGCGAGGGTCACTGACATCATAATTCGGATTGTCTTTAAAATGCCACGCAAGAGCATTAACCAATGTGCCGCTATAATTTCCGTGACCCGGATGAACAACCAACCCTGCGGGTTTATTCACCACAAGTAAATGTTCATCTTCATATACTATATCGAGCGGGATATCCTCTGCTATGATCTCGAAATCATACCGCGGACGATCCATCACAATACTTATCACATCTCCCGGCTTAACCTTATAACTTGATTTAACCGGTTTCCCGTTGGCCAGCACACAATTGGCATCCGCTGCCTGTTGAACACGATTTCTGGATGTCTTTTCTATTCTGTCGGTAAGAAACTTGTCGACACGGATCATCTGTTGCCCCTTATCGGCAACAAATCGGAAATGCTCGTAATATTCCGTTCCCTCCTCATCAATATAAAATGAGGGTTCATCTATGGGTTTAAATGAATTTTCCTCCATTGCTTATTCAAGATATGGAGAGGTAGCCGGTTCTTCATTTGCCGGCTCATAGACAGTTTCCCCTGTTGTGTATTCTTCCTCTGAAGTATATAACTCGGGATTATCCTGATAATACTGTCTAAGCTCCTCATTCTGAAGAGAATCTTTAACAGCCCCGAGTCGTCCGTCCGATACCTCGACTATTATATTGGCATTTACAGGGATCTTCTGCATTTTCATAACCGGACGGCCGTTAGCGGTGACCTTCATAATCCTGTCGGTTACTCCAAGAACTTTGACAACTTTGATTTTCTTAAAACCAAGTTCCTCGAGTTTAGCCATTGCCCCTCTGAAAGATTCTCCTTTCAATGCATATTCGGTAGGCCGGTTATTGTCATCTATTATGACCTCCTTGGGATGGACCGCATTTATGTATAGGAAAATCTTCCTCCCGGGCTTCACCATCGAATTTGCCTTGGGAAACTGTTCTATCACATATCCAGGCTTCATGTCCTCTCGATAAAGAGAATCCCGAATATCTACTTTAAAGCCGTGATCATGCAATATTGCAATGGCTTCTGAATATGTCTTACCCTCTACTCCCGGCAACTCATTGCTTCTGCCATGCTTTGTGAAAAGAGCAATAGCCACATAGATTGTGTAAATCCCAAGAATCGCTATGATGGAGATGATCACTATATTGGCAATAACCGGATGGCGTGATATGAAGCGGCTCCCCCAATCATAGGAAGGTATATTTTCTTTAACTTTTTTCAAGATTATTTAGATTTTAGACTTCAAAGTTAATAGAATTCATCCAAACAGGAAATATTTTGAAACAAATAATAATTTCATCTCCTATTTCAAGAATGCAATGAAATAAAAATCACAGAATTGTAATTTTATCTCAACTTTTTTTATTAACTTTGCAATTCAAAGCGTAAAATAAGAAAAATGCGTAAATTTATATATATCTTCCCTGTTGTAACGTTGCTTTTGCTACTCAACTCTTGCAGTGAATACTCAAAAGTTCTTAAGAGCAATGATATCGATTACAAATTCGAATATGCGAAAAGAGCATACGACGAGAAGAAATTTTTGCAAGCATCTACAATCCTCAGTAACCTAGTGACTCCGTTGCGTGGAGGTCCCAAAGGGGAAGAAGCTTTGTTCCTGCTGGCAATGTCATATTACGAAAACAAGGATTATCTAAATTCGGCCCTATATTTCAAGACTTATTACAACCGCTATCCCAAAGGGAAATTTACTGAACTTGCAAGATTCTATAGTGGTTATGGATATTATCTTGACTCCCCTGACCCGCAGCTTGATCAGTCAAACACCATCAAAGCAATTGAAGAGTTGCAGGGTTTTCTTGACTACTTCCCTAAAAGCGATCGAGTCACAATAGCCCAGAATGCTATTTTCGAGATGCAGGATAAACTAACTCTGAAAGAATTGCAGAATGCTCAGCTCTATTATAACCTCGGAAACTATATGGGCAACAATTATGAATCTGCCATCATCGTTTCCCAAAATGCATTGAAGGAATATCCTTATTCTAAATATAAGGAAGACTTTGAGCTACTTATCCTGAAATCTAAATTTCAGGAGGCCAAACAGAGTATCAGCGAACGTCAGGCCGACAGGTATCGTGATGTTATAGATGAATATTATTCTTTCATCAACAACTATCCCGATTCAAAGCACAAGAAAGAGGCGGAAGCAATTTTTAAAATTGCAAGTAAACATACCTCCCTCTAAATAATTTTCACCTGAATATATTTTCCAACTCAGATATATAGAAAACTAAACATAACTTATGGACTATAAGAAAACCAACGCCCCGCTTAACACCGTTACTCGCGACATGATTGCAATGGCGGAGCAGACCGGAAATGTTTACGAAACTGTGTGTGTGATCGGCAAACGCTCGAATCAGATTGCAGTAGAGCTGAAAAAGGAACTTGAGAGAAAACTTCAGGAATTCGCGTCAACCGATAACCTCGAAGAAGTTTCGGAGAATCGTGAGCAGATCGAGATTTCTCGTTTTTATGAGAAGCTTCCAAAGCCTACTCTTATAGCTACACAGGAATATATCGAGCATAAGCTCTACTTCTCAAATCCCCTCAAAGAGAAAGATCGTCTCGACGATTGATGGGCGTCAATTTATTCCGACGCTCTTCCGGTTATAAAAAATCTATGTCAGGATTAGTCCTGACATATTTTTTTAATTGATTCATCTGAATTATCCATTTATGGTTCTGCATATTTTCAATCCGGATACTGACTATGCCCTCGCCTCAGACGCAGAAGCATATACTCCTCCCATGGCAGTGATGGCCATGAAGGCAAGTCTATGTCTTCTTCCCGTCACATATTGCGAACCGCACGATGCAATCCTACTGCCACCCAATTTTAAGGAATTCGATAATGAGAAAGGCCGGTTTGTTGAATTCCCTCAGAATCATCCGTTCGCTGATCTCGTTGCAACAAAAAATATAAAACTCGTCCTTCCGAAATATCTCTCTGAATTCTTTATCTCCTATCCCGATTGCATTATCAGGCCATGGGGTTGGAACCGATCATTGAGACGGGAACTAAAATCGGCAGACGTTCCGGATAAATATCTTCCCTCCTTAGATTTCCTCACCGTTTTGCGCACAATGTCTCATAGGAGATTGACAATACCGTTTCTCATGAATATGGAGAGCTTGAGAAACAGATCTATATCTGTTCCACGAGAGCTTACCTCAGTGGAAGATGCTTTGAATTTTTGGGAAAAGAATGGAAACGTGTATTTCAAGGCTCCCTGGAGCAGTTCAGGCAGAGGCCTTCTTTATACTAAAGATCTGGAAAGGAGACATATCGAACCATGGCTTCGAGGAATAATTCGGGCTCAAGGAAGCGTAATGGGTGAAATTGCTTATAATAGGTTGCTGGATTTTGCCTCAGAGTGGGAATGCTATGGAGGGAAAGTTAAATTCACCGGATTCTCAACCTTCGTTACATCAGAACGCGGTAAGTATAAGTCAAACGTGGTAATGCCTCAAGAGAACCTTACAGCCTATATCCTGAGTAACATTGATCTTTCTAATCCATTAAACAATCTTCCGGCTCTGCTTGAACGCCAGAAGTTATTGCTCGAAAATTATGTTGCTCCTGTATATTCTGGTCCACTGGGAATCGATATGATGGTCACAGACCAAGGCAACATTCATCCCTGTGTGGAGATCAATATAAGGGATACCATGGGAAGAGCAGCCATTGATATCCAAAACCGGATTGAAGCTGACAATGCCACAGACATTGAAAGGGATTATCTTCAGCGACTAACCCGTGGGGGAATTTTCTCGCCAATGCATTTTCTCGCCTCCCTGAGTGATATGGACAACAATTGAATTCTAAAATGAAAATAAATATAATAGGTACTGGTAATGTTGCCTCTCATCTGATGAAAGCATTTGACGGGAAAGCCAAGACGGTTCAAATCAATTCGCATACTCTTGAAGGCCTCGACCCCTCTGCTGATGTCACAATTATTAGCGTTACTGACAGAGCTATCAGAGACGTCGCATCCCGATTGCCTGAGATGAAGGGAATTGTTGCCCATACATCCGGCTCTGTGGGAATGGATGCTCTTGAAGGGGAAGCAGGAATAAATAATTACGGAGTATTTTATCCACTGCAGACTTTCTCTAAGAATGTCAGTCTTCAATATGACAAAATTCCTTTCTTCATAGAGGGAGAAAGCGACATAACAACTACTAAGCTACTGAATCTTGCATCCCTCATAAGTGATACTGTCAATGTTGCAGACTCCTCAAAAAGAAAAGCAATTCACGTTGCATCAGTTTTTGCGTGTAATTTTGCCAATTTCCTATGGAACTGCGCCGATACGGTTCTCAAAGAGAACCAGCTGCCTTTTGAAATACTTAGGCCTCTTCTGATTGAAACCATCCGGAAGACTGAGGAAATATCCCCTTTTGATGCTCAGACGGGGCCGGCACGTAGAAATGATACCGGAGTTATCGAATCTCATCTTCAAATGCTTTCCAATCGTCAGGAACTTGCTACAATCTACGAACTTCTCTCATCCTCAATTCGTTCACATTATCATAACTAATATCATTAAAACGCTATACCAACAATGAGCAGCATCAATTATGACCTCAAAATAATAAAAGGATTTGCATTCGACGTCGATGGTGTACTTTCTCCAAGTGTCATTCCCATGTCAGAAAATGGAGATCCAATGAGAATGGCGAATATAAAGGATGGCTACGCACTCCAGTTAGCTGCCAAACTTGGTTACAAAATTGCGATTATCACAGGAGGACAGTCGGACGCCATTTTAAATCGATTCTCTGCTCTTGGGATAAAGGATATATTTCAGAAAGCAGCTCATAAGATTGGAATTTTTGAAACATGGATGCTTGATAACGGGCTGCAGCCTGAGGAAGTTGTATATATTGGTGACGATATACCTGATCTAAAATGTATGCGCTTGGCCGGTCTCCCCTGTTCACCACGCGATGGCGCATGGGAAGCTCGACAAACGGCCCTATATGTTTCACGTTTCGATGGAGGTTATGGCTGCGTCCGAGATGTCGTTGAACAGGTGTTGAAAGCAAAAGGAGAATGGATGTCGGATGCCAAGGCATTCGGATGGTAAGTTAACTAAATAAAGATTTCATATGTTGGAAAACCTATCAAGATACCATATTTTGCTGGCGAGTAAATCTCCTCGTCGCCGAGAATTATTGGCCGATTTACGCATCAAATTCAATTGTGTAAGTATAGGAGGAATCGATGAGACATATCCTCAAGATATGCCAAAAGAGGAAGTGCCACAATATCTGGCGAATAAAAAAGCGGATGCCTATATAAGCAACATTCATGATAATGAAATGGTCATCACGGCCGATACGCTTGTCATAAAGGATAACCACATATTTGGCAAACCTCATGACGCAGAGGAGGCTTTTCAGATGCTATCCGAGCTTTCCGGAAAGATACACAAGGTCGTTACAGGAGTATGTATTCTGACACGCGACCGACGCACCTCCTTCACGTCGCTTACGGAAGTGAAGTTTGCTGACCTTACCGATAAAGATATCCGATATTATATCGACAATTATCTTCCTTTTGATAAAGCCGGTTCCTACGGGATACAAGAATGGATCGGATGCGTAGCTGTGGAGTGGATCAAAGGCAGTTTTTATAATGTCATGGGCCTCCCTGTCCATCGCCTTTATCAGGAACTAAAGTTATTCTGAGACACCAAATCCCTCGCCCGGAGCCGCCCTCAGCAGGCTGATATTTATGAGTCGGGGCCTAAATCCCGGTTAAAAGGAAAGAGTCCGGTGCGATACCGGACTCTTTCAATAACTGGATAATGTTTAACCTGTACAACTTTTGGGGGTCGCTTCACAATTAACCGTTAGACAGGTTGGCTATATTTATACATTTGGAAATAGACTATGCATTAATATCGGAAATCATAGGAAGTTCTGCCGCTTTCTGGGCACCCTGATTCTCATAATGGTATTTTGCTTCCCACCCTAATGCGGATGCTCCTAATACAGCTGCGTCACTCTCTTTAAGTTCCGAAAGAATAATTTTTGCTTTTCCTTTGAAAATTGGAAGGACATTCTTATCATATGCCTCCTTAATGGGCTTAAGAAGTAACTCTCCACTCTTTGTCAGGCCTCCGAAGAGAATGAATGCCTGAGGACTGGAAAATGCAGCCATATCTGCCATAGCCTCACCCAAGATTGTGCCGGTATATTCAAAGATCTCTTTTGCAAGTTTATCGCCAGCCATAGCTGCATCAAACACATCCTTTGATGTGATGTTGGAGATATCGATATCCCTTAGCATAGACGGTTCCTTACGGATCTCAAGGAATTCACGTGCCGTTCGGGCTACACCGGTTGCCGAACAATAAGCTTCAAGACATCCGCTTCTTCCGCAACCACAAACCCGGCCATTGGTCCGCTTAACTATAACATGACCTAACTCACCGGCAAATCCATCGTGACCATATACGAGCTGACCATTTACTACGATACCTGAACCTACGCCTGTACCAAGAGTGATCATAATAAAATCCTTGAGACCGCGGGCAGCCCCATAAGTCATCTCACCTAATGCCGCCGCATTTGCATCATTAGTTACTGCAACAGGAATTCCATCGAAAGCCTTACTGATGGCTTCTGCAAGTGGAACAACCGGCCCCCATGGTAAATTAGGAGCTTTTACAATTTCTCCGGTATAATAATTGCCGTTTGGAGCTCCGATACCTATTCCTTTAATTTTGTCGACAGCATCATTTGCCTCGAGGAGTCTCATTACAGACTTATGCAAATCCTTAACATAATCCTCGAATTTTGCATGTTTTAATGTCTTGATGGAATCACTCGCTATCACCTGGCCACGGGCATCTACAATACCGAAAACGGTATTGGTTCCACCCATGTCCATACCAATTACATAAGGCTTACTCATCTTTTCTTATTTTAAGGTTAATAGAAATTCGTTTAATCAACCCTTCCTCCTATTTTAAAACATTTACTTGTGCAAATATATCATTTTTTATTATGTTAAAAAATTATGAACACATTTAATATCTGTAATTGAAATTGTCTAAACTAATTTTTTATTAACATTTTCGATATATTTTGGAGATGATTTTTTAATTTGAAGAGGTGGCAACCTCCCGGTTGGCAACGATGAAAAGGGAAAAAGCAGCCCCAAAGATCCGGAAAGATTATTAATGATTTTTTAAGACAATTTTTAACTTTTGTAAATTATTTTAGACAACTTCGTTGTTTAAATAAGTAGTTGGTAAAAATTAATGAACAAATAAAACTAAGTTATTTTTGAGCAGATTTTGCTGCGGAAAGAGGGAGCATACTTTCGTATACGACTTAATGACAAGGCAAAAGATGCCAAAAAGAACTTGTTTTATTGTTCAAGATTATCAACTACCATATATCGATTAAGTTTTAATTTTTAACAACTACTTATAATAAAAGATTTCACCTATGAGAATAGATTGTAAATTTGATCATTTCAATATTAATATTACAGATTTGAATAGATCCATAGAGTTCTATAAAAAGGCGCTATGTTTGGAAAAGTGTGGAGAGATTCTTCACCCTGACGGGGATTTCATTCTAACCTACCTTAAGGCTCCTGAAGGAGACTTCCGACTTGAACTGACATGGTTACGGGATCATCCTCTGCCATATGAGCTGGGAGAGAATGAAAGTCATATTGCCATCAGGCTTACTACAGATAATTTTGAAGAGGTTAAGAAATATCATGAATCATTGGGAATAATTTGTTTCGACAATCCCGAAATGGGAATCTATTTCATTCATGATCCTGACGATTACTGGATTGAGATTCTTCCTGCAAGAAAGTGATAAAAGCTGTGAACCCACATTCCCTTACTCTTGTTATTTAGTTAAACAATGTAAAATTAACTAAAAAATCCGATCAAGTTCCGATGGTTTCCTATCAACATCATGATCGGCTTTATCCTGAAATCTTATTAAAATTAATATTATGAACTTTAACAATTTCACTATCAAATCACAAGAGGTTGTTCAGAAAGCCATTGACTATACAAAGCAGGCTGGACAACAACAGATCGAGCCGGTGCACTTGTTGAAAGCCATTATCTCTGAGAGCGAAACAATTGTCAACTTCATATTTCAGAAGCTGGGAGCCAATCTTAATGGCGTAAAAATGGGTGTTGACCAGACGGTCGCATCTCTACCTAAAGTAAGCGGTGGAGATGTATTCCTAAGCCGTGAATCTAACGAGGCTCTTCAAAAATCTATTGATTTCTCAAAATCAATGGGAGATGAGTACGTATCAGTTGAGGCAATACTGATGGGTATTCTCAAAACAAAATGCAAAGCATCACAGATTCTTAAGGATAACGGTGTAACAGAGGATGGACTTAAGGCAGCCATCTCCGAATTGCGTAAAGGAAACACCGTGAAAGACCAGAGTGCAGAAGAATCATATCAGGCTCTAAGTAAGTATGCAATAAACCTCAATGACCGTGCTAGAAACGGCAAACTTGACCCTGTGATCGGGCGCGATGAGGAGATACGTCGTGTTTTACAGATTCTCTCACGACGCACGAAAAATAATCCTATGCTGGTCGGTGAACCAGGTACAGGTAAAACAGCCATCGCTGAGGGCCTCGCAATGCGAATCGTCAGAGGAGACGTTCCTGAAAATCTTAAATCAAAACAGATTTATTCTCTTGATATGGGAGCTCTGGTGGCAGGTGCAAAGTATAAAGGCGAATTTGAAGAGCGTCTTAAGGCAATTGTCAACGAAGTGACTCAAAGTGATGGGGAAATTATTCTTTTCATCGATGAGATACATACTCTTGTAGGTGCAGGAAAGGGTGAAGGTGCTATGGATGCTGCCAATATCCTGAAACCTGCTTTGGCTCGCGGTGAGCTTCGCTCTATAGGAGCTACCACTCTTGATGAATATCAGAAATACTTCGAAAAGGATAAGGCTCTTGAAAGAAGGTTCCAGAAGGTAATGGTTGATGAACCGGATGAGATGTCGGCTATCTCAATTCTTCGAGGTCTGAAGGAGAGATATGAGAACCATCACAAGGTGAGGATCATGGATGAAGCCATTATTGCAGCAGTTCAGCTCAGTGTGCGTTATATCACCGATAGATTCCTCCCCGATAAAGCCATCGACCTTATAGATGAGGCAGCATCAAAACTGCGTCTTGAAATGGATTCTCAGCCGCAAGCACTTGACGAGGCATCCCGAAAGATCAAACAACTTGAAATCGAAAGAGAAGCTATTAAGCGTGAGAAAGATGACTATAAGTTGAAGGAAATCGATGAAGATCTCGCTAACTTACGGGATACCGAGAAATCACTCAGGGCTAAATGGCAGGCTGAAAAAACAGAAATTAATAAGATCCAGCAGAATAAGATTGACATAGAGCAACTCAACTACGAGGCCGACCGTGCGGAGAGAGAAGGAGATTATGCTAAGGTTGCCGAAATCCGATACTCTAAAATTAAACAGAAGGAGGATGAGAACAAAGCTATTCAGCAGAAGCTTAAAGAACTCCAGGGTGAAGGTGCCATGATTAAGGAGGAAGTAGATGCAGAGGATATCGCAGAAGTTGTTAGTCGCTGGACAGGAATTCCTGTAAAGAAAATGGCACAAAGCGAGAAAGAGAAGCTTCTGCATCTCGAAGAGGAACTTCACAAACGCGTTGTCGGGCAGGAAGACGCTATCCGTGCCGTCTCCGATGCCGTACGTCGTTCTCGCGCAGGCCTCAATGACCCTCGCCGCCCTATTGGTTCATTCATCTTCCTCGGCACAACCGGTGTGGGTAAGACAGAGTTGGCCAAGGCACTCGCTGAATATCTATTCGATGACGAAGATATGATGACCCGTATTGATATGTCGGAGTACATGGAGAAACACTCAGTCTCTCGTCTTGTCGGAGCGCCTCCGGGATACGTTGGATATGAAGAGGGTGGTCAGCTCACCGAAGCGGTAAGAAGAAAACCTTATAGTGTAGTTCTTTTCGATGAAATTGAAAAAGCCAATCCGGATGTATTTAATATCCTTCTGCAGGTTCTTGATGATGGCCGATTAACTGACAACAAAGGTCGTTTCATAAACTTCAAGAACACTATCATAATCATGACCTCAAATATGGGAGCTGATGTGATTCGTCAGAAATTCCAGGGATTCAATGATAAAAATGAAGAGGAGAAACAAAATGTCATCACTGAGGCAAAGCAGGATGTGATGGAAAGATTGAAACAGATTATCCGTCCTGAATTCCTCAACCGTATCGATGAGACAGTAATGTTTACTCCCCTGGATAAAAAGGAGATTCTTGAAATAGTCGAACTCCAAGTCAAGAGTGTTAAGAAGATGCTTGCTTCTAACGGCATCAAACTCGATGTGACAAAAGAGGCTCTTGACCTGCTTGCTGAAGACGGTTATGACCCCGAATTCGGAGCTCGTCCGGTTAAGAGAACGATCCAGAGAATGGTGCTTAACCAGCTGTCGAAAGATATTCTGGCTCAGAAAGTGGATAGAGATCATCCGATCATAATTGACAGGAAGGGTGATGATTTAGTTTTCAAGAACTGAACTCTTTTAAAATAAAATATAAGTGATTAAGCGGCGTCAGAAATAATGATTTTGACGCCGCTTAAAATTTCGTCTGTTAATTCAGGATGATTTAATAATAACGAGCATGATTTCAACCATTTTCATTTTCAGACGTTATTATAATAGAAACAAAATTATATAGTTATGGAAAAATTTGATGATATTATTAAATCCGAAAAACCGGTTCTTATCGACTTTTTTGCAACATGGTGTGGACCTTGCAAGATGATGCACCCAATCCTCGAAGAGCTTCATCAGACAGTCGGAGAGAAAGCAAGAATTATTACGATAGATGTAGATAAGAATGAAGCGTTGGCTGCCGCTTATAACGTACGTTCTGTGCCTACCCTTATGATTTTCCAGAATGGAGAACTCAAATGGAGAGGAGCTGGCGTCCATCAGGTTGCTGACCTTGAAGCTGAATTATCCAAATATTTCTAATGAAAGAATAAAGGAATTTTAGGTTGATTCGTAAGTAGCTGCACATATTAAAAACATTCATAAATCATTATAAGTAGCTCACTGAAATTAATGAATAGATAAAGCGCAGTTATTTTGAGTTAATTTCGGTTTTGGCTGAAGGAGCATAGCGGGCTATGTGACTGAATGTAAGACCGGAATTAATATAAAAGAACAAGTTTTAGCATTCATTAAGCTCATTTTATTAACATTAATTAATTTTTGTGATCTACTTAATAGCTTGTTAATGTGAACAGCTCCATGAACAAAAATTTATACTAACAAATATGATATATTAAGGTTTGAATTCTATTATTTGACCGAAACCTTTGACAAAATCTTATGAACCGTATATTTGGGAGGTTGTGCCAAATTTATTAATTTTGACACAACCTACTTTTTTAGCCATTTGATGAGGTTGCCGTCAGAAGAGTAGTAGAAAGATGGTGGAGATTGAGTTACCTTTAATGAGATTCCACACAACAAATTGGCAAACAAATTATGACACCATCTGTTCCCTATGGCAATAAGAAGCTTTAACTATGACCATTCGAATTATATTGACATTGTTCCTGTGTGTCACCAGTGTGTGTAGTGCTTTCTCAAAAGGATTTTCCAACGAGACCCTTCACTACGTCATATCCTACAAATGGGGACTAATTCATAAAGATGCAGGTGACGCAACATTATCACTTAAACGCAATGGAAATAATTATGACCTGATGCTGGCAGCTAAAACAAAGCCTTGGGCCGACAAATTTTACAATGTCAGGGATACACTACTCGGGACACTTAGGATTTCAGATCTTAAACCTCTCTCATACTCCAAAATTTCTCATGAAAAAGGGAAATACGGAAAAGATGTCATCACTTATAGTTACCAAGGAAACAAAGCAACAGGTCATTGCAAAAGATATCGACAGGATAAAAACGGACAAATTTCATCTTCAGAGAAGAAACTTGATGCTTCCGGACCGGTCTATGATATGTTATCTGTATTTTACTATCTGCGCGATATAAATTATGATGACCTCAACCGAGGTAAAGCAATCCGGGCTACCGTATTTTCAGGGTCAAAGGCTGAAAATATTACCATCCGCTCACTTGGCAAAGAGAAGATTAGGCTCAGGAATAAAACGGAGCAGGAAGCTTACCACATCCAATTTAATTTTACAAGTGGTGGCAAAAAGAAATCGAGTGATGATATCGATGCGTGGATATCTTCTGACTCCCGACATATTCCTCTATATCTGGTGGGACAGCTTCCTGTGGGACAAGTCAGGGTGTATTATCTCCCCCAGAATTAACTTATCCATATGCTCCTGTATTTTTTAGCTACATTCCGTCTTAAACAATGAGTATTTCCACTAATTCTTGAATTATTAATTAAACTAACCTATCCAATCACAATGCTTTTAACAGAAGAAAAAATTAGATATGCAAGAATGATTGCAATTCCTGAAATTGGGCCAAGCGGAATGTCTAAAATAAGGAATTCCAAAGTTGCCGTGATTGGATGCGGTGCATTGGGGTCATTATGCAGCATGTATCTTGCCGGGGCAGGGATAGGTACAATTAAAATTGTGGATTATGACACTATCGATATATCTAATCTTCAACGGCAGTTATTTTATGATTCTTCACAACTTGGGCAATCAAAAGTAGTTACATTGAACACTCGATTACGCCAAATAAATCCAGATTGTGAAATTATTGCAGAAGAAAAGATTATTACTGAAAAGAACGTTCGCGGATTTTTCGGTGAGTCTGACTTCATTGTTGACGCTACGGATAATCCTGATTCCAAATTTTTGACCGACAGGATATGTCATGAAATGGGTATCGGATATTGCATAGGAGGAGTTGCCGGATTCCGAGGGCAGGTGATGAGCTGGAGACCTGGAGCCATCAGGTATTCGGATATTTTTTCTCGTGAAGAGGTATCCGGAAGCCTCACCCCATGTTCTATAGCCGGAGTTTTAGGTCCGGCTGCCGGTGTCGTGGCTTCATGTCAGGCATCAGAAACAATAAAGCATCTCTCCGGATGTGGAGAAATGCTTTATAACAAACTCTTTACCATTGACCTTCTTGACATGAGCGTCAATACACTTGAAATAGGATGAAAAGAGAAGTAGATTTTTACCTTATTCAGTAGCTGATGCGTCATTCTGAAGATGCACATCGAGCTGTGGGAACGGGAAGGAGAAACCTAATTTAGGCAATTCAGAATAGAATTTCTCATTCAACTCGAAATATACACTCCAATAATTTGAAGAATGCGTCCATGCCCTTACAACGAGATTGATACTGCTATCGCCCAAAGAATTTAAACCGACAAAGGGTTTTCTTTCCACTTTTACCGGAATAACGGCATTCATCTCAATATCATCATTGAGCGAATTATGTATGACCTCCTTTCGCTTTTTAAGGTGAGGTAGAACCTTCTGCCACCACTTTAAGGGTTTCTCTTTTACCTCTTCAGTGGCAAGTTCAGGATGAAGCTTTAGAGTCTTTTCGTGCTGAATCTCATCTCGCAATTTCATATCATCCTCTACATATTGCTTCACAATACGAATATCTTCGTCAAGCATCTTTAGGATTGCATCCTTCGCTGCCGGAAAATCCGTGCCGTAGGATAAGCCTATGGTCCAATCAACACGACGATAGTTCTCAAGGGAATAATTGTTTATCGTTCCTGTTGACAACCCTCCATTAGGAATAATAATAGCCTTATTGTCTACTGTATTTATAACAGTGGAAAACAATTGGATTGACTTAACAGTACCGGCATATCCCTGAGCCTCGATATAATCTCCAACTTTATACGGCTTCAACAGAAGCACGAGAACTCCGCCGGCAAAATTCTGTAATGTTCCACTCAAAGCCATACCGAGTGCAACTCCGGCAGAAGCGAATATGGCAAGGAAACTACTCGTCTCGATTCCCAGAATGCCGATGATGGTTATGATAAGGATGAAATATAGTGTCATCTTTATCAACGACAAGACAAAAGTGGTGAGCGATGGATCCATCTTTCGACGCGTCATAACAGAAAGAGTCGCCTTGTAAATCTTCCGGATTATGAAACGGCCTACATAAAACACCAGAATGGCTATAAGTAACTTGAATCCAAAAGATACAAGTCCATTGGCAATCTTCGCTATACTTTCATCTATGCTGAGCCCCTTGAACTCACTTAAAGCTTCAGCCCCTGATGTGATATTCTCAGGAAGCGGCACAACAGGAATATCAGTAGTCTGTAGCATTATTTATGTACTTTTTAGTATTAAAATTATTTTTATAATTGACTTTCTACTCAATCAATTTATTAATCCTCTACATACACCGCCTTATACCAGTCAAGTTTTCGGTAATATTCCTCCCTATAAGTATCTTTACGCATATATCGGTAAGTACTGAGACCGGAATAGACAGCAGGATCGATCGTCTGATAACTGAAGTTATATGGTGAAGCGGCTTTGTAAATCACGAAATCCTCCATGGCTCTATCAAAAGATTCCGTAAGAGAACTGTCTGATGTATTTTTCTCAGCATACTTGTGCACATACTGACCAAAATCATAGTATTTTACAGCAAGTCGAGAATAGTTCAGTAAACCTGAAGTTGCAGGAAGTACTTCTCCTGAATTGAATATTGATTTTGTAGCGTCTGCAACATTATCAATTTTGCTCATATCAAGAAGAGCTACAGTCACAGGGTCATTTGTGGCATTATAATGATCAAATAAAATCCTTGCAGCTTCTACTCTATCCGGATTTTCTTTTACAAGCAATGGTAAAACCTTATTATAAGGTAGACCCTTATCCCATATCTCAGTTGGATACGCCACAAAATAGTCACACTTATTCCTGAATTGGTATGCAACCTCTATTCCCCCCATATAGCAGCAATCAAACCATACGGTATCGAATTTTTTGTCGGGAATTGCTTCAGTCACCTTGTCAAGATCACAATAAACCCAGTTCTTCGAATCATCGTATTCACCTCCGAATGCATAAACCGGATCAAGTGTCAAGCCATCAACTATAACAACTTGGTTTGCACCATCATTTTTTGCAATCAAATCATTCTTAATCGCAGTATCGGGATATTTGGTTGGATTAACCCAACCGAGACCATGACCCCAGAAAAAAAGATTTGATACTTCCGATGGGTAAAGATCTAATGCATCTTCGATTACCTCTTTGATCCTATTCTCATCAATCGACATCACTGAGGAGTCATAACTTTTGACAAGACGTGGTTCCGGCTTATTATCAATTCCTTTAGCTATCTCATATAAGCAATAATCCCCTTTTGAATAACGATATATAAGAAACTTAAACTCATTCAGATCAACATCTTTAAGGCCATCAAGCATTTGATCCTGATTATATTCCATTATTGACGAAAGACTACTGTTATTCACAGCATATACCAGTGTCATCTGTTTAAATTTCTTATCTTTCGGTTGATCCGGTTCATCCTTATCCGAGCGGCATGCTGAAAACATACTTATAATCGTGCCGCAGATAAGTAAATATATATATTTATTCATTTTATAATATTTTCTGATTTAAACTGCAAAATTAATACACATATCTGAATTTTTATCCTTAATTCAATTGCATAAAGCCTTTTTTAGCAATTATTAAGGCAACAAATACAAAATTTTCACATTTAATTGTTAAATTTGCATTTAATTGTTAAATATTTTGGTATCTTCTTCTTTGCCAGCCAATCCTGAATTCGAACTTCCGAGATACAAACGAACATCAAACGTTATATTTTGTTAACAAAATATAAGCAATTGGAAAACTAAAGAGAAATGAAGAAATCTATAATATGGTTATTGACGATAGTGATGGGAATCACATTCGGGGTTTTGCTCTATTTTCAGATCATGTATCTCGAAAACATGGTTAAGATGCGAGAAGAGCAATTCTCGGAGGGTGTGATGCGTTCGCTTTATGCTACATCTGAATTCCTCGAAAGAGAGGAGACTCTGCATTTCCTCGAGCAGGATGTGAATATAATAGAATCAAGCTTTTATGATGACTATGGCAAAAAAGAGACTGCAATCCAAGACCCCTCCCAGATAACCTTCCCTTCCCCTACTGGTACGGTTGGTGAACGTTACCGCAACATGCAGGAGGTGATAAGAAGTCAATATCTGTATCAGAAAGGACTTCTTACAGAGGTGATTCTTTCTATTCTCAGAGATTCCGGATCAAGACCGGTAATGGAAAGAGCGGACTCAACTATGATTAAGAACTGTCTTCGGACAGAACTCTCCAACAATGGCGTGACCGTACCTTTCGCTTTTGCTGTCTATAACGTAAGAGGTAATCTGATTTATTCTACCGAGGGATATGTTGAGAATGCTCATAAGAATGTTTATAGCATTCCACTTTTCTCAAATTCAGATTCATATTATATGCTTAAAGTGGAATTCCCGACAAAGAGTAGCTATATATTCTCTTCAGTCAGGTTTATTATCCCTACACTTGCTCTGACCCTGATTCTTCTGATAATTTTTCTTTTCACAATCATTTTGGCATTCCGGCAGAAGAAACTGACAGAAATGAAGACCGACTTTATCAATAATATGACTCATGAGCTCAAGACTCCTATCTCCACCATATCATTGGCGGGTCAGATGCTGTCGGATCCATCAATCAGAAAATCTCCATCCTCCCTTGAGCACCTCTCCGAGGTAATAACTGAAGAATCGAAACGATTGAGATTTCAGGTTGAGAAAGTCCTTCAGATGTCGGTATTCGACAATACCGGTAGCGCCCTTAAATTCACTGAGGTCAATGCGAACGCAATCATTTCAAACGTCATAAACACTTTTAAGATAAAAGTTGAAAAATATGGAGGTTCTCTCACGGCCGACCTCGAGGCAGATGACGCTGAGGTTCGGGTTGATGAGATGCAGTTCACTAACGTCATCTTCAATCTTCTCGATAACGCTGTGAAATATATGGATCCAGAAAGAGAACCTATTCTGGAGATTACGACGAAGAATATCTCCGTAAACCGGTTGGAGATAAGAATAAAAGATAACGGAATAGGTATCAAGAAAGATGATTTAAAAAGGATTTTTGATAAATTCTTCCGGGTTTCAACCGGCAATCGCCATGACGTAAAAGGATTTGGGCTCGGTCTGGCCTACGTCAAGAAGATGATAACCCTCTTCGGAGGCACAATTTCTGTAGAAAGTGATTTCGGCGAAGGTTCCACCTTTATCATTCATCTCCCATTGAGTGGTGAGAGACACGAAGATTAAGGAAGAAATTAAAAAATTTGCATTAATTTAACTTAATGTGCTATATGAAAGCGGAATTTTTGTATATCGTTTGTTATAGAAGTAAATAGAATGTGAAAATTTAATAAATTAACATAAAATGGAAGATAAACTTAAAATATTACTCTGTGAGGATGACGAAAACCTGGGTATGCTTCTCAGGGAATTCTTGCAGGCTAAAGGATTCAATGCCGACCTGTACCCTGACGGGGAAAAGGGTTACAAGGCATTCCTGAAAGGTAAATATGACCTTTGTGTATTAGACGTGATGATGCCGAAGAAAGACGGTTTTACTTTGGCTCAGGAGATCAGAAATGTCAATGGAGATGTGCCAATCATCTTCCTTACCGCCAAAGACCTTAAAGAGGATGTATTGCAAGGTTTCAAGATTGGGGCAGATGATTATATTACCAAACCATTCTCCATGGAAGAACTCGTGTTCAGGATTGGTGCAATCTTGCGGCGCGTAAAAGGGAAACGTGATAAGGAGATCACACTCTACAAGATTGGTAGGTATACTTTTGATACTCAGAAACAGGTACTTATTGCTGATGATAAGACTCAGAAACTTACCACTAAGGAATCTGAACTTCTCGCTCTCCTTTGTTCTCATGTCAATGAGATCCTGGAAAGGAATTATGCTCTGAAATCAATCTGGATCGATGATAACTACTTTAATGCCCGAAGCATGGATGTTTACATCACCAAACTTCGTAAGCTCCTTAAAGATGATCCTTCAATTGAAATCATAAATATCCACGGAAAGGGTTACAAACTCATTGCTCCGGAGGTAGACCAAGAATCTGAAAAAGAAGATTAAGATTCACGATTACAAAAATCCCTGAGATATTGAGGCTGCATCAAAACTGTTGATTTTGGTGCAGCCTTCGACATATAAATATTCTTTTTCCCGGGATGTGCATTAAGTGTGAAAGGAATTTTGTAACTTTGTTAACGTATATTTCTCAGACCCAAGCTAACTTTATTAAGTGAAAAAGTCATGAATAAATTCCTTCGTCCTTTATATTTCATATATCAATGGTTGATAGCAGGCCCTGTTTTCGTTCTAGCAACCTTTATAACCGCAATTGTTACAGCAATAGGTTCAATGATCGGAAACTCAGATTTCTGGGGTTATTGGCCACCGTGCCTATGGTCGCGATTCACATGCAGGTTATTTTTTATGAGGGTAATTGTGAGCGGACGGGAGAATATCGAAAAAAACACTTCTTATGTTTTTGTAGCTAACCATCAGGGGGCCTATGACATCTGGGCTATTTACGGTTATCTAAACCATAATTTCAAATGGCTCATGAAAAAGGAACTAGAAAAAATCGCAATGGTAGGATGGGCTTGTAAATGCGCCGGTCAGGTATTTGTGGATGATTCAAGCGTGGCTGGAATAAAGGAAACTATAACTGAAGCCGAAGCTACTCTGAAACATGGGATGTCACTAATGATTTTCCCCGAGGGAAGTAGGTCGTGGGATGGAAAAATGATACCCTTTAAACGTGGAGCGTTCATGCTTGCTGGAGAATTCAAGCTTCCTGTAGTACCGGTAACAATCGACGGCAGCTTTCGGGCAATGCCTCGGTCAACTTACAATATGACCCCATCTACGATCCGACTGACGATTCATAAACCAATCTATCCTGGAGAAAGAGGATTCAATACTAAGATCCTTATGTCACAGTGTCGAAGCGATATCAATTCCGCATTGCCTCCGCAAGACAAGGATGAGATGGAAACAAAATAAAGATTTCCGAAATTTGAAAACACACTTATATGACTTCTTACCCGATAGTTTTAAGTATTGCTGGATCCGATAATACAGGAGGAGCCGGAATTCAATCAGATATCAAGACTTGTTGTGCATACGGGGTGTATGCTGCTACAGTTATAACTGGTGTCACCGCACAGAATTCAAAAGGTGTATATGGTGTAGAACCGGTCTCTTTGGAGATACTCAGACTTCAGATAGATTCGATTTTTGAAGTCATGAGACCGGATGCCATAAAAACCGGGATGCTTCCCTCTCCTGAAATAATATCTGTTGTGGCTGAAAAAATAAGGGAGTACGATGTAAAGAAAGTTGTGGTTGACCCAGTGATGGTGGCAACTAATGGCGGTTCGCTCGTAAAACCGGGAGAGGAAACCCTTAGGGAATTCAAGAGATCCTTGCTCCCTCTTGCTACAGTAGTGACTCCCAATCTTTCAGAAGCCTCGACTTTTCTGTTGGAAGATATCTCATCTTCCGACCCTGCAGAAACCTGCCAAAGACTTATCAACATATTCCTTTCACACTCAGTACTTCTAAAGGGAGGACACTCCTCACAGGATCTTTCCATTGATTATCTTTATGATGGTAAGAATCTGAAAGAATATAAAGAGAAAAAAATCAAGACATTAAATACACACGGAACAGGTTGCACTCTTTCCACGGCGATTGCATGTGGATTGGCTAAAGGTTGGGATATTGAAAAAGCTGTCAGAAAGGCAAAGCGATTCATTACAAAAGCAATCAGGAATGGTAGTGAGTTAGAAATTATGAATGGCCCGGGTCCTCTTGACTTTTTTGCATAAACGACGATATCCATAAAGATTTTAGAAATATGACTATAACAATAAATAAGACACCGGTGGAACTATCGGATGAGTTCATTACAATTGCCGAATTAATGGAACTTCGTGATATAAAACGAGGTGGAACAGCTATTGCCTTGAACGACAAGATCGTAAAGCATGAAAACTGGAATTCGACCAGACTAAGCGATGGCGACCGTCTCACCATTATCTCTGCCGCTTTTGGAGGTTAGTTATACTATAGACATTGGAAATAATATAGAATGGATTCATCAGATTTTCTGAAAATAGTCATCACCTATCCATCTGAAATAAAAGATGAAGCGGAAAAGATAACTTGGCTACTGAATGCCGGTATTGATCTTATACATATCAGAAAACCGGAAGCTACAGCAAGAGATATTAGAAATTTGATAGAAGACATTCCATATAAATTTAGAAAGAGATTGAAATTGCATGGACATTTTGATCTTCTTAACGATTTCAGTCTCGGTGGTGTGCATCTGAATTCAAGATGTCCCGCTGCCCCATCAATTGCCCTCTCAGTGTCCAAATCGATACATTCCCTTGAGGATTTAGAGAATAACTCAGGATTTGCATATGTGACACTCTCCCCTATTTTTAACTCAATTTCAAAACCCGGTTATAATTCTAAATTCAATATAAGCGATTTGAAAAGTAAAATTAGAGGTAAAAACGTTATAGCATTGGGAGGAGTCACTCCAAAGCATCTCCCGGAATTAAAAGAAGCTGGTTTCCTGGGTGCTGCAATGATGGGTGCCATCTGGAGTGATTTCGATAAATTTATAACTGAATGGTAAAAACAAAAGCAAAGTAGTTGGTAAAAATTAATGAACATATAAAACGAAGTTATTTTTGAGCAGATT
>CAZCJC010000022.1:0-40862 GCA_964499025.1 uncultured Sangeribacter sp.
AAAAATAACTTCGTTTTATATGTTCATTAATTTTTACCAACTACTTAAATAATTTTCATGTGGTATTATCTGGTAAAATTATTCGCCTGTCTCCCTTTCCGGGTTCTTTATATTTTCTCTGATTTTCTTGCATGGCTTGCGTGCGATGTTGTGAGGTATAGGCGCAAGGTGGTGCAAGAGAATCTTGCATCCTCTTTCCCGGATAAAAGTGAGGCCGAGATAAGAAGCATTGGAAAGAGATTCTATCGTTTCCTCGGAGATTATTTTGTTGAGACACTGAAGTTGTCGGTTATGAGTGAGAAGACCATGCGTAAGCGTCTCAAAGTTGAGGGAATCGAAGAGATCAACGATGCCGTGGCACATGGCCAATCCGTGTCGCTTTACCTTGGTCATTATTGCAATTGGGAGTGGGTAAGTTCCTTACCTCTGCATATAGACGGTAGGGCAAAATGTGCACAGATATACCATCCTTTGGAAAACCGAAGTGCAGATCGTCTTTTCTATAAGCTTCGCACACGTTTCAGAGCTCACAATATTGCAATGGCCGACATACTGCCTACCCTCGTGCGTTGGAAAAAGGAGGGAGTGCCATCCGTTACGGGCTATATTGCTGATCAGGCTCCCGGATTCAATATCCATCTGTTTGTGGATTTCCTAAATCATGAGACAGGAGTATATACCGGGCCGGAAAGAATATCACGCTTCTTGGGGGCAAAAGCTGTTTATGTATGGATGACCCGGCCTAAACGGGGCTATTATGAGTTGAAGTTTGTGCCGATATCAGAAGATGTGAGAAAGGCCGAGATGTTTGCTACATCGAGGGAATATTTCCGGTTGCTGGAGGAGAATATCAAAGAAGCGCCGCAATACTGGCTCTGGAGCCACCGGAGATGGAAACGAACCCGCGAGATGTTTGATTCTTATCATGGTGAACGCGCCTCCGAGATGCTGACGCATCTTTAGAGGCTTTAGGGGCCTTCGCTGAAGCTCAGTGTCGGAGACAAAAATTAGAGGAGTCAGGAATTATGGGGATTATTTGAGGCGGAGCATCCTGCCGGGAAGAATGGGGTCGGTGGTGGAAAGCATGTTTAGGCGGCAGAGTGTAAATATGGATATGCCTGCGCGCTCGGCTACTGTTGCAAGTGAGTCTCCCGGTTTCACTACATAAGTAGTTTTCCCTTTCATGTCATCAGTGGCCTTGAAAGTGTTTTTAGGGTTCTCTGCGTCTAATGCAGCCAGATTCCGGTTTCTTGTCATTCCCTTCGGCATAGAGAAATCGAACATCGTAGTGGGGTCGAATGCGTTGCCGTAATGGCGTGTCTCAAAATGAAGATGAGGCCCTGTGGAATTTCCTGTATTGCCACCCAATGCTATGGGCTCTCCGGCCATTACGTGCATTCCCGGCACAACCAGGGCGCGACTCAGATGTGCATATCTGGTTTCCATCCCGTCGGTATGTTTTATCACTATGAATAGGCCATATCCTTTAGTTTCATAATCCACGCGCGATATTGTGCCGTCAAGTGCCGACCGGACCGTGTCTCCTATCTGCAGACGAATGTCAACACCTTTGTGCATCCTTTTGAAGGAGCTCCGGTAACCGTATCCCGACGTAATTAGACCGGTGACGGGGAGCATGGCCAATCCTTTGAAAACGGGAGCCGGAGCGACTGTGTGTGCTCCGGAGTATTCATTCAGGAATCCTGAAGAGGAATAGGCGTTGGTGAGGAAATCAAGGGCATTGTTCATTGTCATGGCATCCTCCACTCCCGACAGGAGATTCCATTCGGAATCCATCGATCTGGATAGAAGATCGAAGTCAAAGTTTCCCACACTCTTGTCCGCATCTTGGGTTAAGGCGGAATTTCCATCTTCCATGGCTGAGATAAGGCTGTCAAAACCTATCGGAGTCGACATCCCCGTAAGGACACCATCAAGAATATCTATAGCCGACCGCGAGTTTTGAGCCCCCGCTTTTCCTGGAAAAGAGAGGAGCAGACATAAGCCTGTAAGAAGGGGTAGGTAAATTGTAGTAAGAAGCCGGCTCATTTGTTGTCGGTTATTTCTTTCTCCTTTTTTCGTGCGAGCATTAAAGGCTGAATGAAGAGTATCCATGCGCAACTTGCGATGAATGCAAGGAAAGTGAACCCGACAAGAATCATCATCTTTCGGGGAGCTACCGCCCTGAGAGGTACGGTGGCGGGAGTTATTACGGCATATACCGGAGTCTGCTCCTGAACCTTAGCCTTAGCCATCTGGAGCTGCTGGGAGGTCTGATTGAACATATTGAAGGCAAGTGTGGCCTCATTTTCCAGACGGTCGCGCATTGTTTGAGCGGAATACATCACCATTCCCTGGTGGGTATCGAGATAGTTGGCATATTTCTGCTGGGCTTCGTAATAAGCCTGTTTGGATTCCTCATTCAGTTTCTCGATATATTCCAGGTCTTTCCGTGCTTTGTTAGTACGGTAATCGGTAACGTATTCCTGAAGTCGGCTTACAACCGTGTCAGCGAGAATTGCAGAAACCATCGGATCCTGCATGCGTACATTGACTGTCACGACAGATGTTTTTACGTCGACCGATGCGTTGATAGCCCCACGAAGAGCCATTACCAGGCCGTTCTCTTCCTTCGTAAGTTTAAAGGGATCCGGTTGGTGAGCCGGATCTACATCCTCCTTTTTGCCGGAGGCGAGGAGCCCTATCAGTTTGCCGGGCGCCCCGGTAATGGCACTCCACCAGGGAGACCGGGTATCGTTCTTGAGATATTCTGCAACCGTGAATTTTCGTTTACCCTCTTTGTCGGTGACCGGTACATCCAATAGGGATAGACAGAATGGCACGGATTCAAGTATGTCCGGGTATAGCTTAGGGTATACCGCATCTGAGGTTGAAGAAGCCATGCTTACTCCGGCCATAGCGGCGAGAGCTCCTATATTACCGCTCATCCCCTTTTTATCGGATTGCTCAGGGGCAAGTTTTACGCTTGTTTCATATTCTTTCGGAATACTGAAGGCAATTATCAACCCTATGACGGCACCGACACAACACCAGATAAATACGGTTTTGCGTCGTTTCCATATTCTGGAAATAATATCAAGAAGATCTATCTCCTTTACATCTTCCTCTTTCTCGTTTGCCATAATTTTATCCTGTTAGATTAATCGCCTTGTGTCTGTCTAAGTATACAGATGCAATCTCTCCTTATTATTTCTTAAACATAGTCGCAAGGGCTGCTGCCATTGTTGCCAGGGATCCGAAACTTGAAGTGTATGCCATGATCTTCTCCCAGGTGTTGTTGTTGCTCTTCTCTTTCGAGGGAACCATGATGTGGGATCCTGGTTCCACAACGGTGTTACGCCCGACTTTTGCTACCTCGCCATTCATGTAGACTATGAAACATTTGCTCTTTTTAGCGCGGTTGCCATAACCGCCGGCCTGATTGATATAGTATGAGACCTTCTTGCCGGGTTGGAAAACCACGGTATTGGGATACATCACATCGCCTGAGATCTTGACCGTGCTCAGGTATTCAGGAATGTACAGGCGGTCGCCGTCACGGAGAACGACATCGTGGGTGGATCCGGGATGAGCCAGTGCCATGGGGAGGTTGATACCGATGGTATAAACGTTCGACACATTGATCTTATTTTGTGAGATTGAATCCTCTCCTTCCTGATTCTGCAAAGCGACGCGGAGCACATTCTCACGCTCTTTCCGCTCATCTTCCGATAGTTTCCGTTCGAGGTAAGCCCCTTTGAGGTAAGCACCCTCAATTGCTCCACCTGCACGTGCCATAATATCGCTGAGCCTCTCTGAGCGTTTCTGGAGAGTATATTCTCCGGCGAAGAGCACCTGACCCACTACCGCCACTTCCTGCTGTGGGGAATATCCCGGAGATGTGCGGACAGTCACCCTGTCGTAAGGTTTCAGGATAAATTCCTTAGCCTTATTACTGGTTTGTCCAAGACCATTGGTTATATCAATGGAGAAAGTCTGGGCTATTTGCTGTGTTTCATGAGTGGCCGCCGGATCGACAATGCGTCGGGATATGTCTACCCTGGCGGTGGAAGCTCCCTCACGAAGCCCACCGGCCCGTAGTATCAGATCCTCTACCGATGTGTTAGCCATATAAGTGTATTGGCCGGGATTCGTGACCTGACCCGCTATTGTGAAATCTCCCTTCTCTTCAAGTTGTAGCGTACTTGCGATCTCTATTATATCATTCTTCTTAAGGGTAATGTCGGCAGCCGTGCCGGCCATTATTGCCGTCAGGTCGATCGGGATCACCTCAAGAGATAGATCCGGCCCCTCTCGGTAAATCAGGGCACGACCTTTATATGCATCTTCTGTAAGCCCCTCGGCTTTAAGGATAAGGTCTCTTAAAGTGGTTGTTCCGGAACCCAAAGCGTATAGTCCGGGACGCATCACTGCGCCTTTAAGCTCTACGCGGTTAGTAAACCTGTCGAGCACAGTTCCTACAGTCACGACATCTCCATCCTTGAGCAGATATGTGTTAAATTCGCTTTTGTCAACATTATACAACTCATTCTCTGCTCCATTCTGACGAGATAAGCGAATCATTCCTGAGTATGCATCCCCTGCCATGCCACCCGCATATTCCAGGAGGGAGGCCACTGTTTCGCCAGGTTTGATTTCATAAAACATCGGGCGTTTCACGTTTCCGGAGACATTCACAATCTGCTCATAGGGAGGCACAATTATAACATCCCCCTCCTGGAGGCGAATGTTTCCTGTCTGTTTCCCCTTGAAAAGGTAATCGTAAATATCTACGGTTGCCACACGTTTGCCGTTTCTGAGCACGGATATGTTTCGCATTGAGCCTATATCGTTGATGCCACCTGCATTATAGAGGGCATGAAACACAGTGGAGAATGGTGACATCTGGAATGAGCCCGGAGTACTCACCTCTCCCATGATATCGATCTGAATAGATCGAACATCTCCGAGAGTAACGTTTATATCCGTCTGATCGCTGCCAACTCCGGCATATTTACGGGCAAAAAGATTTTTGATATATGTGTTTGCCTCCTCGATAGTCTTTCCATTGAGATGAACAGGGCCAAGGCGGGAGATCATTATGCTCCCTTCGGGAGTTATGACTTCACGCAGATGCTCCTCAGATGCTCCCCACACATCGATCACTACCTCATCCCCGGGGCCGAGCCGATAGTTCTTCGGAGTGGCAAGGTTTTTGTTGGGCTCGAAAGTCAGGCTGCGGGAGTTGAAAAGATCGTGACCGTAAACTTCCTTGGCTATTGTCTCCTCCTCGGGAGAGAATGAGTCAAAGACGTAGGTGTCGTCGTATTCGAATAAAAAATTCTCTCCGTTGCGGGATTGATTTTCGGTTGAGGTCTGAGACTGGCTTTTCCGATTTTGATTAGTGGATTGAGAAGTATTAGAGCCGTTCCGTTTGATGGCGGCCGATTGGGCTCCGGCCGAGGTGCCGGTAGCCACCGACCCCTCTCTCTCATATTTTGCTTTTATCCTCTTTACCTGATCCGGCTTCACCCCTCTTGCCATCAACTCCTTGCCGATTTGCTGTTCGGTTTTGCCGTTGGCGGATTGGGCGCGTATATATCTGATCACTTCATCATCTGTCATGGCTGCAACTGAAAGCGCCATGATAAGTAAACCGGCTGAAAAGAAAAGTCTTATGTTCATTGATGAAAGGTTATTTCGTCTGAGGAAATTATATGCCACAGCTAAGCATGCTTATTCCTTGATATTGTTTTCTGAGACACTACGTGTAAAACGCAAATTTAATAAAAAACTCATATATTTGGAAATAAAAGAATTAAAATGATAATTAATGATCCTGAAAGTTTCCAATATGAAGTACAACGAATGTTTCGATACACTTCATATTGGAAATTTTCAAAATTGAAAAAGTGCCCTAAATGCAGTTCGTATTCTTGCACGTTATTTAAAAATCCACTATCTTTGCGGAAAAGCAACATTATTTTGATTTGCAACCTGCGATCAGGGAAAAAGCCGTTACACCGGAGCCCATGTATTTGGAGAAGGTGGAGACCCGGAGCTTTGGACTGCCTTTGCGGAGGTAGTTGAAGCAGTCGGGCGAACAGGTGTGTCTGCTCCTCAGCGGTCCTTAAGGATTGCCAAGGAGAAGATTTCCATATACATGCTTTTCTGGATTTAAGGTTTCATTTTGGGTTTTGTTGTGGATCAGTCAACTTCTATGGAAGAAATATCCGGAGTCAGTAAGGCGTGGTATGCTCTGAAGGTTTCGAGACCTTTTGAGGCGCAGGGGAGACTGAAAGAGAGGGGAGTTGAGACATACCTTCCGGTCGAGATGGTGAAGAGGGAGGATGGCTCCATGCGCCGGTACCCGTTGGTTCCGAAGCTTCTCTTTATCCGGACCACCAGGGAGAATGGAGAGAATCTCGAGGCAGAAAGCCGTGTGGAGGGTTCCGGTCTCCCCTCTTTCTGGATCTACAGGTATCACAGGGGTGGTGAGATTCAGCCGATCAGGGATGAGGAAATGCGGCTGTTCCGTTTGCTGACAGCCGACGATCCGTTGCGCTGCGAGGTCTACCATAAAGCAGAATTCAGGATCGGAGACAGGCTTAGGGTGACCGGAGGCCCGTTTGCAGGTTATGAGGGATATGCCCGCCGGATCCGTAAGAATAAGCATATAGTTGTTGAGATTGAGGGTGTTTGTGCAATAGCGTTACCCTTTATTCATCCCGATCTATTGGAACGGAGTGGGAGTTGAGACAGTATTAAGATTTTCTGAATAGGAATCTGAAAAAGTTTAAAAGAGTTCAATGTCAAAGTTAATCATAAAGGATATAGGACCGATAAAGGAAGTTGATTTGCAGTTGAAAAGAATCAATGTTTTCATCGGTCCGCAAAGTAGTGGTAAAAGTACGATAGCCAAGGTGATAAGCTTTTGCCAGTGGCTTGAGAAAGATTGTGTGAAGCGTCAGCGTGTCAGTCATATAGACGATGACTTTGTGCAGGATTCATTTATCGGTTATCACAATATAGAAGATTATATATCCGAAGACTCATATTTCTGCTATACAAGTAAGGTATTAAGAATTGAGTTCAATAACGGGAAATTAAAGGTTAAACGGGGTAAAGAATTCAGGACGGCAAAAATATCAAAGAACGCATATATCCCTTCAGAAAGGAATCTGATTTGCGTTCCGGGTATTTTTTCTACAAGAATGCCCGATAATTACATATTGAGTTTTCTTTCGGATTGGCTATTGATAAGGGAAAAATATACCTCCGCCAATACTGCGGAAGTTTCACCGACAGGAGATTATTATTATTTCAATGAGAAAGATGAGACCGACATGCTCCGGCTTGAGAATGGCAAGTCTATAAGACTGTCGGAGGCTTCGAGCGGTATGCAGTCGGTAACCCCACTGGTGGTATATATCAACTATATCACGGAGTGGATTTATTCCCATCCCGAGCTGCAGTCGGCAGAGGAGATGAAAGGAATATGGGAGTCGGCTTTAGCAAATGTGCTGGATTATTCCGCAAGCAGCGAGCCGACCGGAATTCTTGACATCATCAATGGACCGGAGGCTCCTGACGGACTGAAGGAAAGTTTCAAGAGGCTTCTGACAAGTATCCAGAACACGGGGGATCTGTCAGCTATCAAAGATGAATCCTTCCAAAGAATTGAGGAACTCAGAGATATTTTCTCACGGCCGTCATTCTCAAATCTTGTAATAGAGGAGCCGGAGCAGAATCTGTTTCCGCAGACTCAAAGATTATTGGTTGAGCATATTTTATCGAATCTCCATGGGAACAGGGATACTCTGGTTATGACAACGCACAGTCCATTTGTGCTTTATGCGCTTAATAATTGTTTGTTGGGTTATCTCGCCTCCAAGACCGATGAAGAAGGGATTGATAGTATGACGGCAATCCCGGTGGAATCCTTTGTCGATCCTACGGATGTAAATGTCTGGGAGCTCAGGGATGGTCATGTCGAGAATTTTCAGGGAGAAAGGGACCGAACTATTCAGGACAGTAGAGGTTTGATACGGGATAATTACTTCGACAGGGTTATGAAAGGAGTTATGGGAGATTTCCATAGTCTTCTCGGGATGATATAATGAGAGAGCTGTTTAATAATTCCCAACCGTTGAATGGTGACTGTTTTGTCGCGGACTATACGGACATGACCGGAAGTAAGCGGGGAGTTGAAATCTCCGAGACACCATTTGAGGATATCACCTATTTCCATCTCAAGAAACATGGCAGAGGGGACATCTCCTATCAGGCAATAAATCTTGAGAAGTATCCCTCCTTTATCAAGGGGATAGACAATTGTGAATGCATATTCAATGCCTTGTCGAAATGCAGACGGCCGTGGTTACTCTTTTTGGAGACAAAATATTGCCATAAGGAGGAGAATATCGATAATTATCCGGTAGATGCCCACAAGCAGATGGCTGCGACCTTGAAAAAACTTGTGGATCTTGGAAAGGTTGATGTGGATTCGCGAAGAATCTATTTTGTATTCTCCGTCCCTCCGTTTCCCACGAAAGAACCATTCGGTTCCTTCGTCACTACCCAAAGTGAGGCCCTTAGGCTGCTTGAAGAAAAAGGGGTGGTGATGTTGGGATATAATTCGATGCTGATCCTGACACCACAATACCTCAAGACCCCGGATGTGAGAATCTGAATTAATTTACCGAGGCATCATCCAATATTTTAACATTCTTCCGGTATCATTAAGATAAAACTTTTATATAGATATAACTTTCACAAAGCCATGCTATTAAATATTGAACAATTCACAAAAGATTTTGTAATTGATCGTCAGGAGAGTCTGTTTGCCGCAGATATAGAAGCAAACAAGGAGGCACTTTCTAAATCAATTAAGGGGAAAAGTGTGCTTGTGATAGGTGGTGCGGGCTCAATCGGCTCGTCATTTATCCGTTCCGTGCTCCGCTTTGAGCCCTCAAAACTTGTGGTAGTGGATTTAAATGAGAATGGTCTGGCGGAACTGACCAGGGATTTGCGTTCGACAGCGGGTTTGAAAGTTCCGGATGTCTATCTGACTTACACACTTGACTTCTCCGATCCTATATTTGAAAAAATATTCAGGGAGCATGGAGGATTTGACATTGTTGCCAATTTCTCGGCCCACAAGCATGTGAGAAGTGAGAAGGATAAGTATTCGGTGGAGGCATTGCTGAGAAACAATGTTTTCAAGGCCAAGAAACTTCTTGATCTACTGGTGGAATTCCCCCCCAGGCATTTCTTTTGTGTTTCCACCGATAAGGCAGCCAATCCAGTAAACGTGATGGGAGCAAGCAAACGGATTATGGAGGACCTCATAATGGCCTATACGCCGGAATTTAAGGTTACCACCGCACGTTTTGCGAACGTTGCCTTCTCAAATGGCTCGCTCCCCCTGAGTTTCTTCGACAGGGTGATGAAGCATCAGCCGCTTGTGGCTCCCAATGACGTGAAGAGATATTTTGTATCACTTGAGGAGAGTGGACAGATATGTATGTTAGCCTGCATATTAGGCAATAATGGCGAAATATTTTTCCCAAAACTTGGAGAGGAAAAGATGAAGACCTTTTCCTCGATATGCGATGACTTCATCAAGGCCCTGGGTTTCGAGAAGGTTGAGTTTCATGCTGATGAGGAGGCGAAGGACTATGCGGCCTCCATGCCGCGGGGAGAGACCAGGTATCCGGTGATATATTTTAAAAGCGACACGACGGGAGAGAAGGATTTTGAGGAATTTTATGTTGAAGGAGAGGCGAAAGACCTCGACCGGTTCTCCTCTCTGGGTGTCATACTTCCCAAGGAATCCCGGAAAAAGGAGGAAGTTGACCACCTGATGCATACGCTTGAAAAAATCTTTTCGCGTCCCGATTATACCAAATCGGAAGTCATAGATTGTCTGCAAGAGTTTCTGCCCAACTTCGAGCATGAGGAGAAAGGGAAGAACCTTGATCAGAAGATGTAAACCACCTGCATATGTATAAAGATATAGTTGATTTAATCAGAACTCATTACGAGGCCCGGGACGGTGAAACTGTAATGTTGCATGCGCCGACATTCGTCGGAAATGAGAAGAAATATCTGAATGAATGTATAGACTCGACATTCGTGTCGAGTGTGGGTCAGTTTGTCGACCGTTTCGAGAGGGATATGGAGGCGTATACCGGGGCAAAGAAAGCCGTGGTATGCGTGAGCGGAACCAATGCCTTGCATATGGCAATGATGCTTGCAGGTGTGGAGCGGGACGATGAGGTGCTGACACAGGCACTTACGTTTATCGCCACCTGTAATGCGATATCATACATTGGTGCTCATCCGGTTTTCATAGATGTTGATTCAGATACTATGGGCCTTTCTCCAAAGGCAGTTGAAAAATGGCTTGAGGAGAATGCAGAGGTCAGGAAAGATGGAGAATGTTATAATAAAAATACGGGAAGACGTATCAAAGCCTGCGTGCCGATGCATACCTTCGGGCATCCAGTAAGACTTGATGAGCTCGTGGAGGTTTGCTCGAAATGGAATATAGCGCTTGTTGAGGATGCAGCCGAGAGTATAGGGTCATTTTACAAAGGGCGTCATACGGGGACATTCGGGAAAGTCGGTGCGATAAGTTTCAATGGCAACAAGACCATAACAACGGGAGGCGGAGGAATGCTTCTTTTTCAGGATGAGGAATTGGGCAAATATGCAAAGCATCTCACTACACAGGCCAAAGTGCCGCATCGATGGGAGTTTGTTCATGACCACATAGGTTATAACTATCGTATGCCAAACATAAATGCTGCTCTCGGATGTGCACAGCTTGAATGTATAGACAGTTTCATCAAAAGTAAAAGGGCTACCGCTCAATGCTATATCGATTATTTCAAGGATGAGCCACACGGAATCAAATTCATGAAAGAACCTGTCGGAACGGAATCCAACTATTGGCTAAATGCAGTTCTTTTACCGGACAAGGATGCTCAACAGGCATTTCTTGAATACACCAATGATCATGGGGTGATGACCCGACCCATATGGGAACTTATGACTCGCCTTCCAATGTTCCGCAATGAGCAGCATGATGATCTTAAAAACACCATCTATCTGGCAGACAGGATAGTAAATATCCCTTCCAGTGTTAAATTATAGGATCGTTGGAATTAATGTTAAATAGAATTCACATAAATTTTAATTTCCTTAAATTTATGTGAAAGCATTAGAATAAAAGGTGATTATGAAAGACTTATCCGGAAAGGTGATAATTGTCGCCGGTGCAAATGGCTTAATCGGGAAAGAGATTGTCAGGGAATTGAAAGAAAGGGAAGCATGTGTGGTTGCAGCCGACATATCCTTCAATACAGAAAAGGAATCTGACAGATTCTTTACATATAAGCTTGATCTTGGTGACAATGAATCGATAGATGGTCTGATAAACTATACAATAAATTGCTTCGGACGTATTGATGGTCTTATAAATTCTGCATATCCCCGAACAAAAGACTGGGGAAAATATAAATTCGAGGATACTCCTTTCTCGCATTGGAAAGAGAATGTGGAATTACAACTCAATTCTGTTTTCTATCTGGACCAGCAGGTTTTAAATATTATGCAGGAACAGAAATCCGGTTCTATAGTGAATTTCGGCTCTATATATGGCATAGTGGGAAATGACTTCACCATATATGAGGATTATGGAGGAACCTCTCCGGCAGAATATTGCGCCATAAAGGGGGGCATAATTAATTTTACCCGCTATCTTGCTTCTTATTTTGGAAAGTATAACATCCGTGTAAATTGTGTATGCCCGGGAGGGATCTGGGATCATCAGCGTGAAGAATTTGTTAAGAATTATAATCACAGATGTCCTATGAAAAGGATGGGGAATCCCGATGATATCGCACCATTGTGTCTTTTCTTAGTTTCGGACGGTGCGAAGTATATTACCGGTCAGATAATAGCTGCTGATGGAGGTTGGACTGCAATATGAAATATAATCTTGAATTTTTGTTTGATCTTGTAAAACGCCAGCTCACATCCTTTTTCCCGTTATCCTCAGCGGAAGAAAAGGTGATTAAAGATATTTTGCCGGCAGTAATGGATAAGGCTGTGAAATGTTATGCAAATGTTGACAATAAATATTTCCATAAGGACGGCGAAGTTTATTTCTCACCTTTCCATTCCGGACAGTATCTGATTTTTCTTTACTACCTGTCACATGTCATCTCTTGTGAGTTAAAAATTTTAACATTTGGGGGGGGTGAATTACAAAATCTTAGCAGACAAGATCTATTATCTTAATAAAATAATGCATTCGGTGGATATATATCACGAAGTGAAGCTCCCTGATGTTTTCTTTCTGGAGCACCCAATCGGCACTGTTTTGGGACGTGCCGAGTATGGTGACGGATTCATGGCATTACAGAATTGCACTGTAGGAGGAAATAAGGGAAAGTATCCGGTACTGGGTAGAAACTTCAAGATGATGTCGGGCAGTAAGATAGTCGGTAATTCCATTGTGGGTGACAATGTTACATTGGCAGCCAACAGTTATGTCAAGGATACAGATATCCCTTCTGGAGTTACAGTTTTCGGGAGCTCGCCGAATTTAATTTTCAAGAATATCTAAATGAATACAAAGTTTTCAATCAGTGATACCGCTACACTATTGGAAGCGCTTACCAGACTCAACGAATTGCATTCAGTGTCGATGACTTTGTTTGTGATAGATGAAGAGTCCCGTATGGTAGGCACGTTGACAGATGGAGATGTAAGACGAGCTTTAGTAAGTGGCAGGAATCTGGAGCTGCCAATTAGAGAGGTGATGCACAGAAATTTCGCGTCCATTACTGAAGCTGAGGATATCAAAGGTTTAAAGGAAATAAGGAATAGAAGCATTACACTTGTGCCTTTGTTGGATAAAGAGGGACATATTCTTGACGTCATAGATCTTACGCGGAAGAGGTCATCACTTCCCGTGGATGCCGTCCTTATGGCTGGAGGGAAAGGGGAGCGACTCCGCCCCCTTACGCTCGAAACACCAAAACCTCTTTTAAAGATTGGCTCCAAAGCGATAATCGATAGGAACATCGATCGTCTTATCGAGTTCGGGATAACAAATATTTCGGTAACGGTGAATTACCTTAAGGAACAACTTATCAGTCATTATGAATTGACTCAAAAAGATGGGGTAAAGGTAAATTGTGTGGCAGAGCAGAAGTTTTTCGGCACCATAGGAGCTCTTAAATTGGTAGAGAATTTTCATAACGATACTATACTCGTGATGAATTCAGATCTTCTGACCGATATAGATTACGAAGATTTTTACCTCCATTTTAGGGAGCATGAAGCTGTGATGTCGGCAGCGGCAGTACCATATACAATCTCTGTGCCTTACGGAATCTTCAACCTCGAGGGGAGAGAGATATTGAGTGTTTCGGAAAAGCCGGTGTATAATCTTTATGCTAATGCAGGAATATATCTCATACGTAAGGAGGCTCTTGATTATATACCGGAGGGAGAGGTATTCAATGCCACCGACCTGATAGATGTATTGGCAGCAAAGGGAAAGAAAGTGATACGCTATCCATTGACAGGATTATGGATAGATATAGGGACTCCGGAGGAATATCGTAAAGCTCAAGATCTAATAAAACATTTACCATAGATTTAATGATGTATACCGTGTGTGTCATAGGTGCCGGCCAGTTGGGCAGTCGCCATTTGCAGGGGATTTCAAAAAGCAGAGAGAAACTTGATGTCTGGGTGGTCGATCCCTCAGAGGAGTCTCTTGATATCGCGAAGGAGCGTTTGGCTCAGGTTACAGATCATTCAGAAGAGTTTTTTCACTTTGTGAGGGATTCATCTGATATTCCTGCAAACATAGATGTTGCCATAGTGGCCACGGGGTCGAAACCGCGGTTCAATATCTTGAAAATACTTTTGGAAGAGCATAGTGTAGGGAGTGTAATCCTTGAAAAATTTCTCTTCACATCTTTAAAGGAGTATGATAGGGCTTCAGAGCTAATCGACAAATATAATGCGGATGTTTACGTGAACTGTCCACGAAGGTTGTATCCAAGTTATGAATTTATAAAAGAGAATCTTGACTCCTCTGAAAAACTGATTATGAAAGTGGAAGGAACCGATTGGGGTCTCTGCTGCAATTCCATTCATTTTATTGATATATTTATGAAATTGTGTGGAGAATCAGATTATGAAATCGACACCAGTCACCTTATACCGGAAATTCTCGAAAGCAAGAGAAAAGGCTACATCGAGTTTAACGGAATGCTGAAAGTTTCAACACCCAAAGGTAATGAGTTAATTCTCTCCTCTTTGAAACCTGAAGAAAATAAAGGATTCCTTATTTCCATAGATAATGGAGATAAGCATATTGAGATTGATGAGGTAAAGGGAGTTTTAAATGTGGATCAAGAGGAAAGATTGTTCCCTACGCCTTATCAAAGTGAACTTACAGGAGGCTGTGTGGATTTGTTATTGGATCATAAGAAACTTGGTTTAACTGATTATGAAACCTCAAAGAATTATCATAAGAAGTTTCTCAAGACCCTTTTAGATTTCTACAATAATATTAGCGGAGAGGATAGTGAAAACCTTCCTATAACATAGTGAATATGGCGGATATATGTATTGTCGGAGCGGGAGCCATTGCGAAAGAATATGCAAAGGTTCTTTCTTCTTTAAATAAAGATTATGTAGTTATCGGCAGAGGAGAACTGAGTGCAGGGCATTTTAAGCGGGAAACCGGTCATCCTGTAGTTACTGGAGGTATTGAGAAATATCTGCAAGAAATTCCCGAAAGTCAATATCCTACCCATGCCATAGTTGCGGTGGATATTCCGCAACTTGCAGAAGTCACGGTTGCCCTCATGAAAAGAAACATCCCTAATATTCTGGTTGAGAAGCCGGGCTTTGCGAATGTAGAGGACCTGTCAATTTTGAAAAAAAATGGTGAGGCGTCTGTTAGTAAGGTATTGATTGCGTATAACCGAAGATTCTTTTCCTCAGTAATTGAGGCTGAAAAAATGATAAAGGAAGATGGAGGTGTTCTCTCATTCCATTTTGAGTTTACAGAATGGACAAAGTCTGTAATGGCACTTCCCCGACCACAGCCAATTCTGGATAATTGGTTTTATGCAAATTCCAGTCATGTGGTTGACCTCGCTTTTTATTTGGGAGGATTCCCGGTCAGTCTAAGTTCTTATACCTCGGGAAAACTTGATTGGTATAAGCATGCTATTTTTGTTGGTTCCGGTAAAACGGACAGAGATGCTCTATTCAGCTATTGTGCGAATTGGGATGCACCCGGAAGATGGGGTGTGGAGATCATGACAAGAGCTCACAGGTTTTATCTCAAGCCGATGGAACTTCTACAAATCCAGAATCTCAACAGTATCGCTATCACCCAGGTAGAGATAGATGATTCTTTAGATAAGGATTTCAAGCCGGGATTCTATCTGCAGACCAAGAGCTTTATAGAAAATGATACAGCCCGGTTCTGCACCCTTCAGGAGCAAATAGTTCATACTGAAAAATGGTATTCTTTGATTGATGGAGAATAATCTGGTTACAGTTCTTATACCCGCCCATAACAGGCAGAACCGTTTGAAGCGTCTGGTAGAATATTATTCATCAGCGGGTATTCCGATAATAATTGCTGATTCCTCAGATGAGGAATGGGAAGAGGCTAATAACTTGCCTTCCAATGTGCTTTACCGATATTGTTGCAGGATGCATCTGGTGGATAAAGTGATCAGTGTGACTGGATTTATAGAGACTCCGTATGTGGTGATGTGCGCTGATGATGATTTTATAACATTAAAGGGTATATCTGATTGTGTAAAAGCTCTAAAGTCCGCTCCGGCTGATGTTAATTCTGCGCAGGGGAATTATTACCGGTATTTCCCTATGGATAACTTAAGGTTGGAAAAAATTTATACCCAAATGAAAGGAAATTCCATAGTGGATGATACGTCGCTTAAAAGAGTGTGGCATCTGGCGGATTGTTATTACCAATTTTATTATGCCGTTTACAGGAGAGACTTTTTCATTGAAGCCTATATGGCATGTTTGCATAATGGGGAGAAATTATTTCAAAATCTCTGCATTGTAGAGTTGTTTCTTTCATTCTACAGTATAATAAGAGGAAAGCATATTGTTGTTGATACCAACTATGCTTTCAGAGAATATATTCCGGATTCGGCAGGAACCTGGGTGCCTAATCTGTATGTCGTAAAGAACGATCCGACCTGCCGGGTAGAGGCGGGTAATATGGAGCAAGCTTTAGCCCTGATGATGTCAGAGGAGGATAATGTCAGCCTTCAATATGCAAGGAGTGAAATAAGTAATGCCCTTGATCACTATATAGGGAAATTTATTACCCCCCCCATCGGTCGTGGTGGTATAATGTATTTATATTTAAAATAGGTGCGGGTATAAGAAAAATTAAAGGACTATTTAGGAGAAAATATCTGCTTTTCTTCCAAGATTTAGTCGAATTAAGGAATTCAAACCATAATATACACAAGGAATCATCGGTTCACCCTCCTGAATACAAGCTAATATCTTCATTGGTACGGAAGTACTGGGAAGATGTCTATTCAGGTTGAAACAATTAAAAGGCGGTGTTGGTAAGATGTTGCTGCCGATGATTTTACTATCATGAGGCAGCATGGAAGCAACACAGGTCAGGGTATTATGTATAGGTGATTCATTCGGGCTCCCTCGTCCGGATGTGAAATATAAGGATACCTGGATAGCCGGAATAAAAATCAAATACACTAAACATGATTTTATCACGCTATTCAGGCGTCAGGCCACCACAACGGAGCTGTCGGCCTGGGAGTATGGAGAATATCTTAAATTTTATGATCCTGACTACGTTTATATCCAATTAGGTATATGTGATTGTTCTCCACGATATCTCCGCACCACATCGCTGCTATATAAGATACTTACAAGGCTGCCGGGTTTCTTATCCCGGATATTTTGGAAAATAATCAAGTTAAGGGGGAGAAGGCTTGAATGCACAGATGTTTCAAAAGAAGCATATTATCTGAATCTTAATAACTATATAAATAAATGTCGGGAAAATGGGGTAAAGAGGATTATATTGTGCAAAATCGGTCGGCCTTCGGAAAAGATGGTGAGTTCGAATCCGCATGTTGCTGAATCCGTGGGGAATTTTAACACAGTTATAGACCGGATATATAAGGAGAATCAAGATTTCGTGATTATTACCGACCCTTTGAGTTCCGGAGATGAATCCCTTTATGTCTCTGACGGGTATCATCCGAATGAACGCGGTCATGATAAAATTTTGGAATCAATAATTAAGGCATTCGAAATATGTCAGATTTCCGCGGATTGATAAAACATTCGTCGAATTATTTGCTGGCCAATGTTGCAACAAAGGCATTGTCTTTTATATCCATACCGGTATATACCCGTTTGTTGACTGTTTCAGACTATGGAATAGTCAATGTTTTTTTTGCAACGGTGCAGATAGCCACGATTTTACTCACTCTGAATACGGAAGTTGCCATATCCCGTTTCTATTACGATACTAAAAATTTAGATGAGTTCAAGAAATTTGTAGGGACATCTGTAGTCTTGTCAGGTGGGATTTTTTTAATCATGTCTTTACTGTCTGTATTGCTTTTGCCTCAGTTGTCGGGATTGACAGGGTTATCAGAAATCTTGTGTCTTTTTATTTTGCCGGTGTCGCTTTATTATATAATCAATTCTGTATTTACACAGATCTATAATCCGATGATGGAGAGTCAGAAAATAGCAGTAGTCTCTTCAGTTCAGGTTTATCTGGCCTTTGGCTTGTCAGTTTTATTCATACTGCTGCTTAATAAGGATAAGTATTATGGGCAGGTTTATGGCACCGTCACTGCCATGGTGTTGTTGTCAGGATATCTCCTTCATAATATAAAGCCATATGTGAAGTTATCCTTTGAATGGAAATATGTCAGATATATATTATCGTATTCAATCCCAAACTTGCCATATGCATTAAGCGGACTTATCATCTCAGTATTCGGTAGAATAATAATTGGTAATAACAATGGATTTGGTGATGCCGGAATATATAGTTTCTCTGCGAATATAGGAGCATTGATGCTGATAATAATAATGGTTACCCATCAGGCCTGGAATCCGTATTATTTCCGTTATATGAACGAAGGTGATACGGCCAGTATTGATAAGGACTATGATCTGATATGGCGTTTGACACTGACGGCGGGGCTTTTTCTAAGTTTTTTCGGAACTGATATAGGAATACTTTTAGGGCGTCCCCAATATTATGGAGGACTATACCTTGTGCCTATTTTCAGCCTCGGATATGTTTTTTATCAGTGGGCCTATGTTTATATGCGAAATTGCGGATATGCAAAGCGAATGATATGGAATGCGGTGGTAGTTATAGCGAGCGGTGTCTGCAATGTAATATTTAGCGTTTGGTTAATAAAAAGCAGTGGAGATCTGGGGGTTGCCGTGGCTTTTACCCTTTCGTATCTTATCTTACTCGTTTTATGTTATCTGGTGAATCGTTTCCAACTTAAACTTTATTCTCCTTCACTTAAGCGTTTTATAAAGCCATTTCTGTTATTTGGTATATTCTGGTCTCTTGCCTTCTCCATAGTGCTTGAATTTCAAGCCGGTGTTATTGAAGTTCTTATTAAGGCCGTACTATTTGTAGCCTGTGCATTTCTGCTTATGAGAACCTATCTGCTCACTTTAATAAAGAAGATAAGGATAAAGAACAATTTATGAAGAAGTTTATTTTAATAGACCATGAGCCATGGACATTACGCCGAAAGGAGTTATATTATGATCTTTTTGCCGATGCGGGAGTTTCATTGACTGTATGGGATCTGTCAAAGTGGCTTCATCCGGGGCTTAACAATCCGAATATGATTGTTAATGAGGATTATTTGATACGAGTCAGTAACGAGAGGGAATTCAAGGAGTTATTGGATAAAGAAAATCCAGATTCCACTATTATTGTAGAGGAAGTGTTTCGTAACTGGAATAACCGAAGGGTTTACAGAGATCTAAGTGAAAGGGGGTATAACACAATTAAGCTGGAGTTATATGGTCATGCAACTCTTATCCAAAAACCAGCTAAGTTTCTTAAGGATTTGAAGCTTAGTCGAATTCCGGGGATTATTAGAAGAAGGATTGAGAGTATAGCGTTTAAATGGTATATTTCGGTCCATAAAATAAGAAAGCCATTGAGATTACTTTCTTCAAATTCTTTCTTGTGGAGAACTGATGCCATCAATCATCCTGATTATGAGAAATTCCGGTTTGGTGCGCATCGCGACATTATCGGTGAGAACTATATAGTATTTTGTGACATATATTTCCCGTTGCATCCGGATCTTTTCCATTTCTGCAAAATCAAAAGTAAAGTTGATGTAGAAAAATACAGAAGTGAGATGAGGAAATATTTTGATTATATTGAGAAACGTTATGATATGCCCGTCATCATAGCAGCTCATCCAAAATCAGACTATAAAGGTGCGGAATTCGGAAATAGGAAGATAATAAAATATGAGACTGATAATTTGGTAAATCATGCTTCCATGATGGTGCTTCACGTAAGTGGTGCCCTCTCTTACGGCATATTGAACGATCTCCCGTTAGCATTTGTGGAGACTGAGGATTATCTTCGGATAGGAACTAACGAAAGGTATCTTAAAAATCTCGCAAACCGTATACTTGGGATGCCTTTCTACAATCTCGATAAAGACAATCTTGATAAGATTGAATTTAGAAAGGTAGACCCCAACCTACGGAAGGAGTACATATATACCTATCTTACTTCCGAGGATACTGAAAATATTCGAAACCAAGATTTGTTGCGAAAGATTCTTCAGTCGTTGTAATCATTGAGAAAAATAACCATCGGAATTGGAGGGTAGATTTGAAAATATATCTGAAACTGTCTTGCAACCGGAATTAAGAATCAGGCTGATTGATTTAGCGTATGCATGTTTGTGTATCCGAGGATGTCTTTCTTGGTTGGATATAAATACTTCTATACTAACCCTCGTGATCAATATCCTAGTTTTCTGCTCAATCAATTACAGGAGATTGACTTCAGAATATTATATCATCTTTTTGTTTATATTTCTCATACCATTCAACAAGGGGGCGTTGGGGATAATAGATTTTTTGTTGATTGCTCTTTTGTTGAGATTCAGCACTGTTGAAAGGGTGGCGAAGATTTATCTGGTGATTTTATTATCATTTGTTATTATCTGGGCCATTTTGTATAAAACAGGTCAGCTCAACTCCCAAGATGTGTATTCAATGCAAAAAGGATATTTCAAAACATATGGATTTGAGAATTCAAACGGTTTAGGAATGATGGGTTTCCATCTGGCTGTGTGTATCTATCTCACGTTGCGCAAATATAATGAATGGGCATCCTTACTATTGGCATTTGTCTCGATACAGTTTTTTTACGAACTCAGCGTTTCGCGTACTCCATGGATCGGGGGAATTCTGTTCTGCGTATGTGTGGTTTTCAATAAATTTAAATTGTTTAATTACAAGATACGGTTTTTAATAGCAATATTACCTGTCGTTCTGATGATTGCGGATTTTTATCTTGTGTTGCATTATGATTCTTTCTGGGTCCTTGATGTCTTAATATCTGGAAGGTTGTCTTTACCGGGAAAGATTATTACAACATGGAGTCCCATAAACTTTATCACAGGTTTTACATGGCCTGAAGATCTTCCATTGGATGGCTCTTTCTTAATGTTGCTTTGCACCGGAGGAATGTACATTCTGATATTATTGTGTATATGGTTTTACAGGATGGTTATGAAAAATTTTAAAAGGATAAAACCATATATGGCTGTTATTTTGGGGATTCTTGCATGTGGGGTAAGTGAAAATACATTTGCGGAATGTACAGGACTTTCTGTTATATTTTGGTATTTTCTTGTAAATAATCAGAAGGTCGATAGTAAGAATAATAATCAAATTGTGACAAGTCCTACCAAGCATGTGTGAAGTCCCCTACATTAGCGTCGTAGTTCCGGTTTATAAAGCTGAGAAATATATAGAAAGGTGTACCAGGGCATTATTCGAACAAACTTTAAATAATATTGAATATATATTCATTGATGATTGTGGAGGGGATAGGAGTATACCGATTGTAGAAGAACTCTTGCTTGAATATCCGGCACGTGCTAAGAATGTGAAAATAATCCGTCATACGAAGAATATGGGGGTAAGCCGTAGCAGACAGGACGGAGTTGATGTTGCAACCGGAGATTATATCATACATTGCGATCCTGATGATTGGCCATCTAAAGATATATATGAGAGATTATATAACGCAGTCACAGAGAATGGGGCGGAGATGGCTATTTGTGATTTTAAGGAAGTGAATGGAACAAGTTGTGTGGAGATTATGCAAAAACCATCCTCTTTATCAGGAGAGGCGGTTCTGGGTGATATTGTAGGATACAATGAGAACCGACTTCATGGAGCTTTGTGGAATAAATTAATTAAAGCATCATTTTTTAAAGAGGCAAAATTCCCGGATGGGATAAATTATTGTGAGGATGTTTATACCTTGATGCAAATACTTCCAAAAATTGAAAATATATGCTACGTGCCCTATTCATTGTATTTTTATCGTAAGGATAATCTAAATTCCATTACAAATACATATTTGAAAAGGCAGATGGAGGCAGATCGAATCCTGATCAAGCGAGTTAAACAATTGTGGGAAGAGGGGATAATAAAAGAGGGGCATTACAAATCTTTTTCAGCTAATGTATTGGCCAGGGATTTCAATACAAAAGTATATTCTGATTCAGAATTCAGAGGATTTTATTCCCCTTACAGGGATTTCCTTAAATATAATCACCAATTACATCCTCTTGAAAAGTATTTTATAGGTCTATCAGTAAGGTGGAAGCATGGCGTTGCTTTGTTCAGTTGGACTCTTATAAGAAGATTATACTTAATGTTGAAATCCTTTAAGCGAAAGATTAAATTTTGAAACCTTACTTATCGTATCTTGTGTAAACGGTGGTAGGGTAATTAGTGCTATTGGCTTAAAATGGACATAGTTTTCTTACCATCTTGTCAGTATAATTTCAATTTTTTGGTATGGAAGAAAAGATTCCGAAGATAATTCATTATTGCTGGTTCGGAGGGAAGGAACTTCCACCTCTGGCTGAAAAGTGTATCGCTTCCTGGAAAAAGTATTTTCCGGAATATGAGATAAAGCGTTGGGATGAATCTAATTTCAACATTAATGAAATTCCTTATTCCGCTCAGGCTTATAAGGATGGTAAATTTGCCTTTGTAAGCGATTATGCAAGGTTCCGTATTCTCCATGACTATGGAGGGCTATACTTTGATACAGATGTTGAGGTTATAAAACCGATGGAGGATATAATAGCCCGCGGACCATTTATGGGATGTGAGAATGCTTATGTGGAAGGATCCTCACCTGATTTGTTAGGTGTGAACCCTGGTCTTGGCCTTGGGGTAACTCCCGGCTTCGGACTTTATGAGGAGATTCTGGATTTATATAAAAAATTGGAATTTAGAAATTCAGATGGAACTCAAAATTTAAAGACAGTAGTGGAGTATATTTCCGAGTTCCTCTGCAATAAGGGTTTAAAGAACACCCCGGAGATTCAGGAAGTGGCAGGGGTGTTTATTTATCCGAATGATTATTTCTGCCCTATAGATTATAAAACCAAGGAATTACGGATAACAGAAAATACAAGAAGTATACATCATTACGCGCAAAGCTGGCTGCCATTCAAAGCCAGATTATTCAATTTTATTACCGGCTTGTTTGGTATGAGATTCAGTAAGTGGTGCGCTAATGTGTATAAGAAAATTAGGAATTAGCCGCTGAATCCTATTTAAGAACCTTGTTCTGTAGATATTCTCGTTTAAGATTTGTCCGATGCCTAAGATTTCCTTTATCATTCCTGCATATAACGTCGAACGATTCATAAAGCGTTGTTTAGATTCCATTTATTCAATTGGAGTCGAAAGTCAGGAGGTGATTGTTGTGGATGATGGATCCACTGATGCCACATCTGAGATAATCGAGTCATACAGGCACACTCATCCTGATATGCTCATAATTTCTCAGCCGAACCGAGGACTGAGCGCAGCAAGGAATAGTGGGTTGGAAAAGGCTACCGGAGAATTTGTATGGTTTGTTGATTCGGATGATTATCTTGAGCCTGCGGCGTCGAGGAATCTTATCGATTCCATTGATAGTTATTATGATGCTTACGTTTTCGGGCGTAACGAAGTGAGAGAAAATAAGAAAGTTTCGTTACCCGTCATTCCGGCTGAGGTGTTTGAATCAGGGAAGGCTTATCTACGGGCATCGATTGACGGGGGATGGTTTAGGACCAATGCGTGGGATAAGATATTCAAGATGTCTGTGATAAAGGAGAATTCACTTACTTTTAAGGAAGGGCTTCTTTATGAAGACATGTTATTCTGTATCCAATTTTTTACATTTGCCACCTGTATAAGATCATTGCCCACATATCCTTATGACTATTATCTGGGTAATAACGGGAGTATCACCCATTCAGTACGGGAAAAGGATCTGGATGTACTGACTTTTATAAAATTGGCGGAGGAGTTTGCCCAGAAGAATCCCGTGGTCTGGTCCGAGTTGACTCCCGAGTTGAATCAATTGGTATTCAATTGGACATCTTCCTGCCTTTTGAATAAGTATGTGCCTCTGTCGTTTAAGAATGATGTGGCATTAAAGATGGTGAAAAGTGTACTGGATAATCCATATTTTAAGAGAAGTGTTGAGTATTGTGCTAAGAATAAATGTAGGTTTAGATATAAATTCTTTGCAAAACTTATAAGCTTTTCGCCTTTATTGTATAGAATTCTACTTTCCTTGGCATTAAAAATAAAAAAATAAGATTATGGCTGAATATGATTATCTTATAGTTGGCTCCGGTCTTGCCGGGGCCACAATGGCATATAAATTGACGGAGGCGGGGAAACGATGTCTCGTAGTAGAGAAACGAGACCATATCGGGGGGAATATATATACGGAGAATGAGGCTGGAATCAATGTTCACCGTTATGGGGCGCATATCTTCCATACTTCTGACAGGATGGTGTGGGAGTTCGTGAATTCTTTCGTTGAGTTCAACCGGTATACCAATTGTCCGGTTGCAATGGCTCCGAACGGAAAGCTCTATAATCTCCCGTTCAATATGAATACCTTTTGTGAGATGTGGGGGGTGAAGACCCCGCATGAGGCTCTGGCGAAGCTGGAGGAGCAAAGGAGTGAGGCACGGGAGAGAATGGCCTCCGAGGGAGTGACAGAGCCCCGCAACTTAGAGGAGCAGGCTTTGACTCTCATTGGCCGTGATATTTATGAGCAGCTGATAAAATGTTATACGGAGAAACAATGGGGTAGACCTTGTTCGGAGCTGCCGGCTTTTATAATCCGCCGTCTTCCGGTGCGTATGACTTTCGATAATAATTATTTCAATGACCGGTATCAAGGGATTCCAATCGGAGGATATACAAAGCTTATCGAGAAGATGCTTGAAGGGGTGGAGGTAAGAATGAATGTGGATTATCTTGAGAACAGGAGGGAGCTGGATTCGTTGGCTGATAAGGTGATATATACCGGAGAGATCGACCGGTTCTATGATTATTGTTTCGGCCCGTTGCAATATCGCACGGTATCATTCGAAACGGAAAAATTAGAAAATATTCCTAATTATCAAGGGAATGCGGTGGTGAACTATACTGATGGCAAGACACCGTTTACACGCATAATCGAACATAAACATTTCGAGATGTTCGGGGATGAGGTATATGCCAATCCGAATACAATAATTTCCAAGGAATATTCAAAGGAGTGGAAACCGGGCGATGAGCCATATTATCCGGTGAACGATGATCGCAATAGCGCGTTGTATGCCAGATATAAGGAGTTGGCTGATAAGGAAAGGAATGTGATATTCTGTGGCCGTCTGGCCGAATATAAGTATTACGACATGCATCAGGTTATCCTTGAGGCTCTGAAAAAAGCTGAAAAATTGATTTCTGGGGATAAATAGGACTTAAAATTTATGTATATGTAAAATATTTGTGTAAATTTGTTGAGACTGTATTGTAATAGAACCTGATGATTCTGGTTAGAAGCAACCAATACACTCTTTGGCAAGTGAAATCCGTTTATGTCAATCGATATGGATAAACTTAATAATGTTCCGAGGGAACTGGCAGGATACTTAGGTTGGTCTTAATTTTTGTTGAGAAATGTCATGAAGAAAGATCTTGTTTCAATTATAACCCCCCTTTATAACGGGGAAAAATATGTAGGAAAAACGATAGAATCTGTGATGGCACAATCTTATCCGGATTGGGAAATGATTGTGGTGAACGATGGCTCTAAGGATAACAGCGAGGCGATTGTGTTGGAATATGCTTCTAAGGATCCGAGAATCAAATATGTGAAACAGGAAAACGGAGGTTCAGCTTCTGCGCGTAACAATGGTATCCGGCGCGCTGAGGGGCAGTATATAGCGTTGCTGGATGCGGATGATCTGTGGGAGCCTGATTTCCTTAAGAAACAGATTGCTTTCATGAGGGAGAAAGGGGGATGTCTTGTTCATGGCTCTTATAAGCGGATTGATGAGGAGGGGAAGGAAATTTTGAAGCCCTTTATTGCCAAACCCCATGTGTCTGTGAAGCAAATGCAGATGACCAATCATATAGCATGTCTTACAGGTCTTTATGATTGTTCTGAATTTGGGAAAATATTCCTTAAGGAGGAGCTGAAAAGTATAAGGGATGATTATGCATATTGGCTTGATATTGTGAAACTCAATGGAGGCTCATGGGGGAATCCGGAAGTGCTCGCAAGCTATAGGGTTATGAGTAATTCTACTACAGGTAAGAAAAAAAAGCTCATAAAGGCGCAGTATAGTTTCTACCGTAATTATCAGGGATTCGGGGCTCTGAGAAGTATGGCATATACCATATATTGGGGAGTTCTTGGAGTGCTGAAGTTTGCAAGGTAGTTTGAATATTGTGTTATATCGGCATCAAGACGGAGAAGAAGCTTGTATTAAGGATTTGTGAGGAGACCATTAAAAAGAGGTCGAATTTGGGGTTTTAATACCATGATGCTACCCCTGTATGAGGTGAAAATTATATTGAAGAATTATGGGAGCAGATATAGAGGAGATATTAAAAAGTATTGAGTCTTCGGATTCATTTGCTTCAATATCAGTACGGCTTGATTTTTATAGTGATGGTTATATGGAGCCCACTATGAAGATATTCAGGAAAATTTTCGGTTCGAAATTTTTATATCGCCCTTTATCGGAAGAGGAGAGATTCCGAGTTGATATCTCCTCGGTTGCCATTTCCCTGAATACGTATGAAGAGAATATATTAAAGTGTCCCTGTTATATCTTTTATGCTGATAGCGAGGTGAGTTTTACGGAAGTCATTCTGAATGATTATTTCATATATCTGTATATCAAAAGTTCCGGAGACACTATTAAAAGTGAGTTGGGAGAAACGATGGCCCCGTTCATTAGTTTTCTTAAGGATAATGATATAACAGAAAGAATCTCACCGGTTTCAATGAGAATGTTCAGTCAGCAGCATTTAATAAAAAGATGGGATGCGATATTGGAAAATGATGGTATATGTGAGGATGTTGAAGAACTTAAACTTAGTGGACAAAGGGACGAGAAAAGATTTGAAACCAATAATGGGGAAGTCGTGAGGATTATCAAACAAATAGAACCGTTAAAAATTAATGAAGAAAGGCATTATAATTTCCTGACTAATTGTATCGCATCCTGCAAAATTGATGAACTCTCGGAATCAATTGTTATAAAAGCGTGGATTACTCTTGCAAAAGCAAGTTTAAAGATATTGAAAAATGTGTAAATTATACCTTAAGAATAAAAAAGGTGAGATAATCATAAGGGATATCACTCCTGATGAAATGAAAAAAATCAGGAGGGTGTCAAAAGTTGATCTGGAGCCGCTTGGCCAGCGCCCAACTCCTCATGTTAGAATCAAGAATATAAGATCCGAGGGTATATCTTCTTCAGTGGAGTCATGATAGGTTACCAACCGAGTCCGATATTCCAAAGATTCTGTTCTTCATTGGAGGAACTGAGATGCCATGTTTATGTCGTAGGTTATCCGGTTGAGGGGGAGACGATAGTGGTGATAGCCGAGTGTCATAAAGAGCCCCTGTTGGTGATTGTTACTGATTGTTTCAGAACTGAGAAATGTTGCAAGGTATCAGAAATATTGGATGAGTGGGGAGCTCCGCCTATTGATGTTTTTATATGGACCCATCCGGATCAGGATCATTCCACCGGAATAGATGAGTTGTTATCTAAATATGACAAGGAGGGGGATTGTCATATAGTTATTCCCGAGAATCTGCATTCAGAGATTCCCAGAAATAAAATGGTAGAAGTCTCTAAGAACAGTCTGGACTTTCTAATGACGACCTATAATAAACCACGTAAGGTGCTCAAAGAAAGATTCAATAGGTATCATATGGCTAAATTTAATCCATACGAAACACTGCAGGAAATAAATTGCGAATTTAAAGATCTTTCTGAGGGTAAGATCCGCTTGTCGATCCAGATACTGGGCCCTCATTCGCAAGTAGCACTACAAAATTCTGATGGCACAATAGGATATCATGCAAATCCAATGTCGATTGTCTATAATATAGATGTAAATGGAATTGATTTGTTGTTTACGGGCGATATGAATAATTATATGGCATCTGTATTGCCTTCTGAAGCTTTGAGCCATATAAATTTTCTCAAGATTCCGCATCATTCCTCTGGTGAGCCACGTTGTTTCCCAACAAGGCTGAAAGCAAACAGGGAGAAAGATATGATGAGTGTAAGCACTGTTTTCAGAAAAGGAAGAAATCCCCTACCGGATGAAAGTATGTTGAAATGCTATAATAAAGTTAGTAACCGGTCTTTTAATACAGGGTATGTGGGTATTCATGATTGGGGATGCGTAAAAGTTTCTTATAATCCCTTTCTGTCGGTTAGGGATGGGGAGCCAGTATTGGAGGGGAATGCTTATGAAATTTCCTAATAATATATTATAATTATTAGTGGGTTAATGCTTTTTGAAAATTTATTCAGCTGATTGACCAAATTTAACTAATGGAACGATCCAGATTTGACTGGCCTCTTCTGTGGAAATGGATAGTTGGATTAGATGTCGCATTAATTACATGTGGCATGATTGGCTTGTTTGCAGGGTATTGGGCTTCAAATCTTGATCACATCGCCGATCATGAAGTATGGGGTACGTTCGGCGATTTCTTTGGAGGAGTATATGGCACAATCTTTACTCTGATCTCTGTGATCCTGATGTATGTGACTTTTAAGTCGCAGCGAGAGTTAACAAGGAATTCAGATCGGATTCAGCAAGATATAGCCCGCGCAGCGAATGAGGCTCAGGAAAAATTATCAGAAAGGGCAAATGATTTTCAGCGAGAACTTACTCATACTTCAAATGAACAGGCAGAGCGCCAAAGGTTCAATGATCTTTTCTTTGAGCTTCTTAAACTGTATAAGTCATCAATTGCAGAGCTTGGTTTGGGCTATATTGAGGAAGGAGAGTGTCTCCCTTGTGGGTGCGGTTTCCTGGACGCTGAAATGGATAAAATGATGTGTTCTTTTAATCCTTCTGATACATATGGAACTTCTGTTCGGATGGGTGCCTATCGTTATATTAAGTTCTATCTTGAAAATGCATCAATATTGGCTCCGGTATTCAGAACTCTTTATCGGCTTATGGAGCTGATTGACAAGGCGGAGATAAAGGATGATGATAAACTGTTATACGGAAAGATTGTAAGAGCTCAGCTACGTGAGAGCGAACTTTTCTTTCTAAGATATAACTGCATGACACAATATGGAGACAATTTTATCGAATATGTGAATAAATATCGCTTGCTGAAACATCTGCCTGTAATGTCGCTTTTGGAATTCAAGAAATTCAGGGTATTGTTGGAAAATAATCAAGGAATTTACCTTACGCTCAACCTTATTGCCCGGACAATTTGGAGAACACTACGGAAGGTGACGATAGGTGAAATTAGAAGAAGCAGTATTATTCAGATTGGAGAGATTTCACAAAGGTATTCTTTGTCTGCAGATATGTCGTCGCTAAATACTACAGTGTTAAATCTTAGAATTAATCCTCATAAAAGGTATACAAAACCGGATCTTAAGCCCCTTTCGAGATTGGAATATAAAGATCTGGCTAAATTACTTGAGAATTTGCTCTCCGAGATTTACAGATATTCCAATTTTCGACGTTACAATAAAGAGGAACCGGCCTTTTCCCTGCGTTCGGATTTTAATGCATCGACACCCGGATTAGTCCATATATGGGCTTCGTTGAGCATGTCGGAACCACTAAGACTAACTCATCCTGCATGGGATGAGAGGTATGGGATTATAAATAAGAGTTGATGAATGATTAAAATGAGCCTGAGATAATAAACCGGACAGAAATTTTGTTGTCTTATTATAAGGGGTTGTTCTTTTAGTATAAGGAACAATATTGGCGGGAAAGACGGGAATAGATTAAAAGATAGAAATTAACTCAGGATATATGAATGTTGTTATGATTGGCGCAAGCGGTTTTGTAGGTACAAGGCTGCTTGGACTGTTGAATGAGGAGCCGGAGAAATATACATGTAAGAATGTAGACCTGCTTCCGAGCCATTTCTTTAATGAGGTGACTGTTATTGGTGATGTGCGCGATCAGGCTCAGATGGATAAGGAGACCGAGGGGGCTGATGTCGTGGTGCTCCTTGCTGCCCAGCACAGGGATGATGTCAGTCCGGTTTCTCTCTATTATGATACCAATGTCGGAGGGATGGAGGTGACTCTAAAGGCCATGGAGAAGAATGGTTGCAAACGTATCATATTTTTCTCTTCCGTAGCTGTCTATGGACTAAACAAGCATAATCCTGATGAGAATCATCCTGCCGATCCGTTCAATCATTATGGAAAATCGAAGTGGCAGGCGGAGCAGGTGTTGCAGAAGTGGTATGAAACGCATCCCGACTGGAATATAGATATAATCCGTCCGACAGTGATTTTCGGAGAGCGTAACCGAGGTAACGTCTATAATCTTCTGCATCAGATCTCTTCCGGCAGGTTCCTGATGGTAGGCAAGGGTGAAAACCGTAAGTCAATGGCATATGTGGGAAACATTGTGGCGTTTGTGAAATTCATGATTGAGAATGTCACGGAAGGATACAATGTCTTCAATTATATAGATAAGCCCGATAATAATATGAATCAGCTTGTCAGCCATGTCTCGAAAGTTTTAGGCAAGCATATACCGGCTACTCATTTCCCTTACTGGCTGGGTATGTTGGGAGGATATGGCTTTGATCTGCTGGCTAAAATCACGGGAAAGAAACTTGCGATATCCTCAGTGAGGGTGAAGAAATTCTGTGCTACCACGGAATTTGATGCCAGGAAAGCTCATAACTCCGGATTTAAGGCTCCCTATACTCTTGATGAGGGATTGGCACGTACACTTGAATTTGAATTCGTGCATCCGCGTACGGATGATATAACTTTCAAAACTGAGTAAGGAAAATCTATTTTATATACAATTCTACTTTATAAGTTTCAATAATATCTTAGTAAGATCGGGTTATATCTTGGTTTATTGTGATGGGTGTTAAGATTGCGGTTGCGGGAACCGGTTACGTTGGCATGAGTCTGGCTACTCTGCTTGCGCAGCATAACCGCGTTGTGGCGGTGGATGTGGTGCCTGAGAAGGTGAAGATGGTGAATAATCATCTTTCTCCTCTGAGGGATGGGTATATCGAGAAGTATCTGGCGGAGAAGGAGCTGGAGCTGCAGGCTACACTCGATGGCGCGGAGGCGTATCGCGATGCGGATTTTGTGGTGATAGCGGCCCCGACCAATTATGATCCTTATACCAATTATTTCGATACTCATAATATCGAGGATGTGATCGATCTTGTGCTGTCGGTGAATCCGGACGCGGTGATGGTCATAAAGTCGACTATCCCGGTGGGATATACCAGAAGCCTTTACCTGAAGTATGCACGTCAGGGAGCAATACGTCTGAACCTCATCTTCTTCCCGGAGTTCCTTCGCGAGGGAAATGCTCTTTATGATAATCTCTATCCCTCACGTATAGTTGCGGGCATACCGAAGATTATGGATGATCCGAAGGCGGCGGAGGAGAATGACGCTATCCTGAAGCTGACCGACCTCAAGATGCTTGAAGAGAAAGCCAGATTGTTTGCCGATTTGCTGAAGGAGGGGGCGATTAAGGAGGATATCCCGACCCTTTTTATGGGCGCAACCGAAGCTGAGGCCGTGAAACTTTTTGCAAATACATATCTTGCCCTCAGGGTAAGCTATTTCAATGAACTGGATACCTATGCGGAGGTGAAGGGGCTCGATTCTCGCGCTATTATCGAGGGTGTGGGTCTTGACCCCCGTATCGGCTCCCATTATAATAACCCTTCGTTCGGATACGGGGGCTATTGTCTGCCGAAGGATACGAAACAGCTCCTGGCTAATTATGCGAAGGTGCCTCAGAATATGATGTCGGCCATCGTTGAGAGTAATCGTACTCGCAAGGATTTTATCGCGGACCAGGTGCTCCGTATGGCCGGATATTATACTTATTCCGACAGTAATCAGTATTCCAGCCAGAGGGAACAGGAATGTACTATCGGCGTCTATCGCCTCACTATGAAATCCGAATCGGATAATTTCCGCCAGTCGTCGATACAGGGAGTGATGAAGCGCATCAAGGCTAAAGGGGCCACAGTGATTATCTATGAGCCGACTCTTGAGGATGGCTCAACGTTCTTCGGAAGTCTTGTTGTTAATGATCTTGGAAGATTCAAGGAGTTGTCGCAGGCAGTGATTGCCAACCGCTATGATCCTGTGCTTGATGATATTAAGGATAAGGTTTATACGCGCGATATCTTCCGCCGGGATTAAGGGAGACATGGATATTCGGCTTACGCCTCATCACTTGGCTTGAGTGATTTTTCCTTGGCGGCGGCTTATCATTGGGCATGAGACTCTTCCCCAAAGAAGCTTTTGCAGAGGGTGGATTCCCCGGGGCTCAGATTCTCCCCGGGTATGCTTCGAGTGCTTTCTCAAGAATGGTCATGGCGCGGGCAAGATCCTCTTTGTTGAGGACATATGCCAGCCGGACCTCATCTCTCCCCATGCCGGGAGTTGTGTAGAACCCGGATGCCGGAGCCATGAAGATCGTTTCCCCCTCATAGTCGAATTCTTCGAGGCACCAGCGGCAGAATGCATCGGCATCATCTACCGGAAGTTTGGCCACAGTGTAGAATGCACCCATCGGGATTGGAGAATAACATCCGGGTATCCGGTTGAGCCGGTCGATCATGAATTTACGACGGTCCACATATTCGTTGTAAGTGGCAAGCATATAATCGGCAGGGGTGTCTATTGAAGCCTCAGCCACAAGTTGGCCGATAAGAGGCGGACTAAGTCTGGCCTGACAGAATTTGAGCACGTTGCGCTTCAGCGCTGCGTGCTTTGTTATTAATGCTCCGATACGTATCCCGCACTCGTTGTAACGCTTGGATACGGAGTCAATTAGAACCACCTTATCTTCGATGCCGGGAAGATGGAAAGCTGAGATATATGGGGCGCCTGTGTAACAGAATTCGCGATATACTTCATCTGAGAAGAGGAAAAGATCGTGTTTGGCCACAAGGTCTCTTATCTGCAACATCTCTTTCATTGTGTAGAGATAGCCGGTCGGGTTATTGGGATTGCAGATCAGGATACCTTTTGTGCGCGGTGTGATTAATTTCTCGAACTCCTCCACCGGAGGTAATGCAAAGCCGGAATCTATCGAAGAGGGCACGGTCACAATCTTCGCTCCCGCAGAGATTGCGAAAGCCATGTAGTTGGCGTAGGCCGGCTCCGGCACTATTATTTCATCTCCCGGATCCAGACAGGCCATAAAGGCGAAAAGCACGGCCTCGGAGCCTCCGCAAGTGACGATTATATCCTCCGTATCAACGTCGATGTTGAAACGATGGTAGTATTCACGCAATTTCTCCCGCAGCGACAGGAGGCCCTCAGAGGGGGAATACTCAAGCACGGCCCGGTCGATATTTCTGAGTGCTTCCAAAGCGGCAGGGGGTGTCGGCACGTCCGGTTGGCCTATGTTCAGACGGTATACTTTTATTCCGCGAGATATGGCTCGGTTTGCAAGAGGAACGAGCCTGCGGATAGGGGAGGCGGGCATCTCTTCGCCACGCTTTGATATATCAGGCATGCGTGTTCAAATTAAACTGTCAAAATTAATAAGATATTTGGAGATGGAATGTTAAAGAATGTAAAAATTGATATCTGAAGCCGGAGCAAGCTCCGGATGCGGGGGACGGATTCGCAGAACACATAGGAACAGACATGCCGGATGAAGAGATTTTCCTGAGGAAGGGATATACCTGAGGGAGAGCGATGTCTGAGGAAAGATATAGCAGAAGAAGGGATATGCCTGAGGGAGAGCGATGCCTGAGGGAGAGATATAGCAGAGGAAGGGATATGCCTGAGGGAGAGCGATGCCTGAGGAAAGATATAGCAGAAGAAGGGATATGCCTGATGAAGAGAAATTGCGGAGTAGGAGATATTACTGAGCCAGAGATATGGCTGAGGAATATATAAGAAATATAAATGGCTCGGGAATTAATCCCGAGCCATTTATTTGATTTGCTTTTGATATTAGATTGCTCTCAAGATTAGATATCTGATTGCCCTAATATTAAATATCTGATTGCTTTTGATATTTGATTGCTCAAGAGCAATCTGTCATTCCGGTTTATTTAGCTGTGAGAGTGCAGGTATAGGGAACATTGGTCATGTCGAGCACTACCTGATATGTACCTGCGCCTACGGGGATGTTATCACCGTTAGCTACGAGTTTCTCAAGTGTGCCACCAAGATTTGCATCCCAGCCTCCGTTAAAACGGAACTTGAATTCAGTGTCGCCGTCAGCAGTCATGGTTCCGGTCCAGATGAGCATGTCGGATGATGGAGTCATGGCGATATCTGTGTTCCAGTCGCCATTCAGACCGATGATACCAACTGATTTTACCTCCACAAGTGATAATGTGAGACTGTTGAGGTTTGCGCTTACAAACCAGAGGCCTGCGGGCTCAGTCACGATATTTGATCCGTTGGGAGTGAGGACACCGCCATCAAGACCCCAGTTCATGCTCCAGTCTTTTGAAGCGTCAAGCTTGAACTCACCTTTTGCTGTTCCGTCTGCGCCGGTACGTGTTACTCCGAAGTAGTTTGCATAATCGTTGGTGTAAAGTTTCATACTTGCCTCCTGGTTCCAGCCATTTCCGGTTCCGGGAGTGTAGAGCACCTCATAAGCGTAGCCGATAGAGTAGGTCTTGGCAAGCATGTCGGTAACAATCCGGTATGTTCCGGCTGAGGTGATGGTTCCCTTCACGCCCTCCACGAGATCATCGCTTCCTGCCACCGGTGTCGGTCCCCAGCATTTTGAAAGGTCAGGATTATTTGCCATGCTTCCGGGAACGATATACCATTCGAATCCGGCAGCAGCCTGGGCAGCTGTTACATCTATAATGGCAATGAATTTATTGTCGATGTACGCATGTTTGTCGCTATGTTCCATCTGCTGGCTGATAGTTCCGCCGATGTAATATGAGTTTTCGATATCGAGTCGCTCATCAACGGGAAGAACATTTACCTGCTTCTTGAGATAGTAGAAATCATCTCCTCCGAGGCGAGACATCTGGGTGCCGATTGTGATGTAAGCTTCAATTCCCATCCATGGTGTAACTATTTCGGGAGTTATATCATATAAATCTATGATTATACGCTCCAGATCATCAGAAGAAATGACACCCCCGTTTAGTTCCATGTACTGGTCGTCTGCGGTCGGCATCGCACTTGACAAAGAGAATTTGATTGATACTCTTTCGATGTCGAGGTGTTGGGCATTTGTCATCTGTTCGTTGTCGGCTACCGCAAGTTTGAATGACAAAACCGCATTCTCGGGAAGACCCGATGTATCCTCAATCCGGAGGATCGGGATATTCTGGCCTACAGTATTGTCAAGATCGATTGTGCCGTCGTATGCGTCCTCGGCTGCGAGCGTCAGTCCGTTAGCCTCCACAATAGGCTCCTGAGGATTCACCTGTGCGATTCCGAGGTCGCTCTTGTCATCGCAAGATGCTAATCCGAGAGCTAAGGCGCCCATCAGAAATATGCTGTATTTTTTCATTTTGAATACTTTATTGAGTCCGGAGCCGACCGGAATCGGCTCTGGATTGATTTAATGATTATTTACGCTCAAGATTTATGGTGTTGCTGTTCAGGTCGAGAGTGATGTTCAGCTCACCGTTGGTCCAGTTCGGGCAATTCCAGTTCTGCTCGCTGCCAATTACAGCTGCTCCGATGTACGGGCTGCTGAGATCGATGTCAAGATTGCCTGCAGAGTCAGCGCCGATCGAACCGTCAGAACCCCATGCTCCAAGTTTGGTATAGAAACGGAACATGCAGTCGCCGGCGTTCACCGGAATGGTTCCGACATAAATATTGGAGTTACCCGGGTTCTCAGAGATATACACAGCGTCATTGTTAATATTCCATCCGCTGAGGGCACCGATAACATAGATTTTCTTTGCTTCAGCTTTCTTCATCGTGATGGTCATCTCCTTGGTGTTGACCGTTATCTCGAGATTGCCGCCGGCCCATGAGGCATCCTGCCAAGAGCCCTTTCCAAGAGAATCATTTTTCTTCTTACCCATATAGATCTTACCTTCATACATTCCATTGGCGTTGAAAGTTATATCCACGGGATTATCGGCATCCTGGGCTCCTACAGAGAAGCTTTCCCAGTCGCCCAGCTTGCTATAGAAACGGAACTGGAATTCACCTGCCTTGATGTAGATGTTTCCGGTGAAGATATTCGTTCCGATACCGGTCTCTTCAAGATACATCTCATCGTTATTGATATCCCATCCCGAAGGCTGGCCGATCACATAAAGTTTGCCTGGCTCCTTGACTGGAATATAAGAAGAGATATTGATATTGATCGGGTTCGACCAGATCTCGCTCTGCGGAGCGTTGGGAAGGAGAGCCTTCACACGCACAGCCACCGGGAGTGTCTCGTGATTGTAGGTCTCAGGGTCGATATTGTAGAGGGTATTGACACCTTCGCAGAATACTTCTCCGGGGATAGTGATCTGTGCTGAAGATGTTACAGTCTCAAGCAGAATGGCGAGAGGAAGCTCATCCGCCCCCACGATTTCGTTGTCGGAATCAGCACTGCCGGTCTTCTCGGCAGCATCCCATGCAGCGAAATCATCCTCCGATTTTGCAATCTGCACCTGATAATTGGGTGTGGTCGCAACTCCGTAGTTGGGTTGGGAAACGGTGAAGGTTATATCATTAAGGTTCTGATAATTTTCATCATCGCGGAAAATGTAGGTCTGATTGGCCATCGCGGGAGTGTTGAGTACAAACTCCGTCGGCACGTCAAGACGGGGCTGAGTGTCATCCTTGCAGCCGGTGAGTCCGGAAGCGAGGGCTACAGCCGTCAGTGCAAATAAAGATATCTTTTTCATTTTTTTGAATCTGATTTAGGAGTTGAACATCAATACCCCGGGTTCTGCTGGTAGTTGCCTTTGCCATAAGAGGAGACAATTGCACTCGGGATCGGATATACATTTAAGTGGGAATCAATAGCTGTTCCGTGGGGAGCGCCATTCTTCCAGTTCCAGTTATAGGAGTTTCCGGAGAACTTACCGAAACGGATAAGGTCAGTACGACGGAGATTTTCCCAATACAGCTCGCGTGCGCGCTCGTTGAGCACCTCATCCGGACCCATGATCGAGATGGGAGAGAGACCGGCGCGGTTACGGATATAGTTGAGATACTTGATACCGTCGGCTGAATTTCCGGCGCCATGGAGTGTTGACTCGGCAGCCATCAGGTAGACATCAGCAAGGCGGATGAGAGGAAGATCTGTGTCGCAGAAGTTGTAGTTTGCCTCAACAAGCATAGAGTTGTCGGGAGAGATACGGTTAAGACCTGTCTCAGGATCCTTGAAATGGTAGTAAGTTCCATTTGCAGATGCCTTAACGTTTGTGAACTTGATGGGGAGATAGCCGTCGGTGTATTTCGACTGTGTTTCGTTGGTGATTGTGAATCCGGCGTCCTCAGTCATCCAGAGTTCAGTACGGCCATCGGTAGCGAGGTCGAAGAGCTGAGAGAACTGCTCGCGGGCGTGCATACATGCCCATGCCGACTGGAAGCCATACCATGTCTTGTTGCAGAATCCTTTATTGAGAGCCACGTTGCTGAAATCTCCGATCACACCCATGATGAGGAAGTCAGTACCACCGTAACTCTGGGTATCATTGTGGTCGTAGGGAAGACCGAATAGTATCTCGTTGTTTCCTGCAGCGGCTTTTCCGGGCATGAACATGTCGTTGGTAGCTCCGAAGAGTGCGAGATATTCGGGAGCAAGACCGTGATTGGCATTGATATCGTGGTCAGCAATGATCTGCTTGCACATATCCCAGCACTTCTGCCATCCGTTGGAAGCGCCATTTGTGAATACCTCCTCGTTGAGATAGAAGCGGGCGAGCAGACCGCGTACGGCATCTTTGCCGATACGGCTGTAGATTGGGGTATGGTCAGCGGGCCAGCTGGCAAGTACATCCTCAAGGTCGGCAACCACTTTGTTGTAGAGGGCAGCGCGGCTTTCAGCCTGCGGAGGAACCACACCGTAGTCAAGGTCATCCCAAGCAACTGCAGCACGGCCGAAGAAGTCGATAACCTGGAAGTAGGTATAAGCCCTGAGGGTGCGGGCCTCGCGGCAGAACTGATCGATCTCCTCCTTGAGGGTTGTTCCGGTTTCAGTCTTGATTGCGTTAGGGTCAATTCCCCAGTCGCCGATATTCCTCATGTTGCGGAGGAAGTCGTTGCAGACAGCGATGTGGGTGTAGAAACGTGAGTACGCAAGGTCAAGGACAGGGTTGTCAGAACCCCATGTAGCATGTACGAGATCCTCTACGCCGGCATCCGAGAAGTAGATCCAAGCCACCTCATCGGTCGGGAACTCATTGAGCATGAATATGGCGCGTGAATAGCATGACATACCGGCATCGGGACTGGTGATATCAGATGACCCGGCACCGCCCTGACCAGAAATTGTCATTCCGGCATAGCAGTTGGCCATAAGACCTGCCACATATTGGGTAGGATTGTCGATAAATGCCCCGGAAGTCACAGTCGAAGGATCCTTCGGCATCTGATCGAGATCGCCGGTGCAGGCGGTGAATGTACCCGCCGCTACAATCAGAGAACCGGCAATTAATTTATTTATAATAGATTTCATAAATATTGCTTTAGAATTATTAGAAAGTAGCGATAAGGCCGACGGTATAGCTTACCGGACGGGGATAAGTGGAATTGTCGATACCACCGCTGATTTCAGGATCGATGCCTTTGTATTTTGTGATTACGAAGGGATTCTGTACGGCGCCGTAGAGACGGAGGCGGAGGTTGTTGTTAAGCAGGTCGGGCCAGGTGTAGCCGAGAGTTATGTTATCGCAGCGAACGAACCCTGCATTGCGCAGATAGTAGTCGCTTCGGTACTGCTCGTTGTTGAAGTAAACATCGTTGTCGATCATGTTCATCAGACGGTTGTTGACCGAAACGTTATTGAAGAAGGTGCGTTTTGCAAGCACGTTGTTGTAAACATAGTTGCCGATATTAGCACGGAGAGCGAACGACAGATCCCATCCTTTGTATGAGAATGTGTTGTTCCAGCTCATTGTCACCTTGGGATCCGGGCTGTGTTTGATCACGCGGTCATCGTCGTTGATCACGCCGTCACCGTTCTGATCCACATATGCACCCTCGATCGGTTTGCCGTTCTGGTCATAGATCTGCTCGTAGAGCCAGAATGAGCTTGCGGGATGTCCCACAGCGTGTACCTGACCCTGAAGACCTGTAGAACCGATTCCCCCGAGTGTCACAAGCTCACCCTGAACAAGTTTGGTGATCTTGTTCTGGTTCCAAGCTACATTGAAACCGGTGTTCCACTTGAAATCGCCGCTTTCGATCACGCGGGCTCCGATAGTTGCCTCGACACCGATGTTGCGGAGCGCACCGATATTCTGGGTGATGGCGTTGGTGGTCATTGCACCCGGCGGGAATGTTACGGTGGCGAGAAGGTCTTTAGACTCGCGGAGATACCAGTCGAGAGCCACAGTGAGGCGGTTGTTCCACCATCCCATGTCAAGACCGACGTTCCAGGTTGTGGTTGTTTCCCACTTCAGGTTCTTGTTGTAAGCGGCGGGATAATATGTTGCCATGAATTCACCGTAGGATCCGTTATACATATTTGGATAATAGGAACCTCCGTAGAATGTAGAAGCGGTGTATTTGGGCATGTAGTCGAAATATCCGCCTACAGCCTGCTGACCGGTCTGACCCCATCCGAGACGGAGCTTGAATTCGTTCATAGTCTCGCTCGCTTTCTCGAAGAAAGGCATGTTGTTGAGTTTCCATCCGAGTGCAACTGAGGGGAAGAGAGCCCAACGGTTGTTCTTGGAGAAACGGGATGTACCGTCGTCACGGAGAGTGAAGGTAAGCAGGTAGGTATCCTTGAACGAATAATTGAGACGTCCGAAGAATGAAACCAGGATCAGATTACCGGAATTCCAACGGTTGTCGGGATTGGTGTTGTTGGGGTTATAGTTATAGGGATAACCGATATTTGCTTCTGTAGAGGGGTTCACGAACAGACCCGGAGAGCCGCCGTTAAGGTCTTTCGCCTCATCCGAACCGGGAGCATAGAAACCGGCGGTGGTATAACGCTCTTTCTTCCAACCCTGAGCATCGAAACGCTGGTAAGAGTAACCGGCCATAACGTCGAGTACTGAGTAGATTGCATCGAAATCTTTCTTGTAGTTCAGATAGAAATCGAGAAGGGTATTGCGGCGGAGCTCATAGCTCTGGGTATAATAGCCGGCTCCATTCTTATCGTAAGAGTTCCAGGCTGTCGGTGAGTTCTGTTCGAGGAGGATAGTGTTGGTGGCTTTGCTCACGTCGTAACCGAGGTTAAGGTTTGCATGAAGCTCGGGGAGGAAGTGGAAAGCATAATCGATCTGAAGGTTACCGTTTGAACGGTAGATGTCGGCTGTGTTATCCTTGTCGGTGGCCTGTGCAAGAGGGTTGATAGTACCCTGGTCGTTCCAGTTCAGACCTGAAAGGTTGGAGCTGAAGCCATTGTAATAGTAGGGGAAGAGAGCCCCTGCCTGTGTGTGGATGTTGCTGTAGACCGGACGGGTAGGATCAGCGTCAATTGCATTTCCAGTGCAGCCCTCGTCGGTGAATCTGTTTCGGATATAATAACCCTTCACGTTTGCGTTGACTTTGAGTTTGCCGTCGAAGAATTCGGGAGTAAGGTTGAAGCCTGCAGTGACACGCTGCATCTGGCTATCCTTCAGGATACCATTGTTCATTGTATAAGAACCGGCCACACGATAGGGGAGGAAGCCGGCTTTGCCACCTACCGACAGATTATAGTCGTGAGAAACGGCGGTGCGGAGCACTTCATTCTGCCAGTTTGTATCGGTGTCATAAGACTGTGTGGTATGTCCCATATAGAGAAGTCCTGCCTCCGAAGAGTTGGGTCCGAAGTGATCGGTGACAATC
>CAZCJC010000023.1:0-40319 GCA_964499025.1 uncultured Sangeribacter sp.
ATATTGGATATTATTTTGATACTTTTAGGGGTATAAAACAAGAAAAATCCACCTCGATTTTGAGGTGGATTTTTCTTGTAAATTATTGATTTCCTATTAATATTGTGATAGGTAGTTTGGCCGTTAATACTCCTCTTCGCTGAAGTCCTCAAACAATTAGATACACGAGTCATCTTCAATCACTAATGTGATTTACGTGCTTGGGAAATAGCATGTTGAATACCCTCAAATTAATCCATTAGGTGTAAAATGACACATCTTAGATTATTGGGATAGTGAAGATTATGTTGTAAGATCATTGGAGTTGTTTCTGTTTTGAGATTATACTCTTCTTCCTTGGGGAATATTTATTCCCTATCCTTTCAACTAAAACTTGCTAACTATCAGGTATATATTGAGCGTTGGAGTTTTAGATTTTAGTCTGATTCTCATATCCAAACTTCCAGTAGATGATAAACTATTATTAAGAATAAGGTTATTTCGAATACATTGTATTGCTATCGTATATATGAATCTGACAACTAAAGTCCTTATCCCATTGATCCTTGTGTCTCTGGAAACAGTAAGTTCTTTTAAACCCCTTTAAACTGTCTCCAAACTCGTACATTCTTTTTCCTCTCCCTTCTTCTTGGTAATAAGGACTTACGCACACTATTATATGTCTTTGACGTGGATATGCATATACATATTTCTTAAGAGTATCACCAAAAAATTCTTTCATGTCAACAACATTAGACAGCAGATGTATTGTAGAGGTATCTGCAAAGGGCAAATCCTTAAGTAACACGTCTTGTTCTTTTTGAGGAATAGGGATGAGCGAAGCATCTGGAATTGTCCATCGTATGTAATTTTCTGCCACTGAAATACTCGGTAAAGAAGGTTCAATCAGCACAACTTCACGAATCTCAGATGTTTTTATGGATCTAAGATACTCGTCTAATAGTAACGTTGCTAATCCTTGTCCACAACCCCAATCAATAACGGAAATAGGTTGACTAAAAAAATCAATAGGAATGTGTTGAAATGCCTTTAAAAGCTTTTCCCGATGCATGTCCCCATAAAGTGCTATGTATGCTTTTAATTGATCATTATTATTCAAAATTGCTTTTCCATGATCTAATTCCTCTTTTATTTTCTTTTTCCTCTCCTCTTCTAAACTATTATAATATGATTTGGCGTGCTCAAGTATTTGGTTAAAATTTAGTAGCTTCAACATATTGATTAAATTATTCTTTCTGATTTTGGCAGACAGAGATGGCGGTTTTGGTTTAGCTCCCCTACCCTGGGGGAAGTGTTGGCATAACAATAAAGGCAACCATGTGCACAGGTGTTATACTGACCTATGTCCTTGCTCCCGATACATCCACAATATTTTCGCTGACCAGATGCGGAATTTGATTTGCTTCTAAAAGCATAATGCCTTCCATCCAATTCTATAGCGCCTTCCAGAAGTTCCTTATCCCCGAAAATATTTTCTTCGCTTGCATGGACTTTCATACCCAGATGTTTCATCAGCAAAGTGTCTCGCCAAGCCAACTGTGCTATCAGTTCCTCATCTATACATCTATTATGGCTAATCCCTAATTCACTCAAATCGACTTTCTCCCCACATGTCGCCAAATGAAAATTCCATCCCTTTGCTCTGTTCATATCTGATAGCCGGGAAGCGAACTCTCTCATTTCAGGCTCCGTCCACTCCCGGTATTTAACCCCATATAGACTTAAATTTCTTTTCACCTTGACATAGCTTCCTATGTCGGCAAAACTAAAGACCAACTTTCCGGTATACCCTTTTAATTGTTCTGCAATACCGGAAATCTTATGTAATAGTTTTTCTATTCCTATTTCATTCGTAAGAATTAGGGGATCAAAACGCCATATCACACCATCTTTCCCTAAACGTTGAGAGAGACTTTTAAAAGTTTCTATCCTGTCTTCCATCTTTGCCACACGCGGCTCCAACCCCTCCTCTTTATAATCATTCAGGGTGTATTGAAAGTAGCAATGGATCCCTCGTTCTTCAAGTTCGTCAAGATATGAAACTATTGGTTTGGGATTCTTTGACCAAAATACAATAAAGCGAGTGTTAGTAAATGAAACGTATGAATCCTGTCCTGAGAATGGATTTCGCCATATGCAATACCCCTTTCTCAGACGATTGAAAAACCAATCTGCATAGAATGCAGGGATATCTGTGGCACGACTCGCTGAAACAATTACGGGAGCCATTGCCGACACCATCCTCCCATCCTCAGTTATGAGTTTAACTTTCCCCGTCTTCATATTGCAAAATTAAGAAATACAACTGCAAAAACATTTCACTCCTTTCTAAATTATTCCTAAATTCAGGCAAATAAAGGGTCGTATAATCTCCGCCGTTCGCTCTCTCTCTTCACTATCGGCACAATTAGATAGAATCTCTGCTCTTTGTTTTGACGAAATAATGAAAGCGTCATTAAAGCCAGTTAATACCCCTCGGTATATATTCACATCCCACTCTTTGAGTGGTAATCCAATAGATTCGACCTTATGTTTGATACTTTGTTCTATCTCGCTTAAGATTGACCAAGCATCACTGTTAAATGATGATTCTTGAGTATGTGTCTCGACATAATCGCTCCTATTCTTCCATCAAAAAAGTATTGATAAAGCGACACAATGTATTTCTATCAACTTTGCAAATCTTTGCTATCTTCCTACGAGATATTCCCGCTTTCATCAATTCGGATATCAAATTCTTTTTGGGATATAGCTTATATTTGGATTCAGCTGTTTTTCTACCTATTGGGCGCCCTAATGCAATACCTTCGGCTTTCTTCCGAGCCAAAGCCTCTTTTGTCCTTTGGCTGATGAGATTTCGCTCAATTTCAGCCGAAAGACCGAAGGCAAAGGCAAGCACTTTACTCTGAACATCTTCCCCAAGACGATAGTTGTCTTTGATTGTCCAAACCCGGCACTCTTTTGTCATACATATATTCAAGATTTCCATAATCATAAACAGATTCCTACCAAGGCGGGACAGTTCACTGCAAATGATAATATCATCTTTGCTGACCTTTCGCAACAGCAATCCAAGTTGCCGTTTACTGTAATTTTTTGTGCCGCTGATAGTCTCTTCTATCCAGTAATTAATTTTCAGATTCTGCTTTTCACAGAAATTGTCAATCTCAAAGCGTTGGTTCTCAACCGTCTGCTTATCACTGCTAACACGAATGTAACCGTAAACCATAATTTTTCTTTTTAATATTGTTTAAATATATTGAAATTCCACTCAATGATATACATTGGAGTGGAATTTGAGATATTATATAAATAGGTGATCTACGTGTAGCGCTCTATTGTGAAAGGCTATTGACGAATATTATGATGTAAAATCTAGAAAATCATCTTTTTCTCCAGATGTTCTTTTTACCGTCCCAAGGCAAATCGGAGTGTGAGCCGCGGGCCCCGGTGCCGACACGAGTTTGAGCAGGCCCATCAAAGGCGATTATAAAGTCTGCTCCTAACGGGTCTATCTGTTCCTGACTTACCTGCTCCTGCGGCTCGAAAACTGCGTTCATTAACTCCTCGTCCGTTATGCGGATATTATAGTGATGTTGGGTTTTCCATGCGTAACAATAGGTTAACAAATGTTGAGTAAAATACGGTAAAACAAGGGAGACTAACATTGCACTGTCAGTCTCCCTTGGTGATATTCAATCAGTTAAGCCCTGATTTTCGATCAGTATTCCTCCTCGTTGAAGAAGAAGTCGTCTTTGGAGGGGTAGTCGGGCCAGATCTCCTCGATGCTCTCGTAGATTTCTCCTTCATCTTCAATTTCCTGAAGATTCTCTATCACCTCCAGCGGTGCGCCACTTCGCATCGCGAAGTCTATAAGCTCCTCTTTTGTTGCGGGCCATGGTGCGTCTTCAAGCTTCGACGCCAATTCAAGTGTCCAATACATATCTTATATTTTTAAGTTTATTTTACTCTCTATAATCTTTGCTTACGGGAAGTTCCTTTCTATCTTGGGAACCGCTCCTACCTCATGATCTGATGCAGACTCGCAGAATCCTTATCTACTTCTGCCAGATCACCTCTTTTTCGCCATTCATAAAGTTGGCATACCGGGCAGCTATGAAAAGATAATCCGACAGACGGTTAATATATTTAGCCACCGCAGGGTCAACATACTCCTGATCTGCAAGATCAAGTATACGGCGCTCCGCCCTACGGCAGATTACCCTCGCATTATGAGCTTTCGATGCCAGCTCACATCCCCCCGGCAACACGAAGGAATTGATTTTGGGAGTCTGTTCATCAAGAGCATCAATCCATCCCTCAAGCTCCTTAACCTTCTCCGGAGTAAGTGCGACGCATTTTGGCTCCATCCCCGGCTCAACAGCCGTAGCCAGATAGGCACCCAGATTAAATAATTCATTCTGAACAGCTTGCACCTGCCCCTTCAATTCTGCATCGCAAGTCTTATCGGAAGCAATGGCACCCAGCGCAGTAGACAATTCATCTACCGAGCCATAGGCCTCAAGTCTCACACTGTTCTTCTTCACACGGGTCCCTCCTACTAAAGATGTAGACCCATCGTCGCCCGTTCCGGTATATAATGCGCTTTTAGCCATAATAATTCGTTTTTAACTTTGTAACGCCCCTGCGGCGATATTGTTGCATTTTTATTTTCATATTTTTTTTGTAGCTTTGTATTCCGATTATTTTTCAATCTTAATGAGCGACACTTCCCAATACATAGTAAGCGCGCGTAAATACCGCCCTGTAACGTTCTCTTCGGTTGTAGGACAAAAGAACCTCACCACAACTCTCAAAAATTCCATATCATCCGGACGGCTGGCACAGGCCTATCTGTTCTGTGGCCCGCGCGGTGTGGGAAAAACTTCATGCGCACGTATTTTTGCTCGCACAATCAACTGCCTCACCCCCACACCCGACGGGGAGGCTTGCGGAACGTGCGACTCATGTCTTGCAATCTCAAAGGGTAATTCATTCAACCTAATAGAGCTCGACGCCGCTTCCAACAATAGCGTGGATGATATCCGCAACCTCATCGAGCAGGTTAACGTTCCTCCCCAGCAAGGGAAATATAAGGTATTCATCATCGATGAGGTACACATGCTCTCATCCCAAGCCTTCAACGCTTTCCTCAAGACACTTGAGGAGCCGCCGAAATATGCTATTTTCATTCTCGCCACCACCGAAAAACATAAAGTCATACCCACCATCCTGAGTCGTTGTCAGATCTACGACTTCAAACGCATCACGGTAGATGACATGGTGGAGCATCTCGGCTATGTCGCTTCCGACGCCGGGATTGCCGCCGAACCCAAAGCTCTCGGAGTCATTGCCCGTAAGGCTGATGGAGCAATGCGCGACGCTCTCTCTATTTTCGACCAGGTGGCTGCTTCATCCGGAGGAAACATCACATACCAGTCAGCAGTTGAAAATCTGAACGTGCTTGACTACGATTTCTTTTTCCGACTTATACAGGCATTCTCCCAGGGAGATATCCCCGGGGCACTCCTCATATATAAGGAGATTCGGGACAAAGGTTTTGATTCACTCTTCTTTATCAACGGCCTCGCATCTCATATCCGCGACCTCATGGTAGCCGCCGATGCTCGAACTCTTCCACTTCTTGAGGTAGATTCCGACACGGCCGAAAGTTTCCGCTCCCAGGCCACTTCCCTTCCGCTTCAATGGTATTATGCGGCAATGAAGATTCTCAACGACTGTGACTATTCCTACCGCACAGCCTCCAATAAGCAACTCCTCGTAGAAGTGGCCCTGATCCGACTCTGCCAACTCCTCAAACCCGCAACGCCCCCTTTTGATTTAGCGGAGGACCTCCCCTCCCTCCGCAATCCTGCCGTTGCCCCCCGACAAGTTCAGCCGGTCCGGGCTCAAGATACACCTCAGGCCCCATCCGAGCCTCAGCCGTCAATGCCTATTAGTGAAGACCCCAAGCCTCAATACACCCATAGCGCCCATAGCGCCCCTGCCGCGCAGAGTAAAGAGAGCATACAACCGGCAAATACTCCCGATCGCCCGACCACACAAAAGCCAAAGAGCCGACTCTCAGGAAGGCCACGCACTTTCAGGCTATCCGATCAGGTGTCTCAGCCCTCAACGTCATCCCTTGAATTGCGCGACAACAATTTCTCCGATCAACAATTCAACGAAGCATGGGCAAGTTTCATTGCCCAACATCAGGAGCAACACATCCTTACGAGTGCGATGAGGATTGCAAAAAAAGAACGCAACTCACCCTCAGCATACACCATTCTCGTTGAACATCCGGCTCAGGTCCAGGCCTTCGAAGGGGCAATGCCAAAGCTGTTGGAGTTCCTACGCAATCATCTGCAAAACGACCATCTCATCCTTTCAACCAAGGTAGACAAGTCAGTTGAGATCACAAAACCCCTCCCTCCGCAGGAATTTCTCAAGAAGATCGTCACAGAAAATCCGGCAATGGGTGAGTTCCTGCAAGCTATAGATGCAGAAATGGCATAGGACTCATATTATGGGAATTCATTAATTTCCCGGTCGAAACAAACACCTTATAATCATGCAAGTTAATATTAACGGTGAAATAAAGGAGGTCTCCCTTCGCGAAGCCTGGAACTACCTAACTCCGGCAGAATGGAAAAAGGCGGTGCGTGAGGCAGAATTGAGTCATTTTCGGAATACTCACCGTTTCTGTGGATGTTGCGGTGCCACTATGGCGCCCTCCTCCGAGATCTCCATGAAATGCGAAGAATGTGGTCATGAGGATTTCCCGTCATTATCCCCCGCCGTGCTGGTGCTCGTAACCCGCAAAGGGATCGATGGCGAGAGGGAGGCACTTCTCGTCCACGCCCGGAGTTTCTCTCGTCAGGAGATGTTTGCACTCGTAGCCGGATTCGTAGAAACAGGTGAAACCATAGAGGAATGTGTAGCAAGAGAAGTCAAGGAGGAGACATCATTGGATATCGACAATATTCGCTACTATGCCAGTCAGTCCTGGCCATTCCCATCTCAGCTTATGATAGCATTTACCGCGAACTACGCAGGAGGAGAGATAAAATTTGCTGACAACGAACTATCCGCCGGCGGATGGTTCACTCGCATTGATCCTCCACAACTACCCACTCTCCCGTCACTTTCTCGACAACTCATCGACGAGTGGCTTGCCGGTAACATTGATTAAGGTTATAAGTAGGATCAGATTGAATAGACACAAATAATATTAATAGTTGTTAAATTATCTTAATATTACCTCATTTTTCATATCCCTAAGAGCTATTCAGGGAGTATACGAAAATATTTTATTATCTTTGCAATGAATTCCGGAGGGGACCGATGTCCCCTCCTTATTTTTGGTAAGTAGCTGTTCACATCACACCCATAATTGACGGTAGAATTATAATTTGAACAGCCACTTAATATCCGGAGGTTTGCCTCATATAGCAAAGTCAGGAAAAACCTGCCGGATATCCCAATCATCAAACCATTTCAAAATGATCGACAAAAAGGCACTTCAGGAATTTGTAGAATCTCGCATCGCCCGCACCCCCTATTTTTTGGTGGACATAACGGTTAGCGCCAACAATGAGATTAAGATAGACATAGACTCGTTCGAGAGCGTCGATATAGATTATTGCATCAACCTTTCACACGACATTGAAGCTGAGTTCCCGCGGGAGCCGGAAGACTACGAACTCGAAGTAGGCTCTGCCGGTCTCACCTCCCCTTTCCGCGTAAAAAAGCAATATGAAAAGAATCTCGGTAATGAAGTTGAGGTGATGGCTCGTGACGGCAAGAAATATGCCGGAGTGCTGAAGAATGCCGGTGATGACAGCTTCACGATATCAACAATTATAAAGGAGAAACCGGAAGGAGCAAAACGTCCCGTAACCAGGGAAGTTGACAAGACCTTCCAATATGCAGAAGTAAACTCGGTTAAATACGTATTCAAATTCTGACAATATATATGGCAAAGAAAGCAGAGACAGTGAACATGGTCGACCGGTTCGCTGAGTTCAAGGAACTCAAGAATATCGACAAGACCACCATGATATCCGTGCTGGAGGAATCTTTCCGCAACGTGCTTGCGAAAATGTTCGGCACCGACGAAAACTTCGACGTCATCATGAACCCTGACAAGGGAGACTGCGAGATTTATCAGAACCTCGAAGTAGTGCCCGACGGCGAAGTGGAGAACAAAGATATGCAGATTGGTCTCACAGAAGCTCGTGAGATCGACCCCGAATGCGAAATCGGAGAGGACGTGACCAAACAGATATTCTTCGAGAAATTCGGCCGACGTGCTATCTTGAATCTCCGCCAGACTCTTCAGTCGAAGATTCTTGACCTCCAGAAAGATGCCATCTTCAACAAGTTCAAGGAACTCGAAGGGGAGGTTCTCACCGGGGAGGTTCACCAGATCTGGAAAAAGGAGATGCTTCTTCTTGATGAGGATCAGAACGAACTCATCATGCCCAAAGAGGAGCAGATTCCCGGTGATTTCTTCCATAAGGGCGACATGGTTCGCGCAATCGTGAAACGCGTAGACAACCCCAACAACAATCCGAAAGTGATCGTAAGCCGCACCGACCCGAGATTCCTTCGCCGTCTTTTCGAGCAGGAGGTTCCCGAAATCCATGACGGCCTCATCACTATCAAAGATGTTGCCCGTATCCCCGGAGAGCGAGCCAAGATAGCTGTGGAAAGTTATGACGACCGCATCGATCCTGTAGGTGCATGCGTAGGCATAAAGGGGAGTCGAATCCATGGTATAGTCCGTGAGCTCCGCAATGAGAATATCGACGTCATCTCGTTCACCGCAAATCCTCAGCTATATATCCAGAGAGCGCTAAGCCCCGCCAAGATATCATCAATCCGTCTCAACGAAGAGGAGAAGAAGGCAGAAGTGTTCCTGCACCCCGATGAGGTGAGCCTCGCAATCGGCAAGGGAGGTATGAATATCCGCCTTGCAACAATGCTCACAGGATACAACATAGATGTTTACCGCGACATAGAGGAGGGTGAGGAAGATATCTACCTCGATGAATTCTCCGATGAAATCGATGAGTGGGTAATCGAGACCCTGAAGAATCTCGGACTCGGGACAGCCAAAGCAGTATTGAACGCACCCCAGAACGTGCTCGATCAGGCAGATCTTGAAGACTCCACTCTTCAGCATGTGCTCGACGTGCTCAACGCGGAGTTCGAGGATTAAACTCCGCTCCGTCCAAACTCTCCTCAATCATAATTAAGACTCCAAAATTTATATATGCGCACAAAGATCAGCAAAGTAGCAAAAGACCTCAACGTCGGAATCAACACCGCCGTGGAATTCCTGCGTAAGCATAATGTCGAGATCGAAGAGAATCCCGGTCCCAACACCCGTATCGATGCCGATGCAGTGGCACTCCTTACAAAAGAGTTCAGCAAAGACCAGGAAACAAAATCTGCATCCGACTCCATTATCGCAACCCGAAAGGGAGACAAGAAAGAAAAAGCAGCCAAATCCCCCCGCATAGAGGAGATTAAAACTTCGGTTCCGATTTCAGGAGGTCCGCGTATTCTCGGGAAAATAGATCTTGACAATCCCGGTGGACGCCCAAAGGCTAACGCTGAAAACAAGCCCGCTGCTCCTAAACAGGAATCCAAACCTGAATCCAAACCTGAATCCAAACCGGCTGCCGTAAAGGAGACTGCACCCGCAGCTAAACAGGAGAAAACTCCGGAAATCAAGCAGGAGATCAAACCGACTCCCAAACCGGTTCAGGTACAGAGGCCGGTTGAAAAGCCGGAACCGGAAAAGGCTGCACCTGTGGCAGAGAAGAAGGCTCCTGAGCAGCCTAAAGCTGAACAGAAAAAAACCGAGGCGCCCAAACAGGAGAAGGCTTCCGAGTCGGCTCCGACCGCTCCGAAACCTGAGCAGCCGGCAGCTCCTCAGACTAAGGCTGAGGAAGGCGACAACGGTGTGTTCCGTCTCGGAACTCCCCCTGCAGGCCCGGAATTGAAGGTGGTAGGTAAAATTGACCTCTCCGCCCTTAACCAGTCAACGCGTCCCAAAAAGAAGAGTCGCAGCGAACGCCGTGCTGAAGCTGCACGAGCCCATGCTGCCGAAGGTGGCGACAAAAAGAAACGCAAGCGCATAGGTAAGGAGAAAGTAGATATCGAAAAAGCCGCTTCCCAACCCGGTTTCGGTGCAGACAACCGCAGGAAAGACCGCAATGATGGCCAGCAGGGTGGCAACCGCAATCAGCAACAGGGTGCCGGCAAAGGTGACAACAAACGTAAGCGTGACCGCCGACCCGTAAAACCGGAGGTAAGCAACGAGGATGTCCAGAAGCAGGTTAAGGAAACTCTCGCCCGACTCACCAACAAACCATCCAAGAAAGGTGCAAAATGGCGCAAGGAGAAACGTGAGGAGATGCATAACCGCGAGCTGGAAAATCAGCAGAGGGAAGCAGCTGAAAGCTCAGTGATCAAGATCACAGAGTTCGTGACAGCTAATGATCTTGCAAACCTCATGGATGTGCCGGTCAACAATGTAATCGCAACATGCATGAACCTCGGAGTGATGGTTTCCATCAACCAGCGCCTTGATGCCGAGACAATCAATATCGTGGCAGAAGAATTCGGCTTCACCACAGAGTTTGTAAGTGCAGACGTCACTGAAGCGATTGAGACTGTTGAGGATAAGGTGGAAGATCTCCAGAGCCGGCCGCCGATAGTTACGGTGATGGGTCACGTTGACCACGGTAAGACCTCTCTGCTCGACTATATCCGCAACGCCAACGTTATCGCCGGTGAGGCCGGAGGCATCACACAGCATATCGGTGCATACAACGTTAAGCTGGAGGATGGCCGTCACATCACATTCCTCGACACCCCGGGTCATGAAGCATTCACAGCGATGCGTGCCCGCGGAGCCAAGGTTACCGACCTCGCCATCATCATAGTGGCAGCCGACGACGATGTGATGCCCCAGACAATAGAGGCTATCAACCATGCTTCGGCAGCAGGCGTACCGATGGTGTTCGCCATAAACAAAATAGATAAACCCGCAGCCAATCCCGATAAGATAAAGGAGCAACTCGCCCAGATGAATTATCTTGTGGAGGAATGGGGTGGAAAATACCAGAGCCAGGACATATCAGCCAAGAAAGGTATAGGTGTCGAAGAGCTCATGGAGAAAGTTCTTCTTGAAGCCGAACTTCTTGATCTGAAGGCCAATCCCGACCGAAATGCAATCGGTTCGGTGATAGAATCTTCTCTCGATAAGGGTCGCGGATATGTTGCTACCGTGCTTGTACAGAACGGAACGCTCCGCGTTGGTGACGTCATCCTCGCAGGAACCCACTTCGGAAAAGTTAAGGCCATGTTCAACGAGCGTAACCAGCGTGTCACGGAAGCCGGCCCCGCAACCCCGGTTCTCATCCTCGGTCTGAACGGAGCTCCGACAGCCGGCGATACATTCAATGTGCTTGACACCGAACAGGAAGCTCGTGAAATTGCAGGAAAACGTGAGCAGTTGCAACGCGAGCTCGGCCTTCGCACCAAGAAACGTCTCGGCCTCGAAGAACTTGGACGCCGCCGTGCTCTCAACGACTTCCACGAACTCAACCTTGTTGTCAAGGGAGACGTGGATGGTTCCATCGAGGCAATATCAGATGCTCTCCTCAAGCTCTCCACTCCCGAAGTGCAGGTCAATGTGCTGCATAAGGGTGTAGGTGCCATATCCGAGTCAGATGTCACGCTTGCCGCAGCTTCAGATGCAATCATCATCGGCTTCCAGGTTCGTCCCTCGGCAGCAGCCCGACGCGAAGCAGAGAAAGAGGGCGTAGAAATCCGTCTGTATTCTGTAATCTACAAGGCCATCGAGGAAGTCAAGGATGCTATGGAAGGTATGCTCTCTCCGGAAATCAAGGAGGAGATCACCGGCACAGCAGAAGTGCTTCAGACATATCATATCTCAAAGGTTGGAACGATTGCCGGTGCAATTGTGCGTGATGGCAAGATCAAACGTCAGAGCAAAGTGCGCGTGATTCGCGACGGCATCGTGATCTACACCGGAGAACTTGGGTCGCTCAAGCGCTTCAAAGATGATGTCAAGGAGGTTATCTCCGGCTACGACTGCGGTCTTTCAGTACAGGGATACAACGATATCCGGGAGGGAGACCTTATTGAAGCATTCGAAGAGGTAGAAGTTAAGAAGACCCTCTGACGAATTGGGGTGGTCGACAGAGTTTCCCATCCAAATTGAGACTGTTCCGACAGTCAACTACATAGATTCACAATCGTTATATTTAATGCCTTGCAGGATTCTCATCCCTGCAAGGCATTAACACATTTTAACATTCGGGGGGGGGTATTTTATAAATTTTAATGTGATTTTTTTGCTAACTTTGCACCGCTTTTAATTCGCAAAATATCACCTATGACCCAATGAGAGGTAAGGACTTGCTCTTAAAACTAAGTTATACCGTAGATATCAGCGACTTACTATATACTGCCATCCTCAAACGCGAAGCGAAGTAAGGGGTGATAATATTCAAGGATTAATTAAGGTGGGAAAAGCCACCTCACATACAACCAGATACAAATGAAATCAGGCTTTGGATTCTTATCCGTCCTGCTGCTCATTGTCACGGTATTACCCATGTCCGGACAAGTCGCAGTGAAGACAAATCTTCTTTATGACGCCACTCTAACTCCTAATCTTGGAGTGGAAATAGGTCTGGCACCCAAATGGAGCTTGGATATTTCCGGCAATTTCAACGGCTGGACACTCGAAAATGGCCGACGTTGGAAACATTGGCTTGCTCAGCCTGAGGCCCGATATTGGTTTTGCGACCGTTTCTCAGGCCATTTCCTCGGATTCCATGCCCTTGGCGGTCAATACAACTTCGGAGGGTGGAAACATGGTTTCAATTTCCTAAACAATAGATTCAATGATCTCCGCACCCAGCGCCACCAGGGATGGTATGCAGGTGCCGGCGTCGCATACGGTTACACCTGGATTCTCGCAAAGCACTGGAGCCTTGAGGCAGAGCTTGGTGTAGGATGGGCATATACCCGTTACGATGTTTACCCCTGTGGAAATTGCGGAACTAAGATTGCCGAAAAGAAAGTACATAATTACGTTGGCCCGACAAAAGCCGCCATCAACCTCATCTACGTATTCTGACCATGAGATTAAAATTCCAATATATTCTTGCTCTGGCAATCGCATTGTTCTCTCCGGCAGCGATTCATGCGGCTGCCAATGTTGCCACCGATGCAGTGAAGGTGATAAGTTCGGATGTGATTCACACTGAAGAGAACTTCTTCGTGAAAATGGCACTCGACCTGTCAGGTTACAAAGGAATGAACCATAATCGCGATGTTACCATAACACCGATGCTGGTCAGCGAGACAGATACGGCTCGCCTCGACCCGATAATGGTAGCAGGTCGCGCACGCTACTACTTGCACCTGCGTGAACCTGTCGCCCACCGCGATGTGAAGACACTATATAAAGCCGGGAAAGCAGGAACAATCGACTACTCTACATCGGTTAGGTTTGAGTCATGGATGGATTATTGTCAGCTAATCCTCTCCGCGCAGTCGTGCGGCTGCTGCGGGGAGCCGAAGGAACTTGCCGACATTCCGGTCATCGAGATCGACTTCCTTCCAAAGAAGGTTCCCGACTTTGCTCCGCAGTTCGCATTCGTCCGGCCCAAGGCCGAGCTTGAGAAGCGCCGCGAGATCAAGGGTCAGGCCTACATCGACTTCCCGGTGAACCGCACAGAGCTCTATCCTGACTATCGCCGCAACCCTCAGGAGCTGCGCAAGATCCTGTCAACCATAGATTCTATCCGTCTTGACAAAGACGTCACCCTCAAGCGCATGACCATACACGGCTACGCCTCTCCCGAGGGGTCATATTCCAACAACGTTCGCCTCGCCCAAGGACGAACCGCCACCCTCAAGGATTACGTGCTTCGTCAGTATAGTTTCCCCGAATCGCTTATCGCTACTGCCTACACCCCCGAGGACTGGGCGGGACTACGCCGCTTTGTGGAGAATTCCACGATAGCCAACCGACAGGGAATTCTCGAAATCATTGACTCCAATCTGGAGCCGGATCCAAAGAACGAAACCATACGCAAGCGTTATCCCCAGCAGTATGCCTTCCTCCTTCGGGAAGTCTATCCCGGCCTGCGCCACTCGGACTACACGGTGGAGTTCACCATAAGGCAATATACCGACATTGAGGAGATCAAAGAGCTACTGCGTACCAATCCGGGCAAACTCAGCCTCAACGAGATGTTCGTAGGCGCCTCGGCCATGACCCCGGGGACACCTGAATACAACCACGCCTTCGAGGTGGCCGTGCTCCTCTACCCCGACAGCGAGGACGCCAACCTAAACGCCGCCAACGTAGCGATGCAGGAGAAGAACTTCACAAAGGCGGAACAGTATCTGAAGAAAGCCGGCTCCTCCACTGCCGCCATCTATGCCCGCGGCATACTCGAAGGTCTTAAAGGCGACTACGCTCTTGCCGAGCAGACGCTCAAACCAATTGCCGACGTAATGCCCGAGGCTGCCGATGCTCTGGCCAAGATTCAGGAAATCACGAATCTTTCCAGATGAAAAGGATAGTTTGCAGATCGGATTTTAAACAGTAAAAAATTAATAATAAATCCATATAGACAATGAAAATCAAATTTCTTTTCACAGGTATGCTTGCCATGGTTATGCTTGCATCCTGTCATGACGATCTTGTTTTAGACGATTCTAACGGCAATTCTGTTGTTGAAGCAGACCAGACTTTCTTCGTCAGCATGAATATCGTGGGTGATTCAGAGACCCGCGCTGCCGGTGAGAACGGCACACCTGCACCCGACACTGATTTTGAGAATGGGACTGGAGCATCGGAGAATCTTATCAACAATGCCTACTTCGTTTTCTATGACGAAGACGGGAATGTGGTCGGCGACATCGTCCCTGTTGAACTCGATGACTCCCACCTAAGTGAAACTGTTAATGACAATCTCACTATCGAACGTACATACAAGTCGGTAGTTCCGGTAAGCGTTAAAAAGGGTGAGAAAAAACCTGCTCAGGTGATCTGCTATATCAACCCGATATCTCCCTCAACACTCCAGAATCCTCTCAATGTGATTCAGACCATCTCGCGTACAGCCACATGGAGCACAATCGGTGGAAACGACACAAAATATTTCGCCATGAGTAACTCCGTGTATTATCCCCGCGCCACAGGGCAGACCTCCGGCCTTGCTCCCAATAACGGGCTGCCACAGGTAGCGGTTCCTATCCCTGAAACTTATCTTTACACCACCGAAAAAGCTGCCGAAGATGCTCTCGGAACCAACAACACCCTTAACATTTATGTTGAGCGTTACGCAACTAAGCTTTCCTTCAAAGCTGAAGCCCCAACCAATTATGTTACGGCTACCCGCGTCTATGACCTGAAAGCGCAGAATCCTACTGCGGCTTCCAGCACCACAACCAAACTCGTAACGCTCCAGTTCGTACCTCAGTACTGGGCTGTAAATGCTGAGTCCAACCGCTCTTATGTAATTAAGTCTTTCCGCCAGGAATCCGAGTTAGGTGAGGTTCTTGCAGACAACTATTCTTTTGGCACATTAAATTCACGTATTAATCCCGCTACATATAATGAAAATACCAATAGCTGGGATTATTCTGATGGTGCCAATTTGCTTTCAGCAAACGACCGTTGGGCATGGAATAATCCGGATCTCCACCGTTCATTCTGGGGGATGTCGCCTGCATACTTCACACAGGAATATCCTGAAGTATCTTCCGACCTTAAGAACATCACGGTAAATCAGAAGTACATCTCGTATAACGAACTTCAGACCAATGGCAACAACATCGGTTTCGCCGCTACTGTGACTAAGCCTCAGTATTTCCGTGAAACAACCGTGGGTTATCGCGCGCTTAACTCCAAGAACCCGAATGCAGCCGTGGCTTCCGTTATTTACGTCGGTCAGTATAAACTTAATCTTGACGGCACCGATCTTCCTGAGGGAACAAGCTTCTACACCTATCTATCAGGTAATGTGCCTGACCCGAGTGTGACCGAAGACCGTCCCTATGTCTATTTCAACACCAGCGCCGGTGTTAAGAGCGACGTCGCTGGCGGAGAGTCAATGCTCCTCCGTTTCTTTGCTCAGTCGACCATTCTTTACAGAAAATCAGTTACCACTGAAGAGCAGGCTGCCGGAGAGTACACACGTCTGACTATCGCCAATCCAAATGATATAAACATGATGGTTGATGCTCTTGCAGTTTCTGAAATATCAGATAAGGTGAAGCAGAATTATGACGGCAATCAAAACACTGTGCTGAAACTTCAGAACAATGCCCGCTCACTCCAGTTTACCAGTGCTGCAGATGCAGATGGCATTTATATCGTGACCGGTGGCGGTTATATGCAGATTGTACCCGATGAAACTCCCGATGAATCCTTCGATGAAGGCACTCAGATTCGTCTTACAGATGCCAACGTCACCCTTATGCGTCAGGTTGGTCTCTCCTACTATTATACCACAGGTCACGCCTACTACTCGATCCCGGTTAAACACTTCGGATGGTACCGCAATGGCAATGCGCAGAAAAGCAACACCAAAATCGACTGGAACCGCGTACGCGTAGGTGACTTCGGTATGGTCCGCAATCACAGCTATTCGATATATGTCTCTGAAATTCTTGGCCTTGCTTCCGGCATCGGCGACGATGATAATCCTATCGTTCCCCCTGCCAACACAGAAGATTATTTCCTGGCATACAGTGTGAATATTCTGAAATGGGCTGTGGTTCCCGTGCAGAACGTCAAACTCTAACCTCCCTTCCCGGCACTATGTGAATTTAGTGCGCTTCCAAATATAATCCCGGAGGGAGAAATATCCTCCCTCCGGGGTGATTTAACCAGTATCATTTATGTTCCCAAATACTTTCCGCAAAATTTTCAACCTGATTCCCGCGGCATTGGCTGTTATTCTGACAATGACAGGTTGTTCCCTTGTGTATGACGATCTGCCTGAATGTCCGGCGCAACTCAATGTGAAGTTTCAGTTCAACTACACACTTGACCGGGGAGAGGCATTTGCCGAGCAGGTACACAGTGTCAATGTGTGGGCATTCGATCAGGCGGGAAAATTCGTCTGGTCAGGTTCGGCTTCGGGCGAAATACTGAAAGATCCCGATTTCAAGATCGAGACAACACTCGGAGAGGGAACCTACGACTTCGTGGCTTGGTGCGGCCTTGACGGCAATGAAGATTTCACCCTTGCCACCTACACCCCGGAAAGTATGGCGGAGCTCGAGATGACCCTTAATACTATAGAAAAAGATGGGCTGAACGTGAGCTCGTCGCATTTCAAGTCATTGTTCCATGGCATGAAATCCGGGGTCGAACATAAAGTCAATCCGAACGCTCCTTCGATCACTACAGTGACGATACCTTTGATAAAGGATACCAACGACATTGCGGTGATGCTCGTAAATGAAGACGGCACCGCCTTAAAGGAAAGTGATTTTACCGTCTCATTCACATACGCCGACTCATGGCTGGCGTGGGACAACCAAGTCATGGGGAACAGCCCGGCTGTTACGTATAAGCCGTGGAGCTTCCTCTACGGCGAGACAACCAAAGGACGCGCAGATAACGATGAAAACGGGAACGAACCTACCCGATCCTCACTTCTCTACGAGATGTCGGTGAGCCGCCTTATTGTTGGAGGGGATGCCTACCTCGACATAGTCCGCAATACCGATGGCGTGCGCATAATCCATATCCCACTTATCGAATTTTTCCTATATGCCAAGGGTAACCGTTTCGACCAATATTCTGACCAGGAATATCTTGATCGACGTAGTGATTACTCGGCGCTATTCTTTATCGACAAAAATTTGGGATGGTATACTGCCGCCGGCATATATATCTGCGGATGGGCTGTGGTCCCTCCGCAAACAGACCCCATATACTGATAGATTTTATTGATTCCGGTGAATCACATGAAATACTTATATATAATCTTCCTTCCTGCACTGTTGCTCCTGACAGCTTGCAACTCACACGACGATCCCGAGGAGACCGTCGCGATGGGTGACTGCGTGTCGCTCAGTTTCAACATGGCAACAGCAAATATCACTTCAAGATCGCGCGCCGACAATCAAGGTCATAGCGAGATCAACAGCGAATTTCGCGACTTCGAGGATGGTATTGACATGGGAGATCTCGGAATATTTATTTTCGCAAAAATCGCCGACTCTACATCCGACGACAAACTCGTGTATAAGTTTACGGATCTGCTTGATTCTGACGATGCACGCATTGATATCACAGGGTCAAAAGGGAATTATTTCGTAAATCTCATGATACGTAAGGATGACCTTAAAGACGTGCTTGGCGGATATGAGATAGAGTCCGGAGGGAAGTCGATAATCTCTTTCCGGGTACTTATTCTGGCAAACTGCTCGCCGGGTACGAATGCAACAGCGATGTGGGATGCAATCGACGGAAAGACTTTCCCCGCCGTTATGGCACAACTCGCAGAATGGAACTTCCCCATGAGCGATATCTATAATGCTGATGGCGGACCGGGGGTGGAGACAATATATTCGAATAAGAAAAGTCACTGCCCTATGTTTGGCACTAATCTCTTTGCCACTACCGAGACAGCGCTCACAGAGAGTCGTCCGGGCAATCGTGTATATCTCGGGGCTGTCAATCTTCTCCGCGCGCTTGCAAAAGTGAGGGTCGTGGACAATATTGCGGAGAAAGATGATCAGGGGTATCCATATATTGCTGCGGTTGAATTTCTCAGTTCGCAGTCTCAGGCAAGACAACTTCCTGCCGGAGCCCTCAATTATGAGGATGGTCAGCAGGTGCACACTCCCAATATCTCTGAGGTGAATAACAATCTGACCCTTGCGGGAACCTATAAGCTGGGTACTATTCCTGAAGAATGGACCATAACCCCTGCTTCACAACGCACCGGCAACGTGTTCATCGGTTTCGTGCCCGAGCAAAAGATAGGCCACCCCAACAACAATATAGAGGAGGGAATGCCTGAGCTACACATCACAATCGCCAATCATAAGGCCGATGACTCTTTAGAATTCCTGGATTATTATGTGCCTATGACTTCCTATAATGGTGTGAACTTCTCTTTTGGACAAAACATTCTTCGAAATCATATTTACACTCTTTCGGTCGATAATTTCGGAGCAAGACTCAATCTGCAGGTCGATGTAGTGCCATACCGCTCATGTGTGCTTGAACCATACTTTGGGCTTGACAGGGATTAAAACTTACCATTATCATGTCAATGAAATTATCATGTCAATGAAATTTTCTCGCTATATATCTTTCCTTTTCATGCTTTTTGTCATGATCTTCTCCTCATGTCAGGATGATTTGCTCTATTATGACACCGAAATAGGCGAGGGGGAGGCTGATCTCAACGTCAAGGTTGAATTTCACCCCCTTGAGCCGGCCCTTTCAACCCGCTCAGCTGGAAATGCTGTCGACAGAGTGGATAAACTTTGGGTGGTTATATATAAAATCAATCCCGACGGCTCAGAGGCCGGACTTTATGAAAAGGTGCGTATCTATGACAGTCAGGAGGGTTCTCTGCAGGGATCAGGCTTCAATATCGATCAGACAGGAAACTCAGACAATCCTGTCGATGCCGAGACCGTAACTCCCTCCGGCAATCAGAACGTAGGGACTGCCGACGGCACCATAGGCCCTTCAGGCGAGAAAACGCCAAACGCCACTTTCTCGCTTAGCCATATCCCATACGGCAGGTATAAAATGTTTGCCGTAGCGAATGTGGACCTCACAGACGTTGACTGCACCACAATAAACGATCTGCGCAGTAAACGATTTGACTGGCAGGAAAAAGTCAGTCTCGACAACCAGATGTTCGGCTATGTCACCATGGCATCTCCCGAGTCAGCCGTAACCTCCGCAGGATTCGAGGCTCCTATTCTAATTATCAATCAAACCTCGGTTTCGCTCCATTCATGGATCAAGAGGCTTGTCTCTAAGGTCACCGTGTCGTTCGATGGCTCGGAACTTAAGGAAAATGTCCGCGTTTATATCAAGAGCGTTACTATCCATGACATCCCGAAAAGTTGTGCCTTAGGCCAGGTAAACAAACCCACTGCCGACAACCAGCTCATAACAAACGGAGAATCCTTCACCTATTACAATGAGGGGCAAGGGAACGATGCCGACCATGAGAAATGGAAGATTGTCATTTCGAAAGGTGCGGCTTATGGCGGTCAGACAGAACATAAGGAAAGTGATGACGCCCTCTATTTCTACGAAAATATGCAGGGTGACTACCCCGGCGTAGCATCGATGGACAAACGTCAGGATCCCAATGCCGTCGGCACTCCTATCGACACTAAGGATGATGGCGCTGACTATAAAGATAGCCAACTTTACGGCACATATGTAGAGGTAGTGGCCTACTATGATAGCCGCCATAAGGATAAGGTCTCCCAGGGACCGATCAAGTATCGATTCATGCTCGGCAAAAACAGCACTTATAATTACAATGCCGAACGAAACTATCATTATAAACTCACTCTCAAGTTTCGTGGGTGGGCGAATGAAGCTGACTGGCATATATCCTATAAGGAATATACTCCTACATTGATAACTCCCGAGCCTTATTATATCTCTTATCTTTACGATCAGGAGATGGATTTCCCGGCGCGCGTGATTCTACCCGAGGGATGGGATAAGTCGCAATATTTCATAAAGGCTGAAATAGTGGAGAACAACTGGTGGCCCTGGGATCGCAATCTCAATGAGGGAAAGGGGGGACGCCCCCCTCAATTTGTAGGCTCTCAAACTGATGAGAACGGATTCGCATGGAATATCGACGCACTCAACGTGTATCCTCCTGTCACCTACAACAAAAACACTTATGACGGTAATCCCTACAAAGGTGGGAACTACACCGGATTCCTGTCGCTCAGGCCTAATACTGCCGATATTATCGGAACGGATGCCGAAGTCGAGGCACAGACCGGAGGATTGGACACTTATGGTTACGGATCTCATGCCAATCAATACCTCGAATGGTATTATAAGACAAATAACCTTGCCGTAAATGAATACAATCTTACAGGCGACAATGCAACATACGATCCGGTTGACCAATCAATCCGGCTAAAAATTCCAATGTACACAAGGAATAAGGAAATGGTCCCTTCAACAGACTTTACCGGCAATAACCCTTTCAACAGCTATTACCGTTATGCCAAGGTACGCTTCACTTTATGGCAAAGGACTGCTACCGGGGATAAAGCCATAGATTTCAAGAACGAGGAAGGAGAATGGGAAACCGAGCGCATGGCTACGATCTATCAGGTGCCTCGAATTGAGAATCCAAAGGCGATCTACCGCGATTCCGGCAATGATGCCGAGTTTGAGATTAAACTTATGATCCGAACCAAGGGAGATGCAAATAGTTTTGATACATTTACATCCGACGGCCCTTGGCGTGCATACGTGTATAAGTCGACAGAAGACTTTATTGAGCTTTACGACCGCAATGGCCAGAAGCATGATGTTATAGAAGGCTCTACCGACGAGGATATAGTGTTCACCTATAAGCCCAAAGGCGTTATCAGTGATAACGAGACACGATGTGGAATCATACGTGTAGAATATCACGACTATAACTGCTATCATCTAATCTTTGTAAGGCAAGGATACCACAAGGGAGTAAAGCTTGGAAATTCCACATGGAGTTGCTACAATGTGTATGCAACTGCACGCGGAGGTGATAGTCCGAATCTCACCAGTTATGCACCCTCAGATGAAACTTCCGTTCCTGTGGCTTTAACCCAAAGCCCCCTGTCGATCGGATCTTTTCTCAAGAGAAATCAATATAACTACAGTATCCTGGAAGAGAATATCAAGGATGGTTACGGTTGGTTGAAGTCGATTACAGATGTCGCACTAAAGACATCATATATCACCAACGGCAAGAACGTCAATACTTCACGAACTGCCCAATGGAGTCAGATTCAAGGATACGCATGGACAAATTATAGTGCAAACGATGAACGATACACGAGACACTGGGCTGACACCTGGACAGCTGTCGGCGGCTTCCGTGATAATGAGACTTTCACGGTTCCTTCAGCTGCCGATTTCCAGAGTATGTTAGCTAACAGCAAGTTCGGCTACGGTATTGTCTATGGCGACGGAGCCACCACAACACAAAAAGATTTCAAGATGGCTACCGGATTTACCGACTATAATAACGATGGTAAAGATGATTCATACCCGAATAATTCTCGCGGAATGAGAGCATGCGTTGTATATGATGAAAGCGACGGCAGAAACGTTATCTTTCCTCTCGGTCCGCTTGGTCAGGCACGTCGGGCGAGAACGGAGCCTTACGGCGGGTCGGGAGCTCCTTTTGGAAATCCGGGTTGTGGATCTCTCACTTATGCTGGAATGCGTTGGGTTCTGACCGGAAATGCAAACCGTAACCGTCCGCTGACATATAATATATATCGCACTACAGGTTCAGTTTATTGGATCAAGCAACCGGTGACGAAACCGGGCACATCAACCGGCGCCCCTTACAATTTCCAATGGCCGAATTACGCTTCCTGGGATATCAACTACTTTAACCTCGTGTTCAATCCATATGATTACGGTTCGCTCGGAGATTGGGATAATGATACTCACAAATATAAATCACTTTCGACGACTCCCTCTCAAGCGACTTATTCTTCCGATGCGCTCCCGATAAAACTAATTTATAAATAAGATCAGGGAAGCCGCGAATTGCACAACTGAACAATATTGTCAGCCGATACGAATCATTGCCCGTACCGGCTGACTGATTATTTTGCAAAAATAGGTGGTAATTGTCACAATTTTCCTAATTTTGCATCTATTATTGGGAGGGGGAATAGGTAATTGGTGCCAATGCCGGTAATTGCTCCAATAAATCTTATAAATCTTATTAGATATATAAACTCCTATCGAGTGCCCTCTAATTCTTAGTCAAGCAATTATTAATTATTAATTATTAATCATTAATTTAATAAAGTGCGCTATTATATTAATATCGGGTCCAATCTCGGCAACAGACTGATAAATATCTCAAAGGCTGTGAGTGCAATAGAGAAAGAATTCGGATGGTTCGAATTGTCCCATCATATTGAGTCGGATGCCTGGGGTTATGTCTCTCCAAATAAATTCCTCAACATCGGGATGCTCTTCATATCCGATAAGACCCCGCTTGAAGTTTTGCATATCCTCCAGAGGATTGAAAAATCTTTCTCCCCTACCCCACATCGCAATCCTGATGGCAGCTACCGCGACAGATTGATCGATATCGACATAATGGCGGTCGACGATATTGTAATTGACACTCCTGAGCTGACTCTTCCTCATCCTCATCTACACGACCGACCTTTCTTCCTGGAACCCTACCAAGAGCTCCTGGAAGTTAGGTTGTAGAAAAAAACTGAAAACCAAACCTATAATGAAGCATTTACTTATCTCAGCTCTGTTGCTCGGCTCAGTGGCCGCGGCATCGGCAGAAACTCCGAGATGGTTGCGTAATGTGGCTATCTCTCCCGATGGTTCGACAGTTGCCTTTACCTACAAAGGGGATATTTTCACGATCCCTGTCACAGGTGGCAAAGCATTTCAGTTGACATCTAATCCCGCCTATGACACGTCTCCTGTATGGAGTCCGGACGGCACATTTATCGTATTCTCCAGCGATCGTGAAGGGTCGATGGACCTCTATTCCGTAGCTCGCAACGGAGGCACACCGGTCAGGCTTACCACCGGGAGTGGAGCCGAAACACCCTTGGCTTTCCTCAACGACACGGAAATTCTCTATTCAACCGGTGGACTCCCATCTAAAGAATCTGCACGAGCTCCATTCCTAACCCAGACCTGGAAAGTAAATGTGACACAGCCCGGCAGCCGACCTGAATTATATTTGTCTCTTCCGATGCTGGCGGCAAACGTGTCGAGATCCGGAAAGATACTTTATCAGGACAAGAAGGGTTTTGAAAATATATGGCGTAAACATGAGCGTAGCTCCGGCACATCGGATATATGGCTCACCGACAAAGCGACCTTTAAGAAGCTTACAGATTTCAATGGTCATGATCTCAATCCGGTATGGAAAGCCGATGGCAACTCATTCTTCTTTATTAGCGAAGAGGATGGAACTTTGAATGTCTATGAAGCCACAGCTGACGGAAAAAACAAAAAGCAGCTCACGAAGTTTACCAACCATCCGGTGCGCTCTCTTTCAGCTGCTGACAACGGCACCCTTGCATTCTCATGGGACGGCGACATCTATACCCTCGCCCCGGGTGGTGAACCCAAGAAGATGGAAGTGGAGATTATCGCAGACCAGTATGATGGCGACAGAGTGAAATATTTCACAGGTCGCGGAGCAACATCCATGGCCGTATCTCCATCAGGCAATGAACTTGCATTTGTTATCAGAGGGGATGTCTATGTCACTGATGCAAAATACAAAACCACCAAGCGAATCACCGACACTCCGGCTCAGGAGAGGAACGTGAGCTTTTCAAAAGATGGACGCACTCTCGTTTACGACTCTGACCGCGACGGATATTGGCAGCTGTTCACTGCCTCCATAAAGAATCCGGATGAAAAGCAGTTCGCTTACGCATCGGAAATTATCGAGGAACCTCTCTATCGTTGTGAGACAGCTGCCCAACAACCTGTTTACAGTCCTGACGGCACAAAGATTGCCTTTCTTGAAGACCGCACAGGCATTCGGGTAATCGATCCTAAAACCAAGAAAGTAAATACGGCTCTCGACGGCAAATACAACTACTCATACTCCGACGGCGACATATCATTCGCATGGAGCCCTGACAGCAAATGGCTGCTTGCCGACTATATCGGAATCGGAGGCTGGAACAACACTGATGTTGCGCTCGTCAAAGCCGATGGATCCGAGGTAATCGACCTTACGGAAAGCGGATATGCCAACGGAAACGCCAAATGGGCTCTCGATGGAAAGGCCATTACTTTCTACACAGGGAAGTATGGTATGAAAAGTCAGGGTTCATGGGGTAATCAGGGTGACATAATCCTGATGGCACTCGATGGCGAGGCATGGGATGATTTCAATGCCACCGAAGAGGAGATCGCCCTTAAGGAGAAAGCCGAGAATGATAAGAAAGATTCAGAGGATAAGGAGAAAGAGGGGGATAAAAAGGGGAAGAAAGGAAATAAAGGCAAAAAGGATAAGGACAAGAATGCCGACAGCAAGAAGGAGGAGAAAGCCAAAGATCTTGAATTCGACCTTGCCAACCGTAAGCACCGTATGGCGCGCCTCACAGGCAGTTCCTCTTTTGTCGGTGATTACTTCCTGAATCCCAAGGGAACTAAATTCTATTATATAGCCTCCGCTACGGAGGGAGGTTCAAATCTCATGATGCGTGACCTCAAGAAGGGAGACACAAAAGTCCTGATAAAAGGAGTTCGCGGGTCGCTGGATTCAGATGCCAAGGGTGAAAAGCTCTTCCTGCTCTCGAGTTCGGGCATGAAGAAAGTGGATCTTGATAAGGGCTCCACTGAGGACATTGAGTTTGAGGCTCCTTACGACCGGAAGCCGTCGCTTGAGCGCGAATATATCTACGACCATATGGTGCGTCAGGTCAACGATAAATTCTATGATAAGAATATACATGGCATAGACTGGGCAGGATATGGCGACCACTACCGCGCATTCCTCCCCTATATCAACAATAACCAGGATTTTGCTATTCTCATGAGCGAGATTCTCGGTGAGCTCAACGCCTCACACACCGGTGCGGGATACCGCGGAAACGGAGCGTCTCTTTCAACCGCTGAATTAGGGGCATTCTTCGACCCGGCCTACGATGGTGACGGGCTAAAGGTTACCGAAATTCTTCCCCGAGGGCCATTGGCTGCCAAGAGAATAAATGTACAGCCCGGCGATATAATTCTTTCAATCGATGGGAAGAATATCGAAGCCGGACGCGACTACTATCCTCTTCTCGAAGGGAAAGCTGGTAAAAAGACAAGACTCGGAATCAGACGCTCAAACGGATCCACCGAATATGTGGAGATGAAACCCATGTCAAGCTGGCAACTCTCAGATCATCTTTACAACCGTTGGGTGGAACACAATCAGGCCGTAGTCGATTCAGTGTCCGGAGGTAAGGTTGGATACGTGCATATAGAGGGTATGGATGGAAGCAGCTTTCAGACCGTATATGACCAGCTGCTTGGCAAATACCGTAACTGTGATGCCGTGATCGTAGACACGCGCTTCAACGGCGGAGGCTGGCTTCACAATGACATAGCCCTTCTCCTCGGAGGCAAGGAATATGTTCGTTTCATGCCACGTGGCCGCTACATCGGTTCAGAACCTTTCTCACAGTGGACAAAACCATCCGTGATGCTCGTCAACGAGAGTAACTACTCCGATGCACATGGCACACCTTTCGTTTACCAGACACTTGGCATCGGTGATGTGGTAGGCGCGCCAATCCCCGGAACAATGACAGCCGTGTGGTGGGAGACCCAGATCGACCCGAGCCTATACTTCGGTATTCCTCAGGTAACAAGCGTTGATATGAATGGTAATATACTGGAGAATCACCAGCTGAACCCCGACGTCGTAATCTATAACTCCCCGGCTGAAGAGCTATCTGGCACAGATGCTCAGCTTATTGGCGCCGTAAAGCATTTGATGAAGAAGTAAGTTTAGATTTACGAATTCCGGTTTTTAGTCCTTGCGACTACAATAGCTACCATAGCTCCCTTAGCTGTGGTAGCTATTGTAGTTATTTGGCATAGATGCCCTCAACGGAAAACTCTCAATCACAAAACAATTTATGCTGAAATTCGGTTATTATATCATAATTACTTCAGAAAAACACACTATGATCACCTTCCGAACCTTAGCAGCATCCCTTTTCCTCTCAGCAGCGGCAATCCCCGCAACATTATCTGCTCAGAATGTAAATATATCGGCATATCCTGACCTGAATACCAGGATTGAATCGGAAGGTATAGAGTCTCTGACTCTGACTTCGGCGGCAAACATGGCTGCACTCGACAGCATAAGCCGTGCCGAATCCGTGATGCGAAGGGAGATGCCCGAGAATATCACCGCCAAGGATTTCATCACTAAGGTTTATGGAGTTTTCTCTCCCGCCTCCACAAAAGATGAACTGTGTGAAGACTGCAAACATGTGTTACACCTGATGCCTGCTGAAGATGAGATGGGACTATGGCTGGAAAGTTCCGACGGCTATCAGCTCAGTTACTACGGCCAGAAAATTCCGGACGTTTCAGCCATGGCAACTCTTGAAGATGATGGGATCAAGGATTTCGGTTTCTTCTTTATTTTCCCTTACACCACAGAAAGCCGGGAAATAATGAACCGCCGTCAGGCTGAATTTTGTGGAAGCTTGCTTCAGGAGATGCAGGATATAGGAGTGATTCTTGCTGCCTCCACCCCTGCAGATGCCCTGTTTGAGATTTCCGGAGATTATGAGGGCAATTCCCTGGAAATGCGTCTTATTGATGAAACGCTATCCGAATCAGGAGCCGGAAGATATATCCTTTATCTTTCAGTCGATCCGGCCACACCTGAAGCCCCTCTTACCGCCCTGCTCACCGATTAATCCTACGCTTGCATTCCCCCGTCTCTATAACATTGTATTCTTGGCTGTTTGAAAAATTATAGTTAACTTTGATTTACAATCAAAGTTAACTCTTTAATCATGAAACAGCTCTTTTCGCTACTGGCGATTCTACTTCTATCACCGTTGGCTTCATATGCCGGGAATATATCCGGCCTCGACCGCAAGAATTTCAACAAATACTGGAAAGTGGAGTCTGAGTCTCCTGACTATAAACTGAATTTCTCCGGCGATACTCTTGAGATTATCGCTCCTAAAGGGCTCACTCTATGGCGCAAGGAGAAAATGAAAGGGGACGTGACTATCGAATACGATGCATGCGTGATGTCGCAAAACCCGGATGATCGTCTTAGCGATCTCAACTGTTTCTGGATGGCAAGTGATCCCGCAGCTGCGGATATATGGAAAAACGAAAAGGAAAGGAAGGGTGTATTCCTGAATTGCTATGGCCTTAAATTATATTACATGGGCTATGGGGGCAACCACAATACCACAACGCGTTTCCGCCGGTATGACGGCAACCGCGAGGGAATAGCCGATGAAACAAAGCGTCCAAAAATATTGAAGGAGTATACGGATGCAGAATATCTTCTTTCTCCAAACAAGTGGTATCATATCAAAATCACTACTGAAGGGAATCAGACACAATATTTCATCGATGGCAAAAGGCTCGTGGATTTTCGCGATCCGGACCCATTGAAAGAGGGTTGGTTCGGATTCCGTACGACCTTGTCACGAACACGCATAGCAAATTTCACCTATACTGAAAAAAATCCTGACTCTGATGACGTACCCCTGCATTGGATCGGGGAAGCTCCGAGAGGAGATAAACCTGTGACTTTCGGTGTTCCCTTCAATCCGGGTGAATTCTCCGGGAACCAAACACTTATCCTTAAAGATGGTGACGGAAAGGAGATTGCCACCGACCAGTGGGTACTCGCCAACTGGCATGACGGCTCAGTGAAATGGATGGCTATGGCAGGCATGATTCCACATGGTTCCACCGACCTTAAGGTTGTAAAAAGCAGGGTAAAACGGAAGAAGAATTCTTCCTCTCCCACCTTATCAGTCAATAAGGATGGCAACGGATATGTGATTGATACCGGCGTTATGAAAGCTTTCATATCGGGAGATGGCGGCAATCTTATCGACAGTCTCATCTATGAGGGAACAAAGGTTGCAACTGCCGGCCGCCTGATAGCCTCCACTCAAAGTGAACCTGTGTTGGAAGCCACAAAGTCGGTTGATTTTGAAAATTATACCAGCAATGTTACGGGGGTGGAACTTGAGCAGGAGGGTGACCACCGCGCTCTGGTTAAGATAACCGGCACTCATAAGTCGGATAACGGCCGTGAGTGGCTTCCTTTCACGGTAAGACTATATTTCTATGGCGATTCTCCTGAAATACGTATGCTCCATACATTCCTTTATGATGGAGACCAGAACAAGGATTTTATAAAGAGTTTAGGAGTCAGATTCAACGTGCCTATGCGTGAGGCTCTCTATAACCGCCATGTAGCCTTCTCGGGCGATAATGGAGGGGTATGGAGTGAACCCGTGAAACCTTTGGTGGGACGCCGTGTATTACGCACAGGCACAGATCCAAAGGTGTTCGACAATCCGAGTCTCCAATCGCGACAGATGAAAGGTGAACGCATTCCTGAGAAGGAGACCTTCGATGATTACAATCAAAAACTTATCGAAGAATGGGCTGCTTGGGACGGCTATCGACTATCGCAGCCTTCGGCTGACGGGTTTACGATCCGAAAGCGGGCGCATGACTCAAATCCCTGGATAGGCACTTTCTCGGGTCCAAAGAGTTCAGGATATGCATTTGCAGGAGACATCACGGGAGGTATGGGAATCAAGATCAAGGATTTCCGTGAGTCATACCCTTCAGGAATAGAGATCAATGGAGCTACCGGCAACGAAGCTACCCTCACGGCTTGGTTATGGGCACCGGATGCCGAACCAATGGATCTTCGCCATTATGACAACATTCCTCATGGTCTCAATTCAAGTTATGAGGATGTCCAGGAGGGGATGAGCACCCCTTATGGCATCGCACGGACGTCTGAACTAATCCTCCTTCCTCAGGGGGGATATTCCGGAAAGAACGACTTCGCTGACGCAGACCAATCTCTTGATGTCACAGGAATGATCCTGCCTACTCCGGAATATCTTCACTCACGTCGTGCTTTCGGAATATGGAGCTTGCCGGATTCCTCCAATGTGAATCGCGCGGAAGTGGAAAAGAAACTTAAACTCTATATTGATTTCTACAAAGATGCCATAGAGCAAAATAAGTGGTATGGTTTCTGGAACTACGGGGATGTGATGCATGCTTACGATCCTGAACGCCACGAGTGGAAATATGATGTTGGAGGTTATGCCTGGGACAACACCGAGCTCGCCTCTCCTATGTGGCTTTGGTATAATTTCCTCCGCACCGGAGACCCGGAAATATGGAAGATGGCTGTAGCCATGAGCCGACATAACGGAGAAGTGGATGTCTATCATATCGGGGACAATGCCGGTCTCGGAAGTCGGCATAACGTCAGCCACTGGGGATGTGGAGCAAAAGAGGGGCGTATTAGCCAGGCTGCATGGAACCGTTTCTATTACTACCTCACAGGCGACGAAAGATCGGGCGACCTGATGTCGGAAGTTACAGATGCCGACCAGCTTCTTTATACCCTCGATCCGATGCGTCTTGCCGAACCGCGTAGCCTTTACCCATGTACCGCGCCGGCTCGACTGCGTATAGGTCCCGACTGGCTCTCGTATGCGGCAAACTGGATGACTGAATGGGAGCGTACAGGAAATGAGAAATATCGCGACAAGATCATAACCGGAATGAAAAGTATTGCCGGCTTACCCAATAGGATGTTCACCGGTCCACTTGCTCTCGGATATGATCCTGCCACTGGAATCATAACCACCGAATGCGATCCGGAACTCCAGACCACAAACCACCTCATGACCATCATGGGAGGCTTCGAGATAATGAACGAGATGCAGATGATGATAGATCTTCCGGAATGGAACGCCGCATGGCTTGACCACGCCGACAGATATAAGGAGATGGCCCTAAAGATCAACCGCAACCGATTCCGTGTATCTCGTCTTCAGGGTTACGCCGCTTGGCATAATCAGGATAAGGAGAAAGCTGCCGAGACATGGAAAGACCTTCTCACACGCCTTGAACACACAGAGGCTCCCAAGACAACAGTCACAACCATCCTTCCACCGGAAGTCCCGGCTCCTCGGACAGAACTCCTTCCAATCAGCACCAACGATGCCGCACTATGGAGTCTCGATGCCATTTACCTCCAGGAGGTTATCCCTCTCGATGAAGACTTCACACTAAAATGATGATTGGATCGACATTCTTAGGCCCCGACTCATAAAATATCATCCTGATGATATTTTATGAGTCGGGGCCTAAGAATTCTTGTGATAAAGCAGATGGTGAACTTATAGTTAAGAGACGGTGCATCTGACCATTCTGACGCACCTTAAGGGGCTGAGCCAAAATTAGCATTTTGACACAGCCCCTTTTTATCAGCATGGAGATAGTATTTTGTCAGTGTTCAACAGCTTCATATGCCTGCGCACTTCCATATCGGGCCGCCTGATGCACATGGCTGTCAGCTTTCGAAGCATCAGGTGCCGTTCCTTTTCCGTTACGATACATATCCGCCAGACGCTGATGCACTACTGCAAGGATGGGTGCGGGAAGTTTTCCGTTACGTGCTATCGGTTCGAAATAGTATAAAGCTCTGGCATAATTCTGATTCAGAAAATCTCCGTTATAATTCATGCTCCCGAGATAGAAACGCGACCAATCGTCGCCCGCCTCTGCTTCCTTCTCACAATTTTTCAGTCCCAGTAGAAAACCTTTCTTATAGATCGGCTCGTTACTGAGTTTCTTTCCGGAGTGTACCATTTCGATCCACTGAAGAGCCATCTGCGCGTCCTTAACAACCTCATTATCGACCCTCTTCTCAGGAAGCCGCGGACGATAGAGCATGACACGTGAATAATTCTCGCCAAGCTCTCCGGCTATATAATGCCAGAAAAAGGCATCCGGATAATTAAGCGAACCGCCATTTTTCGTGCCGAGAAGATTGGCATATAACGACATCCCTCTGCTATATCCTTGTTGGGCGGCATGGTGATAATGTTCCCTTGCCTTAGCCCCATCCTCACTCACACCCTTTCCTTCCAGATACATCGATCCGAGAGCTGTATGCGCAAATCCGTAATGCGATGATTTGCGGGCATCAAAATATGACTTCGCTTTTTTGTAATCCTTATGCTGGAAATAATACATGCCAAGATAATCGTTGGCTCCTTCATAACCTGCCTCAGCAGCCTTCTGCAGCAATCTCAATCCTTCCTCCTCCTTGTTTGCATACCCGGGGGAGAAGACATAAAGTGACCCGAGCTCCATAATACCCCGTAGATCACCATTGGAGGCAGCTAAATTCAGATATTTTTCAGCCAGAACAGGATTCGCGGACTTATGATAAAGGGCAAGTGAGACAAGAGTGTCAGAGGGAATCAAGCCATTTGAATATTTCCGGCTTATAGCCTCAAATGATGTGTCGGAAGTCTTATTTTCAACAGTCGCACTCCGGGATGACACATTTGTAGCGAGATGCGAAAGCACATTATCACGCCCTGAAAGAGTTCCTCCCAACATCACCAATGAAACAGCAAAAATGAATAACCTTTTTTTCATAGCTTGTGGAATCTAAATGATCTAAATGATATGTATTTAAGTAGTCACCATTCAAAACTTAGAAGGCTCTGATATTCTCTAAACAACATATCTTGCACTTTTGCTCATCGTGCTGACAAAATTACATAACCCGCGTTCCTCACCTCCGGTCCGCTTTCAAGTTCCCTCGACACATCCTCATACCGAAATTAAGATACAGCTTACCCTAAAAAGAGAGCGACAGATGCATAATTTCAGTGAGTTACCCAGTGCCTCTTCACGGACCTACACTTTTCTCACCCTCATGCAAAAGAGTTATGCGATAGCGCGACCTGTAATCTGATGGCGTCTCTCCTGCAAACTCCCGATACCATCTTGTGAAGAAGGTTGGCGAAGCAAAGTTCAGGCTATAGGCGATTTCCTTAATACTCAGTTTCGACTCCCTCATCAACCGTTTGGCTTCACCAGCCACCGCCGTATTTATCCAGAACAACGGAGAATATCCCGAAATAGCCTTGACCGTCGCTGAAAAATACCTTGGCGACAGATTCTGCAATGCGGCATAATGACTAACTTTTCGATATTGCGTGTAGTCGCGTGTAAGGTCGGAATGAAAAGCAAGCATTATCGACTGCTTGGTGTCGCTGCTTCGCGTCTCCTGCTGATTTACATTATGATAGGCATCCAAAACAAGATATGCCAGCACGTTTACCAGATTGTCTATTGTCATCTCGGCCAAAGGCCTTTTCCCGATATATTCACTCCGCATCTTTATCATCCTGATTATCTCCAGAATTGCTTCGAAGTCATACTCCGCCAGATGTGAAATCGGATGCAGGATTAGAAACTTCTTGTTGGCCATGAGATTAACCGGAGATACTGCCGAAAAGACATATTCGAAATCCACTATGCATAGTGTCCCGGTGAAATCGCTGCTCATTTTGGGAAATGCAGGATTTGAGAACGGTATAACGATCAACATGTCACCAGGTCCCAATTCATACTGTTTTGAACCTATGTTCACGCTCGCACTTCCCGTCTCGCAGATGAAAATGCCGCTTTGCCCGTTAGCGAAACTGGTCAGGATCCCGTGTCCTTCCCGACCTTCTATGTGAAAAACGAGAGGCCTGTGATTCATGAATACAAAAATAATCTAATTCATCCATTATCGGCATCTATTAAGATAAATTGACAATAAGTGAGTACTTATCGTACATTTTATGAGTCGGGGCCTTAACCTTCTCTTTCCCTAAACATAACGTGCTACACTTTTTCTACTGTGAATTCATCTCATTATACAAATCAAACATAGAACATTACAATTTGGTCTTGCCTCCTGCCGCCATAATTCCCAAATTTGCATTTCGTTTCGCAACGTAAAACTCCTATTATGAAAAATTCATCACTGCTGCTGAGCGCAGCCATCCTCGGAGCCTCATTATCTTCCTGTGGATTTAAAAAGGAAAAGTCCACTGTCATTCCCCCCGTTAAAGTCGAAGTTATAGCGGCAGCCGGCGACTCCATGTCAGCATCCCGCCAGTATTCTGGAACAATTGAGAGCGGTGACGGTGCCGATATGAGTTTCACTGTGGCGGGCACTCTTAAAGCTATCTATGTTGAACCGGGACAGAAAGTCAGCAAAGGCCAGCTGTTAGCCGAGATCGATGCCGCAACCTTGCAGAATGTCGCACAGGCTGCTGAGGCCACTCTTGCTCAGGCCCAGGATGCGTACGCCCGCCTCAAGAAACTCCACGATGCCAACGCCCTGCCCGACATACAGTGGGTTGAAGTCCAGAGCAAACTTCGTCAAGCTGAAAACTCGGCGGCCATCGCCCGCCGTGCGGTCGGAGATGCACGCATTTACTCACCCGTCAGCGGCATCGTTGCTGAAAAACTTGCTGATATCGGTCAGACGGTCGCTCCCGCCGTTCCAGTCGTGAAGATTGTTTCGATTGGAGATGTGAAAGTCTCCATTTCGGTTCCCGAGACTGAAATCGCCATTATGCGCCCGGGCACCAAGGCAGTGGTTTCTTCTGATGCCCTATCGTCAGGGAGCCTTGAGGCCCTCCTTACCGAACAGGGTGTTATTGCAAATCCCCTGTCGCGCACTTATGACGTCAAGTTCAAGGTCTCGAATCAGACTGGCGAATTACGTCCCGGCATGTTATGTACGGTCGAGGTGGCAGCCCCTGTCCTCTCCCACACCTCGCCTATCATACTTCCTCCCGGATGCGTGCTCCTCAGTGCCGACAATCGCCAGTTCGTTTGGCTTGCTACGAAGGGCCGCGCCGAGCGACGCTTTGTCGAAACAGGTAAATTGCTTCCCGAAGGCATCGAGATCAGTTCGGGCATCATGCCTGGCGACACTGTGATTGTCGCCGGCATGCAGAAAGTTTGCAATGGCACTAATATCCAATATTGACTCCCATGGCTACCGATAAAAATAACACCCCGTCGCCTCAGCAGGAAACAGACTGGAAGCCGGCTCCTATAGTGATGATCGGCATGAAATATCACCGCGTGGTCATTCTCATCGCCACTGTCCTTATAGCCTTCGGTATCTATGCCTTGAAGGTTATGGACAAGAATGAATTCCCCAGTTTCACCATCCGAGAGGGAGTTGTGGTGGCCGTCTATCCCGGTGCCACTCCCACTCAGATGGAAATGGAAGTTCTCAAACCCCTCGAGGATTATATATTTTCCTATAAGGAAGTCAACAAGGCAAAGACTCACGCCGATTGTACTGACGGAATGGTGATGGTCTACGTCGAACTCAACGACGATACCACCGACACCAAGCCGTTCTGGAACGAGTTTAAGCTCGGAATGGAGAATATCAAGCTTCGGCTTCCATCGGGCGTGCTTGCTGTCGAGACCATTTCCAATTTTGGCGAAACTTCCTCAATCCTTCTCACCATGAGCAGCGAGGAAAAGACTTATAGAGAGATGGGCGACTACCTTGACGATCTCAAGGATCGTCTGCGTCGCATCCCGAGCATAGGCACTATGGATATTTACGGCAGGCAGAATGAGCAGATCTCTATTACGCTCGATCCCGCCAAACTTTCCCATTACGCCCTCGATGAAAAAACCCTCGCCATGACTCTCCTTGCCAAGGGTTTCCAGACCACCGGGGGCGCTGTGAAAAGCGACTCTTATTCAATGCCAATCTACGTCGAGCGGTCGGCCAACAATCTAATGGACATCCGCAATTTGATCGTCATGTCGCTCCCTGACGGCTCCGTTGTGCGTCTTGAGGATATTGCCGACATCCGCACTGAATATCCTGAACCCGCATCCTACATAACCAACAACGGAAAGAAGAGCGTTCTCCTCAGCATCCAGATGAAGGATGGCTATAATGTCGTAGAGATGGGTACGGAGGTTCAGAAAGTGCTCAACGAGTTCCGCACCACGCTTCCCTCTGAGGTTTCTCTTTTCACCATCACCGATCAGCCTACCGTGGTTAACAATTCGGTCATAGACTTCCTTAAGGAGTTGCTCATCGCCATAGTTGCCGTGGCAATTGTCGTTCTCCTCCTTCTGCCTCTTCGGGTGGCACTTATCGCTGCCAGCACCATCCCTATCGCCATCTTCATCTCTCTGGGGTGCTTCTACGCTTTCGGGATCGAACTCAATACAGTCACACTCGCCTGCCTTATCCTAAGCCTCGGTATGATCGTTGACAATTCCGTTGTCATTATTGACGATTATGTCGAACTCATTTCCGAAGGTGTTGATCACAAGACCGCCGCCCTACGCTCGGGAACGGAATTCTTCAAGGCCATCTTCTCTGCCACAATGGCCATTTCGATCACCTTCTTCCCCTTCCTTTTCACTATGACGGGGATGTTTCGCGACTTCCTTACCGATTTTCCGTGGGCTCTCACCCTCATTCTCTTCCTCTCTCTCATCGTGGCCGAGATGATGGTGCCCTATCTGCAGTATAAGCTCATCAAAAAGCCTATCTATAAACTTGAACAGGAGGCCGTAGCCAGCGGTAAAAAGAAGTTTTCATTCTTCGGAATTATGCAGAAAGGCTACGATAAACTTCTTGCCGTTTGCTTCGCTCACCCCACTGCAACACTTGTTCTTTCACTCCTCGCTATCATTGTCGGCGTCCTGGCTTTCGCCACTCGTCCAATGCAGATGATGCCTATTGCCGAGCGCAATCAGTTTGCTGTCGAAATTTTCCTCCCCGAAGGGTCAACAGTTCAGCGTTCCTCTCAGGTGGCCGACTCGCTCGAAGCTATCCTTTCTAAAGATCCCCGAGTCGTTTCGATTGCCTCCTTCCACGGATGCTCCTCTCCCCGTTTTCAGACCACTTACGCCCCTCAGGTCGGTGGGCCCAACTTCGCACAGTTCATTGTCAATACCAAGAACAATGATGCCACTGTCGAGGTGCTCAATGAATACACCGATAAATACGAGTATTATTTCCCCGATGCTATCGTCCGCTTCAAGCAGCTGAGCTATTCCAACGCCGAATTTCCTATCGAAATTCGCATAAGCGGCGATAACAGGCAGACCATCACAGCCCTCAGCGACTCCATCATGGCCCGAATGATATCCGTCCCCGGGGTTCGTGAGGTGAGAAGCAGCAACGGTATTGCTTATGCCGCAGCTAAAATAGCTCCCGATCCTACCCGTTCCTCACGCCTTGGCCAGACTAACCTCGGCACTGAGGCAACCCTGGCCATGCGCTACTCTGCGGGAGTTCCTGTAGCCACTGTCTGGGAGGGTGATTACGGTATTCCCGTCGTTTTGAAGGCTCCGACCGCTGAGCACTCTACCGTCGACGATCTCCGCGACGAGACTATGCCGGTGATGGCAGTTGCCTCTGCACCCCTTCGCCAGTTTGCCGATGTCGAGCCAGAGTGGAACAGGGCGAAACTTTCCGACCGCAACGGTATTCCCACTATCACGATAATAGCTGAAGTCGAGCGTGACAACAACGTTATCAGTCGCACCTCTGCCGTCTGGGATGCCATCAAGGATATCGACATTCCCGAAGGTGTCAGTGTTGTCCGCGGAGGCGAATATGAAAATACTTTTGACATCATGCCTGAGATCGTGATGGCCCTCGTAATGGCTGTCGCTATCATCTTCTTCATCCTCCTGTTTCATTATGCTCAGGCAGGTGTGGCAATACTCCTGATTCTCTCGCTTCTGCTGTGCATCCCCGGTGCCGGCATTGGCATGGTCATCGACGGTACAGTCATCTCTCTGACTTGCGTCCTTGGCATTGTCTCGCTGATGGGTATTCTCGTGCGCAATGCCATCGTTCTTCTCGATTATGCTGAAGAGCTCCGTAATCAGGGAATGACACTGCGAGAGGCTGTTTTCCGTGCATCACAGCGACGCATGCGCCCCATATTCCTCACTTCGGCTGCAGCCACAATGGGTGTGGTGCCTATGGTAATGGGGGGATCCGCCCTTTGGCAGCCGATGGGTGTCATCATATTCTGGGGAACTCCCATCACGATGATTTTCATCCTCACCACAATCCCCATCGCCTACTGGAAGATGAAGGCTCGTGAGAAAGGTGCCGACAAGCCGCTACCCGAGCCCCTCGAAACTCATTTAATTTGATTCGTATGAGAACTTTTCTTTTTTCCATCATAGCGGCCACTTCTTTAAGTGCTGGAGCTGTCCTTCCGGCCGACACAATTCTCTCTCTTGAGCAATGCCAGGAGATGGCCGTCAGCTATAACGCTTCGCTACGCAATGCTACCAACTCCCTCAAAATGGCCGGCGAACTGCGCAAGGAAACCTTCACCAAGTATTTTCCCGAAATCTCTGCCACAGGGTTCGGCTTCCTCGCTAACCATGATATGCTCCAGTATGACCTTGATCTCCCCATGCTTCAGGGGCTCGGCATCGATGGCATAGGTCTGGGTCTTATCAAGAAAGGCAAAGCGGCCGGTATCCAGGCACTGCAGCCCGTATTCATGGGCGGTCAGATTGTCAATGGCAATCGTCTCGCGCGTCTCGGCGAAGCTGTGGCTGAGCTACAGCTCACCCAGACTCAGAATGAAGTGCGACTCACCACCGAAAAGTATTTCTGGCAGCTTGCCACTTTGAAGAGCACGCGTCTTACACTCCTCTCAGCCATACAGATGCTTGACACTCTGTCTGCTCAGGTCAGCGTTGCTGTCGATGCCGGCATAGCCATGCGTAACGATCTGCTCAAAGTCGAAATCCAACGTAACGAGTATCGCTCTTCGCTTGTCGATCTCGACAACGGCATCAAGCTCTGTCGTATGCTCCTGTCGCAATATATAGGGGCTGATTTCGAGCTGCCTATCAATATTGACGCCACTGTCCCCGACTCTATCCCAAAAACGCCCTTTGATCTTCTCACCAATCCGGCCGAAGCGTTGCCCGCCACGGTCGACTATCAGCTTCTCCAAAGTAATGTAAAGGCCAAGGACCTTGCCGTGAAAATGGAGATCGGGAGCAATCTTCCTCAAATTGCTGTAGGGGCCGGATGGTATTATCATGACGTTCTTGAGCAAAACCATAATTTTGGAGCCCTTCAGCTGGTAATCAATGTCCCGTTGAGCGGATGGTGGGGAGGCTCACACTCCATAAAGCGTAAACGCATTGAGCTCCAAAATGCCCGTACCGAGCTGGCAGACAAAAGTCAGCTTCTGCAGCTTAATATGCAGAATAAGTGGGACGAAGTAACTGCCTCCCATCGTAAGATGGAGATAGCTCGCCAGTCTATTGCTCAAAGCACCGAAAATCTCCGTCTCAATCGCCTTTATTACGAGGTCGGCACAGCTACGATTACAGATCTCCTCGAGGCTCAGACGCTTCACCGTCAGGCTCTCGATAACTATTCAGCCTCTTATGGCAAGTTCCGCTCGGCCCTTGCCGAATACAAGTTTGCAATTCAATAAGTCATAAAAGAATGTGTCATGACTCCGGCTGCTTTATCGGTTAGCCTCACCTTAATCATGACACACTCTTTTTTGCTCATAAACCATTATGGTAACTGATCTTTATTGATAAGAGTACGGTTAGAAATTATCATATTCGCTGCCTCAAGGACATCGAAAGGGTCATGCTTGCGTAGCTTGGCTGATATTTTATGAGTCGGGGCCTAACTGCCCTGCAAAAAATCACGATTATGAGACTACAAAGGTACAAATATTTGCGATTATAACTCTGGATTTGACAAAAAACTGAGTTTAGCGTACCTCATTCGTAAACTCTGATATCCGATTCCACCGTCAGCTTCCTGGTCTATAGAAGTGCGAAGGATTATCCCGAAAAACTCCGTAAAGTGGCATGTCTCGATGCGGAGGAGGGAACACGCTATATTTTCCTGACAAATAATCTTACGGCATCTGCCCAGACAATTTCTGAGCTTTATCGCAATCGCTGGAGCGTGGGACTGTTCTTCAAATGCATCAAGCAGCACCTGAGGATAAAGAAGTTCTGGGGTACCTCAGAAAATGCGGTCCGCATCCAAATCTATTGTGCCATAATAACTTATTGCCTTGTGTCTGTTGTACAGCACGATATGAGACTGGAACGAAGCATATATGAAATCCCTCAGATACATGGAATGTCATTTACGGATAAAACCCATCTGAGAGATATCTTCGACAAATCGAATTTCAAAAATGTCAATGTTCTCTATGGTTCAAGTGAGCCGAATTTATTTAATTGTCTAACCAACTAGCGACCTCTAAAATTTTTAGTGGACACTAGTGAGATTATATGGTTAAAAATTAGTGAATCCACTATAAATACAGAAGGCAGGTACGCGATCTGCCTTCATAAGTGGTAAGTTCAATAGTATTCTCTTTTTGCGCCCTAAACAAAA
>CAZCJC010000024.1:0-40043 GCA_964499025.1 uncultured Sangeribacter sp.
AGCTTCGACTATTATAAGGAGCATCGTACAGACATTCTTCTCCAGAACTATTCAGCAGCAGCAATTCTCGGTTACACTCCTGCGATGACCAACTATGGTATCGTAGACAGCTGGGGATGGGAGCTCAGTATCGGTTGGAACGACCGTGTAGGTGATTTCAGCTATTGGGCACGCGCCAACCTATCATACAATGACAATAAGATCATCCGTGACGGTCAGGCTCCTCAGAGCTATGACTATATGAAGACCGCCGGACACCGCATCGGCGCTCGTTCGCAGCTTCTCTTCTGGGGTTACTACGATGACACAGCTGAAGCTCGCTATCAGGCACAGTATGGTGCTCCACTTCCCGCTCAGCTCAAGCCGAATGAGGAGCTCAACCCCGGTGACCCGATCTATGTCGACCTCAATGGTGACGGCAAGATCGACGGCAATGACTATAGCCGTGATTTCGGAAAGACAGATGATCCCCGCTATATCGCCGGTCTTAACTTAGGTGGTGAGTGGAAAGGTCTGAGCCTTGCTGTTCAGTTCACCGGTGCATGGGATGTTACCCGTAGCATAAGCGGTGCATTCCAGCAGCCCTTCTACAATGCTGCAGGCGATGGTCAGGGTGGTCTTCTCAAGACTCACCTCAACGACAGCTGGACTGAGGCTAATCCAAATGCGGAATATCCCAGACCGACGCTTGCTTATACTAAACACACCTATACAACATCGACTCTCTGGGAGAAAGATGCAAGCTATTTCCGTTGCAAATCATTGCAGCTTGCCTACAATTTCGACATGCCCTGGATGAAGAAGCTCGGTATCAAGACCCTTCAGCTCTCTTTCAGCGCATACAACCTGTTCACCGTTTCGAAATACAAATGGGGAGACCCGGAGAACCGCGCAAGCTCATCTCCCGACTACCCTCTGACCCGCACTTACACAGCCGGTCTTAAGGTTGGATTCTAATTGTATTATCGGATAAAAAAGAATACGAAACAATGAAGAAAGTATTTCACAGCATATTCGCTACGATATTGGCAGGTATGGCCTTGACAGGTTGTACGGATGAGGTACAGCTCGGAAACACCTTCCTTGACAAAGCGCCGGGTGGAACAATGAATCTTGACTCCATTTTCGCGAATCCGGATTATGTGAACCAGCTGCTCACCAATATCTACAATAAACAATATTACGGACTTCCCTACAATTCAGAAAAGAATCAGGCTGCGAGTCCTTATAATGGTAAGCTGGATGCCTTGACCGACCTCTTCCAGATGCACTGGTCGAGCTGTAAGGTATGGTCATCCTACTATACCGGAACATTCTCTGCAAAAGAGGATCCTCTGATCTCATTCTCGAACGATAACGTTTGGCAGACAGTTCACCTTGTTTCTATCATCAAGGAGAATATCGACCGCGTTCCCGGCATGGATCAGAAGAAGAAGGATTACATTGTGGCTCAGGCAAAGGCCCTTCAGGCTTTCGCATACTCAGTGCTCCTTCCTCATTATGGCGGTCTTCCGATCATCGAGCAGACAATCACTGACGCCAACGGCGTAGGTGAGCGTGCCACATTCGAAGAAACCGTTGATGCTATCGTAAGATGGTGTGACGAAGCAGCTCCCTATCTCTATTGGGCATACAATGGTGGTGATGCCGAGTCAAGTACACTTCAGACAGGTCGCTGGACCAAAGCCGGTGTAATGGCCCTCAAGGCTCAGGTGCTCTGGCTTGCAGCTTCACCTCTTTATAATACTGACACTCCTTATATGGGTGGAGAGTCTGAGGCTGAGAAGAATCATCTGGTGTGCTATCCCAATTTCGATCAGAGCCGCTGGCAGCGTGCTCTCGAGGCTTTTGAGGATTTCTGGAGAGAAAATGAGGCTAACGGTGGATACTATCACCTCTATCAGCCAACTAACAAGACTATCGGTGGTTATCGTCTTGCATATCGTCGTGGTTATATGTTTGATGACAGTCCTGAGAATATTCACTGGACTAAGGTTGCCGGTATCTACGGTTCGCAGGCAGCTTATTCATGGCTTAACTGGAACACATGGTCTGTAAACCGCTCGAACAACCATCCGACTCTCGAATACATCGAGATGTTCCCCTGGAGCGATGGTAAACCCTTCGACCACGATACCGATATGAAGTATAAAGAATCTTATACAGTTGCCAAGGATAATTCCAAATGGGATGTGTACACATGTCTGAGCGGAACCTATGACAAACTTTTCTATACTTATAAGGAGATTCGTGGTGGATTCTCTAAGACCTATTCGCGTGACCCGCGTCTTTATGAGAACGCTACAGTTACAGGAACTCCAAGGAATCTTCCATTGCAGTCTACAGATCAGGTTGCTACAGGAGATGTATCTGAGCTTTGGGTTGGAGGCCAGAATGCAGGCCAGTGCGTGAAACATCCTACCGAGAACACTCTTATGGAGTCGCTCACATCTTACTGCCCGACAGGTTTTGCAGCTTATAAGTATGTGCTCAACCAGATCGAGTGGCATCGCGACCCGAACATGCACTGGAATGTACTCACAATCCCTGACATGATCCTTATGTATGCGGAATGTCTTGCTGAGTGCGGACGTAACGAGGATGCAATCAAGCAGGTTGACCTTATCCGTGCACGCGTGGGTATGAAGAGTATCAACTCCAGCTACAACAGCAAGCTTAACCTCAAGACCAATAAGGAGAACCTGATTGAGGAGATCCTTCGTGAGCGTGCTTGTGAGTTGGGTCTTACAAATGCCCGTTATATCGACATGATCCGTCGTAAACGTACCGACTGGATGGTTAAACCTCTTCACGGTATGGCAACCTTCCGTATGATCAAGAATGCTCAGAACCAGTGGATCCGTCGTAACGCACCTTGGTACGGTGATGACAAGAATTCAGGTATGGTAGAGCCGGCTCGTTTTGAGTATGAGTTCTTCGAACTGCAGCAAGGTAGTCGCGTACTCTGGGGCAAGGATCCGAATTCGAAGGAGGTATTGAAATGGCTCATGATGCCGTTCCCACAGGATGAGATCAACAAGAATTACGGACTTATCCAGAATCCGGGTTGGTAATCGAATTCCTAAGAAAGGTTTTTAACTAACATCTCAAACGAGAATAAAGAGACAAATATGAAATCCAAATATATATTTCTAATGTCGCTCGCCGCAGGGATTGCCCTGCCGATCACAGCTCAGGAAACGACTGACACCGTGGTTGCGAACAAGTGGCTTTCTCAGGAATACAATATCGGTGTAGACCTCGGAATCACCCGCCAAAACTCCACAGCATCAGTGAGCGTGATCAAGAACGATGCGGTCAATGAGCGTTCTGCCAAGAATATCGGCAATTCGCTTATCGGTCATGGTAAAGGTCTTATCACCATCGCCGGGACCGGAACATACTATGAACAGAATCCCACTTTCTACGTGCGCGGACTCCAGAGTCTTTCAGGAAGCACACCACTTATCCTTGTAGACGGTATCGAGCGTGACATCACGATGATCGATCCGGAGGAGGTTGAGGAGGTGCAGATCCTCAAGGATGCTGCCGCAACCGCTCTCTATGGTTATAAAGGTGCGGATGGTGTGATCAATGTGATAACCAAACGCGGAGAATATAATTCACAGAATATCCGTGTCAATTATGAGCATGTCTTCTCAAACCTCACCCATAAGCCCAAATTCGTGGATGGCGCGACATATGCCAATGCGATGAACGAGGCGCTTTACAATGAGGGTCATGGAGAATTTGCGAAGTATAGCGAGCAGGATATCAAAATGTTTGCCAGCGGACAGTATCCTTACCTCTATCCGAATGTGGACTGGGCGAGGGAGACATTCCGCAATCACGCAAACGGTGACCGTGCATCTATCGAGTTTTCTGGTGGTGGTCAGAAATTCCGCTACTTCTCTATGGTGAACTTCGTTTATAGCAACGGTTTCATCCGCCGGCCCAATGAGAACAAGGGCTATTCGACACAGGATAAGTTTATGCGTGGCAACGTGCGTATCAATCTTGATGTGGATCTTTGGAAATATACTCAGTTGCGTACAAACGTACTTACCTCCATCGGTGAGATGCAGACTCCCGGATCAAACGCGAATCTCTGGAGTATGATCTACTCGACTCCTGCTGTTGCATTCCCAATTAGGAATGAGAATGGCATCTGGGGTGGTAACACCACATGGTCGGGTAACAACAACCCGGTTGCACAATCCTCCGGTGCCGCTTATTATAAGATCTTCGATCGTCAGCTCTTCTTCAACGCTGAGATCATTCAGGATCTCTGCATGGTGACAAAGGGTCTTAAGTTCAATATCGGTGCAAGCTATGATGTAACTGCCAATATTGTCGAGGATCACTCACGTGTATATAACTACGGTATGTCGAGCGTGACCGGTTGGAATCCCGATGGAACTCCCCAGACTTCCTATTGGGAGGTTGCTGACCAGGCTACCGGTATGGGTACGGCTGCCGACGGTAAATATTACTCACGTCGTTTCAATGCATGGGGCGGTTTCTCTTATGACAATGTTTTCGCTGACAAGCATCATGTGATGGCTCAGTTGAAATATTACTACGATTATGAGGATCCGATGGGCACCAACAATAATGTTTATCGCCACAACATCTCCCTCTGGGGTCAGTATTCTTTCCTTGACAGATATTCATTAGGTGTTGCTCTTGCAGAGATGGGTTCATCACGTCTGGCTCCCGGAACAAAATGGAGTTTCTCACCCAACGTATCTTTAGGCGCGGTGATTCTCAACAATGAGACACAACCCGTCAGCTTCCTTAAGGCACGTGCTTCGTGGGGTATCCAGAATCTTGACCGTCTCCCCGGTGACAATGTTTGGACATATTTCCTCCAGTCATATGGAGTAAGTGGTGTAAGCTATCCCTGGTCGGAGAAATATGATGGTGGTGCTATCTGGGGTGAGACAACAGTTTCACAGCTCCCGATGGTGAATCCTACTCATGAGAAAGTTGCCAAATATGATGTTGGTATCGATGCAAGCTTCCTTAACTGCATCAATCTTACTGCTGATTTCTTCTATAACCGTCATTATGATATCTTCGTGGATGGTAGTGGAGCTTATTCAAGCCTCATCGGTTTCTCCGCTCCTTTCAAGAATCAGGGTAAGGTAGACAACAAGGGTGTTGATATCGAGCTTAACTTCAACAAGAGTTTCGGCGATTGGAATGTAATGGCCGGTGGTTCTTTCCTCTTCTCGAAGAGCAAGATCATAGATATGGCAGAGGAGCCCAAACAGTATGAAAATCTTGTTAACACAGGGAATCCTCTCAGCTCAACTTACGGCCTTATCGCCGAAGGACTCTTCACTTCTCAGGAGGAGATCGATTCATGGCCTACACAGACATTCTCTGATGTAAGAATCGGTGATATCAAATATCGCGACATCAACGGTGACGGCCAGATTGATGCGAATGACGTTACCAAGATCGGATATAACTCAATTTGTCCGGAGATATTCTACACCTTTAACTTAGGTGCAGAATGGAAGGGTATCGGTCTTGTGGCACACTTCCAGGGTGTCGGAAATTATGGTTGCAACCTCAGTTCTCAGGGTTACTACTGGGGTCTGATTAACAACAGCAACCTCTCTCAGGAGGTATATGACAACAGATGGAGTCCGGATAACAATGTTGCTGATGCTCTCTATCCACGTCTGAGCTCAAGCACCAATGCGAACAACTACCGCACAAGTACCTTCTGGCAGCGCGACCGTTCATATCTGAAGCTCCGTAATATCGAGTTGTATTATAACTTCAATAAGAACCTTCTCGCAAAGACCAAGTTTATCAAGAGCGCGACAGTTTATGTACGTGGTGTTGATCTCTGCAACATCGCAACAGGCGGAAACGACAAACTTACCGGTCTTGATCCCGAGGCTACCGGAATCGTTGCTCCTTTGAGCCGTCAGATCGTTCTCGGAGTTAAACTCTCATTCTAACCTATCATCCATCTAAAAAATCAGGATAAATGAAACTTAAATATATATTAAGCGGGTTGGCGTTTCTTTCGCTCGGTCTCTCCTCTTGCTCCGATCAGATGGAATACAAGGAGTATAAGATCAATGACGAGGACTATATCAAGAGGGACTTCGACAAAGTAGGAAAGATAACCACCCATATCTACCGTGATCTTGATTATGACCATGGTCAGATGTATGGCGGGGCTATGCTCAGCTCTGCAACCGATGAGTCTGTCTACAGTCACCGGGGGAATGCTATCGAGACTTATTTCAATGGCGCGTGGGGTCCGTCGAATGCCTGCTCCAGCATCTGGGGCACAGCATGGGATGCGATTGCTTACTGTAACCTCTACCTTGACAATTATACCGGTCTTGATTTCCCCGAGCATAAGCTGGAAAAGGATTATCTGGATCAGATGGCAAAATATGAGAACTATGAGTGGGAGGTTCGCTTCATGCGTGCATACTTCTATTTCCTCTTGGTTCGCCAATATGGTGATGTGCCATTGATCACAAATAACCTGAATGCAGAAGAGGCCAATAATGCGCCGAAAGTTTCTGCAGATAAGATCTTTGAGTTCATCGATAGCGAATGCGATGAGATCAAGGATAAAATCGTAGAGAATCAGGCCGGTGCATTCTCTTCAATTGAGAATGAGACAGGGCGTGTCAACAACCTCGGTGTGCTTGCCCTGCGTGCCCGCGCTTCTCTCTATCATGCATCTCCTCTCTTCAGTAAAGGGAAGAGCGATAAAGAAAAGCAGGAACTTTGGTATAAGGCTGCCCTCCGTAACAAGGAATGTATTGATTCCTGCCATAAGCGTTCGATGGGACTTTCAGGTGATTATGCTAAGCTTTTCGGTAATGATAGCTGGAATAATGCTCAGTCTACCAAGGAGATCATCTTTGCACGCCGTGTGGCAGATGACCGCGCAATGGAAACCCGTAATTTCCCGATCGGTATGTTGGGTGGAAACGGTGGTAACTGTCCTACCGAGAATCTCGTTTCAGCCTATGAGATGAAGAATGGTAAGGCTATCACGGACGCGGATTCAGGATATGATCCTCAGAATCCATACAAAAACCGCGATGCACGTCTCGCGGCTACTGTTGCAGTAAACGGAGAGAAGTGGCCTGAGCAGTTACCTATTGCGGCTCTCGAAACATGGTACGGTGGTGCTAACTCCCGTTCTGTATCTGATGGAACTCCGACCGGTTATTATCTGAAGAAATATGTTGATGGAACTCAGAAGATTTCCGGAACCGGACAGTCAACATCGAAGCATACATGGATAATTTTCCGTATGGGTCAGCTCTATCTTGACTATGCTGAGGCTGCTCTTAATGCTACCGGTAGCGGATATACGGTTCCTGAAGGCTGTGGTTCAGAATGGAGTGCTGAATATGCAATCAACAAGGTTCGTGAACGTGCCGGTCAGCCTAAACTTCCGAAAGGACTCGGATTCGAAGAGTTCACTAATCGCTATGAAAATGAGCGTTTCGTAGAATTGGCGTTTGAAGGACACCGCATGTTTGACGTTCGCCGCTGGATGAAGGCTCCCCAATATTTCGTGGATATCAAGGTTATGGAGATCACAAAGAATGGTGAAGATCTTACCTTCACTCCCGTGACCAATCCGGCTTATATCACCAAGCGTACTTGGGGTGGCGACCACCAGTATCTGTGGCCTATCCCCCAGGCTGAAGTGCTGAAAGCAGGAAATCTTACCCAGAATCCTGGTTGGTAATCTATATCAGGAACCCATCGGGATTTCAGTATCCCGATGGGCTCTTGCACACATTCTATATATGACTAAACTAACTAATATTTTTATTAACCTAAAATTTTTCTTATGAAGAAATTTTTCTTAACGCTTGGAGCTGCCACTTTGGCACTCTCCTCTTTCGCTGCAACGCGAGTTCTGTATGAACAGAATTTCGAGACAGCTGTAGACGCTGCGGCTACCGGTTGGGAATTTGGTGGAACGTCTATGACAATTGCCTCCGATGAATTCGGAAAATTCCTTGAGCTCAGTCTTGGAAATACAAACGGCCGTACCGGTGTTGTTAATTGGGGTGAGGAGATCTTCCTAAAAGATGGCCAGCCGATTCTTGAGGATGGGACATATACCCTTACATTCGACTTCTGTCTTCAGGCAGGCTCAAACAACCAGTATAACGGTTGCTTGACTATTTTTACAAATCATAAGGGTGTGACCAACCAGCCTTATCGTAATCCATGGTCACCGGCAGGTTACTGGCAGAACTATCTTTTCGATATGTCGCAGGTAGTTGATATGCCCTCTCAGTTTGCAATCAACGGCGGTACAATAGTTACAGAGGGTGAAGATGGAACAAAAACTTATGCCATCGATTACAGCGATCCTTCTACTCTGGAAATTGGTGCATGGTACACCGTTACCCTTGATGTTAATGTTAACGACCGTACTGTAGAGTGGTCAATGAATACTCTTGCCGGTGATATCGTTAAATCAGGTACTCTTGAAGTTCCCGAGACAGATGTAAACGGCGATGCTATCAGTATGTATGCTGAGGGTATGTGGGCTATGTTGGCTCGATATAACTCAATCTATCGTATCGATAACATTAAGATCTATTTCGAGAGTTCTTCGGATTATGCAAATGATCCTGTTGTTGCCCTTACCGGTATCGGTAAGACAGCTGATGATGAGCTTAACCTGAATCTCCGTACATACACTATCACTTTCCTTGATGGTGAGACTCTTCACATAATCGGCACAAACGGTGATACCGAAGAGGTAGAGTATGCCGATTGCGAAGGTCAATATCAGTACACTACAACTACCAGCGGTACTCTTACTGCCTGGACAACTTGTGGTGAGGCTGAATCTGAGAAAGTTGTTACAGAGGTTGATTGTACTCCGGTTAAGCTTCCTGCCGTTACAGCTACTATCTCTTCTGTAGGTGAGGGTTATGAAAAGAGTTATACACTTACGGTAAGCAACACTGAGACTCCCCTTCAGCCTACTATCTTCATCAGCTATGAGTTCAAGGGTGAGAGCGGTGAAACTATCTCTTCTACAGACGAGGCTTCCGGCTGCATTGTTTCTGTTAAAGAGCCCGGTACACTTACTGTAACTTCTCAGGCTTTCGGTTATGAGGCAACTGAGGCTACAGTTAAGAACAATGTACAGTTCGAGACTAAGAAGGCATGGGATTTCGCACGTATGGCAAAAGAGGAGATCGTAGCTTGTGGTTTCCCGGCTGAATTCACTGTTCTGAATACTGGCAATATGTCCGGATTCAATAGCTGGTCAGGCCGTAAGCGTCTCTATTATAACCTTGAAGGTTCTGAGTCTGTAAATGATGAGGGTAAAACTGTCTACACAGCCGTATATCCTTTCGGATTCATCGCAGAGGACAATACTACTAATGTAATCGAATATTCAGTAATTGATCGTAGTGCTATCGCAACTACAGCTAAAGGTGATTACTTTGAGGGCCTTACTATCTTCCCCGATAGAGGTAAAGTTGCAGAAGGTGGTCTTCCCAACGTAGGTATGATTTACCGCGTCGGTCTTTACAATGACCAGACTACAAACAACAACAACAATGTTGTTGTAAATGACCTTGACAAGACTGACTTCGTAGTTGTTAACTATATCAACAACTATGGTGGCAACTCTAATCATCCGGTAGTAGCAACTGATGAAGACTACTATGCAGTTCTCGCCGGTGATAATGCTGTTTACAGCGTAGCAAAAGATGGTGTTGAAATCATGGAGGGTGAAGGTGATGCTGCAACAGGTACAGGCCTTTACAGTGTAACTCATGCTCTCTATCGTATTGATACTGCTATCACTAAGATCACTGTATTCAAACAGGTAGGTGGTGGTTCTGCAGTTGAGGAGATCAACGCAGCTGAGATCGAGGGTGACGGCTACTACTACACAATCGACGGTATCCGTCTGAGCGAGCCTACTCGTCCGGGTCTCTACATCCACAACGGTAAGAAGATCATCATCAAGAAATAATCTTCACAGACATACAGCCGACCTTAGCGTCGGCCTATCCGACAGGGGAGCCATTCGGCTCCCCTGTCTTTATTTACCCATTTCCCTCTCATCCCTACCCATCCTAATTAATCCATCGAGGGTGATCTGTGGTTGTAAACCGAAGTCAGAGCGGAGCGGTGAAACCGCGATACCGTGGTTAGGAGGGTGAATGGACATAGAAGCCCGGGAGAGCGGTGAAACCGCGATACCGTGGTTAGGAGGGTGAATGGACATAGAAGCCCGGGAGAGCGGTGAAACCGCGATACCGTGGTTAGCAGAAGGTGAATGGAATAGAAGTCTGGGAGGAGCGGTGAAACCGCGATACCATGGTTAACAGAGGGTGGAGCAGAGCGGAACCCTCTGTCATGAAAGAGAGTCAGTCAGCTACGGAGTTGCAGGATAGCGAGCGGTGGAGCCGCCGCCCCGCATCCGGCAGTTATTTGCCAGCATGGTAATAAAGTAATTGGCAACATCATCAAAATATAGGGTTGTAACGGAGGCGGTGAAACCGTCATGCCGGGAATGCGGAATGTGCGGAGTGGAATTTATGCGCGTTTTTTAACCTTTTTTGGCTTGATTTGATACCTTATTTGGTTTCAAATGCCGTTATTTTATTGTAAATTTGCGTCTATGGATAGGTGTGGATTCTTGTAAATTCGTGCTCGTGAGTTTAACAATATTGGTGATTCAGGGGCTCTGAGGATTAGGGTTCACATACTTTCAATAACCTAACTTGAAAATTGAAAATTATATTATCAACCTATACTAACCTAAAACTATGAACAAAAAAATTCTGCTTGCATTGGCAGCCACGATGGCTCTTGCTCAGGGTGTGACGGCGCAGCGTGTCACAGACTCCCTTGACCGAGGGCTGGTAGCCATGAAGACGGCGAACGGTGTCTTCTGTACGTGGCGTATCAATGCTGATGAATGGGAGGGCACGGAGTACAATCTCTACCGTGGCACTACCAAGGTGAACAGCACGCCGCTCAAGGTGTCGAACTTTACCGACCCGAACGGTTCGCTGGATGCTACCTATACTGTGAAAGCCGTGGTAAACGGCGTTGAGTCGCCTGCTTCTAAAGCTGCGAAGGTGTGGGAGAAAAACTATACTATCATCAAACCTCAACATGCTTCTGAAATCAAGGCCGATCTCGTGCCTAATGATGCTACGGCTGCTGATGTTGATGGTGACGGGGAACTTGAGATCCTCATGAAATATGATAACAGTGCCTCAAGCTACCACGACGGGGACAACGGTATCTTCACCGTAATCGAGTGCCTGGAGATGGATGGCTCTGTGAAATGGTGGATCAACTTCGGCCCGAATATGGGTGACTTCCAGAACAACGAGATAAATATCGCTGCCTATGACTGGGATCAGGATGGGAAGGCTGAGGTGGTTTTCCGCGCAGCTGACGGCACCGTGATCCATATGGCTGACGGCACTACATACACTGTTGGTGATTCCTCTATCAACTATCGTGGCACAGAATGGCCCTCAGGTCAGTGGTTCATGCACTGGGGTAAGGAGTATCTGATCTATGCGAACGGCGAGACCTGTAAGCCTTATGAGGATATCGAGTTCCCGCTTAAGCGTGTTGAGGATGCCAACAATCCGAATGGTATTCTGAGCGGAGGCGCTTATGATACTTTGGTGAGCAATGAATGGGGTGACGGTTATGGACACCGCTCTTCAAAGTATTTCTTTGCGGCTCCCTATCTCGACGGACGCAAACCGAGTCTTTTCCTTGCTCGCGGTATCTATACGAAGCATAAGTTTATCGCTTATGATATAGATCCGGTGAATCATAAGCTCGTGGAGAGATGGAGATGGAATGATCTTGGCGGCGCATGGCATGGTCAGGGTTATCACAATATGGGTATTGCTGATGTTGATTGGGATGGTCGCGATGAGATCGTTTACGGTTCGATGGTGATTGACGACAATGGTTACGGTCTTTCCACTACCGGTTTGGGTCATGGTGACGCACAGCATTGCGGCGACTTCGATCCATATACACATGGTCAGGAGATCTTCGCCTGCAACGAGGATAATCCCAACAACAACTTCCGCGATGCCACTACTTCGAAGATTTACTATCGTACGACAGGTGGCAACGATGACGGCCGTTCGAACATGGGTAACTTTATCGATGAGTATCCCGGGTCAGAGGGTGTCTCTTCCCGCGATGATGCTTTGGTAGGCGGCGCTTCTCATAAAGCAATCGTTGGCGATAGCAAAGGAACGGTATCAGTAACCCAGAACTTCCGTGTATTCTGGGATGGCGATCTTTGCGATGAGACATTCGATTACAGCAACGGCAAGAACACTGCAGGTGCTATCTACAAGGCAAAACAGGGCAGAATTGCCCTCCTTGAAGGAAGTAAGACCAACAACGACACAAAAGGAACTCCCTGTTTTCAGGGTGATATCTTAGGGGACTGGCGCGAGGAATATATCATGCGTGACGGTGACAACAATATCCGTATCTTCACGACCGACTTCCCGACTGAGCATCGCATCTATTCTCTCTGGTATGATCATCAGTATCGCAATGCTATGGTATGGCAGATGTGCGGATACAACCAGCCTCCTCATGTAAGCTTCGCCTTGAGTAGCTTTGAGGATATCACTGTTCCTCCGGCACCGCAGATCATGACCGGTAGGACAGAGGTTGCAAATAACGGCACAATCGATGCATCTCTCAATGGGAAACATGCCATCGTTTGTGAGACAGGTAACATGACCCTCTCAGCAGGCGATGGAGTGACTCCGGCTATCCTTACCGTGAACACACCTTCATGGACACAGGGTCATAATAACAACGACAATATCACAACCCAGACTTATACACATACCATCACGGCCGGTACGTTTGGCGGAGACATGAAGCTTATCAAGCAGGGTGACGGTAAACTCGAGTTACCTTCCGGAAAACATACATACAGCGGCAACACTGATGTGTGGGCAGGTACGATCGCTCTTGACGGCGAACTTACCAACAGCCCTGTATGGTTGAACCGTTTCGGTGTCCTGGAGACAAAATCTCTCAATATCCCGAAGGGTCTCGACATGAATTACGCATCAGTGCTTAAGCTTGGAGACAAAGAGACAGCCGGATCACTTACAACCGGTGAACTTACCCTCGGATTCGGCTCTATTCTTGAACTTGATGCCTTTGCCGACGGCACAATGGATCAGGTTAATGCAAGCAAACTGAATATTGAGACCAAGGACTGGACCAACGGCCCTGAGTATCTCCAGCCGATTGTGAAAGTTACCGCTCATCCGGCTCAGGGTGAGGAGACAATCCCTGCCGGTAAATATCTTATCGGTGAAATTGCAGCTGTGAATGGTAATATCACAGATCTGATTCTTCTTGGTGTTGATGAAATGAAGAAGGAATTGGTATATGAAGGTGGTAAGCTTTATCTTAACCTTTCTGCATATGTTCCCGGAACCAAGACTTGGGTCGGAGGTGAATCTGCAGCCTGGGATCTTGATAATTCCGTAATGTTCAAGAATGAAGAAACAGGAGAGAATGATGTATTCGTACCCGGTGATGTGGTGAAGTTTGATGACACGGCAGCTAATACGGATGTTGTTATCTCCGGTCGTCTGAAACCGGCAAGCGTGACGTTCAGCAACAACACTAAGGATTATACCCTTTCCGGCGACGGACAGATCGTAGGACCTGCCACGCTCATCAAGGAGGGAACCGGAACATTGACAATCAACAATATCAACAGCTTTACCGGTGGAACTCATATAAACGGCGGTAAACTTGTGGCAGGTGTATTTGCCAATGAGATAGGTAATGATCTCGGCGCTCTGTCGGATATAAATTCAGGCATCTATATTGGGAAAGATGCTACTCTTTCTGTGAATGCTTCTGGTACGTTAGGTCAGAGAATCACTTTGAAGAATGGAAACTCTACGATTGAGGTTCCTGACGGTCTGAATCTAACTCTGGCAAAGGGTATCTCTGTAGGTGCTATCGGTCAGACTTTGATCAAGACAGGTGCAGGTGCTCTCAATCTCTCCACGAAGAACAATATGTCGCGTCTTGTGATCGAGGGCGGACGGGTAAATGCATCTGAGGATGGTAGCACTATTTCACTTCCCGGAACGGTTGAATTTGTGAAGGGTGAGCTTTGGGATCCTGAAAGTATGTATACCTACAGCAACAATCCGACAAATTATTATGTTGGAGCGGGCAACAGCGGTTCTCTCTATCTTGATTCACGATGCACTTATAACGGTAAACTGACAGGAGAAGGAACACTGACCCTGTATGCAGCCGGTGTGCGGTGCGACCTCAAGGGTGACTGGTCGGGCTTCAAGGGCACTGTTACTGCCGCATATTACAAGCGTGGTGCATATGATCCTGATTTCAAGTGGGATAATAATTTCGGTATGCCTAACGGAACACTCAATATCTCGAATGGCGTGACATTTAGGGCTCAGGGTTATAACATGAAATTGGGTAACCTGAAGGGTACCGGTACCTATAGCGGAACTGGAACACTTACAATCGGTAACGATACACAGACAATATCTTATCCGGGTTCTTTCGCTGATAAACCTTCTATCATTAAAGTTGGAAAATGCGATATGTATTTTACGAAGGAGATGGCCGGAATTGGAAGTCTCACAGCAAATGACGGTACTGTGTCGTTCAATTCCTCGAAAACTCCGTACAATACCGTATTCCTGACCGCTCCTCTATCTATCGAGGGTAACTCGAAACTCCGCGGCCGTGGTACGGCAGCCGATATCACGGTTTCCGGCAACGGAGTCCTTGAGCCGGGAATCTATACCGGATCCTATCGTTATGGACCGATCTATTCTACCGGTGATGTTACAATCAACAAGGGTGGAACATTGAGCCTCTATCTCCGCGTAGCCGGTAAGAGCAATGACTGTTCTTATCTTAGTATGATCAATGGTAATCTCCATATTGACGGAAATGTGAAGATTGAGATGAATCCCGGTTATACTCCTGCTGTCGGGGATGAGTTCCGTCTCTGGATCGTCAAGAGTTTCAGTGGTAGTCCGAATATCGAACTTCCTGCGCTTCCGAAGGGTCTCGAATGGGATTTTGCAGGTCTGAAAGATAATACAGGTATCCTGAAAGTTAAGAAGGGTGAAGGCTCAGGCGTAAGCATGATCGCTGCAGATGCTTCTGTTGTATGCAAGGTTTACGACACATTCGGTCTTCTTCTCGGAAGTGTCGAGACTACCAAGGAGAATGCTGCTTCAGCTGTTAAAAGTGAACTCAATCTCCGTCCTGGCGTATATGTCCTCCTTCTTGAATCTGAGAATGGTTCGGAGACTCTCAAGATCAATCTCTAACAGGTGGCCTATAAATGACATCTAAGTAATTAATAAAAGGATAGCAGGTATTAATGCCTGCTATCCTGTCTAATATTATCTAATGATGAGTATTGCAAAAAAATCTCTGAATGTGCTTTCAGCCCGCTGTTTATTAATTGCAGCTTCGTTGGCAATGGTTCCTGCTATAACGGTTTTCTCGCAGGCAAAATATGATTTTTCAAAATTACAGCTCGAAAAGCTCGACCGGGGAGTCGTGGCAGTAAGGGAGAATCCTGAAACTGTTGCCATTTCATGGCGATATATGTCATCAGATCCTGAGAATCAGGCTTTCGATATCTATCGCGATGGCAAGAAACTGAATAAAAAACCGATTACGGAGGCTACTTTCTATAAAGACAATTATAAGGGAAAGGGGGCAGCCAAATATGAGGTTAAAGCTTTGAAAGGGACTTCAAACGGTGAGTTTACTTTGCCGGCGGACGCTCCATCAGGGTATATCAATATTGCGCTTGATAAGCCGGCCCTGGGTGTGGATCCCTTCGGTAAGGAGTATTTCTACACTGCTAATGATGCATCTGTTGGAGATGTTGACGGTGACGGACAATATGAGATCATCCTCAAGTGGGATCCCACGAATTCCCATGATAACTCACACGATGGTTTTACAGGGCCGACACTCCTTGATTGCTACAAGCTTGATGGAACGAAACTATGGCGCATAGATTTGGGCGACAATATCCGTTCGGGTGCTCACTATACGCAGTTTTTAGTTGCTGATTTTGATGGCGACGGTTGTGCAGAGCTTATATGCAAGACTGCAGACGGTACGGTAGACGGAACCGGAAAGATGATAGGTGATAGAAAAGCAGACTTCCGCAACATCAAGGGTCGTATCGTTTCCGGACCGGAGTATCTGACAGTGTTCAATGGAAAGACAGGTGAGGCAATGGCTACCACTCAGTATCTCCCGGAACGGGGCGAACTTAAGGATTGGGGAGACAGCTATGCCAACCGTTCGGAGCGTTATCTTGCTGCCATGGCGTATCTCGATGGCGTCAAGCCTTCGGCTGTGATGTGCCGTGGATATTACACACGTAGCGTCCTTGCTGCTTATGATTGGGACGGTAAGGATCTGAAGGTTCGCTGGGTATTCGACAGCAATGATCCCGGAAACGGAGCCTATGCCGGACAAGGTAATCACAACCTTCGTGTAGCTGATGTGGATGGAGATGGCTGCGATGAGATCATCTATGGACAGATGGCTGTGGATAATGACGGTAAAGGTCTCTATTCGACAGGAATGTATCATGGTGACGCGATTCATCTGATATCAGATATCAACAATGAGAAGTATTATGTGTGGGGTTGCCACGAGAATAAAAAGGATGGAACCTCAATGCGAGACGCTGCTACCGGAGAGGTGCTTTATCAATTTAAAAGCAACAAGGATATAGGCCGTTGCATGGCTGCTGATATTGATCCGAATCATCCCGGTGTGGAGGTTTGGTCGCCCAATACGGATGGTGTGCGTTCATTCGAAGGGAAGCTCATCTCTCCGAAAATGGAGTATCAGAGCGAGATATCTGCCGGTGTACCGGTCAATATGGCCGTATGGTGGGATGGAGATCTTCTTCGTGAATTACTTGACAAGAATAAGGTTTTCAAATATAATCCTGCAACCGGTGGATGCGATGTAATAGCCGATTTTGAGGGTACGATGTGGAATAATGGCACCAAGGCCAATCCATGTCTTCAGGCTGACATAGTTGGTGACTGGCGCGAAGAGGTGCTTGTAAGGACTCCCGATAGTGAGAATCTCCGTCTATATGTTACTACTATCCCGACTGAGTACCGTTTCCATACTTTCATGGAAGATCCGGCATACCGCACGAGCGTTGCTAATGAGAATGTTGCCTATAATCAGCCAGCTGAGCCCGGTTTTTATTTCGGGCCGGATTTGAAGAAGGGAAGCAAATTCAGAGGAACAATCGTTAAATAGTTATAGTTAATGGTTAATGATTAATAGTTAATGATTGAACTCTGGAGTATAAACTGAGAAATAACTATTCTAATAGAATGGGCGTCGGAAAGTTTTCCTGACGCCCATTCCGTTTTTATCAAGATTCAACTGATGGTTTCGGGAAACTGACTTGACTACGGGACACTGGCGCCCGCAAGCGGGCTATGCGGGAGACAGATTCGCTCCATTCTTAGTGCATACTGCCCTGAATAGCACTCTTTTTAGCTCAAAAGGAGAGCCGCATTGATTGCGGATAGCTATTTTTTTAGGTCAAAAAGGGAGAGCCGCATTGATTGCGGATTGCTATTTTCTTAGCTCAAAGAGGAGTTTAGGGCTTATTTGGAATTGCAATTGATTCAGCAATGGCGTTAAGGTGGAGGAAGGTTGCACGTCCAGGGGGTAGTGGCAGCATTGGAGCGAGAATCAGTAGGCGTCCTTTTGTACATAGGTCGAAGTTATGGGCTGCCGGTTTTCCCCTCTCTACAAATGGTTCATTCGACAATAGTATGATTTTACCATTTGCTTCTTCGCACTGCCGACGGATCTCCTTTTCGGCAGCTGAGATGAAGGGTGATACAAGCACCCCTCCGTTTTCAGCAAGATGTTTCCAACGGCGCAGTTTAGCAGCTTTCAGGTTTTCGGAATCAGCTCTGTGAATAACTACCGGAGCCTTGAATGGGTTGTCGAGGAGCTGCATATTGCCGTAGGCTTGCCAAAGTTCGCCCTCTATCTCAATATTATTGTTTTTTCGGAAGAAATCAGGATTATTTAGTCTGACCAACAAACGATAGGGATTTTGGCGAATATAATTAATGATAGTGTCAAGGCTATGTATCGGACGTAAATAGCGGTCGTGGAAACCTTCTTTGAAAATATTTTTTATAAATGGGATCTCAGACCTTATGATCTGCCCGCATTTAACTTTCATCATCCCGATATATTGGCCAATTGTGCGTGGAAGAGATTCGCGAGCAAAGATGGCGAAATGAATATGATCGGGCATTAATACATATTGAAGAATTTGAAGATTAGGGTTTAGATTGGGAAAATTGAGTATCTGAGATTCTATTATTTTTCCGATATGGGATTTTTCTACAACAGGCTGTTCCAACGAGCCTACGATTCGCGAGAAATCCGGGCAATCCGGAGATTTGCCGATCGTTATATGATAAATACAACGACTTCTATAGTCATGTTTAGGATCTCTACCCATAATTATAATTCTTTTTTCGCCGCAAGCGGCTTTGCGGGGGACAAATTCGCTCACCGACACTCTCTGGCGGAGATTGATTCGCTGACAGGCACCTTCTCTTGCCGGAGGTTGATTCGCTGACAGACACCTTCTCTTGGCGGAGATTGATTCGCTGACAGGCATGCTCTCTTGCCGGAGATTGATTCGCTGATAGGGATGCTCTCTTGGCGGAGATTGATTCGCTGTCTGCGATGACTTGGAAGCATTGTTTAGATGCTTCTTAATCGGCTGTTTTTAGCGAGAATTCTCGTTGAGTCATGACCGGAATGGAGGAGCAGCGGATGGACTGTTTCCCGCATGATCCGCTTGCGGATCCCGATTAGCAACGCATGTTGCTTAGAATGTTGCCCTCTTCGCTTCTTGGCTTCTGTTTTTTTATTTTGACTTGAATAGATTATGCAAGAATTGGTTGATAATTGTTCAGTGGAATCTTATATATCCCGGATATCGACAGAAAGGGGAGGAAAGCCTTCTCCGTCGTGGATTACGGTTGTTGCCATAACATTGGGCAGTGTCTCTTTTACCTTTATCATGTTATGCATATAATTGGAGCGTAAACTGGCTCCGGATTTGATTTCATAAAGATGTAAACCTCCCCCTTCTTCAGCCACCACATCTACTTCTAATCCTGATTTCTCACGATAGAAATATATCCTCGGGTCTTTCCCTTTGTTATATCTGCTTTTAATAAGTTCGCAGATAGCGAGATTCTCAAAAAGCGGACCTCGCATTTGATGTGATTTCAGAATTTCATGATTATCGATGCCTAAGAGGAAACATGCCAGTCCGGTGTCGTAGAAATATATCTTGGGCATCTTGGTGAGACGTTTTGAGATATTGTTATAATAAGGCATCAATGGGAAGGCAATATAAGATGTCATAAGAATTGATAACCACTCCTTGATTGTAACAGATGAAACTTCCGTTTCGCGTGCTAAAGCAGAGGCGTTAAATTCTGACCCGATACGAGCTGCTAAAAGCCGCATGAACTTATCGAAAGCCATGATATTCTTCACCCTCAATAAATCCCTTAAGTCCCTTTCCACGTAAGTATTATAATAGCCTCTGTAGTATTGTTCAAAAGGGAAGCGATCGGCAATCACACGTGGGTACAGACCTTCAGTTATAATCTGGTCGGTGCTGTGATGGTCTAAAATGCTTTTTGGTTCCAATAGAGAGAAGGGAAGCAAAGTATAATAGGCGGCTCGCCCGGCTAAGGATTGAGACTTAGTCCGGAGTAATGAAAAATGGCTGCTGCCGGTTAGAATATACTTCCTATCCTTAAACTCATCTACACGGACTTGAATCATTGACAATATCTCCGGTACATTCTGCACCTCATCAATGATTGCCTTTTCCCCCAGTGAATCCAAATAACCCACTGGATTTCTCATAGCATCCGTCCGGGAGGTTATGTCCTCCAGATTCACATACTTATAATCGGGGAATAACTGGCGGCATAACGTGCTTTTCCCGGATTGTCGAGGGCCTGTCACTACAATAACCGGGAAATACTGATGTGCCTCCAGAATCTCGGGAGAGATTAATCTCTCTATATAATCCTTCATGCTCTGGTTGATTAAGGTGTAACTTTAAATAATTTAAAGTATAACTTTAAGATGATAATAAGATATTAAAAAAGAGAGGGTTGAGTCCTCTCTTTTGCGGAGTGAGCGAGATTCGAACTCGCGATACGCTTTTGGCGTATACACGCTTTCCAGGCGTGCCTCTTCAGCCACTCGAGCATCACTCCGGGTTGTAGTTGTTTTAATTAAATCGGCAGGGCCAGGTGTGAATTTTTGAATTTCACGGTGCGAAGTTAATGCTTTTCTTTGAATTGGCAATATCTTTTGCCGTTTTTTTATTATTTTTGCGTAAAATTGTGAACTATGCGCAGATACTTAATGCTTTTTGGATTGGCTGCCCTTTTAGTAGTGGCTTCATGCGGTCGCAACAAGGGTGTAAGTTCGGGGAAATTCCCTGAGAATTTCAATTCCATTGGTGATACTGCCCGAGTGGCTTACATGATAAAACAGGCTACTCCAGATTCTGTGGCTCGCTTTATCGGTCTGGCTGCCTTGGGTAAAATAGAGGGAGCAAGGATCGACAGCCTGGGAATAGCTACAAGCTATGCCTATGAGGTGTATACCGGTCCGGATCTTGACCGTTTCGGAGAGGAGTATGACAGATTTGTAAATGCCCTTCCCCTTGCCGACAAGATGAGGATGTATGCTATGGCCGGAGTGGAGGATCCTCAGGGACTCGGCCTCCAGTTGGGTCTGGAATATATGCAATCGATAAGGGAGAAGAACCTTTCGGTGGAGGATGTGGAGCGTGAGGTTAAGGCTTTCAAGACTGCCTGCGGTGAAGATTCTGCTACTTATAAGAGATTCATTATCGGTTTCAGGACTGTTCTTGAAGTTGATCGGGGCCGTGATATGCCTAAGGAGATATACGACCGATTTATCACGCTGGAATAAGGGAAAGCGTAGGGGGTAAGGGTTAATGGTTAATGGTTAATTGTTAATAATTAATTATCCGGGTAGTTTTAGATAAAGATTTGATAATAATGAAAGCATTTTCAGAATATTCCGCTATAATTGAGAAGAAACTTAGAGAATTGAATTTTCCCGGAGGGGAGTTGAGTTCTCTTTATGAACCGATTGCTTATGCCCTGAGCGCCGGCGGGAAGCGTTTGCGCCCTGCGTTGCTTATGATGGCTGCTGATGCTTATGGCAAAACGGAGGAGGCTGCTTATTCAGCTGCTCTCGGAATCGAGATGTTCCATAATTTCACACTCCTTCATGACGATGTGATGGATAATTCCGATACACGTCGCGGCCGACCGTCGGTTCATGCCAAGTGGAATGACAACACCGCTATTCTCTCAGGCGACACCATGCTCACTCTCGCTACTCAACTTGTCAGCGACGTGGATGACATGATTCTAAGAAAGGTACTCGATACTTTCAATTCCATGGCTATCCGTGTCTATGAGGGACAGCAGCTCGATATGGATTTCGAACATAGTGAGGATGTAACAATAGATGATTACATCCGTATGATCATGGATAAGACCGGTGCTCTTTTGGGAGCGGCAGTGAAGATAGGAGCCATGATTGGAGGAGCAACCGATGAGGAGGCTGATAAGATGTATGAATATGGGATGATGCTTGGAGTCGCTTTCCAGATTCAGGATGACTGGCTGGATGTTTTCGGAGATTCCACCACGTTTGGCAAACCTGTGGGCGGGGATATAAATAACAACAAGAAGTCATTCCTTATGTTGACCGGCCTGGCAGCCAAGACTCCCGACAGCGAGGCGCTGAAGGAGGCAATCAAGCTCCCGGCGGGGGCAACGAAGGTTAAGGTTGTGACAAGAATATATGAGAAAATGGGTCTTTCAGAATTCTGCAAGAATGAGATCAACCGCTATTCTTCAAGGGCTCTCGCTGCTTTGAAGGGTTGCGGATTGGATGATGAGAAGAAGGAACCGTTCAGGAAACTTGTTGAGAAACTCACCGGGAGAAAGAAATGACAGATACCCATACGCATCTTTATATGGATGCCTTCGAGGGGGATGAGGCCGGAGCTGTTGAAAGGGCTATTGCCTCCGGGGTAACCAGAATGATTTTCCCGGATGTGTGTCCCGCTTCTCATGCAATGATGCTGGATTTGCACAGAAAGTTTCCGGAGAATACATGTGTGGCTTTGGGATTGCATCCCACGGAAGTTAAGGAGGATGCTGACAGCGTGCTCGATGCCATGGAACCGTTGCTGGCTTCGGGTAGCTATTCTGCTATTGGGGAGGTTGGAATCGACCTGCATTGGGATGCCTCGACTGTTGATATTCAGAAGAGAGCCTTTGCCCGGCAGCTTGAGTGGGCTTCAAAGAATGATCTTCCGGTGATAATTCATTGCCGTGATGGTGTTGAGGAGACTCTTGATGTTATAAAGGGCTGCCAGCATGAATTGCCTACGATGATATTCCATAGTTTCACCTCCGGGCCGGAAGATGTGAGGCGTATCCGTGAGGTGTGCGATCCATATTTCGGTATCAACGGAGTTGTGACATTCAAGAATGCCATTCCGTTGCGTGAAGCAATCCCTGAGATTGGTATCGACAGAATTGTTCTTGAGACAGATGCCCCCTATCTTGCTCCCGTGCCACACAGGGGGGAGAGAAACGAAAGTTCCTATATTCCATTGATAAGGGATAAGGTTGCCGAGGTTTTGGACCTGACTCCGGAAGAGACGGAGAGAATCACAGATGAAAACAGTAAATCGATATTCAGATTTTGATTGACTTCCCACTACAACAGCCTGTCGGGATATTCCTGCTTGTACTGCTCCTGATACTTTTGGGGCCGTTATTTTTCCGTCCACTGAAGATTCCTCCCATAGTGGGAATGATAATCGCCGGAATGGTGGTTGGTCCCCATGGGCTTAATCTTCTGGAGCGTGACGCGAGTTTCAGGATTTTCGGGGAGGTAGGAATCCTTTATATCATGTTTTTGGCAGCAGTGGAGATTGATATGTTCCATCTGCGGCAATATTCCCGTAAGGGGGTGGTTTTCGGCCTTATATCCTTTATTCTCCCTATGCTTGCGGGTATTTTCGGCTCTCGATATGCATTCGGAGTTAGCTGGACCACTTCTGTGCTTATTGCTTCGATGTACGCGTCCCATACGCTGATTTCCTATCCGGTGGTCAGCCGATTCGGATTGTCAACCAACCGTGCCGCAGTTATAGCCGTTTGCGGAACGATAGTGGCAGTTCTTCTGGCGCTTATAACACTTGCGCAGGTGGTCAATGTGAAAGTTAGCGGCAGTTTTGATCTATGGAGCATCTGTTGGCTTGTGGTTAAGATGGTGGCATATATGTTTGCCGTCGGTTATTCCTTCCCATGGCTGACCCGGCGTGTGTTCAGCCATAATAACGACTCCATAACTCAATTTATATTCATCCTCGCTTTAGTATTCGTGGCTTCGTTGCTCGCCCAGATAATAGGGTTGGAGGCAATTCTTGGTGCATTCTACGCGGGATTGGTTCTTAACCGGATGATTCCAGGACGGTCGAGCCTGATGAAAAATATACGTTTTGTCGGAGATGCAATCTTCATACCTTACTTCCTGATCGGCGTCGGAATGCTTATAAATATAGGGGTAATAGTGAAAGGTTGGGGTGTAGCGTGGGTTGCTCTCAACATGACGGTGGTTGCATTGGGCACCAAGGGGTTGTCGGCTTATATATCAAGGAAAATATTTGGTCTGTCGAATCTTGATGGTCGCCTGATGTTCGGACTCACATCCGGAAAAGCTGCCGCTACTATTGCAGCCACCATGATCGGGTTCCAGTATGGGTTGCTGTCGGAGGATATAATGAATGGGGCTGTAGTAATGATTCTGATATGCTGCATAGTGTCGACAGTAGTCACTGAGCGAGCAGCGAAAAAGATCAGGATAAGGCTCACGGCGGAGGAACTCAGTCGCGACGGATTGGCTCCGGGAGAATTTGCCCGTCAGCTCGTTGCTGTCGCAAATCCGGTTACATCAGAGGGCCTCATGCGACTTTCCATGTTCATGCGTGATCCTGCGAACCACAATCATGTTACTGCGCTGTTTGTTCGCAGCAATGATGACACATCGACAGCTCAGATGGGACGCACGGCCCTGAAGAGTGCGAGTGCTGTAGCGGAAGGTATGGATGTGCCGGTGAGGGAGGTTGAGAGATTTGATATCAATGTAGTTTCGGGAGTTACGAATGTGAGCAAGGAGGAGAATGCTACAGAGATTGTGATAGGTCTACATCGTCGGTCGAACGTAGTGGATACGTTCTATGGCGCGATTATTGAGCAATTACTGAAATCTACAAACAAGATGATCTTCATGTCTCGCTGCTTCATACCGGTTGATACGGTCGACCGGATTGTGGTGGTTGTTCCCGAGAAGGCGGAATACGAGACCGGATTCAAACTGTGGGTGATGCGCATGGCAAATCTGGGAGCCCAGGTGGATGCCAAATTGCTATTCATCTGTTATGCAGCTACAGGTGAATATCTCCGCACAGCTATTGAGGAGGGTGGATTCAATGTGCGACACTCCTACCGTCGTATGGATACTTGGGATGATTTTATCCTTCTTTCCGGGGAGATTGCGGACGATGATCTTCTTGTGATTGTAGGAGCCAGGAAAGGGTCGATATCCTATTCTTCAGATCTTGAAACAATGCCGACGTTCTTAGGGAGGCATTTCAAGAGGCATAATCTGCTTGTGGTTTATCCGCGACAGTATTGAGATAATTAATGATTAATGATTAATAATTAATAATTGTTTGACTCGGAATCAATATGCGAAAGGCGCAATTGCGGATTCTCTTATTGATGAATTATTGAATCCATTGAATAAGATTGTTACGACGTCCATCCATTAATAATTAAATTATTAATAGCAGTTTTGCTCGGAATCAATACGCGAAAGGCGCAATTGCGGATTCTTCAATTTATGGATCATTGAATCCATTGAAAAAGATAGTTACGACATCCAACCATTAATTATTAATAGCTGTTTTGCTCGGAATCAATACCAGATAGCCACTATTACGATTATTAATTTTTTAGAAATAAGATTTAGCGGCATGCAATTATTAATCATTAATTATTAATTATTAATTGATAATCCGGGGATTCGTGTTAAACCATGCGGGGAAGATGCTCGGGATCGCCTACAGCCCAGACTACATCGCCGGGACGAAGGATGGTGTCGGGAGACGGCTGAATGAATTCCTCCTCGTTTCGTTGGATCTTGACTAACATCGAATAGTAATCTTTCTGAATGTTGGTCTCCCCGAGTGGGATTCCTATTATTGGTGAATTCTCCGTTAGAACGATACTGCGGAGTTCCACCTTGTGTTGAACAGGCTGCACGATTGAGCATGCCTCTTCCGATCTTTCCAGATCTTCGTTGAGGTGTTTCAACTGGTCGTCCGTACCTATGACTCCGAGTATATCACCAGGGAAGATGCGAGCAAGAGGAGATGGCAGAGGCATATAGTCGTCGCCACGCTGAATACTCGAAATGCTTACGCCATAGTCTCTCCTTAGTCCGGAATCCTTGATTTTATCGCCTACAAATGGTGAACTCATGCCGATCTCTATGTAGGCCTGGTGCAAGTCATCGACAAGATTGTTGTTGGTTCCGAGACGTGTGTTCTCACGGCTGTTGAGGTTATTCATGAATCGTTGCTCCATCCGGCTGTACTGTGCTTTGAGTTTTGTGGAGGCGAATACCATTATTAATATGAAGCAGCCGAGCCCAACGAGCCATCCTACCAGTGATGAATAGGCGAGAGTGGTGAAATAAACTATGAAGAAAAGGGCCACCAGATATCGAATTATTCTCATCGCTACCATAGGGACATCGTAAAAGCCGGCGGTCTGATGTAATTTTACCCTTTCATCCGGTTTGGTAGTGCTGAAGGAGAGTGCCACAATAAATGGCAGCATTGCAATGATCGTGATTGTTGTGGCTATTATATGACCCCATTCCGGGATATGGTTTTCCAGGAAGGGGAAGAGAAACTGGCGTGAGAAGAGAATTTCTGCGAGAAGAATCACGGAATAGAGCAGTATGCGCCAGAGGTATCTTTTTAAAATTGCTTTCCATAGCTGACGCACCTCATTTGAATCCGTGGCCTGTTTGGAATATCTTGATATAAGGAAAGTCAAGCCGCTTGGGAGGTGCCTCTCGACAATCTCATATGCCCCTCCTGCCATCTTAATGAAATAGGGGGTGGTAAAGATTGTCATTACGGAGACTGCCACGATAATTGGATAAAGAGAAGGGTTAAGAACGCCGAGCGACATACCTAAAGAGGCAATGATGAAGGAGAACTCACCAACTTGCGTGAGGGTGAAACCGCTTTCCATAGCCACTCTGAGATTTTGTCCGGTTACAAGCATTCCGAGTGTGCCAAATACGATCATGCCGACAATAACGACTACGGCAAGAATGAGAATCTGCCACCAGTACATCACCAATACGTTAGGATCTACCATCATTCCTACGGAAATGAAGAATACGGATCCGAAAAGATTCTTGATCGGTCCGATTACTCTTTCCATCCTCTCAGCAAGGACAGTTCCGGCAAGAATTGAACCCATGACAAACGCTCCGAGTTCGAGCGAGAATCCACACATAACACTGAAAATCGCCATAGAGAAACATAATCCCATCGCCACAACGAGGAGTGTCTCATTATTGAGATAGGAGCGAACTCTCGTGAGAAATGAGGGGATAACATAAACTCCCACCAAGAACCATATGATAAGGAAGAAGATCAGTTTCCCGATACTGAAAAGCAAGTCCATCCCTTGCACATCGCCCATCGCAAGGGAGGAGAGAAGCACAAGCATCAAGACTGCGAAAAGATCTTCAATTATCAGCACCGCCAGAACGAGGGATGCAAATTTCTTCTGTTTCAGCCCCAAATCATCAAGAGCCTTCATGATTATGGTGGTGGAGGACATGGATATCATGCCGCCGAGGAAGATACAGTTGATATAGTTGAGTCCTAATATTTTACCCACACCAAAGCCGGCGAAGGTCATGCCGGTGATTATTATCAGAGCTGTCACCACTGCAGAGGAGCCGGAATTCATTAATTTCCTGAATGAGAATTCAAGACCGATTGAGAACATCAGAACCACAATTCCAAGATCGGCCCAGAATGTTATATTCTCAAGATTGGAGATTGAGGGGAGATAAACAAATTTCGGACTTGCGAGAAATCCGGCAAGAATGTAACCTAAAACGACAGGTTGTTTCAACTTTTTGAAGAGTAGGGTCACAATTGCTCCCAGCAGAAGAATCCAGGCAAGGTCGGCGATAAGTCCGTTGGTATGTTCCTCTTGAGAAGAGGTGTGGTCTTCCGGATTCAGTTCAGTCTGAATCTGCGTATCAATTTCCGTAACTGTCTCTTGTATGAGGCCTGAGAATTCGGCACTTGCAGGGAGTGTAAACATCTTCGATTATTGGAGCTAAAGGGTGGACTAAGAATGATTTCTGGCCTCCGATCGCCGGTGGGCCTTTTCCTGAATCCGTTGGATGACGTAGAGATTATAGTAGGAGAGGATGAGGGTGGTGAGAGGGAGAGCGATAATGAGTCCCATGAATCCAAGCAAGCTCCCCCATATGGAAAGGGAAAGGAGGATTATGGCAGGATTCAGCCCCATCACCTTGCCCATAATCTTGGGCGTGAGGAAGAGATCCTGGATGCACTGCACCACCACATAAACAGCCATCGCTTCCCAGAATATGAGCCAGAAATCTCCTCCGGTACTGACGGTCCACACCAGACAGAGAATAGCCGTAATCGGTAGGGAAATAAGCTGCAGGTATGGCACCATATTCAGCACCCCTATGAATAGGCCAAGTACCACCCCCATAGGCAATCCGATTATGAGGAAGCCGATGGAGAAAAGAATGCCCACCAGGGAAGCTATGAGAAACTGACCGCGAAAATAGCGGTTCATGGCATTTTTTATATCATCGAATATGCGGAAAACCCTCCGGCGATGAGCGTGGGGAACGAGCTGCCGGAAACTTAACATCAGTTTTTCATAATCAAGCATTATGAAAATGACATAAAGAATCACAATCAGCCAACTTATCATTCCGAAAACCACCGCCAGGCTGGAACTCAAGAAATTCCACGAGGATGAAATGCTGGTCTTGATAAGTTCTTGCCATTGATCTTGCGACAGAAGTTTGTAAATCTGATTGAAATCAATGTTGTTTTTTATGAATCGGTGAATGTTTTGCGATATGTAGGGAATATCGATCTGAGTGGTGGCGTATTTCTTGAGCATGTCGGCCATCTGTCCGCACTCGGAGATGAGATAGGGGATGAAAACCGCGCAGAATACCCCTGCAACCACGCATGCTTCCAGAAGAGTCAATACCACAGGGATGAAGCGTGTGCGCATATGAAGCACCTTCTGGTTCCATTTTACGATTGGCTCAAGCATATAGGCTATGAGACACGCCACGAGGAAAGGGAGCAGAACACCCTTCAGGAGATTCAGGAGGTAGAGCACAGCCAGAGTTGAGCAGACGGTGAAGAGAATCCTCACCACGCGGTCGAATGTATATGGTCGGCGCTCATCAATTTTGACTTCCATTGCTGTATAGGAAAGAGGTTGTTGGAATAGGGTATTATGACTTGTGTGTAAAATTACAAAAAAGATTTGTAAGAAGAGCCAAGATGAGTTAATTTTGTGAGGACTATTAAGAGATATTGGAGATGCGTCAATTCCTGTTGTTTTTAATATTGGCATTCGGTCAGGTTGCACAAGCGGATATTCTTGACGGTTTCAAGGGGTGTGAGGGGCTGGATCCGGAGTCCTCTGCAATTCTGGTGATAGATCTGGCTACGGGGGATAAGCCTGTATCCTATAATTCCACTCTTCCGCTCGTGCCCGCATCGATAATGAAATGTGTGACCGTGGCAACTTTACTTGACAAGATGGATACCGATGACAGGTTTCACACCAGGGTGTATACCACCGGGCCGATTAAGGATAGCATTCTTGAAGGGAATATTGTGACGGTGGGATCGGGTGATCCCTCTCTTAATTCAAGGTTTGTGGAGGATAACAGCGACATATGTGCCGAAATAGCCAATGCACTTGCCAATGAGGGGGTAACCCGGATAAGAGGAAGGATTGTAGCTGACGAGAATCTCTGGGAGGGTCCGGCCATTCCTCCTACCTGGATGTCGGGGGACCTGCCGCATTCTTATGGCACAGGTTCGCACGGACTGAATTTTGAAGATAATGCATCGGGTAACCGGTCTGTGTCGAATCCGGCCTCGGTTTTTGACACGAGGCTCCGTGGCGCCCTTGCAAAAAAGAATATCATTCTTGATGGAGAGGATATCAGGGAGGGTGAGAGAAACCTGCTGCTTGATCACCAATCTGTGCCTCTTGATGAGATAATGCGTTCCTGCATGATGCGCAGCGATAACCAGTATGCCGAGGCCTTGTTGCGAACGTATGGGGTTAAAACCCGTGGAAAGGGTGCAACTTCACAGGCAGCGGAGGATGAGATGAATCTTTGGAGGAAACATAAGGCTCCGATGAACAGTGTCAATATCGTAGATGGATCCGGTCTTTCTCGCTCAAATCGAGTCACGGCTGAATTTATGGCTTCGGTTTTGAAAGAGAGGTCCGGGAATCCATATTATGCCTCTTTCTTCCCACTTGCGGGTCAGGAGGGAACATTGAAAAAATTCCTGTGCGGCACACCTCTCGAGGGATATGTGGCAATGAAAACGGGAAGTATGAAGGGGATCCAGTGTTATGCCGGATATAAACTTGATGATGATTATGTGCCGACGCATATCATTGTAGTGATGCTCAACAATATGAGTAACAGATCCTTGGCAAGGGAAGCAGTGTCAGGTGTTTTGATGTCAGTATTCTGTCCTTCAAATCCGGAGGGAAATGAGTGGGTTTATAATGGTAATTAATATTTAGCCAGTTAAGATATTGATGGCAGATCAAATTGGAATAAAATAATGAGTTGGTAAAAATTAATAAACAAATAAAACGAAGTTATTTTTGAGCAGGTTTTGCTTCGGAGAGATGGAGCACTCTTTCGTCTGCGACTGAATTACAAGGCAAAAGATGCTTAAAAGAACCGGTTTTATTGTTCAAGATTATCAACTACAATATGTCGATTAATTTTACCAACTACTTAATATATAGAACAATATATAGATATGACTATTGAAGATATAAAGAGGCTAAAAGACAGCGTATACGAAATTGAGGGCCTACTTGAGCTTGCTCAGATCAGGGAAGATAGGATTCCTGAATTAACACCTCTCATTGAGGCGCGTATAGCCGGTCTTGCGAGTTCAGTAAAGAAGAATCCTGTTTCTCGTGAAGTTGAAGCAACTGAAAAGGATGTATTCATGGGTGGTCCGGTAATTGAGGAAAATCCCGATGTTCTCATTGATGATACTGTGTCAGATCATCAGGAAGAGAGCGTTTATCCATCCGCAAACTCTTCTGAAAAGGATGAGGAAGAGGGGGATCATATTAATGACACCGGGAAGATGGCTCATCCTGCAGGAACCCTAACCGAACTTTTTGAAGAGAGTGAGACAACATCTGTAACACCTGCCGATTCTGTCTCACCGGAGGTCTCAGTAAAAGCTGAAGAACCAGAACAGGTAGTGATTTCTCCCATCCGTCAGGAGCCACTACGTCAACCTCAGGAACCCCGCCGGAAACCGGCATTCTGTCTAAACGATCGTTTTAGATTCCGGAGGGAACTTTTCAATAATTCCGATTCCGAGTTCTCTGTAGCAATGAATAGAATTGCATCTATGGATAGCTACGAGGAGGCTGAAGAACATTTTATTGAGGAGCTTGGTTGGGATCCGGATAATCAGGAGGTAGCTGATTTTATGGAGATAATCAAGATATATTTTGAGGGATGAGCGGAAAGCTGTATATTGTTCCCACACCTGTAGGGAATCTTGAGGATATGACATTAAGGGCTATCCGGGTTCTCAAAGAGGCTGATTTCATACTTGCCGAGGATACAAGGACATCTTCCAAACTCATGAAGCATTACGAGATCAACACCCCGATGCGTAGCCATCATAAGTTTAATGAGCATCGCACTGTTGAAGGAATAGTCGACGAGATAGAGGGAGGTGCTGTTGTAGCACTTGTTTCGGATGCCGGTACACCCGGAATATCGGATCCTGGCTTTCTGTTATCCCGAGCCTGCAGGGAGAGGGATGTTGAGGTGGAGTGTCTCCCGGGTGCCACAGCTTTTGTGCCGGCCTTGGTGTCGTCCGGCTTACCCTGTGACAGATTTGTTTTCGAAGGTTTTTTGCCATTGAAGAAAGGTCGTGCCACCCGTCTTGGGGAGCTGGCTTCCGATCCGCGTTCCGTGATTATATACGAATCGCCCTTGCGCGTGGCGCGGACGCTCCGTCAGCTTGCTGAAGTATTCGGAGAGGAACGGCCGGCAGCTGTGTGCCGAGAAATATCCAAATTACATGAAACTATAAATCGGAGTACGCTTGGAGAACTTGCGAATTTTTATTCCGTGAACCAAGCGAAAGGGGAGATTGTTATCATTGTCGGAGGTAACTCCACTCATTGAAACCGCAGTAGTTTTATTCATTAATTTCTGCGAGCTACTTTAAAACAGGATATATCCACTGAAAACAAACTAAATAAATTCGAATATGAAAAAAAGTTTTTTAATTCTCGGCCTTGGTGCAGTTCTTCTTACTTCCTGTTCAGGCAATCAGAAAAAATTAGATGAAGATTCAATCAGGATTGCCGATCTCACAGCCGAATATCAGGAGGCTGCCACATTCAACGATTCGTTACTGCTCCTTATGGGGGATATTTATACGGGTCTGGATTCAATCAATATGCAGGAGGGTCTCCTATACAATATGGGTAATGGAGAGAATGCTGACCGCCGTGCCGAGATACGTCATAATCTTGCCGCTATCAAAGCCCGTCTGGCTGCCAATAAGGAGTTGCTTAACTCTATGGAGGCTAAGCTAAAGTCATCGGGAAATGATAACAGTATCCTTTCAAAGACTATCGCTCAGCTTAAGGAGAGAATTGCAAGCCAGGATGAGAAAATTGCTCAGCTTGAGAAGGATCTAAGTGAGGCGCGAGACCAGATTGAGAGCTTGAACACTCAGGTGGCAGAAGGTCAGGAGCAGGTTAAGGCTGAGACTCTTGCCAAAGAGGAGGCTCAAGCACAGGCTACCGCTGCTGAAAATGAGGCCAACCGAGTGTATTATGCGATAGGAACTAACAAGGATCTTAAGAATAAGGGATTGCTTGAGAAGAAATTCTTAGGATCTACCAAGGTGCTTAAGGGAGATTTTGATGCATCATATTTCGTTGCAGCCGATCTTCGCACCCTGACTTCCATCCCGACTAACTCCAAGAAAGTTAAGATTTGGACCAACCAGCCGGAGGGCAGTTATGAGATTACGGGAGAGAAGGATGGCCCCAAGACTATCAAGATTACAAATCCTTCGAAATTCTGGAGCCTCACGCATCATTTGATAATTCAGGTTGATTAAAACAGTTTGCTGAAGTTCAATCGCGGAAAAAAACTTCTAAAGGGTGGGATTGGATTTCGGTGAATTACGGTCCCGGAGACAAAAATCGGCTTTGGAAGAATTAACAGTTGACAGGAGTTTAGGGAAGTGATATGAAAAAGAAAATTGAGAAATATTTATCCAGGTCGCGGCATTTATGTCGCGGCCTGTTCTGCTTTATGGCGGGAGGGGCATTATCAGCTTCGGCTGCCACCGGTTTTGATGTTTCCGAAATACAACCTCCCCATTGGTGGGTGGGAATGAAGGATTCATCTCTTCAGTTGCAGATTCATGGAAATAATATCAGGGATACGAGGTTTTCTGTAGACTATCCCGGAGTGACTGTGGATTCGGTTGTTCGGCTTGACGGAAGTCCTAACTGGCAGTTTGTTTATCTCTCGATATCATCCGATGCAAAGCCCGGGAAAATTACCTTTGAATGGAGTGAAGGAAAAAAGCGAGTTTCGAGGGGTTATGAACTCCGTGAAAGGCGTCCGCAGCGTGGTGCGCGTGGTTTTTCATCAGCTGATGTGCTTTATATGGTGATGCCCGATAGATTTGCCAATGGAGATCCTTCGATAAATGATGTTGCGAGCCTTCGTCATCATGTAGAGGTTGACCGCTCGAATCCCAATACCCGACATGGGGGAGACCTGATGGGTATAGCGGAGCACGTGGATTATCTCGATTCTTTGGGAATCACGGCTGTCTGGCTTAATCCGGTACTGGAAAATGATATGGAGGGTGGCAGCTATCATGGTTACGCCACAACGGATTATTATAAGGTTGATCCACGGTTTGGTAGTAATGTAGATTATGTTCAGCTTGTAGAGACATTGCACGACCACGGGATAAAGACCGTGATGGATATGATTTTCAATCATTCCGGTTCCGGGCATCCTTGGTTTGAGGATCGCCCATCCTCCGATTGGTTTAATTTCCCTGACGGGTATGTGCAGACAAATTATCGTTTGTCGACCATAACTGATCCATATGCCACGGATTATGATCGAAAGCTTACTCAGGACGGATGGTTTGTGGCAGAGATGCCTGATCTTAATCAGAGGAATCCACATCTAATGAAGTATCTTATCCAGAATTCAATATGGTGGATTGAAGAGGCACAGATTGATGGAATCAGAATGGATACTTATCCCTATGCAGATGAGAAGGAGATGGCTCGTTGGATAGAGGCAGTGTTGGATGAATATCCTGATTTCAATATAGTAGGGGAGTGTTGGTTTGGTGAAACCGGAGGTGAGGCTTATTGGCAAAAAGGTTCTCCCCTTGCAAATGAAAAGAATCAGGATACGAATCTTCCGGTTGTGATGGATTTCCCACTGATGATTAAGAGTAGGGATATGGCTCCTTTCAAGGCTGATACTGATGCCTGGAACGGTCTGAATGTGATATATGATCATCTCGCGCTTGATTATCTATATCCGGATCCGATGAATGTCTTGCGTTTTCTTGACAATCATGATACAGAGAGATTTATCCTTACCGAACCCGAATCACTCGACCAGTGGAAGCAAGCTATTACGATTTTGTTGACAATCCCGGGCATTCCTCAGCTTTATTATGGCACCGAACTCCTTATGAATGGAACACGCGAAGGTGGAGATGGGAATGTACGCAAGGATATGCCCGGAGGCTTCCCGGGAGATACGGTGTCAATTTTTACGCGTTCAGGGAGAAGCGCTCTTCAGAATGAGGCTTTCGATTATATCTCCACCCTAAATAAGTGGCGTCGTACCAGTGATGCGATAGGAAAGGGTTCTATGAAACACTTCATGCCTACTAACGGGATATATCTCTATGAACGGAGATCGGGGAATGATGTGGCTGTTGTAGTGCTGAATGGTCGTGACATGGAAAATGAGGTTGACATGAGCAGGTATCTTGAGATTCTGCCAAAAGGTAAGGAATATAGAGATGTGATTTCGGGTGAGGTTATTGAGCTGATGCCGGAATCAATGAGATATAAGTTTACCCCTCGGGAAACGAGGGTTCTCGTTCCATTATTGAATTCCAAAGATTGATATGAGAAAGAATATATATTTTGCCCTGATCTTGGGGAGCTTCCTTTTAGTGGGATGCAAGCCTACAGAGAAAAATTATAAGGCGGCATATGATGCTGCAATCGCTAAGCGGGAGAAGGCGAATTCAGATGGACTGCTTCCTGCCGACGGATTGTTGCATGATGACGGGCCTAAAAAGCAGGATATAGCCGGTGAGAGTCTTTATGTGCTTGTGGAGCGTACGAATCCTCTTGAGTCAGGAGGTGAGGTGAAGGGATATAGTGTGGCTGTTGCAATGTTCAAAATGCCTACAAATGCAAAATCGGGAGCAGAGAGCTTGAAAGAGAAGGGCTACGATGCTTTTGCTGTGCGGGCAAAAGGAGATAAATATTTTATCCTTGCCGGAAGTTACGCTACGGCTATGGAGGCAAAGGAATGCTATCTTAAGTTTATTAAGGATTTCCCGGAATATTCCTATATCGGTTTGCCGGGGTCTCCAGTGATATTGACAAACCGGTAGTTAAGAAGCTCACAAAAATTGATTGATATAATTAATTGAGCTTAAGTAAGTTTTCAAAATTAGTTTATATTATCACCATAGTAAGTTTAACATTGAAGCTAATGTTATTTTTGTTTTTGAACGTTGTTTTTGTTCCTTTCGCTCAGTTGCATAGCCCGCTATGCTCCTTCCCTCATGAAACAAATCCAATCGCTCAAATTCCAAAAATAACTATTAGCTAATTTTTCAAACTTACTTAATTTATGCGAGTTACTTAACCGCAACTTATTAATCAAAAAATAATAAGGTCGCGCCATTAATAATAGCGCGACCTTATTATTTTTTGAGTGGAGTGTGATTACTTGATGAGAGTGCGGTCGATCAGTCTGTTGAAGTCTGATTCGGCAGCCGGAATAGTCATTCTCCAACCATTAGCGAAAGATGTGTCGTGAGAATAAGAGCAATCCTCGATACAGTTTCCTGAGGTAGGATCATTCGCTATCCATGCACGTTTCTCTGCAGGTATGTTCCAACGTTTGAAGTCGGAGAAGTTCTGACCTTCACCCCAGAGCTCGATACGGCGTGTGAGGCGAATCTCCTCAAGGAGGGCATCGCCACTCTTGGTACATGAATATCCGGAGATACGTTTTGAATTGAGCTCGGTAAGACATGCTTTTGCAGTAGTCTCATCACCTGCCATGTATGCAGCCTCAGCTTCGGCGAGACACATCTCGGATCCTCTCATGAAGGGATACTGCATAGTGCCATAGGCATCGATAGCATAGAATTTGAACTGAGAGCCGAAAGGCATAACTGCCGGGCCACCGATGATTGTTCCTGCAGAGTTAAGAGCCCAGTAGAGACCATGAGTGCTCGATGGATAAGCTGTGGCATAATTATATGTCAGATAGGGAAGCTTAGCCTGATTGCTCATAGCGTCGTTAAGAGACATTGCAGTGAATATCCATCCCATGCAGACAGGACGCAGACCCCAAGAAATCGGAAGACCCTGAGAGTTATTTTTTGTGCCGATAGAGCAGTCAAGGATATTTGCTTCATCAACATAGTTGGGGTTCCAGAAGTCAGCTTCCGTACAATTAGCGGGATTATCTTCAGCAGGATCAATGTAGTAAAGTTTATCAGGTGTGAAATAGAGGAGGCAGCGTACATCATCGGGGTCAAGCTGACGATAGAGGTCGATATTTATAGAACCTCCACCGATTCCCCAAGTCTCAATGTGATTACCGTTGCAAGAGTAGTTCACACCCCATGCCCAGAAGTATGTATCAGAAGGCTCAGCATCCTGACACCACATGTAATCCTGATTCTCATATGAGAAGCCGTTGAGATATTCCTGAGCTGACATCACGGGATGAGCCTGGCGTGCATCGTGAGCCATTGTCTGGGCTGTGCCCCAATCATGTTTGATGAGGGCTGCGCGAGCATACAGACCACGGGCAACGTCGATGTCCGGTTCCCAAGTCTTAGAGCGGCTTCTTCCGGATTCTTCATAAAGTTCTATTGCAGTGTCAAGATCTTCATAGATAGCATCAAGCACATCGATCATCTTACTCAGGGGGATATCACCGATTCCCGGTTCGAGTCGCAGGGGGAGACAGTATTTCTCTCCATTGTTACTGTCTTCCCAGCGCGGAGCGAAGAGCATGAGAAGTTTTACATATCCGTGTGCACGATAAGTGAGAGCCTGAGCTTTCATGAACTGACGGTCGCCTTCCTCTCCCTCAGCATTATCAATGCCTGCAAGGATATTATTAGCCTGGCTGATGAGGTTATAACAATATCCCCAAGGATAGTTAAGACCTGTCCAACGTTCATTTTCGAAAGTCTCCCATCTGTTCATCTGGGCTGACCAAGATTGCTGCCACAGACCACCGATATAGTCAGGGCCAAACTGGTCGTTGAAGACTGTATTGATAAATCCTTCGCCGCTATACTGATTGTAGTTGGTTGAACCATACTGGCAGTTCATGGATTTGGCTATACCGTCAAGAGCCATCTGAGCAGCCTCCGTTGTCGAGACTATGGCGCTGCTCGAAATCGAGGTCTCCGGCTCAGTTGCGAGGTAGTCGCCTGCACAGGAGGTCATGATTCCTCCGGAAAGAAGAGCCGCGATTCCAATATTAAATATATTGCGATTCATTTTCATAAATTTAGAATTTAACACTGAGCTGGAATGAGAATACTCTCGAAGGAACGTAGTATGCTCCCTGACCACCGCCGAATCCGTACTGAGGATTCATACCTTTACGGCGGCTTACGATGAAGAGGTTGTCAACTGAGAATCCGAGATTGAGATTCTGCATCTTCATTGCACTTACCCATTTTGACGGGAAGTCATAAGAAACGTTGAGGTTCTTGAATGTCAGATAGTTGCTGCTTGTCAGCCAGCGGCTTGAGCTACCATTGTTGTAACCGGCGTTCTGGAAGTCGTTGATCGGAGTACCCTTAGGATCGATCACGTGCTCTGTAAGACCTTCGGGAGCAGATGTCCAAGAATTAAGGATATCTTTATGGAGCGCAGAAGCATCGCTTGTTGATGGAGTCATCAGGCTCTGATAGTTAGAGTCGAATGTCTTTCCACCCAAGCTATAAGTGAAGAGCATTCCGAGGTTGATGCCTTTCCATGAAAGATTTGTTCCAAATGAACCGTAAACAGTGGGAAGGGCTGTTCCGAATGTTCTACGTCCTGCGTAATTCTGACGGGTTGTATAACCTACACCATCAATCTCTACATATGCGCCTGCAGCTTTAGCCTGGTTGAGTTTTGTCAGATAAGATGCTTCATCGTAGTAGAGCTGGTTGTTATCGTCATATTTGTAATAATCGGGAGAATCGGGAACCATCTCGTAGAGAGACTGACCTGTGAGCTGGTCAACACCGGCCCATGCGTAAGTATAGTGCTCATAGATGCTCTTGCCCTGGAAGAGAGCCTGGCCGATGATATCCTGTCCGTCGGGAAGCTTAATAATCTTATTCTTCAGGAAGGTAGCGTCAATGCTGAAATCCCATTTGAAGTTAGCGTTGCGGATGATATCAACACCGAACTGGAGCTCCCAGCCGACATTCTGCATGGTACCGATATTTTTGAGGATGGAGCCGTTCAGACCATCGTTTCCGATGTAACCTGCTGAGAGTGGAGTGGTGACATTGAAAAGAAGATCACTGTTGCGCTTGTTGAAGTAACCTACGCTGAAGTTGAAACGGTCGTTGAAGAGAGAACCTTCAAGAGCAATATCGAATGTCTTTGTAGCCTCCCACTTGATATCGGGAGTTGCCAGCTGTGTGGGAAGAAGAACCTGCCCGTTATCATAAGATGCGAAACCATATATTCCCCAGTGAGCATATGCTCCGGCAGATGCGTCATTACCAACGGAACCGTATGCTGCACGGAGTTTGAGGTAATTGAGCCAATCCAAGTTCTGCATGAATTTCTCTTTGCTGATTACCCAGCTTGCACCAACACTCCAGAATGTACCCCAACGGTGATCCTTAGCGAAACGGGAAGTACCGTCACGACGTACAGACACCTCACCGAAGTATTTCTGATCCCAGTTGTAACGGGCACGTCCGAGATATGATTCTGTGCGTGTCTTTATAGATACCTCAGAAGAGTAGTCCATACTGCTGAAGTTAGAGATCTGAACCATGTCAGGAAGGAGCTGGCCGCTCTTGCGGAGGAACTGGTAGTCATAGCCATACTGATAGTTCTCATGATCAAGGAGGACATCGATGTGGTTCTTTCCGTAATCGTGAGCCCAAGTGAGCTGCTGCATGAATGTGTGAGAGAAGAAGTTGTACCAAACATTGTCAAGGCCACCGGTACCTTCCTGAGAGCCAACAATGTTGTTTGAATAATCCATCTCTCTCTGCTTCATACGATACATCTGGCCACGAAGTGTCAATTCAAATCCGTAGGGAAGTACGAGAGTTCCATAAAGAGAAGCATCAGCCTGAAGCTGTGTGAAGTTTGTCTGGTTGAGACGCATTGTCCAAGCGATGTTGTCACCCTTGTTAAGGCCGGCAGTATTCCAGATGGGATTTCCGTTTTCATCCCTGAGAATAGTACCGTCTGATTCATGAGTATAGTAAGGCTGAACAGGAGCATTGAACATAGTGAGGAACGGGTTGGTCACCAGATTCAGGTTATCGGAATCGGCACCACCAACCTCAGATTTGACATAAGCAACATTGAGGTTAGCACCCATCTTGAAATAGCTTACAGGATTATAGTTGGCATTCATGCGGCCGCTGAAACGCTCATAATCAGTCTTGAGCATATAACCGTTCTCCTTGAGGTATCCCAAAGAAGAAGCGATATTGAATTTTTCAGTAGCGCCTGCTGCACTCACATTATATTCCTGACGATAACCGTTCTGAGAGATGGCATCCCACCAGTCTAGGTCAGTGTATCCGGGAAGGATTGAGCCGAGGAGCTTTCCTTCGGGAGAGAAAAGATCATTACCGCTTTTGTCATAGATATTGGATCCTTTCAGGTAACCTGTTATGAAGGAACCTCTAACTTTCTCAAGTGCATCCGCACGGCTTGTGTATGAATTTGGGCTGGCAGTGTAACGTCCGTTTGCCCATCCGAGAAGAGCTGTCTCCATCCACTGATCAGCATCAAGACGGTCGTAGAAAGGAAGACCACGGTTATACATACCCTGGCGAACCTGAAGCGTAACGTCAACCTTACCAACGTTCT
>CAZCJC010000025.1:0-38531 GCA_964499025.1 uncultured Sangeribacter sp.
GAGTCCATGGAGGATATTACTCAAAGCCTTCGCTGGCTTGGGCGCTTTTCGGCTTTTGGCTCAATCACATAGCCCGCTATGCTCAATCGCTCAAAAGCCAAAAATCACTCCAACCCAACGACCCCATCGGCTCTCAAATTTATGAGATGGGCTCTAAACTCCAATCCAAACGTTTTGAAGATCTTTAATTTAATCGGAATAGCCTGCTTGGGGGTATTATCCTCAATAACCCTCCATGCCCAGAATTATCCCCAGAAATCTAATTTGCCCACAGTCTACATAGAGACAGAAAATCATCAGCCAATCACAAGCAAGGAAACCTACATAAAGGCAACCTTGCGCTATGTAGACGCCGATGGGGAGAAGTATTACGATGCCCTGGGCATACGTGGCCGAGGCAATTCTACCTGGAAACTTGCAAAAAAGCCATATAGAATCAAGTTTGACAAGAAACAGGAATTCTTAGGGTCTAAGAGAGCCAAGGCTAAGAGCTGGACACTTCTTGCCAACTACGCCGATAAAAGTCTTATGCGCAATGCCCTTGCAGCTCATTTAGGAGATTTTGCAGGACAACCATTTACAGCAGCCGCACAATTTGTCGATTTGGTACTCAATGGAAACTATGTCGGCAACTATCAGATTTCAGACCAGGTTGAGGTCAGGGGGAAACGTGTAGATATCATTGAGCAGGAAGACCCCATGACCGACGAATCCAACATCACGGGCGGTTACCTTCTTGAGATTGACGGGTTTGCAGACAGCGAGCCCTGTAAGTTCACAACCACCCGAGGAGTAAAGATCACAGTCAAATCTCCGGACGACGAGATCATCGATACGCGTCAGGTAAACTACATCAGGAATTACATCCAGAGTTTCGAGAATGCACTTTTCAGTGCAGATTTCACAAATCCCTCTACCGGCTATCGACATTATGTAGATGAAGAGACTCTGGTCAGCTGGTATGTCGCATCAGAAATGACGGCAAATCCTGATGCCTTCTGGAGCACCTATATCTACAAGAATCAGGATGACCCGAAGATTTATTGGGGCCCGTTATGGGACTACGACATAGCATTCAACAACTGCAAACGTCAGGGCGACATGACCCGACGGCTCGTACTCAAAGATGGGTTCGGAGCCGATCTGACCGGTGTCTGGATTCGCCGGATGTGGGAAGATCCCTGGTTTGTAGATGCAGTGAACCGGAAATGGAAAAGTATGGTGGACAATGGTCTTCAAGAATACCTGTTAAAATTCATTGACGACAAACAGACTGAATTGTCAGCTTCGCAGACCCTCGACGGCAAGATCTGGCCAATCAACCGCCGGGTATATGATGAATACCAGATTTTCTCAACATATTCTGCCACTGTTGACTTTCTTCGTAAGTTTGTCAAGGAACGCATAAGCTATCTTTCAGAAACATTCGAGAAAGAGGCTGCCGGATCCGTTCCCACACCTCCGTTTGAGCTTGAAAAAGAATACTATTACCGCATCCACAATGCAAACACAATGAAATGCGCAGACATCGCCGGACAAGGAACTGCATTGTGCGGAAATACATATGTTAGCGGAAAAGAGAGTCAGCAATGGAGTTTGGAAGAGGCCGGCAACGGTTACTACATTATCATAAACCGATCAAACGGAAAAGCAATTACCGACATGGCCCCTTTGAGCGGCGGCAGTTATCAACGTAACACACAGCTCTCCCTCTCCACCCCGGATATAAAAAACAACCGACAGTTATGGCAGATAGTCCCCATGCCTACGGGAGGGTCATACGCCATTGCCAACCGCGCAACTGGCCTTGCATGGAACAACTCCGGAGGAAGCTCCACCGACGGAAATCCTTTCATCTCCTGGGATAACGACAGCAACAATCCTAATAAACCTAACCGCCATTGGAAGATTATACGTGATGAACTCAAGGAAAGCTCCGGCGTCGAAGACATTTCCGGTTATAAAACAGATTATATCGTCACATATTCCCCTTCAGGCTCTATCATCAGGTTCATCGCCTATGGAAATGCACCCTTAAAAGGGAACTATTCAATAATAAGCCTCAGCGGATCTACCATTAAGACCGGTCAGGTTGTCGAGAATCTTGATGTGTCCTCCCTTCCCTCCGGAAGCTATATTCTGACATGGGAGATTGAGCAGCGGCGAGTAACTATAAAGTTTATCAAATAATCCACCCCCTCTCCTACCCTCACTTAAGGTCAAGAGAAACACAATGGTAAAAATAATAGATCGGCATAAAGCTGTGAGCCACTTCGCCACAATGCCCGGCAGCGGCACAATCGAACACTGCGCAATGAGCAGCGATGTTCTGGGCATAAACAAAGATTTCTCCGTCTATCTTCCTTCCGGATATGAGGAGAGCGACAGAAGGTATCCGGTCTTATATCTGTTGCACCCGGCCGGCGGCACTCATGAGATGTGGATAAGCATGGGGCATCTCCCACAGATTGCCGATGATGCCATACGCTCCGGAATGTCTTTGCCGATGATCATAGTCCTCCCCGATGCAAGTGGCATGGCAGAATATCATCTCGGCAAACACCTTGGATACTTCTCCGTACCAGGCTGGGATTATGAAACCTATTTCCACAAAGAGCTCATCCCCTTGATCGATTCAGCCTACCGCACCATCCCCGACAAATGCCACCGTGTCATCACCGGAGCATCAATGGGCGGCGAAGCAGCAATAGGATATGCCCAGAAAAATCCAGATCTATATGGAGCATCATGCGCCATGAGCGGAATTCTCGGCCATCCCGAACAAAGCCGGATGGCTCAGTCGGATAAAGACTACGCCGACTCCCTCATCGCTCACAATCCATCAGCCTTTGTTGAAAACGCCTCCACTGATGAGATAGAGAAGTTAAAAAGGGTAAGATGGTACACCGATTGCGGTGACAACGACTTTTTCTACGAAGGAAACGTGGAGTTCTTCCTCGCAATGAAGAAGAGGGGCATTCCAATCGACTACCGCATGAGGAGTGGCGTCCACAGTTGGTATTACTGGATAACTGGTCTCGCCCCCATCCTCCAATTCCTCTCAATTGGATTCGAAGAAAACAGAAAATAGTGCAACAGCATTACCTATTCACTCAGAAATTTCCTTCAGATTCAATTTTTCGATGGCCATTATTTGCAGTTTACCTAAAAGGCCAACTCATTTCTTGGGATTGTAATCCACTGCAATATCCTCGAAATAAAAAGGATTGACAGCCGATCCTTTTCTCAGGGATTGTTTCCTGCTGTAATAACCTTTCTCCGAGATTCGGCTCACCAGATCCGGATCATCCGCAAGATAAGCAATCAGCCAGTCTCTTGTTGCTCCGGGTCTATAGAAATTCGATGGGATGTTCAATGCTATCGGATCTGAAGGTTTCTTGAAATAATACGGAGTGGTATATGCACCCTGATAGGCTCCGACATTAAACGAAAAACCATCTTTACCAACCTTCACCTTATAGAATGATACCCAATAATCAAGATGTTCTCCCGACGACTCAAGAAATTGCCAATTTTTAGCTTTGAAATCAATTAACTCATTCTTCTTGAAATCATACTTTCCGATTGGATTCCGGCGTAGATACGCTTTCCGCTCTGGCACCTCAACATGATAGAGCAACATATGGTCTATGCTGTCGGCATGAATTTTATGTTTTTTACCATCAACGAAATATTCCACCTTTTCATACCAGCTTCCCGGAAGCTTAAGCTCGATATTCTCCAGAATATCGCCATTCACAAAATATATATCCGCACGGGCATTGTTCTTTGCCAACACAGGCAGCAAACTAAAAACGCAGATCGCAAAAAATAATAATTTTTTCATATTCATTCTTGAATTTGATTACTTACACCTCAAGACGGATACCTGACAAGATAAAACTTCAGGACCGATCGTTCTCAAAAGTTACATCGGGTTTGCCGATAATTCCATCTTAATTTATAAGTAGCTCACAAAAATTAATTAATGTAAATAAAATGAGCTTAATGAATGCTAAAACTGGTTCTTTTGTATTACTTTCGGTCTCGGCTTCAGTCACATAGCCCGCTATGCTCCATTAGTCGAAACCAAAATAAATTCAAAATCATGGCGTTTTATCTATTCATTAATTTCTGCGAGCTACTTACTGATGTAAAAATATATCGAAAAATTCACATTGGTTATGACAAATGTCACTAAATTATCGACTGATAAATATTTAATCCCTATGTAAAAAAAGAATACCTTGCCGCGCATCAAATCGCGGCAAGGTACCCTTTGCAATCCTTTGGTCCTGACAGGAGCGAAGTTGTCCCATCGGCCATAAAATGAATAATTTCTATTTTGACATCGGTTTCTCTATCTCACAAGCCAATTCACCGGAGTATAATGGTAACCCCACAGAATGACTGAGCCCCATACACTAAAGCCTGCTCTATATCTGCGGTCTTGGAAGGACCCGAAATAAACGCTCCAAAACCACGTTCAGGCATCTCGATTCTGGAATAAGCCTCATGCATGTTGCTGACGATATTTTTCCGATCAAGAATAATGACAAGATACTCGCAGATGAAGCATACGGCCCTCTCCTTCATGGTCTGCGGAACCCATATACATGCATTCTCCGCACACCCCACCATTCCGAGAACCACGCTCACATCCGTGCCGTCAAGTTCCTGAGGCGATTCCACCGTATCCGGATTCATGTTCGCCTCAATATACGGCAGATTGCTCGCGATTATCTTGGCATGAGGATATGCCCGGCGAATCAGCTCGTTTATATCCTCACCCTCCTTCATCTCGATCACAGAGGCCCCTGCAGCCGTAGTAGCTACATGAATGAATTCGTTCACCGGATCGGGATAAACCAGTTTGGCGAAGGAAAGATCCGGCTTTTCATATGTCTCGCGTACATTTCTGCGGAGATTACTGATGATTGAATCTTTATTTCCCATATCTTATCATTTTTGCTCGGCCGAAGACTCCGATTCATTATCCTTCAGACCTGTTTTCCATAACTGATGGAATGACTTCTTTGCGAATTCCGGCATCGCATGCCCCTCGCACCAGGCCCCGAGAGCCACCCCCGTCAGCCACGATGGAAGATAATTGGCAACGGGAGCCACACGTAACGCCGAAGTATATAGGGCCGGATGATCAAACAACACCTTCATCCCCTCCGACATTGTCTTCTTCATAGGGTCGGCATGATGCATGCTGTCGAGTTGCTGGCGCCACTTGTAGATCTGAGTGGAGAGATCCACTTTCACCGGACACACATTATCGCATGAGCAGCAGAGTGAACACGCCGAGCAATTGTTATAATGCTTATCGCTGTCGCGCAACATTCCGAGGTTGATACCTATCGGACCCGGAATAAAATAAGTATACGAATATCCCCCTGAACGGCGATATACAGGGCAGGTATTCATACACGCGCCACAACGCATGCACTTCAGAGTCTGCCAGTGGTCCTCATTCCCCAGAATATCACTTCGGCCATTGTCCACAAGAATGATATGCATCTCGGAACCGGGACGCGGCTTCCGGAAATGTGAGGTATACACGGTCGTGGTCTGACCCGTGCCGTTACGCGCAAGCAGTCGCTGAAACACAGCCATCGAATCATAATCCGGAATCAGTTTCTCAATACCCATCGATACGATATGCAACCGTGGAATCGAGGTGCACATGTCGGCATTACCCTCATTCGTACATACCACTACCTCCCCTTTCGAGGCAATTCCGAAATTGGCACCCGTCATTCCGCAATCCGCCGTCATGAAATTGTCGCGCAGATGATATCGGGCGCAACGGGTGAGATAAGTTGGATCGGCTTCCGCCTCAAGAGTCTGGCGGTCACCATTCATGCTGTCGGCAGCCTGCTGGCCATGCTTCTCGAGGATACCCTTCTCCCGAAAGCATTCCGCCACCTCCTCCCGTGTGATATGGATCGCAGGCATCACGATATGGCTCGGAGGCAAACCCATCAACTGCAGGATGCGTTCGCCGAGATCGGTCTCCACCACATCTATTCCATGAGCAGTCAGGCTATCGTTCAGTCCACATTCCTCAGTAAGCATCGACTTGCTCTTAACCACTTTTTTCACCCCATGTTCCCCAAGTATCCGGAGAACTATGGCATTATAATCCGATGCATCCTTGGCCCAGTGCACATGCACTCCATTCCGTTCCGCATTCGCCGCAAAAGTCTCGAGATAATCAGCAAGGTGTGTAACCGTATGCTTCTTAATCATGCTGGCCGCCTCCCGGAGATTCTCCCATTCCGGCACCTCATGTGCCATCTGATCGCGACGCATGCGCACTCCCCAGAAAGTAGCGTCATGTCGGTCGACAACAGCTGTGTTTTTCACGAACTCATTCGCTCTTTTAGAATGTAGGGTACTCATAAACCGGAAGATAAAATTTGTGCAACATGGATGAACTTGATCGGGAGATGCTGTTTGGCTGCGATTCCTTGCATATGCATCAGACACGAAGAATCGGGACCCGTGATAAATTCAGCTCCGGTCGAAATGTGGCGGTGAAGTTTGTCGAGGCCCATCTTCGTGGACACACCCGGCTCCTCAACGGAGAACATTCCACCGAAACCACAGCACTCATCCGGGCGCTCCGGCTCCACTACCGTGATACCATCCACAAGCTCCAGAAGATCCCTGATTTTGTTAAACTTCGGGATATTGCGTTCCGATGGGGAGGAAAGCCCCAGCTCGCGAACCCCATGACAACTGTTGTGAAGGCTCACCTTATGGGGGAACTTGGAAGGAAGTGATTCCACCTTTAGGATATCATGCAGGAATTCCACCAGATCCACAGTCTGTCCTGCAGCCTCGCATTCATGACCTGCTATCTTCGGATGGAACAGTTTCACATACGCCGCGCAGCTTGCCGACGGCGCAACAACATAGTCAAAACCTTTAAACAGGTCATCAAATCTCTCAACCAGTTTTTCGGCTTTTCCCTGGAATCCTGCATTCCCCATAGGCTGGCCGCAGCAGGTCTGTCGCTCAGGATAAAACACATCAACTCCCAGACTGCGTAACAATTTATATGTAGATACCCCGACCTCAGGGTACAGGGCATCCACATAACAAGGTATAAATAGTCCGACTTTCACGATTAATAGGTCTGTAAATAAGTGACATGTGTGCGCAGATATTCCTCTACGCCATGTTTGCCGTCAGCTCCTCCGATACCGCTCTTCTTCACTCCGGCATGGAAACCCTGGATTGCCTCAAAATGGAATCGGTTAACATATGTCTCTCCAAATTCGAGTTCACGGATGCAGCGGGCAGCCTTGTTGATATCATTAGTGAAAATTGAAGAGGCCAGACCATATTCACAATCGTTAGCCCAGGCGATCACCTGGTCAAGGTTATCCCAAACAACGATCGGGAGCACGGGGCCGAAAGTCTCCTCATGTACAATATCCATATCCTGACGGCAGTCGTCGAGCAATGTAGCGGCATAGAAATAACCTTTCTCACCCACACGATGGCCGCCACAAAGCACCTTGGCACCCTGACGGACAGCTTTCTCAACTTTTGCCTCTACGCTTTCGAGTGCACGCTTCTCTACGAGCGGACCCATATCTATATCATCAGCAGAAAAGGGATCACCCACTTTCACTGCCTCAAACTTCTCGACGAGTTTCTTTGTTAGCGCATCCTTCACATCCTTGTGCACATACAGACGCTCTGCATTGTTGCATATCTGGCCATTATTTCCTATACGGCTGTCGAGGATAGCTTGGGCTGCAAGATCAAGATCAGCATCCGGGAAAACGATCACGGGAGCCTTTCCTCCAAGTTCAAGCGAGACCTTTGTGATATTTGTGGCAGCATCCTTCATGATGCTCTCTCCGGCACCTACCGAACCGGTTACACTCACGATATCGATCTTCGGACTTGCAGCGAGCTCATGGCCAACGACGCTACCCTTACCGGTAACAACATTGAACAGTCCTGCCGGAAGCCCTGACTTATCCACCACCTCTGCGAATACACAGCAGTTCTCAGGTGTGATCTGCGAAGGCTTCAAAACAATGGAGCATCCTGCAATAAGGGCTGCTCCGGCCTTCCGCGCAATCAGGAAAAACGGGAAATTCCATGGCAGGATACCGGCAACCACGCCGATAGGTTTCTTAGAAAGGAAGATGGTCTCACCGGGATTGTCGCTCGGTATGATCTCACCCTCGATATGACGTGCGAACGACGCCATGTATTCGAAATAGCCTATTGTAGCGTCTACCTCTATGGTAGCCCAGGAACGGGTCTTACCCTGCTCGCGCATGATTATTTCTATGAATTCATTGCGACGATCCCTTATCCCCTGAGCCATCTTAAGCAGATACTCCGCGCGCTTGATAGCCGGAGTCTTCTCCCATGATTTCTGAGCCCTCCTCGCCGCATCAAGGGCCTCTTCGACATCCTCCTTGGTTCCTTCGGGTTGACGGGCAATAACCTCCTCGGTTGAAGGATTCAGGACATCAATCCATTTACCCGACTTACTCTCAACGAATTTACCGTCGATGTACATTTTTAAGTTTTTCATATGTATGGTATTTTAGCGTAAATAGTTGATTAAATTTAATGAACAAAGATAAGAATAAAATTTAATTTTTATTCATCTACACCCATTTTTTTATAATGAGCCTTAGCCCCCATCTCAAAAAATTGGGTCATAAATGAAGTAAAATATCAGGATTATATTAAGGGGGCTGGGTCAAAATGTTAATTTTGGCTCGGCCCCTTAAGGTGCGTCAGAATGGGTCAGATGCAAGGCGCTGAGGATGAGGCTGAGGGAGCATACTGAAGTATGTGACCGAAGCCTCATTCCGATAGCAACGCAGCAGATGGCCTATTATGACACACCTTCCTAAAACTCTTCTCCACTTCTTCTTGTTAAAAATAAGAAACTATGAATCATAAAAAGTATGAAAAAATTATTCCTTATAGCCATAATTGCCTTAAGCAGTATGTTTTCTGCAAACGCACAATCCTCCGACACTCTGCGTCTTGACGGGGCTGTCGGCAAATTATTCACAATTATTGATCGTCCTAAGACACCCGGGAAAGTGCCATTAGTGATCATCTGTCATGGATTTAGTGGAAACTGCCGGACTCCTTTCATGAACTATTTATCCGAAAGCATCGTAGCTCAAGGAATGGCTACACTCCGTTTTGACTTCAATGGCCATGGCAAAAGCGATGGTGAATTCAAAAACATGACCGTTCTCAACGAAATTGACGACCTTAAGAATGTAATCGCATGGGCACAGAAACAAACTTGGGTGAAAGATATAAGCCTTGTAGGCCATTCGCAGGGAGGAGTGGTTGTCAGCATGGTGAGTGGAGAATTAGGGGAACAGAGCATCAAAGCTGAAGTTCTGCTTGCTGCTGCCGCCGTGCTCCGTGATGACGCCCTCAGAGGGAACACGATGGGCGCAAAATATGATCCTTGGAACTTCAAGGGGGAATACATCGAATTACCTCATTCCCCGGAAGCCGGCGCATTACTCCTTGGCAAGAATTATATTGAGACTGCGACAAGACTTCCAATCTACGAAACTGCATCAAATTACGACGGACCCACCTTGATTGTACAGGGGACGCACGATCAGATTGTTCCATACACCTACGCTGAGCGTTACAATGAAAAAATACGTGGCAGCGAGCTCAAACTCATTCCTGATGAGAATCACACATTCTCAAACACAGGCAAAGAGACATCTATTCTGGTAGCCGACTGGCTACACTCTCACCTTTTCTGATATTTTTATAGAAAAGCATCTGTATGGAATAATTCTGCATTAGTCACATATCCTCACTCCATTTCACACAAACAGGAGCAAAGTATAATTTCAATTTTACTGACATGCTCAGTAAAATTGGTTGGGAATAGCTTGAATTTGTTAGAACTATTCCTGTCCTTCATGCGTAATGTAAATAGCTCACCAATTAAATGGGCACTGCATACGAAATAAAAAAATTTTTAATTGTCTGAGTGAATCTATAACTGTGTTAAATAGCTCAGACAACTTCATAAAAAAGAAATCACATAACAAAATATCGAAAAAATATGTTAGGAAATTTTGTATATTCCAATCCCACAAAACTCTATTTCGGGGATGAAGCTCAAAAGAATCTTGCCGAAGCGCTGAAAGCTTTCGGCCCCAAAGTATTACTCACCTATGGAGGTGGTTCTATTAAACTAAACGGTATTTACGATCAGGTCCTCGCCTCCCTGAAGGAAGCCGGAAAGGTAGTGATCGAACTGCCGGGCGTAATGCCTAACCCTACAGTTGAGAAAATGGAAGAAGGGGCAAAGGCTGCTCGCGAAAATGAAGTGGATCTTATTCTGGCTGTAGGCGGCGGATCCACAATCGACTATGCAAAAGCAGTCAGTGCGGCTGCATACTACGATGGCGATGCCTGGCAACATTTCTGGGTAGAGCAGAACGATCCAGCCCCCGACCATAGATTGATTCCTGTGGGAGCCGTGCTGACCATGGCCGGAACTGGCTCTGAGATGAATGGAGGATCCGTGATTACAAATCATTCCTCAAAGCTAAAGATTGGAAAGGTTTTCGGAGAGGAGCTGATGCCTAAATTCGCTGTCCTGAATCCTTGCTACACATTCTCGGTTCCACCTCGTCAGATGGTAGCCGGAATATTCGACATAATGAGTCATATCATGGAGCAATATTTTTCCGGTGACGATGATTCTACGTCCGACTATCTCGCCGAAGGGCTCATGAGAAGTCTTATCGTGTCGAGTAGAGTTGCAGTCAAGGATCCGGAGAACTACGAAGCTCGCTCAAATATCATGTGGTCGGCTACATGGGCGCTCAATACACTCATCGGAGAAGGGAAGACTCAAGACTGGATGGTCCATATGATCGGACAGGCAATCGGAGCATATACCGACGCAACCCATGGAATGACTCTCTCGGGAGTATCCATCGCTTACTACCGTCATATACTCCCCTATGCCGTAAAACGTTTTGCAAGATTCGCCCGTGTAGTTTGGGATATTCCGGCAGAAGGGAAAACCGAGATGGAATTGGCCCGGGCCGGAATCAATGCACTCGGCGAGTGGATCAAGGAGATCGGAGCAGCAACCGAAATCACATCCCTTGGAGTGACTGAAGATATGCTTGATGGTATTGCCGATGCAACTATAATTCTCCATGGTGGCTACAAACGCCTCAGCCATGATGAGGTAGTAGAAATCCTCCGCGAGAGCTTGTAAGACCGAAAAGACAACTTGTAGTTTCAGAAAAATAATTAACCCCCGACGTTCCAAGCTGAACGTCGGGGGTTAATTATCTAAGATGTTTGTTCGGTTACTTCACCATAATCGTACGGTTCTCGCCATTGATGCGGATTACATACATTCCCGGGTCAAGTCTCTTAACCTTGGCATCGACCTTTATACCTCCGAGGGTATATATATTTCCGCCGCGTAAGAGCTCATCCATGGAATATTTCTTGTTACCGAGCGTTATTCCTTCTACCCCGGTCTTAATGTCGTTTACAGTGAATTCGAACTTCGGCCCGTTCGCATACATTGTTCTTGCAGTAATCTTTACCGGTTCATCGTTATAAGCCATCGTTGCCACGCCGGAATCCCCGTAAAGTCTTACAAGACCTTTGTTGTCTACCGTCACAATTCTCGGATTACTTGACTCCCAGAATATTGCGCCCAAAGTGGCATTCTCAGGATTCATAGTCACATGGAACTGATAGGTCTGGCCTCTGTCGAGGGTGATCACCTTTGGATCAGAACTTTCAAGTGAAGTTGCCACAATCATCTGCTCCGGCTGATAAGCATTCCAGCCATCTGCATTACGATAATTGTTAGCAGCCGGCTCACCCTGAACGAGCAGGCGTGCTTCATTGGTCTCACCGAAAGCGTTTGCTCCAAGTGTCGGTGGGGTTTGTGCCGTTACCGCGATAGTATTGATCTGGTTTCCGGCAAACGCATTTTCGCCTATATTCTTCATTCCGGCTCCTATATGCACCTCGGTCAGACCGCTGTCACGGAATGCTCCGTTACCGATCGTCTCGACATTGGAATGGATATTAACCTCCTTAAGGGCAACACATCCACTGAAGGCATCGGCCCCTATTGTGGTAACGTTGCTTCCGAGGTTCACCTCTGTCAGTGAGCTACATCCGCTGAAAGCTCCAGCCTCGATTGTCTCAACATTGTTTGGAACGTCGATTTCGGTAAGTGACGTACACCCGTTGAAAGCATTCTTACCGATCTCATTGATACTCTGCGGAAGCTCTATTGTCGTCAGATCCTTGCAATCTCTGAAAGCATTCTCAGAAATAGTAGTCACTGTCGGAGGCAGTTCAACATCCTTCACATATGATGGAACGAAATAAACAGTCTCCAATGTGTAGATGACACCCTCTTTTGTGATAATTGCCTCATCGGCCGGATAGCTGATTCCTACACCCTCGCCGAATGGTTCGGTAAATGTATCTGGATATACACACTTCGTAAGGTTCTCGCAGCCTTCGAATGCTCCCTCTCCGATCTTCTCAGTTGTCGGCGGGATTGCTATCGTGGTGAGGTTCGTACATCCATTGAACGCATTGTCGCCAATCTCAGTCACATTCCCGGGAAGGTCAATCTCTGTGAGCGATGAGCAGCCGGTGAATGCATTGTCACCTATCTTCTCTACACCCTCAGGAATATTTACTGTCTCAAGTTTCTCGCAACCCTCGAACGCTCCTGCACCGATCTCGGTCACACTCTCAGGAAGAGTTACCTCCGTGAGCGATGAGCAGCCATTGAACGCATTGTCGCCGATGCTCTCCACACCCTCAGGAATATTTATTGTCTCAAGTTTCTCACAACCCTCGAACGCTCCTGCACCGATCTCGGTCACACTCTCAGGAAGAGTTACCTCCGTGAGCGATGAGCAGCCATTGAACGCATTGTCGCCGATGCTCTCCACACCCTCAGGAATATTTATTGTCTCAAGTTTCTCACAACCCTCGAACGCTCCTGCACCGATCTCAGTCACACTTTCAGGAATATTTATCTCAGTGAGTGAGGAACATCCGCTGAAAGCTCCTTCTCCGATAGAGGTAATGGATTCCGGAAGAGTAATCTCCTTAAGGCTTGTACATCCCTTGAATTCATCAGCTCCGATCTCCTCTACACCCTCGGGGACAGTTACTTTACTCAGGTTCTCGCATCCGCTCATCACACCTTCACCTAAATTCTCTACAGTGTCAGGTATATCAAGTTCGGTAAGATCCTTACAATCGCTGAATGCGCCGTCGCCGATAGTGGTTACGCTCTCTGGAATCGTAAGATCTGTAATGCCGGTACCCTTGAATGCATCTCCCCCGATTTCCGTCACACCGTTTCCAAGATCAACATTGGTAAGATTCTCGCAACCGCTGAAAGCGCCGTCGCCAATCTTCTCAACGTTATCCGGAATAGTGATAGAAGTCAGCTCATCGCATCCATTGAATGCTCCGGCTCCAATCTCGGTGATTCCCTCAGGAATCTCATAAGTACCATTCTCGATATTCTTCGAAGGCACATATACTAAAGCTGTACCAGGTTCCTCACCCTCACCTTTATTCACCGTGCCGGTGATGACGCCGGTCTCAGGATCGATATGAAGTTCATCGGCTGTATAAGGAACAGTTGTTGCTCCCTCCGGGAACACGCCTTCACCTAATTTCCCGTCAAGCTCCGACGGATAGATAGCCTCCGTGATCTTATCGCTGCCTGAGAAGACTCCCTCACCTAAGTTTTCGGGATCAATCTTGCCACCGATAATGACAGTCTCAAGATTCTCACACTCACTGAATGCGCCGTCACCTATCTTCTCGACACTCGATGGAATGAAGATATCTGTAACCGCAGTGCCGCTGAATGCTTCACCGCCGATCTCTTTCACACCCTCGCCAAGATCTACTTCTGCAAGGTTCTTACAATCGCTGAATGCGCCGTCGCCAATCTTCTCGACACTGTCAGGAATCTTGACCTCTGTGATCTGAGTGCCGCTAAATGCGCCCGCTCCGATCTCTTTCACATTCTCAGGAATGTTGATCTCTGTAATCTGAGTGTCCTTGAAGGCATTGTCTCCGATGATCTCTATTGATTCAGGGAGGGTGATAGATGTGATACCCGTACCCTCGAAAGCACCTGCCCCTATCTCGGTAACACCCTCACCTATCTCAACCTCCGTCAGCTTGCCGCATCCCTCGAACGCGCCTGCGCCGATACCGGTTACTGTGCCGGGGATAGAGATATGGGTCAGATTGTCGCACGCCTTGAATGCACCTGCACTGATATCGGTGATTCCCTCCGGTATTTCGTAGGAACCATCCTCCTTAATCTGGGTGGAGGGAACATACACAAGCGATTTGCCTGTCACGTTTCCTTCTTCATCCTTAACCTCTCCGGTAATGATTCCCGTCTTAGGATCAATCGTCAGATCAGATGCTGTATAAGGAACAACCACAGTATTCTCGGGGAATGAACCCTCACCAAGGCTCTCGGCCAATGATGACGGATAAACTGCCTCCGTGATTTTATCACTGCCCTCGAATACATCTTTGCCAATCTCCTTAACACCTGACCCGATGATTACGGTGGTCAGGTTCTCACAGCCGCTGAATGCACCGTCTCCTATCGTCTCAACATTGTTGGGAACGATGATGCTGCTTATCTGAGTGTCACTGAACGCACCGGCTCCGATCTCCTTGACATTCTCGGGAATTGTGACCTCTTTGATCGCAGTCCCCTTGAACGCATTGTCGCCGATACTCTCGGTAGATTCAGGAAGGGTAATCGATGTGATGCCCGTGCCTTCGAACGCACCGGCTCCAATCTTCTCAACACCCTCAGGAATTGTAATCTCGGTCAGATTGTCACAACCTTTGAATGCACCGGCCCCAATTTCGGTTATATTCTCCGGTACGACATAATTGCCGTCGTTCTCGGCTATCACTGCTTTCGGAACAAATACCAACGCAGTCCCCTCGGGCTCACCCTCACCGGCTGATACGGTACCAGTTATTATACCATTCTCATCAACCTTGATGTTGGTAGCAGTATATGGAATTCCCACTGCAGTCTCGGGTACGGAAGCGGCGATCATCTCATCCATTTTTGCAGGATAGATTGCCGCTGCAAGCTTTTCGCATCCCTCAAACAGATTCCCCCCTGCTGTCTCAACTCCGGAGCCTATTATAATTGTCTCAAGGTTTGAGCAATCCTTGAACGCTCCTTCTCCAATAGAAGTGACGCTGTCGGGGATGATTATCTCGGTTATTGAGGAGCAGCCTGTGAATGCTCCCTTATCGATAGCTGTGATATCTGAAGGCAATGTAATCACACCCTCTACCGTTGCCGGCACGAATAAGAGAGTCTTCGACCCATCGGCACCTAATGAATAAACATAGCCATTCTCATCCATCACAGGATTCTCGGCTGTATATGCCACTGCAGGCACATTCTCCGGGAACGGGCTATTGCCCAGACTCTCCGGATAAGCCGATTTGTTCAGCTTCGTGCATCCATCGAAAGCATCAGCTGCAACATCGGTCACGGATGCGCCCAATAATACGGTCTCCAAATTCGAGCATCCGCTGAATGCACCCTCTCCAACAGTCGTGACATTGTTGGGAACCGCAATCTGAGTAATGCCGCTACAGCCTTCGAAAGCCTCCTTACCTATTGTGGTCAGAGTTTCGGGAAGTTCTACTGAAGTAACCTTCGAACAGCCGTTGAAAGCCCCCTCTGCTATAGTTGTGACACCCTCGGGAATCACCACATTACCCTCCACATCGGGAGAAACAGAAATCAGTGTCTTTCGATCTGCTGAATAAGTACACCCTGTAGCCTCATCAACATAATCCGGACGTTTTACCACAAATTTGAGCCCGTCGTAAGCATGAGTTGCGAGAACCTTGTAACTGAATGTACCGTCCTCTTCCGGAACGAGAGGCTCCCCATTTACAGTCACCTCTGTATTCTCGGCAGAGAATCCCTTTCCTGCGGACGCTGCTGCACGCGCTGCCGCACGTCTTGCGGCAACCATCTTGGCAACCTCCGGATTGAGATATTCAACTTTGAAGGTTATCTCGGTTCCGGGAAGCAGATTATGCTCGATTGTATGATCCACAACCCCACCATGGTCATGTGTTACCTCCGCGTTGAATGCGGCTGCCTCAACATTGTAGGTTACATTCACCATTGGCTGTTCGCTGCCATAAACCTTGATAACACTGTTGTCGGGCAATGTTGCCGGGAAAGCGTATGATCCGTTCTCTCCTACCTCTACAGACTCGTTATTGAGGTAAACCTTTACATCATTACCTGTGAACGAGAGAGGAAGGTCACTGTCGGCATAAGCTACCTTCTGGTAACCTTTCTGGAGTTTAACCTCTTTCTCCACAGCTTTATCCTTAGCCAGGATCACATCGGCTGCCGGAGAGTTCTCTCCTTCCTCAAGATAGAGGATAAGATTCTTGTCGCGTACCATCGGACCGGTCTGGAGTGTCAGTTTCATCTTGTCGGTCACTCCATTCAGGACTCCGCTCACTACATCATAATCCATCGCTGCGCCATTGTTTAGCACACCGGTGATTGTCATGTTGTCAGCAGTGGTGCGGAGTGTAAGCTGGCTGGTTCCAACCGGGAACTCAAGCTCTGAACTTGCGTCATACATAGGATAGGTAAAGCCTGCTCCATTGACGCGGATATGCTGCCAGCCCTCTTCGCTGTTTAATGTCACAGCTACTTTCTTCCTCTTCACCTCGATGGTCTGTGGCTCGGAACCTACACTGAAGTCGTAGCTTACCTGATGACCCTCGGTTACAGTGGAGCCGCTTACCTCTATGAAAATCTCCTCACCTGCTTTGTCGGCAGTAGCCGTCAGTGTAACTGATGTTCCGGGGAGCAGAGCGACGGTAGTAGCCTCGCTTACGGCTGTAGACTCATCGCCGTCGGAAACAGCCTTGAAGGTGATTCCAGGCTCTATAAGATATGTAACATCAACCGGATCGGGCATCGCCGGATAAATCTTGATTACAGGAGGATTGCTCGGATCCGCAAATGCCTCTACAGGGAATACATATCCCTTATGCTCGGGCGAATAGGTCAGAGACTCGCCGTTTACAATTACAGCAGGCATCTTTGAAGGATCTGTCGGCACACTGCCACCCTCTCCGAAATATGAATCGGGAACCTTGAATATAATTGGAAGGTCTTCCTCTGCAAACTGTATGGTCTGTGAACCCTGAGTGAGAGACTGGCCGGTTTCGATCACCTTGCCGTTACCAAGAGTGATTACCGCCCCCTCAAGCTCCGGTCCGTCAACATAGATATCAACCCCTTGCTTGCGCTCAAGCTGCTTGCTGGTGATAGTAAGCGAACCCGTCGTAAGATTGGTCAATTCTCCACTCGTCACATCATATCGGATAGTGGCAGGATCAGTTGTGACAGATGAGATGTAATAATCCGGATCTATATTGAGGATCTTCATCGAAGTCACCTCTCCTCCGAACGACACTTTATCAGAAGCACCTGAAAGTGTATAGATATTATCCAGATTATCCGTTACACTCAGCTTGGACAAATCAGTGTCTGTTCCCGCATTGAATGTAAGTTCATCAATATCGGGTTCCACTACTATGGCTTCCGTGGCATTTGCAACTGCAATCCCCTTGGCTGCAGTTTCATTATCTACCCGTACGCCATTGCGTAATACACGATATTCTACCTCATTGTCGTTGGCAGGTTCAATCTTGATAACGGTCCCTTTTGCCAAGGTATAGCTGTTCGCAAGAACACCCAAGTTTTCTGCATCATGCGAGATATTAACCTTGACATCATCTGCAACTTTATAGGTCACGTTGCCCGTGCTTGCTGAGCCGAAAACACGCACCACTGAGCCCTCTGGCATATCCTGCGGAAGCTGAACAAGCTTATAATCATACCCTGAAATTGTGCTTTCATTAATAAGACTACCATTCAGATATACTTTTGCATAAGTATAGGTAATCTTACCGCTGGGGATAGCCCTTTTGGAGTTATAGATAGCCAATTTGACCGGTTCATCACTTGATCCGTAATTAATTGAACTTCCCGTGATGTTTTTGACTGTCTTAAGGGTTGTATTATCAGCAAGTATACATTGCTTGGTGTTGAAGGTAGTGTTATCAAGAACAAAATTCAAGGTTTTTGAACGATCAAGAGTCGTATAATTCACACCAAGAACTATATCTATATCATCCATATCAAAAAACTCGCGTAGACCCGTAATCACACCGGTGGATGCGTCGAAGCCAAGCTGTTTACCCGTTGAAGTTTCGTAAACGCCGGTAATCATTTTATCACCATCATCTGAAACTATCTTTGTGAGCTGGATTGAGTCACATAAACTAACATCCACACCCATGTAGGGGTAATAAGTATTATCGCCAATCTTAAGAATGGGGTCCGAAGTGAAGCTAAAGTCACTATCCGAAGTGAAATACAGATTCTTCTCTATTTTCTCCAAGGAGATCACTACAGTATTGTAATAGTTCTCAAAATCCGGATACCAAGGCATCGGCACATTGATGTAACCATCTTCATCTGCCCTATACTCAACGCCATCTTGGGTATTATATTGGTCAATGTATAAAGTGGCCTTATATGGTTCAGGATCATCATTAATTTTTATACTCACTACCTGTCCGGCCCTTACGCTGTAATACCAATAACCCATATCATCCCCTGGCTGCAAATACTCACTGGCATTACCAAATAAGCCATACGAGCCCTCTGCATTACTGGGATTTCTGATTATGAAATTACGATCAGCAGTAGAGGAATAAGTTATACCTCCGGTTAATGATTGCGGAGTATCGATCGTAATGGGAGATGAGAATTGTCCCTGCACGATCTCTGCCTCCTCTTCACCTAAATAGATTTTATAACTACCCTTTACAGGAGCTTGCCCTATTGTACCATCTCCCATATCAGCAAAAGCCCCTAATGAAATCGGGAAGTTATCTGCAGACAAGCCCATTTTGAACACCTTGTTTCTTGGAAGAGTCTGTACTGCCTCCTTACCTCCCAACATATACTTCACATTGATCATGTGTTCTTCCCTGTCAAACTCATTTTTCTCTGTATCAACGGGCGGGATATGTAAAGTCAGAGTGTAAGGCTTGTCATTCTCCGTCACCGTCAGGGTCAGTTTCATCCCATCCTTTATGCCGGTGGCTGTATAGGTATAGGGATCGTATGAGAAACCGGTTGAAGGCGATGCTGTAATTGCTGATACCTTATAGTCGTTGGTTGGATCCACGAATCTTGCCGAGTATACTCCCGACCCTCCAACTTCATACGGGAATGTGAAGGTATTGTTGCCCGAGCTGAGAGCCTTCTGGATAGTTTTCGTACCTACATTCTCCATATAGATAGTATTCCCGGCCGGACAGCTGACCGTGACCTCCGCATTCTTCTTATGAAGAGTGTACTCATTAGCTTTTTCAACAGTTACAGAGAATGAGCCGTCAGCGGCAGGCTGGATTATAACTCCATTCAGATCTTCAAGCACAAGACCTGTTTTCTGAGTAGGGGTGAATTTAAGAACAGTACCCTGCGGGAATGAGCTGAGGCCGGCATCCACGGCTTCATCGTCAGCTGTAATTGTACAAGACAAACCACTCTCTATTCTCGTGGTGACATTGCGCCAGGTTGGTGTCGAGGGATAGATTTTGATCTTTGTACTCGAAGATACATTATCTATTCCCTGTATATATCCATTCTCTATCGGCAATGGCGTTGTTGAACCGTTCAGAAATACGGTAGGATAGTATGAGCGACAGGCAAAAGGCAAATCCTGAGGATTGACCATGACTGTCTGCCAGCCATCTTTAAGGTAAACATACTTACACGCCTGCCCTTTGTTGTTAAGAATCAAATAATAGTCATCATAACCCATGGAGCTCAGGAAGACTTTGATGGGTATTTCGCGCTTGTAGGGCGTGGTGTTGATGGTGATTACCTCATCCATCTTCTGGACAGTGTATCCCCCGTTTTCATCCAACGGGATTTTCTTGCCATCCACCTCAACCTCAGTTACAATAACAGGATTCTCATCTGTATCGGAGTTTATACCCTTAGGTTTAAGCACAGGAGCCGTGAGGCCGCCTGTTCCTTCATAGGTGGTCGCACCGGCAGGTATGTTGAGCTCGGAACCTGCCCACCTCACCTGTGTACGAGTCGGATTGCCGAGCTTCAATGTATAACGCCAGGGATTATTCATCTTTCCTCTCAGACGGTAGGTCTGAACCTCACTGGCCGACTCAACCTCTATGGGCATGGAGGAGCCGGAGGAACTGAGTTTATGGCCATTGAAATAGGCATCTTCAAGTTCCCATCTACCATAAGACTGCGTTTTGATAGTGACTGATACCGATTTGCCGTTTGGCACGGTGAAGCCATCCTTGGTCCATTCCTTATTAGTATATTTTGGGCCTCCGGATATTGTCACTGCCTCGATCATGTCAGATAGACGCTCAGGATCGGTCTCGTTACCGGTGGTCTGAACGCATTCAAACTTCATCGGAACATTAAGTTCTATCGGATTCGCCAAGACATCAACCTTATACTCTGTCTTTTTGCGATTCAGTATGACCTGAAAGTCCTCAACTACCTTAATAGTACCGTTGACCACCGGAGTCGGAACGTAAGTACGCTCCTGCTTCACACCATCAAGCTTGGTGAGAAATAGTTTATCTCCGTTTGCACGGTAAATCACCCAGTTTGTTTCTGTTGCAGGGTCATACTTGATTTCAAGTGTATTACCTGTAAAATCTTTTGGTAGGTAAGATACGGTATATGCGCCTGCGTTGTGAAAGACTGCAACTCTTGAGGGATCATCCTGGACATTGACGATCAGGCGTCCTGTCAAGATTTTTTCCATCTCACATGACTCGATATACACCGGAACACCCGGCTTCATATTAGTCATGGAGGTGGATGACACCCTCGGCTTACTTGAATAGACATCTCCATTTTCGTCGCTGATCGACTTGATGCCATAGCGAACGCCCGTAGCTGTCGACACTCCGGGCTGGACCACCAATGTAGTCGGCTCCTCCGACTTTGGAATCAAATACCATCTGAGACCATTCGCATCTTGCGTCTGCGGACGCATGTTACTTTGTGACTTTTTGTTGTAAGTCACCGAGTATAAATGTGTCGGATCGCCCACGATCACATAATACTCGCTCAGATCCATATCAGGTCCGATAGCCTTACTGTCTGCTAAAAGCTGAGGCAATAAATTACCCCCCCCGATTAAGGCAGCCAACCCGATAATGAGAAGCGTTAGATTCAGATAAACTTTTCTCATAGTCTGATTAGTAATTAAAATTAAATATTATGGATTTAAAAATATTAATATGATACTCAAAATAATGTTTCTTTTGCCTTTGCAAAAAGACTTCTGAGTTCAGTTAAGTTCTATTATATGAAGTTGTCTAAAATATTTTTTTATTAACATTTTCTAGATATTTTGGAGATGATTTTTTCATTTGAAGAGGTGGCAACCTTTCGGTTGGCACCGATGAAAAAGGAATAAACAGCCCAAAAGATCTGCAAAGGTTAATAAAGAACTTATTTCATGCGCTTTTAACTTTCGAAAATTAAGTTAGACAAATTCTGTTGCTAATCGTTGCAACGTAGTGTAAAATTATATATTAATTCCGAGGTCTGCAAAAATTTTCAAAAAAAAATACTCCATTTCCTCACGTTTCAACGGCCTCTCACAGACGCATACGCAGAGGGTGTGATCCCTGTGATCTTTTTGAATAACCGTGCGAAATGTTGCGGATAAACGAATCCGAGTGAATAAGCCACCTCCGATATGTTCATCCCTGACACAAGCCGGTTTTTGGCTATCTGAATGGCTCTATGCTTTATATAATTACTTGCCGTCTGACCGGTAGTTTTCTTTATCACATCCCCAAGATAATTCGACGACATGTGTAGCTGCTCGGCACAATACTGCATTCCCGGCAAACCGTTCTCTACCTCCCGGTTACTGTCAAAATAATCATTTATCAAAGTCTCAAAACGAACCAATATACCTGAATTGTCGATCTTTCGGGTAATAAACTGACGATCATAGAATCTCTGACAATACCGCAATATAAGGTTTATGAATCCTACTATTATCTGATTCTGATTCTGATCCGGAGAAAAACTCAGTTCCTCCTTAAGCTGACGGAAAAGAGCTATCAACACCTCTCGCTCCTCTTCCGACATGTGTAATGCCTCGTTGACCCTATACTCGAAAAACGAGAACTTCTTTATATCCCTCTCAAGAGACGTGCCCTGAAGGATATCCGGATGAAAAAGCAACACCCATCCGCTGAGATTAATCAATTCTCCCGTATCCTCCTTCCCTCCAAGCTGACCGGGAGCTACACAGATAAGAGTCCCTGCCTTGTAGTCATATTGGCCGGCACCATAAGTAAGATCAAGAGCCTCATCATCCCCTTGAAGGAACAGGCCATACACGCCGTAATCATTCAGGCTTGACCGCACAGGGGAAACCTCGCTGTAATCTATCACGCTAACATACTCATGCGTGTCGTTCTGACCGACCCACGAGCTGTAATCAGATGGCTTCGCAACTTTTAATATTTTACTCATAACAGCAAATCATATTATCGGCGATGATTGCAAATTTACAAAAATTTCATTTTCAATTTAGCACCTAACTAATAAAAACTAATAAAATTTCAGCTTCTATTTTCAATAGTTAAAATTTCTTAAATATAATCTTCATTCCTACTCTTTCGGAAACATATTACACCTATACCGGTGTTTTATCCACAAGAGGCAAACGTGCCTCAAAACCCTCTAAACCTACTTACCATGAGTTACAAAGTTATTGATATTGAAGGTGTGGGCGAGGCCTATGCTGAAAAACTGAGTAAAGCCGGAATTAATACTGCTGAAGAATATCTGGAAATCTGCAGCACTCCTGCCGGCCGTAAGAATCTCGCCGAGAAAACTGATATCAGCGCCAAACTGATTCTGAAATGGGCTAATCATACAGATCTTTTCCGTGTGCCCGGAATAGGCCCGCAGTTTGCAGAATTGCTCGAAGCTGCCGGAGTCGACACGGTTAAGGAACTTCGGCATCGCAATGCTGCCTCTCTTACAGCAAAACTCGAAGTGACAAACGCTGAGAAGAAACTGACTCGCCGCGTCCCCTCTGAAAAAGAGGTGGAGAAGATGATCGAGGCTGCAAAGGCGCTCGACCCTAAAATGACCTATTGATACTCATTAAGAGTAAGTAGCTGCGCATTTGCATGTGCTTAATGCGAACTGCTACTTAATTCCCAATAAAATATTGAGGGGGCTGTGCCAAAATGTAAAGTTTTGGCTCAGTCCCCTCTGATGTGTCAGAATGGCTCAGATGCAAAGCCTCAATATTCCGCACACCCTCCCGAACGACTATTTTGAAGTTTCCTGAATAATCCCTAATTTTACCGCCTCCTTTACCTTTATTCAGATGACATCCCGCGAATTCGACTTACAGTTCCGAAAACTATACCTTCCTTTAGGAATGTACGCGCTGCGCATCATCGGTGACAGCGATAGCGCGGAAGATATCGTGGAAGATGTTTTTACCAAAGCTTGGCAGCACATAAGCAGTGGGGCTGTGATAGAGAATTTCCACAGTTACATGTATCGCGGTGTGCGAAACGCTTGCATATCCTATCTCCGCGACAGCAGGCCTATGGAAGATATCGAAAAGATTCCGGATATAGATGAGGAAGTGGTAGACACATCCTTGCGTGACGCAAGGATATGGAAAGCGATTGAGGATCTCCCTGATCGTTGCCGTGATATTTTTCTTATGAGCAAACGCGACGGCCTATCCAATGCTGAGATTGCCGAAGAGTTGGGGTTATCTGAGAAGACTGTCAAAAACCAGATGACTAAAGCCTTCAGCCGTCTTCGTGAGACTTTGTCAAACGGCCATCGTCCTTTCTTCCTCCCCTTCCTTTGAATCCCCAATCTCAACTTTTTTGATCAAAAATAAATTTTTTCTCTCCGGGAATAGGACTTTCCCGGCTTTTTTGCGTCTTGGAATCAGGACAAACAAGTTATCCAAACTAAATTTTTACATTTTCGAGATATTTTGAGCTGATTTTTTCATCTGAAGAGGTGGCAACCTTTCGGCAGGATGCCTCCGATGAAAAAGGAGAAAGCAGCCAACAGCATCCGCAAAGGTTGATAAAAGAATTTTTTGCAGACGCTTTTTATCTTTTGTGAATTAGTTTAGACAACTCCAAATGTAAAACCAATCATGAAAAAACTGATTCTACTTCTTTTCCTATCATTTCTGACGCTTTCTGCATCGGCCCGTCAGCCAAATAGAGGTTACCGTGGTTTTCTCGAATGGAGCAACGATCTATACTTCTATAACGCTCCCGGCTGGGGGAATCATGCCTCATGGTTTACCGGATTCTCAACTTCTCATGGTATGCAGTTCAATCGCTGGCTTTTTGTCGGAGCAGGATTGGAGTATGAATATTGCCGCAATGAGGGACGACATATTTGCGCCCCGTTCATACAAGGACGCGCTGACCTTAAATTCGACCGTTTCTCCCCTTTTGCCGATATCCGGATCGGGTATGACCTCACCTCCGAAGGACGAATATTCTTCTCCCCGACAGTCGGATACCGTTTCAACTGGGGCAGGAAGGTGGGAATTAATTTAGGCATAGGACTCACATTGGTTAATTACAGCTACCCCTTGTATGATTTCTATGACTGCGGTGATTATTACTCTATTGTGGATACAGGGAAAAGAGCCTCTTCCAACCGCGCCTACCTCTCTTTCCGGGTCGGCTTTGATTTCTAAAATTAACTCCGATTTCAAATATGGAAAACGATAAAGACATTCGCTTCATTGCCAAGCACTTTCGAAAAGGGTTATTCAATACGGAGGCTACCTTAAAACGCGTAAAATCGTCCTCCCTATCCACCAGGCATCCATTTATGTCGCGTATGAAGGTAGCGGCTGTTGTTGGAGCTGTCGTTGTTTTGGGAGCTACTGCATCCATAATCCTCAGAAATCATTTTACCCCTTCTGAAAATGAAATTGTTGAAAAGACTCTCGTTATCGAGACCACTCCGGAGAAGATCGACAGAGTCATCGACTTTGAAGACACTCCACTCCCGATCGTTGTGACAAGAATTAGGGAGGTCTACGGCGTAGAAATCACCGGGCTCCCGGATGATGCCGAGGAATATACCCTCTCACTTCATTACGAAGGAAATGCGGAAGATCTCATACAAACAATCAACGACACCCTCGACACAAAAATAAGAATCGACAAATGAGACTGGCTATATTGATTTTGATATTTCTTCTCTGCTTTCCTGCCAAGCTATGCTCACAGAATGTGACTGTCAAAGCCTTGGAGAGGCCGGCAGCGGTGGTGTTCCGAGACATCGTGGAGCAGACCGGCAAGAATTTTGTCTACTCTTCCGATCTGCTTAAGGATATGAAGATCACTGTCGATGCTAAGAACCGCCCTCTGAAAGCGGTGCTCGCCGACATATTCCGAGGCACAGATATTGAATTTCGCATCAAGGGGAATAATGTCATCCTTAAGAAAAAGAGGAAAGAGTCTAAAACCGGACAAGAGAAAATAACAACCTCTAAGATTAAACTCACACCACCCCCGGTGGAGAACACGACTGTTCTTGATGAGCTTGTAGTGGAATCGAGAATCGACCCCTCTCCGGTTACCACTTCAGAGATCGGGGCGAAAAAGATAACCGCCGAGGAAGTCCGCAATATCCCAACCCTATTCGGAGAGAACGATGTGATAAAGGCCCTGCAGATGCAACCGGGGGTAACGGCCGGAGCGGAGGGGATGGCGGGGATGTATGTCCATGGAGGAAATATTGACGAGAATCTTTGTATGCTCGACAACGTGCCTCTTTACCAGGTGAATCATTTCGCCGGACTATTCTCGGCTTTCAATAACGACATCATCCGTTATATAGACTTTTTCAAGACCTCCATCCCGGCAAAATATGACGGCCGTCTCTCCTCTTTCATGGATGTAAGGTTGAAAAACGGGAACCGGGAGGGCCACCACGGATCAGCTCGGTTAGGGCTCACTTCAGGAGCATTCAATATTTCGGGCCCTATCGGTAAGCGTACATCCTATCTTTTTGGCATCCGACGCTCTTGGTATGATCTGATCACTATCCCTGCATTAGCTATCCTGAATTCAGCCCAGAAGGAGGATAAGGTAAGATTCCAATATTATTTCACCGATCTGAATGCGAAAATCAACCACCGGTTTTCCTCCCGGCTGAATGGATTCGTGAGCGCTTATTACGGCAACGATTTCCTCCGCACAGGCTCCAAATTTGACAGTGCTCAGACTTCAGGAGAATACGAAGATGACAAGTATGATTTCAACTGGGGAAACCTGATGGTCCAGGCAGGCCTGAACTACCGTATCAATCCCTCCCTGACGGCTGAGTTCACGGCTGCTTACACTCGATTCTTCTCATCTATGAAAAAGGAAGAGGTTTTCCGCACTTATATTGATAATGACTCTTTTTCCGAGAGATCAGATATAGGCAAGACTGTAAACCATATAGATGACTGGATTTTTCGCGGTGACTTCGATTGGAGACCGAACGATAATTCATATTTAAGGTTCGGCGCCGGATATACCCGCCATTCATTCCTCCCTCAGCGCACTTTCCGCCAATATGAATGCGATGGAAATATCACGTCATCTCGGGATTCTGTCAGTTCATACGGGGCAAACGAAGTGAACGCCTACATCGAATACGACTGTAAATTTTCAGATAAGTTCCGAGCAAATGCCGGTCTGCACCCATCCATTTTCAACATTGACCGCAAAACATTCTGGGGAATCTCTCCGCGACTTTCTCTCAGCTATAATATCACCCCCGATATTGCTATCAAGGGTGCCTATTCTCGGACAATTCAATATGTTCATCAGCTTACTGAAACATATCTCGCCCTCCCCACCGACCAATGGATTCCCGTGACACGAAATTTCAAGCCGCAGACGGCCGACAAGTTGGCGATCGGCGGTTACTGGCAGACCCGGTCGGGAGATTATGCCATATCAGTAGAGGCATACTATAAATTCATGCACAACCTTATCGATTACCGCGATGAATATTATCTCCAGCCACCGCTCGAAATTTGGGATACACGACTCACAGCTGGTAAGGGCACCGCTAAGGGCGTGGATTTCAAGATAGAGAAAAATAGTGGAAAAATCACCGGTTTCATAGCTTACTCTCTCGGTTGGGCTGACAGAACTTTCCCTGAGAAGAATGGAGGCGTCACTTTCCCTGCCCGTTTCGACAACCGACACACAATAAACGTTGCTGTGAATTGGCAGATTAGCGACAAAGTTCAGCTCAACGCTACTTGGACCGGACATTCAGGAAACCGCGTGACACTCCTGCCCCAGGATTTCCAGCCACCGGGTTTCGGATCTAATATTTATTCCGACGGCGACGGAGTGCCGATGAAGTCTTCGGTTAATAACTATCGGCTCCCTTTCTACCATCGGCTCGACCTCGCATGCAATGTCAAGAACAGACGTGGATTCTGGTCATTTGGCCTTTATAATGCATATTGCCACTTAAACACCATCGGTATCAGACGCAACTACAGCGAGGAGGCTGTTCTCTTGCCTGACGGCATAAACTACAAAATCAAACCGGTTTACCAAAAAATCAAACTCTTTCCCATCATCCCTTCAATATCTTATACATGGCTATTCTGAAATATATTATTCCTCTTCTATTCCCTCTGCTGTTAACAGGATGTTACGAAGACTTTATTCCCGATATCGACGCTAAACCGGTGATCTGCATCAATTCACTCATCACGGCAGGAAAACCGATTGAGGTGAAAATCTCACATACTTGGATGTATACCGACCAAGGCAGCGATGGAGATCACTCCATACCTGATGCAGAGGTTCTTATAACAGTCAATGGGGTGCGGATCAACTCAGATTATATTCCGGCTGAGGGTGATCAAATTTTTATCAGCGTCACCAGTCCTACTTATGGGGAGGCACATGCGGAGGTGACTGTGCCATACGCCGTAGACGCAAAGCTGATTTCTGCGACCCCTGCCCTGACCAATAGCTGGAGTCAGGGAAATGAATGGTATAGATACGAAAAATTTATGACCTTCAACCTTACCACCCGTATTAAGATCATTGATATGGCCGAGACTGAAAATTTCTACCGGCTATCCGCCATGCCATATTATATGAGTTATGACGATCAAAATTGGGATGACACCCTATCAGGGTTCCCATATCCTCCCTACTCAAACCTCTATATTGGATACTTCGATTCTGATGTAGAACCGATATTTGCCGAACATATCGGGGTATTTGAGACAGTGATGGGAGGGGGATCATATGGGTTTACATTCTTCACCGATCGTCAGTTTTCCGGACGTGATTACACGCTTAACCTCCATTATTCCGATTGTAATTACTCAGTCAGGGCAAATGAATATGATCCGGAATTATATAATTGCGGGTTTATCCTCACACTCCACAGTATCTCACGCAGCTACTACGACTGGGCCAACTGCCAATGGCAAAGGTATGATGGTATTTTCGATGATCTCAGCGAGATCGGGTTCAGCGATCCTCTCTGGGCCTACAGCAATGTCTCGACAGGCGCCGGGGTCGTCGCGGCTCAATCTTTCACCACGATTAAAATCCCTCTCGATACTTTCCTATCCTCATCTCTCCCAATTCCTTGATCATTCCTCCTCTCCCAATCCATAACTCCGGAATTAAAAAATAGTAATCCGGAATTAAAAAATAGTAATAGGAGGATGGTGAATAAAAGCCCGGTGCACTGCAAAGCGCACCGGGCTTATCATGTATCCCCGTAGGGAGTCGAACCCTAATCGTCGGAACCGGAATCCGATATTCTATCCATTGAACTACGGAGACATTTATCAGAGGTGGAATTCCCACTTTCTGATATTGCAAAGTTAATTAAATTTGCTCTCTTCCGCAACATTCCCCCCTTTTTTTCATTTATAACATCCGCTTTTATTTATTTTTTACTAACTTTGAATTGAAGTCTTCAACCAGGATTCATACTCATCGAACTTATGAATGTAAAGATCGAACAAGGGTGGAAAAATGCCCTCGCCCCTGAATTTGAGAAGCCATATTTCAAAGCTCTCACTGATTCTGTGCGCGCCGAATATGCAAACCCTTCCATAAGGGTATATCCTCCGGCTGCTCAGATTTTCTCAGCTTTCGATTCAACCCCGTTCGATGATGTGAAAGTTGTGATTATAGGGCAAGATCCTTATCATGGTCCGGGGCAGGCTAATGGTTTGTGCTTTTCTGTGAATCCCGGTGTTGAGATTCCTCCATCACTTAGGAATATATTTAAAGAGATTCAGAATGATACCGGTGGCGGAATTCCCGCGGATGGAGACCTATCGCGTTGGGCCCGGCAGGGGGTTCTTCTGCTCAACGCATCCCTGACAGTGAGAGAACATCAGCCCAAATCTCATGCCGGACGTGGTTGGGAACAATTCACCGATGCTGCCGTGCACGCTCTTGCCGAAAAACGCGACAACATCGTGTTCCTCCTATGGGGTTCGGATGCAATACGCAAGGGAGCTTTCATCGACCGCAACAGGCATCTTGTCCTTACCTCTCCCCATCCCTCTCCCCTTTCCGCCCACCGAGGATTCTTCGGAAACAGACATTTCTCCAAAACAAACGAATACCTTCGGCTCCATGGAAAAGAACCGATCCAATGGTAATAATATGAAAGAGTTATTTGCTCCGATAATACTTTTCTGCCTACTCTCCTTCCACTGGCAGCGTGGGGAGGCGGCTGATACGGCAACAGCTATTTTCAATCCCCAATTCCGGACACTCAAGGTCTCCGCGGCTGATAATTTCATGTCGCCCCCTCTGATACGTCTCGGTTCGGATGAGAGAATTGTCATATCATTCGACGAAATAGGCGAACAGAATTCATGGCTGCAATATCGTCTCATTCATTGTAATGCCGATTGGCAACCGTCACGACTCACCGACAGCGAATACATCGATGGGTTCAATATCGGTGATATTGAAGATTTCGCATATTCCCAGAACACCTTTGTGCATTTCACAAACTATCGTCTGGAAATACCTAACCAAGACATGCAACCACTGGTATCCGGAAATTATCTTCTGCAGGTGTTCGACAGAGATGATCCGGATAATATAATCCTACAGGCGCGATTTATGGTAACCGAGGATGCCGCCGGTATTTCAGGAGGTGTCACCTCGCGTACCGATCGAGGATTCAACACCGAATGGCAGCAGCTTGACTTCGCTGTCAGCATCCCCCCGGAGTGGAGGGCAAACCCTTATCAGGATGTGAAGGTGACCATAATGCAAAATGGAACAGAATCCTCCAGACGTTCACTTTCAAACCCACTGAGAGTGGAAAACGCCACCCTGTTTTTCAGTCACTCTCCCCAACTCATATATCCGGCCGGAAACGAATATCGCAGATTTGAAACAACAAGCGTGACATTTCCCGGGATGGGAGCAGATTCAGTGAAATACGGGGGCTCAAATTATCATGTGTGGCTCAAACAGGATTCACCGAGGGCTCTCAAAAATTATGAATACGACCGGACCCAGCATGGACGTTTCTTGATTAGAGAATATAACTCAACAGACTCGGATCTCGGAGCAGATTATGTTACAGTACATTTTTCCCTCGATCTTCCATATCTTCGGGATGCTGATGTATTTGTGGATGGAGAGATGACCCATAACACTTTCTCTGACCGCAACCGCATGACCTACGATGCAGAAAACCGACTCTACCGTCTTGAGATGCCCCTCAAGCAGGGTGCCTATAATTACAGATACGTCACCCTGCCGCGAAATTCCGTTTCAGGTCCAGGTACCACTCACCCTGAAGCAGTTGGCGCATCCCGACCGTCATCAGGGTCTAAACATACAAAAATGTCAAGCTCATCAGATATTGAGACATCAGTTTCGGTCGATATGACAGAAGGAAATAAATATGAAACCGGCAATGAATATTGGGTAGCGGTCTATTATCATCCCCCCGGTGCCAGAGCCGATCGGCTCATAGGCTTCGCCACAATCTACAATTGACCCCACCCCCTCAATCCTAAAGCCTAAATGCCTAAAACCTAAAGCCTAAAACCTACCCCCCTCTCCAGTTTTTGTCACCGCGCTGAGCTTCAGCGAAGCAATCTCCTCAAATGCCTAAACCCTAAAGCCTAAGCCCTAATGCCTACCCCCCCTCCTCAAATTTTTGTCACCGCGCTGAGCTTCAGCGAAGCAATCTCCTCAAATGCCTAAACCCTAAAGCCTAATGCCTAAAGCCTAAAACCTAACCCCTAAAATCATGCTTCAAATCCAAAATACCCTCGTCTCTCTCGATTTAATTGAACGCTTCTTCATCTGCGATCTTGACTCATGCCTTGGCGCCTGCTGCATTGAAGGAGATGCCGGCGCGCCTATAACCGAAGAGGAATATGAGAAACTATGCGAATTGATGCCGGATATATATCCCCTCTGCACCCCGGCGGCTCAGAAAGTGCTTGAAGAGCAGGGCCCCGGCTATTATGATGAGGAAGGAGATCTGGTTACCTCAATTGTGGATGGTCGTGACTGCGTTTTCACCACTTATGCTCCCGGGGGCAAATGCCTCTGCGCTCTTGAGAAAGCCCACCGCGAGGGAAAGATCCCATTCTTCAAGCCCTCCTCCTGCCACCTTTATCCCGTAAGATTGAAAGAATATGACGGATTCACGGCTGTAAATCTCCACAGATGGAAGATATGCAAATGTGCCGAGAAATTAGGCAGGGCAAAGGGGGTAAGAGCCTATCGTTTCCTCAAGGATCCTCTGATTCGACGGTTCGGGGAAGATTGGTATGATGAACTTGACCGCACCGCTACCGAATGGCTTCGCCAGAAAGGGGAGGAATAATAGGGCCATCCACACACGAAGATAGCTTTTTAAATATTATTAACATTTTTACAGCCTACGAAAATATGTTTTATGGCATATTTTTATTAATTTTGCATCGATATTATAATCCTAACATGTAAGAATTTATTTAGTTAAGCCAAAGAGGGCAGGTGATTGCGAAATCCCCTGCTCTTTATTTTTTATTTCTCCCTATTTTTGATTAACTTAGTGCCTCTAAATGTTTCGCTTTGCACCTTAATTTTATTGTCGATATCATCATCCTAATTATTTACGCAGTGACAATCATTAGCTGCGTGATAGTGGTGTTACGCGAAAACAGGAATCCCATCCGCTCTCTCGCGTGGGTGATTGCCCTGATATTTCTCCCCTTCGTCGGACTCATCTTTTACCTCTTCTTTGGTCGGAGCCTCAAGGGGGAGCATATGATTTCTCGTCTCAACAAGCGAAAGCTCATGAGCACAATGACTCCGCGTCATGTGAATCTGAATACCCTTGATATATCCCTCCCTACAAAAAATCTTATCAAGCTTGCCAGGACTCTATGTTCCTCTTTCTATACTGAAAACAATCGAATTGAGATATTCACCACCGGCCATGAGAAGTTTGAGGCTCTGAAAAAAGATCTCCGGAATGCAAGAAAATCCATTTTCCTGCAGTATTATATTTTTTCTGACGACGCCACAGGTCAGGAAATTGCCGATATCCTGATGAGCAAAGCTAAAGAGGGGGTGGAAGTCAAGGTCATATACGACCATGTTGGAAGTTTCTCGGCTCAAAACCGTTTCTTCAAGCGAATGAACGAGAGCGGCGTGATGACCCATCCTTTCTTCAAAGTGACTTTCCCTCACCTGGCTAACAGAATCAACTGGCGTAATCACCGGAAGATTGTAGTAATAGATGGCGAAACCGGATATATCGGGGGAATGAATATCGCTGACCGTTACCAGAAAGGAATGGCTGAAGGCCACGCATGGCGCGACACTCATTTCCGGGTGAAAGGGGATATCGTTGAATCCCTACTTTACTCTTTTGTTGTGGACTGGAATTTCAAGAACCAGCCCAACACAATGGCTTATCCGAAAACTGTTCAGATGCCGTTCCGGAATAATGTAGGAATGCAGCTCGTCACATCCGGCCCACTTGATAATTGGGATAACCTCGCCCTTTGTTTCCTCAAAGCGATTTCCGGCGCAACAAGATCTATATACATCCAGACCCCCTATTTCCTGCCCACCGATGCTTTGCAACATGCGCTGGAGGCCGCTGCCCTATCCAAAATCGATGTCAGAATCATGATTCCGGGCAAAAGTGACTCAAGAATGCTGCAATATGCCTCTTACTCTTATATCACACAGTGTCTAAAAGCAGGAATCAAAGTATATCTATACAAGCCCGGGATGCTCCATGCAAAGGGTATCATCATTGATGATAACCTTGTGATCGCCGGATCTACAAACTTTGACTACCGAAGTTTTGAAAATAACTTCGAATGCAGTCTGCTCATTTATGACACAGATGTAAATGAGAGAATGAGAAACATTTTCTTTGAGGATCTCAGACAGTGCACTAAACTAACTTTCCAGAGATGGAAACGTCGGCCTCTCCCTCAAAGGAGTCTCGAATCACTTATCCGACTCGTCTCCCCCATTCTCTGATCCCACCTGCCGGTCGGGCATATTTATCCACTCTCCCTCCGCTCCATATTCAAAGCTGTAATCCGAATCCCTTATTATTCCATCCCTGTCGATAAGTATTTGGCGCGGGATAACATGCAAATCGAATAACGCCCCCAATTGCGCTCCCTCGTCCAATGAAAGCAACACACTTTCATCCCCTGGTAGGAATTTCTCCCTTATCTTCTCATATTCTCTCTTGGGGGTGGTGACAATATCGGTGACATACAATACTACCCAATCCGGATTACCACGGTATTTCTCCCGGATTGCCCTTGTCTTTTCCATCCCCTTAAGACATGGAGGACACTGATACCCCCAGAAATCCAATATCACGTTTCTTCCTTTATATGGTTCTATCAGGCGACGTAATATCTCTCCCTCCGGAGTATCGGGTATATTACGGTATTCATCATGAAAAATACGGTCGACATATTCTCTGACCTCCCTCTCAATCTCCTTGTTAGGGAGATAGTCGGGAGCAACCCTGTCCAATATTTCAAGGGCTGCCGTTTTTGAACCGCTTCTTTTCAAAACACCACCATCACACAATGTCTGGGATATAGCAAGCTGAAGAGGATCAGGCATTCCTACAATCCCGAGCTTCAGCAGTAAATTGTTGTAACGTTCAAGATATGCTGCCACCGCTTCAGGAATATTGCCGTATCCATCACCTCTGTCACCGGCAAGTCCTCGGAGCAATTCACTGCCGGCAATAAGTTTAGGCATGGCTCCGGAACCATTTCCTGCCATCTGATAAAGATTATCTATCTCAAGGAATTCTTTCAGTGAGGAATAATCAGCTGCTGAATCTGCAAGCATCCTCTTCTCGTTAACAAGTACCCATTTAGCTTTGGTATAGGCTGGTATTACTTCGAGTATCTTTCTTGCAACCTCAGATAGATCCCCCTGTTTTAGATAGGTATCCAATTCATCTTTCCACACCCGCTCTCCGGCCTCATAAGCCTTCATGACTTCAGCCCATCGCATATCCGGATTGGAGTCAAGAACTCCCGAGAGCGAATCAGGCAACAGAAATTGAGGTGCGGCAGTCAGATCTTGATTCACTTTCCCAAGACTCCCTCCATATATCCGTTTCCCATCTTTCAGGATAAATTCCAAGTTGTTTCCGGCTTGCAAATAGACCGGATAAAAAGTGTCATTGATATCCCTCAACATAAAGATTCTCGGAGAGGGCACGCGAACCCAACCTTTTACCTTTATCTCTTCCGGTGAAACAGAATCCGCAATTAAGCCTCTGATGCCATGTTCACCTGTAACAATATTATCGTAATAAACTCTTCCTACCGATCCGAAGAATCGATTTTTTTGGTCTTTTGTTATAAAACTTCCCTTTAGCTCAGCAAGACCGCTACTGTAAAATTCGTTCTTGGAGATAAGGGGGAGCCTGTAGTTGCGGATGGCTGCTTGGCGTGAGGTGTGGCAACACGTCAAAAATATAATTGTAAGGATACTCCCTATTAATCTTCCGGTTAATGAAATATTTTGCTTCATAATAATCAAATTAGTGAAGGAAGATAAAACTTTTAAGGCTTTAGTGCGGTTATTTTTATAACGGCAGGTGAAATTGTGCCCTGCCCTTTAACCCGGACCCGGGAATGCAGAAAATATGTGACCCGGCGTCTAAATATGCTTATTCTCCGACGATCTCCGGATTATTCTGGATATCAGTTCGTTTCGGGTGTAACAAATTTAAACAAAATATTTTGATTATGAAAAAAACATTATTGGGCATCGCCCTCGTATCTTTGGCATTCGCTTCATGTAGCGATAAGAATTGCAATGGCGAAAAATGTGACGCCAAGAGTGATCGTACAGAACTTTATGCAGGTATCCTCCCTGCTGCAGACGCTCAGGGTGTTCTCTATTCACTCGTACTTGACTACGATGATGATGACAACTACACCACAGGAGACTTTGAGCTCACACAATCATATCTGATGAATGACACAGTAGCGGCTTCAGGAATCCGCGCCGGTCTCACATCAGTAGCTGAAGGAGATTTTACTCTTGGCACAAAGGGGACTTCTTCCGAAACTGTGAAATATCTCACTCTCACTCCGAAAGCTAAAGACGCAATAGGCAATGCTGATTCTGCTCCTCTATACTTCCTGATCAACGATGACAACACACTGACCCTTGTCAATTCTGAACTCACAAAAGCCGAGAACGATTCGCTCAACTATACTCTTGAGCGCAAGAACTGACAGTCACACCGTTTAATCTAAATAAAAAAGGCTATCCGATCGGATAGCCTTTTTTCGTATATCAAATATATGATATTGGAATTACTCTGCTTTTGCCTCTTCAGCGGCCTCAGTCTTGGGCGCTTCTGCCGCGGGTGCCTCAGTAGCTGTCTCTGCCTTAGGAGCCTCTGCTGCGGGAGCTGCTTTCTTTGAACGTGAACGACGTGTTGTCTTAGCTTTCTTGGGAGCAGCTGCCTCAAGCATGTTTTCGTTGAAGTCTACAAGCTCGATCATGCACATCTCTGCATTGTCACCGAGACGGTGGCCGGTCTTAAGTATGCGGAGATAACCTCCGGGACGGTCAGCCACTTTCTCTGCTATCACACCGAAAAGCTCTTTAACTGCTTCCTTATTCTGAAGATAGCTGAAAACGAGACGGCGATTCTGCATATCGTCTTTCTTCGACCGTGTGATCAGCGGCTCAGCATATACGCGGAGTGCCTTGGCCTTTGCTACAGTCGTGAAGATTCTCTTATGCTGGATAAGAGCGATCGCAAGATTAGAAAGGAGAGCCTCGCGATGTGCTTTCTTGCGGCTGAGGTGGTTGAATTTTTTATTATGTCTCATTGGGGATTAGTCTTTATCTAATTTATATTTTGAAATATCCATTCCAAAGGATAAGTGGAGCTTTTCAAGAAGCTCATCGAGTTCGCTGAGCGATTTCTTTCCGAAATTGCGGAACTTCAACAGATCATTCTTGTTGAAGACTACCAGCTCGCCGAGTGTTTCTACTTCTGCGCTCTTCAAGCAGTTAAGGGCACGGACTGAAAGATCCATATCCACAAGCTTGCTCTTGAGAAGTTGACGCATGTGCAGAACCTCCTCATCAAATTCCTCAGGAGTGTCCTCCTGGGGAGCCTCGAGGGTAATCTTCTCATCGCTGAACATCATGAAATGCTGAATCAAGATCTTCGCTGCCTCCTTCAATGCCTCTTTGGGCATGATGGAGCCATCTGTGGTAACCTCTATGATCAGCTTCTCATAGTCTGTTTTCTGTTCAACACGGTAATTCTCCACGCTGTATCTCACATTCTTGATCGGAGTGTAGATAGAGTCAATTGCTATCTCGTTGAGATCATTCCCGCTGAGAAGCTCTCTGTTCTCATCTGCTGGAACCCAACCACGTCCTTTGTTGATTGTGAAATCCATCTGGAAACTTGCCGATGAATCAAGGTGGCAGATCACCAAATCGGGATTAAGCACCTCGAATCCGGAAAGAACCTTACCCAAATCGCCTGCAGTGAACACATCTGTGCCCGCAACGGTTACGGAACCTTTCTCAGTTTCGTGATCCTCAGTGAGCTGCTTGAATCTTACCTGTTTGAGATTTAGGATGATGTTGGTGACATCCTCCTTCACTCCGGGAATGGTGTCGAGCTCATGAGCCACTCCGTCAATACGGATCGAACAAATGGCATATCCGCCAAGCGACGACAGCAAGATGCGACGCAAAGCGTTGCCGATGGTCTGGCCGTATCCGGGCTCGAGAGGACGGAACTCAAACTTGCCGAATGAGTTGCTCGACTCAAGCATGATCACCTTATCGGGCTTTTGAAATGCTAAAATTGGCATGGGTAGTCAGTGTTTATTATTTAGAATATAACTCGACGATCAGTTGCTCCTTGATTGTCTCGGGTATGTCCTCACGCTGCGGGAGGTGAAGGAATTTTCCACCTTTCACACTCTCATCCCATTCAATCCAGGGATATTTGCTGTGATTGAAGCCTGCAAGGCAGTCGGCGATCACCTCAAGAGATTTTGATTTCTCTCTTACTGCCACTACATCTCCGGGAACAACCTTATAAGAAGGGATATTGACCGGTTTGCCGTTTACTGTAATATGTTTGTGAAGCACAAGCTGACGTGCTGCCGGACGACTCGGTGCCAAACCGAGACGATAAACTACGTTATCAAGGCGGCTCTCCAAAAGCTGGAGGAGCACCTCACCGGTAATACCTTTTGTACGCGCAGCCTTCTCAAAGAGATTGCGGAACTGACGCTCCAGAACGCCATACGTATATTTTGCTTTCTGCTTCTCACGTAACTGAAGACCATACTCTGAGGTCTTGCGACGGCGATTTACGCCATGCTGTCCCGGCGGATAATTCTTCTTTGCCAGAACTTTATCATCACCGAAAATCGGTTCTCCGAATTTACGAGCGATCTTGGTTTTTGGGCCTGTGTATCTTGCCATTTCTTTTTTGTATTAATTAAAGAGGCGTTTTAGCCTTATGCCCCCTTAGCGCAGCCGCGACTGTCGAGAGAAAGTGTAGGTGACAGTCTATTCGCATTCAGGAGCTGGCTTGCCGACTCTGAGATTAGCTTTCCTTTCTTTAAGATCAGATCTTTAAGATCAGACTCTTCTTCTCTTGGGAGGACGACATCCGTTGTGCGGAAGCGGAGTTACGTCTACAATCTCCGTTACTTCGATGCCGGCGCCGTGAACGGTGCGGATTGCACTCTCACGTC
>CAZCJC010000026.1:0-38199 GCA_964499025.1 uncultured Sangeribacter sp.
TTAATAATTAATAATTAATAATTAATAATTAATGGGTGATGATTAATAATTAATAAATATTTTAGGAGAGTTACTGGCAATAACCATTAACCATCAACCAATCCTCTTTCTGCGTGATGGATATATTACAGGATGCAATATTTGCTGCAATAGCGGCTATGGGTTTCTCAGCTGTGAGTAATCCTCCGCGTCGGGCGTTGCTTTACTGCGCGCTCGTGGCGGCTGTGGGGCATTCCTTCAGGTATGTGCTAATGGGAATCTTAGGCTGGCATATTGTGGCGGCTACAACCACTGCTTCCCTCTTGATCGGTATTCTTGCCGTTGTAATCTCACCTCGTACTCGCATTCCAGCCGAAACCTATCTATATCCATCGCTGCTACCGATGATTCCGGGTGTATATGCCTACCGTGCGTTTGGCGCGATGGTGATGTGCCTCTATCGCGATTCAGAAGAGAGTTTCCGCCATTATTTCTATCTCTTTGCCGATAACGGGCTGACCTGTTTCTTTATCCTTCTTGGCATGACGGTAGGCGCAACCATACCGATGTTCGTGCTCCCGAAAATAACCTTCACAGCCACCCGGAAATAGCTGCCGACAACGATTCTTATATCGCCTTTCCCCAATATGGAAAACGTTTTACCTTTATAAGTAAGTTTTCAAAATTAGTTTATATTATCACCATAGTAAGTTTAACATTGAAGCTAATGTTATTTTTGTTTTTGAACGTTGTCTTTGTTCCTTTCGCTCAGTTGCATAGCCCGCTATGCTCCTTCGCTCATGAAACAAATCCAATCGCTCAAATTCCAAAAATAACTATTAGCTAATTTTTCAAACTTACTTAAAACCTAATACTTTACATTATGGATAATCAGAATTACTACCCTAACAACCAGTATCCACCTTATGGAGGACAGCGTCCAAATGGAGGAATTCCTCCGAGCAGCAATATGGTTTGGGCGATCCTTACTACAATCTTTTGTTGCCTCCCATTTGGAATAGTTGCAATCGTTTATGCCTCTAAGGTAGACGGAATGTGGCAGGCAGGTTATTATGATGCTGCCTATAGTTATGCGCGGAAAGCAGGGACTTGGTCTTTGATAGCAGCCTTATCGGCTGTTGTTGTATGGATTCTATATTTAGTTCTTCTTTTCTGCGGAATCTTTGCCGGAGCATTAATTTAGGGATGAGCAAGCCCGTAAGGACTAAAAAGATTGTTACCGTTGGAGTTCTAATTTTAACGGTAACAATCATTCTGTTAGTTTACGGCTTACTTGATCCGACAGATAGATCGCTTGGTAGATTCTTTCCGAAGTGTCCTGTGAAACTTCTTACAGGACTTGATTGTCCATCCTGTGGAATACAGCGTGTGCTTCATGCGATGCTTAGCGGAAATTTTTTGGAAGCTTTTCGACTTAATTATTTTATTCCCTTTTCGCTTATCTATCTGCCTGGGATGTTGCTGACAGCTCTCTTCTGTGTTCGAGAATCTCCATGGCGCAGATTCTTTTGGGGAGTTAAAGGCGCAATGCTTTATATCGGGGTTTATATAGGTTGGTTTGTGGTAAGAAACATCTGGAACTTGTGAGTTTTCTCCCTTTCTCGTAACCGGTATCCGGAAAGATGTCAAAATAAGCTTTTTATTTTCGCTTAGTTTGACATTTGCTTATAACCTATTGAAATACAAGTTGATATAAGTGTAAAATAAGAATAAAAAAGCCGAATTTTCGGCTTTTTCATTCTTATTTTTACATATTTGAGGGGAGAATGCTATAATTATATTTGTATATGATACCAAAATTAGTATCTTTGCAAGACAATATAGCGTGTTTCTATGACAAAGATAGATAAGTTGATAGCGAGATTGCTTACGCGCCCTAAAGATTTCACATATGGTGAGGCTTGTGCCGTTCTCTCATATTTTGGTTTTATTGAGTCAAATAAAGGAAAGACTTCGGGTTCACGGGTGGAATTCACAAAGGGTAAGGAAACAATATTGCTTCATAAGCCCCATCCATCAAAACAATTGAAGCATTACATGGTGAAACAATTGGTGGAGACTCTACAGGAGATGAATTATATTTAGTTGGGTTGTTGAATGGGTTAAGTAAGTTTATAAAACGGAGAAATATATGGGACAATTGAAATATAAAGGATATACAGGGTCGGTTGAATACAGCAATGAGGATAGTTGCCTCTATGGTAAAGTACAGGGTCTTAAGGGTACTCTTATCTCGTATGAGGGTGATACAGTAGATGAGATACAGAGAGATTTTAGGGAGGCAGTGGATTGCTATCTTGAAAGTTGCAAAGAGAGGGGTATTGAGCCGCAGAAGCCTTATAGTGGGCGACTTGTACTCCGGATGTCCTCGGATCTTCATGGAAGAATTGCTGCCGCCGCTGCCGCTGCCGGCACAACGATAAATGATTTCATCAACAAGGCACTTATGCATGAAATTTCCTCTCAGACAAGAATTGGGTAGAATAGTGGGTATAAGAAAATGTAAAAATAAGCTTTTTATTTTCGCTTAGTTTGACATCTGCTTATAACATATTGAAATACAAATTGGTATAAGTGTAAAATAAGAATGGAAAAGCCTAATTTTCGGCTTTTTCATTCTTATTTTTACATATTTCCGGGGTATTTAAATTGAATTTTACCTAAAATGATATTATATTTGTGGGGAAGATATAAGTAAGAAATCGGAGTTAGAGCAGTATCCATGGCAATAAGCAAGGAAATAGTAGAGAAAGAAATTAGAAAGCGTTTGAAGATTGATAATCCCTGGTGGTCGACCGAACAGGTTCCCAAGGATTACCTTGCTATGCAGCCTCGTCCCTATCTTGAAGAGTTTTATGAGGAGGTTGCCAATTCTATGATCCGCAGGGCCCCTATACTCATGGGTCCTCGACGTGTTGGCAAAACAGTAATGCTCTATCATACAATCGACAGATTACTTAAGGCGGGGATATATCCTCAGAAAATACTGTTTGTTTCTTTAGATACCCCGATTTATGGCAATCTTGGTCTTGAGCAATTGTTCCATTATGCAGTTGATGCCTCAGGGGGAACTAATGAAGTAAATGATTCACTGGAATATGAGGGATATTATGTGTTTTTTGATGAGATCCAGTATCTGAAAGATTGGGAGCAGCATCTTAAATCTTTGGTTGATACCTACCGTTGGGTAAAATTTGTTGCTTCCGGATCCGCAGCTGCCGCACTTAAGATGAAGAGTGCGGAAAGCGGTGCGGGAAGATTTACCGACCTGATGCTTCCTCCTCTTACTTTTGCAGAATTCATAGAGTTGCAGGGCCTCGATTATCTGGTCGAAAAGAAGGAGGGTCTGCCTTGGGGAGAGTATGATGCTACAGACTTGGTTGAGTTGAACAGATACTTTATAGACTATATAAATTATGGCGGATATCCTGAGGTGGTTTTTTCAACAGAGGTGAGGAAAAGGGCGTATAAATATGTGAAGAATGATATTGTGGAAAAAGTTCTGATGAGGGATCTCCCTTCCCTTTATGGCATCACGGATACTCAGGAACTGAATAGTTTCTTTGCCCATATAGCCTTTCGTAGCGGTAATGAATTTTCCTATCAGAATCTATCCACTGACTCCGGTATTAGAAAAGAGACATTGAAGAAATATCTGGATTACCTTGAATCTGCGTTTTTAATAAAAGTTCTGAAAAGGATTGACCAGAATGCCAAACGTCTGGAGCGTATGACAACCTTCAAGATCTATCTGACTAATCCGATACTGCGTAGCGCATTGTTTTCACCGATAGATGAAAGTGATGATGCATTCGGCGAGATTGTTGAGACAGCCGTTGTGGCTCAATGGTTACAGAGTCATGAGGCTGATTTCTATTATGCCAATTGGAACAAAGGTAGAAGTAAAGGGGAGGTTGATATAGTCTGGACCAATAAGGGCACTCAAAAGGCATGTTACGCCACGGAAGTTAAGTGGACCGACCGATATGTTGAAAATCCTCATGAATTGAAATCCCTCATCGGTTTCCTTGAGCAGAACAAAGATCTACGGAAGGCTCTGGTTACTAGCAAAAGCAAATGGGGAGCGACCGAAATAGAAGGGAGGCAGGTTGTATTTGTTCCGGCGGCTATATATGCCTATGGGGTGTCAAAGCTCCTGCATGGTAAGAGAGAAACAGCCCTTTATAAATGAAATGTAAAAATAAGATTTTTATTTTCGCTTAGTTTGACATTTGCTTATAACATATTGAAATACAAATTGATATAAGTGTAAAATAAGAATAAAAAAGCCTAATTTTCGGCTTTTTCATTCTTATTTTTACATATTTTCGGGGTATTATTTAATTTTTTCAAGATTTTGTGAATTGCATTTTGGGCAACGTGGTTTGTCAAATATATTAAGAATTGATGGAGCGGGATCAATACAAACCGGACCTTTCGTAAGAACAGCCATTAGCGATCCCAATGCACTGTACGAAAACACCTCTCCGCAATTACTACAAGTATATCTTCTGCTTTTCATACATCTAATCATTTATACCATTTTTATATCCCAAGCACCCCGGCTGTAAATGCCGGCATCGGTTTTGGGTACATCAATGCTGTTGAGCTTAAACTGGTTGACAAGTTGCTCGGCACATCGTGAATTGTTGAAAAGATTAACCGGGGTTATTCCCATCATGTTTATATTGATGGTGAACGTCTGTCCTTTGTCAATATGCAAGCCTCCAGACCTGTCGATCGGATGACGTGCTGTAATCTCAAAACTCGGCATGATAGTTATCTTATTCCTCGATTTAATGAACGCAATGCCGCATCGGGCTCTTTAATGAGCCAGTCGATTGTCAAGAGAGCTGCGGGATAAGTCATACCACGAGTTTTCATAAGTTTAGAGATAGCATATTCTTGTACTGAATAATCTGCTTCCTTCCCGACTAACCATCCCTCGACCAATGGCCATATACTATCATCAACTTTTGTTAGCTCATGGGCTGCCAACGATGCCGGCTTAATTTCGTACCCTTGGTTTATAAGCCTCTTCGTGATTTGATCTGTATAATCTGAATGATCCATAATTTTATACATTTAGGTTTAACCTATCGAGGATATCAGCGGCAAAATTACGGGCATCTATCTCAATGCTCTGCTGATCGTAAAGACGCTGACCCAGCAAAGTGCTGCTATCGCCCCAATATCCCCACTTCCCTCCCTCCATATTTTCGGCCCAGCTGCATACTTCGCTATGGCGGGGATGAATCTCGCAGATATTTACATTGTAATCCTGATAGGCATGACGACCCTCGTGAACCAATGTATCAATAATTTCTTTATAAGTTCCATAGTCTGACAATGCAGCGTAATCACTATTGATTGTGATATCCTTGGTTTCGGGATTATAGCGTCCCCACAAGTTTTCACCGAGAGATTCAAGATGAATTGGGCAGGCCGGACGACACTCTATTTCAGCGATACGTTCTTCAAGAGAGTTAAGCACACTTTCTTTCTCAGACAGTTCAAGAGTTACCCAATTCTCAAACTTGATTTCTTCGCAACTGGAAATAATATCACTTATCTGCTCAATCTGAATATGGTCATGCGGAGCCTCGGGTTTCTCTAATGAAGTGTCGAGATCAGCTCGAGATATATCGAAAACAGTAGTGTCCCACGAGCGCACACAATCTACTTTTTCGAATGTCAAATTATGATATTCCAACGAACACATGAGAGATCAAAAATGATTTGCCAAGACATTTTTTCTTTCCTCGACTTGAAAATGTCCGCCGTTTAGAAAAAATTCCTTTCGATTATTCACCAAGTCAATATCCTTATATGATAGTTGGCGGATAATACTTGCACGAGCCTCCGGGTTAGTGAAGATGGCTGTCTTGCTAAGGGGTTTACCGACAAACACTTCAAAAGAGTCTCCCTTCTTTATATCTTTCCCAAGTGAGAGATGCATGTCATGCTTAGCAGTGATAGTGAAATTAGCCATAATAGAAAATTTTATTGATTTTGTAATGTGTCATATCGAGCTTTCCAATATTGTTGTCTTTCATACCGAAATACTTCACGCCCGATTTCAGAAGATTTGGTCTTGTCATGTAAAATTCCGTCGTTTTTCTTATGTTCGGTGTTAGTCAATTCTGCTAATGGGCTATCGGTTTTCTGTCCAATATGGTGAAGATTGATTCGTTCACCATCAGGACCATACGGAGCTTTACCTTCCTTAATCAAATCCATATTAGTCTTGTTTGCCCATTTGTCGGCAACTTCGTCACCAAAAATAGCTCTCATTCGATCAATTCGATCTTGAGGAACTTTTGCATTCCAATCTATATCCGAGCGTTCCAGATTTCCATTATTTTCTTTGAGGCTGGCTTCTTTATAGACGGATGCCTCTTCCTCAGATTTGATATGATCAACGACTCTGTCGCTCCAACCGGTTTCCTCTTTTATTTCTTCCTTTTGTTCCGGAGACAAAGACTCATTCTCCATTAAAGGTTTATCCAGGTCTTCAGGAGACATCTCTACATCATTGATCCAACCATCATTATGCCCCGGCTCTTTGACTTCTGTATCAGTTGGAATTTCTTTTCCAAGAGGAGCATTGATGTCATCAGCAATCGGCTTAAAAGGATTTTTGATCTCAGAATCGATAGGTTTTAGTTCGTTTGTTAGTCCTTCCATTTCATAAATAATTTATATATAGCCATGGGATATTTCACCCATGGCTATAATTTAGTTATTCATGCGTTCGCGAGCAATTTTCAGCCACTCACTATATCGCCTGAGATGAGCCTCACTTGTTGATGAGTAATCACGCATAAGACTTTGAAGAATTGGCATATCCAATTCTTCAGGAAGGTCTTTTATCTTGTCGTGAATTAAAACCTTCATGGCTCTCGTCAGTTCATCATAGTTAGCCGAGGTATTCGCCAACTTTGTTATTTGTTGTTTTTGCCCAAAAATTCCGGAGATAACCCATGAGAATTTAACAAATTCATCATTTTCCCACAGTTGAACCGGTCGATTGTTTTCAAATTCTTGAATTGTCTCCAATACATTGATTTTAACGTAGGTAGGTAAATTTGATGCTGAAAGATTCTTTTTGATTAAATCAAGGTCAAAAGCCAAAGGAGTTGTGACTTTGGTTTTAAACATGAACTTAAGAATCTCCACGGCAAGCTTATCGGCGTCTAACACCTCGGGTGTATCTTCATTAAATTCATATTTGAGGCGTTTATCTTTACTCATTCGGTCAATCTGACACAAAACAGGCTCTTCCCAGTTGTTTTGATAGACAACAGCCACACCGGTAGGTAATTTTGCAATTTCGTCTATCTGATTATCTTTCATAGCTGCTGATTTGCCGATTGTCTTACGATCGGTTTCCTCCGGTAAACGCATTATGATTTTGGTGTTGGTATTTCTGATCGCAGCTATATCTACAGCGCCGGGAGATTGGTCAACTATGATAAAGCCCTCTCCATAGGTCCGCATTTCGGCTATTGAATTTGAGATCATTTCGACTGATTTCCCGGCAAGGTTACTGCCTTCTGCGCTCTGCTCCTGTGAGCACCGTTTCAGAAGATTATGAGCTTCTTCAAGGATAGTGACATGACGCAGACGACTATTTGCTTCGATGCCTGAATTGGCGCGGTACTCGTTAAGACGCATAATAAGAATACCCATGATCATAGCCTTGGTTTCTTGGGAGCCTATTCGACTAATGTCGACAATAACGTTCTTATCAAAAAGGATCTCATCACCAATTTCTTGACCCGAAAATATTTCTCCGTTAATACCATTTGCCAAAGATTTAACACGGGTGACCAAGGATCCTTTGTAATTACTCTTGACTTCTTCTGAGTATTCTGACAGTTCAATCACTGCCTCTAATTCCCATATAAGATCAGAGAATGTCGGAAAAATATCATTCGAATATTTATTTATCGATTTTACCAGATCCCAACCACAGTCTTCATAGGCGTTTAGTACTGCTTCCTTTAGTACGGCCGGCATAGCGGCATACATCGGCCAGCATACATTGAAGATTTCGATCAGGCGGTCTGCATGTTCGAGCACATGTACTCCATCGGGAAATCTGAAGGGATTTATTTTCAGCAAATTTGAAATCAAGGGGTTGGTTCCAAATATATATTCTGTGCCGAAAACATTCTTATATTCACCCTTTGCCGGCTCAATAATTAAAAAGTTTATATCTGATTTTTGTATACTATCAATCAGTTTATAGACAGTTTCACTTTTACCACATCCGGTTGAACCTGTGATGAAAGCATGCTGTGTGAGGCTGTTGATATCAAGTTTTACCCTATTGTGGCGGCGCGCAATACCTTGATCAAATATGCAGCCTAGATCAAAAGAGTTTACAGGATCGGCGTCACCTAAACGCACAACATCTTTTCCTATTGATACATGTTCAACTACGGGAAAGCCGGGAACACTTTTTCGTGGTAATGCAAGGGCAATCGCAACCTCTTTACTACTCAACATATTTGTTGGAGTCAATGAAATCGGATTGAAAGAGTTATTCTTGTAATATGTGAAAACCGGATGAGATAATCCACATATAGAATCTTTTATGGAATTGAAATCGGCTGAATTCCTGTACCATGTAGATATCCCTGATTGTTCTACTCCAGATTGTTCTCCTTGAACGATAGAACGATATATGGCGGCTCCGGATTCTGCAGTTGAGCGGTCTGTCCCATACGAAATAAAGTATGCAGCCGTAGCCCATAATCCGGTGCTTTCTGCGGTAGCCATACGTTCAAGTTGTTGTTCTATCCTCTTTTGAATCTCTTGAATATGTTTATCGTGAATAGTTAGGGTAAAATTCTTAGAACTTCCGATTGTCGATGTTTTACCGTTAGTCTCAGTAAAGCTTTCGGTGTGGGTCTGACTATCTGAATGGCCATGATTTACAGAATCACTTGACCCAACAGTTTTACCTTCTGAGGAGCCTTGGGTGTTGGATTCTGCCTTACTAAATTGTTTGGCTCCAAGCGTACCGAAACCGGCAAGGCCACCGCCTACCATCATTGCAACACCTAAAGGAGCACCAAGTCCTGTTGCAGTTAATATCGCTCCTGCCTCCACTAAAGGTTCGGTTAATTTACTGACCTTACCCCATAAATTATCCTTAGATTCACCTTTAGTATGAGTTGTGGATTCATTCTTGGTGATAGTTGTAGATTCTGACGTGGCATGAGTATGTCCTTCATTGTCGGTGTGTCCTATGGAATCCGATACACCTTTGCTCCTGCTGATAGCATTAGCTAAAGATTCGTTTGTGGAGTAAGCGAGTTGCTGGGTTCCTGCTGCAGAAAGTTGGGTGTAAATGTTTTCATAGCCTTGCCGAATACTCCCGATCGCATCATTAGACAAATTAGAAGCAAGAATGATAGCCGTATATCTTTGCCCTTGCATAGCGAGGGCAAATTTTTCAATTCCTTGGATGAATGTTGCATTTGTGTATTCACCTTTGCTATTCTTCATGGCCGGGATTCCGGAATATATGCTAATTGTATTAGACTCCTCATTTATTCGCTTTATAAGGACTTCTTGCTCTGAAAATTCGCTATCGCCTTTAGTGAGTGATAAATCCTGTATTTTTATTCCGGGAAACTGACCTAATAAAGCGCACTTTAGGGTGTCAGCATAAGAGCTGACTGTCCTATCTGATTCAGGATCAATTTTAACACCAAGATAGAAATCAGTTTTGGTTTTATGCCCATCAATCACCATGAACACCTCTCCACTTACATAGGTCAAGGCACTTATAATACTATTGAATTTGTCGGTGGCATATTCATCCTTTTCATAAGCCATTTTATTAACTTTAAAAAGGATGACATCCTTAAGTGCATCTTTAACGTTCCATTCATCACCTGATGATGCAACAGACATATCTGACAATTTGCTCAGGTATTTCTTCAGTACAATATCATCTACAAGTGTTAAAGCAGCGTTAGCATCTGCGATTTTTTCGTTAAGTATATTAAGAGATGGTGTTTGATCCAACTCTTTGGCGGGCAGTCCCGGCTCTTCCACCGCAGATGGAATAATCTCCTTCTGGGGTTTAACTATGCCTTTGGGTTTATTGATTCGGTCGTAAATACTACTCATTTCTTATTTCTATTATCGTTATATAATAGTCCACTTCCAACAGCAGCCCCTGCCAACCCAATAGTGGCAATGATGGTTTTGCCCATGATTAGACCGACCCCTCCGATGATGAGTCCACCGATAGTAAGCCCGAGATAGAGCTGACTTTTTTTTTTGCCCTGTTCCGAGGCGGTATGATTATTAGAACCCTGTTTCGGATATAATATTTTTTTATCCTTTTCGCTGTCAAGCGTATCAGCCTTTTCTTTTAATACAACCTTGGCGAGATTATAGTAAAATTCAAGACGCTCCTTTGAGAAGTTGTTGTCGAGAGCATTCTTTGTTGAGAACAGAAGAGTCTCATCCCAATTATCCTGATTCTTATCAAATGAAGCCCCATCATGCTTATCATAAAGATTAGGTAAAGAAGTTTCCGCGTAATTACACATTTCGATGAAGCTGTCACCACGAGGATCAAGCATCATTTCATTGGCAAGGCTGATACGAGTGCCTTCCAAATCTCCCGAGTCAACGGTTCTTTTGAATTTTGCTTTCATAATTAAAACTCTATGATGTTTCTAACTCGTTGCTGAATGCTTTGAAGCCATTTTAATTTAGCCTCGTTTTCAGCTATTTCTTGAGATTTTACTTTTAGATTTTGTTCACTGTTTGAAAGAGTCTCAAGCTTGCTGTCAAGAACCTTGTCGATTTTTTCAAGTTCTTCTTTAAGATGTTGTTTTAATCTGACAGTTTCTTTTGTAACATGATCAATCGCATTGTTCTGGATAGTTTTTAAGTTTCGCTGGAAAGGCTCAAGATAGTAAGTTGCGACTTCCGCCATATCAACATAGTCTACATAGTTTATTTCTTCATAAGTTTCAATAGTAAAGTCATCAACCAATCCAAATGTAAGGAAACTTGCTGCTTTTCTCATGAAACCACCTTCTTTCCGACGTGTCTTAGTCTCACGCTCTTCCTCTGTATCTGTATTTTCCTCAATAATCTGAGAGAGGTTAGCCAGTGAAGCAGAAACGAGTGTGACAGGATTTAATGAGAGAGCACCGGCATTAAATCCAAGATTTAGTTCTTCCAGATAACGCTTGTATTGATTGATAATCCTTGATAAGGCGGTCTTATATGCTTTTGTCAGGATATTGTCAATTTCCACCTTTATCTGTGTTGAAATAGAGCGACATTGCTTCTCTAAGTCTGCACACATAGATAGGGCTTCAGCCTTTTCCACTCGACTTTTCCCTGACATCATTTTGTTAATCTGGTCTTTTACCTTAGTTAAATACGTGGTTATCTCATTCTTCACATCAGAAGTCAGATCAATATTTTCGATATCTTTCTCTAAGGTTTTAGCTTCTCGGGCAGATTGGATGTTCTTTTTTATTTGTGCGATATGCCTTTCAAGCTCTTGAGCCTTTTCCCGGTCGTTAGTAATGGTCTTTTGTAGTGTAGCCAGTGTCGCCATCTCTTCAAGAGTACCATTAAACGCCATCACAAGATCCTTTACTTTTTGAGTACGGGCATATTTGTTGACGTACAAACTTACAGCCTGTTCTATCGAAACTATACCGGAATGAATCTCAGTAATAGTTTTCGATGATTCAATAAAATCTTCAGAATCTTCCTCTTCCTCTTTGATAGTCTTCTCTGAAGAAGAAATCACATCGTTTAGGAAACCTCGCACAATCTGGGGTAGGTTTGAGAAATTATAATAATTCTCAAAATGCATTTCATTGTATTTTTGGCTGCGCTTTCTGAATGCCTCCAGCTCCGGGAAATCCTCGTCGTCCTCGTCATATCCATGAGACATTTCGCGAAGTTGAAGAACCGGCAAAGATGCTACCGGGAAAAGATTCGGATTCAATATACCTCGCTTTTCCAATCCTTCTTTTGCATCATTCAGCGCACGAGGGATACAGCCTACACCATCATGCCTTGGGTGAGGACGATAACTATCCATTTTGTTAACAGCGAAAATGAATCGTTCGCGGCTCTGTTTACCGCCCTTTGTCATTTGCTGACATATGTAATCTAAGAACTCCTTTTCATCATTGATACCAAGTTGTGTACCATTCATGACATATAATACCAATGATTTGTCAGAGTTAGCTATCATGCTGTAAGTCATCTCTTCGTGACGCTTGTCTCGGGAATTGTTAGGTCCCGGAGTGTCTACAAGCACCAGTTTCATGCCAGTCGTTTTAACGAATGGTATTTTCCCAAGAAGTTCGACGGTAAATACTCGCTCATCTGCGTTAAGTTGCATCATCTTCTCCAATGTAACATTCTCAATTTCCGTTACTTTATTACCGGATTTGTCATAGGCAATAGCTGAGAACTCATCACGCTCGGAATCTACGATTTTTACAATAGTTGCAGTAGTTGCCTCATTTTTTGCGGGCATCAGTTGCTGCCCTAAAAGCGCGTTTATGAGTGTAGATTTGCCGGAACTCATGGTGGCCACCACATTAACTTCGAATCTTGAGTTTTTAGCTTTTTCAAAAGCTTCGATAATCGCAGGAGATTTAAGTTCAGGAACTTTATCGTTATTTTTAATATCCTCAAAGATTTCATCAATGGTGTCCTCAACTTCATCGATATTTGGAGTCGCGTGCAAAGTGCATTTTGCATTAACTTTGTCACCGAATGACTTAAATGCTGCGACAACATCATTATAGTCAGCTTCAGTTCCGGTAAAATCAATTTCAAGATTACAGTCACGATATTCGTCAATCAAAATCTGAGGCAGACTTTCGACCCATTCCTGAAGCCGAAATCCGACTACGTTTAGGGCGCTGTTAGCTCTTGGAGCCCGTCCATCGACCGTGATAACGGTTGTAATCTGATAAGGATTATACTTGATGCTTACTTTCTTCATATACAATTATATTTTTAGTCATGTGTTTTTTATTGCTAATTCTAATTGGATGATTCCACTCTTTTCTAACTCAGTCAGGGAAAAAACTCCAGTGTAACGCTTTAGGTCAAGATAAGCGTTAGAAAACCTTTTCCTCATCATATCTAATTCATCTTTTTCGTCTTCGTCAAGATTGTGTTCTGTGCGAAGAAGATAGGCATATTGAGCGGATATGGGGAAAATCATAGGCTTTTCAAAGCCTATGGCAATTAATTCATTGCCATAATTACGTAACATCTTCCCGATGTCGTCAACTTTACTCTTAAATTTATCGAGATGGTTAAGAACAAATAAAATGGGTTTATCGGTAGTTTCCTTTAATAGCTTTAATAAACGATATTCATCCTTTGTTCCATTATATTGACCATTAGATATGAAAATTATGCAGTCATAATTTTGTGCTTTTATCGCATCTGAGGTTATATGAAGATGCTTCGTGTCAATTGCATTGTTAACTCCTGGAGTATCAATAAGGCAAATACGTAAGTCTCCAAGTGTCGATTCAAAATGGAATGCAACCTCATAGAGGTCATCGCTTGTGTGGCAATCAATCTCGTTGTCGTAGTTTAATATTGCTCCTCTTCGAAATGTAATGCCATCGCATTCTCGCTTATTATGTATTTTGCAAAGGTGAGTGGTGCATACTCCATTCTTTGCTCTGTTGAAATTGTACCCGGTAAGTGCATTGATTAATGTTGATTTACCAGCTGAAACAGTGGCAACTACAAGAATCCGTTTTTCGGGCTGCCTGGAAAAAGTGATATTTTCAGATCTGTGGTTCTCCAATGAATCTCTGACTTTCAATATTGCATTGCCTTCATTAAAGTACTTAAAGGTGTTTTCAAGAGCTGATCTGGTGAATATATTGCTGCCGGAATCAGTCAGAAACGAATACAGAGAATCTAATAGCGATTTGTTAAACGTTTCAGTCAGGTAGAAACAATCAAAGTAAAATTGATGTATTAACCTGAAAAAACGCAATCCTATCCTATGTAGGGCAATCGCTCGTCTTACTGTTGTTTCATCATCCGAATTAAACCACATTGACACATTTTGACAGATAATTGAATACCCCCACTGCTCGAACAATAATTTCATATTTGGGTGTCCGTTTGACAAGCGGTGAAGAATGTACCCAAGTCCCATCACATATATCTCCTTGATTTTTTTAGGGTAATCCGAGATAGGATGATTTGTGATTCTGCAAACTCGAGTTATCATAATTTGTTAACACATTTCATTAATTCGTTCAGCTCACACTCTGAACTAATTTGTTTGCATGGGAGCAACCCATCCAGGTTCTCTGATAAAAGGGTAGCATTAAGATAGGGAATATATGCGCCTTTCCCATTCGGATATAGTAATACACCGGATTTGGAGGTAAAATTAGCCCATATATATTCTTCAGACGATGAATTATCCGCTTTATAATCTATAAAACCTGCATTCCTTAAATGTTTTGTAGTGATCATACTTATGATTTTATGCCTCCTGATTCCCTAATTCGGCGGTTAACGTATGGGCATAAGAAAAGAGGGGAATTCATCACACCTCAATCATAGTTACATCAGGCTCGCCAAAGCCTACACGCTGAATGATATAAGGGTAGAATAAATGCCCCTCTGGATTGTGTATACCGGGATGCGGCGCATTGAGCCGCAGTATATACGACAATACAGAAAAGAGCGTCTAATCTTACTCTGTCTCAGCGTGTTGTTGAATTGGCGATTCGATGTAACTGAGAAAGAAAGCTTGACACTTTTCTTTGTCTACGGAATTTCTCCTCCGTATGATTAATGCAAAGATAATCAAATTTTTTGATTAGACGCTCTTCATAGGCAATTTAATTAGTGGTTTATAGACAGGTATCTGTATCTTATTCATAGGGGTATATATACGCCAAAGACGTGAGGCTTCATGCTCCACGTCCTTGAGTATCAGGTATCGCCAAACACCTTCCGAGAGAACTTGAAGAATCTGATGCCCCACGTCCGATGGCGAATATGAGGCGACACTTGCGGCAGGCACATATACACAACCTTACCGCGTGTCTTGTCAGAAACGCTGCCGGAGATGGGCATTCTTCACCGTTTGTTCCTCCCGGTATACAATGTTGGCGATTTTTGATACTCGGAACATCAGGCAAGCTGCCTTTGGCGCGATCCGGAAAGTCGGTTAAGCCTCCTTTTTTGTAGACGGCTAACTTCTTTCCTCGATCTTCATCCGCTAATTTACAACTTTTTTTTATAGTCTGCATCATCTCCGGCAACTTTTTCTTAATTGAGTGTTGCGCTTCCTGTACTTGCAAGGAAGTTATAAGCAAGTATTCAAAATTAGTCATGCCTTGCAATCAAAAAAATTATTTTTTTCATCTGACGGGATGTTTTATTTGAAATGAAGGGTTAATGGGGAGTGTTCCCCTGTTATCGTCAAATTTTCCTAAATTTGCATAAGTAATTTTTCAAACTTACTTAGGGAAATTTGTTTGTCAGTAAATTTTATGGAATGGAGCTTATTTGATATAATCCGCATGACCTATCGGTCGCATCTGCTTGCGCGGACCGACAGGGATTTCCGTGAACTGGCGGAGGTGTCGTTTGAGACAGTGCGCGACAGACGCTCTGATGAGAAGGGCATGCTGAAGATTTATAAGGCTTTGAATAAGGCTTGCCGTTTTTATTCCGAAAGAGGTCTGAGGGAATCGATTAGTGATTATCTTATGGCTTCGGAAGCATGCGAAGGGCTTAGCATGGAATGGGTGGGTCGTAAGCATTCCGCTTTACGAAGAAGGTTTCTGCGTGGCCTGTTCCGCAAAATGTATAACCCTTCGGGAAAGTTTATTTCCGCTTCCGGAGATTCTGCGGATGATCCTGTGGATGATGCGCTGCTGAAAGTCTTTTATCCTGATGGGCTGGATAAGGACTATACAATTGATGTCCTTTTTGTGATGCTTATCACTTTTGATATCATCAAGCCTCTGAATCCGTCGGCTCAGCGTAGTCGTGACCTTACGGTGGAGGATACCGAACATTCCTTGAGGGAGATGATAAGGTTGGTGGAATTGTTGCGGGAGGATTACCTGGAGTTTCAAGTTGTAGGGAAACCGATCGTTTTCAATCTTACGCTCGATATCTTGAAGGGTAAGTTGAGAAATATGGATGATGAGGAGGAACGGGCGCAATGTACTACCAACTGGTACCATTTCCTGCTAAAGAATATCCTTGATACCTGCAAAGGGGTTTCATCACCTAAAAATACTCTTGAAGCCGGCATTGAGGTTATTGGCTTGAGGATGCCGGGAATATGGATCGACGATGCTGATAAAGGTGAGAACCGTTTCTGGATTTTCCCGGGAAATATGCAGATGGCCTTCTGTTATAGTTTGCACAACGGATGCTGGAATCTTGACCCATATGAATTTGTGACCAGTGTTGAGAATGGTGAGGTTCAGGAAGTCTGCACCTTCATATCTGCAGCCGGTGACCGACAGGCGCTTTTCGGAAAGGATCATGTAATCAATCCTGCCGAAATTATCTATGTGCCGTTCAGGAAAGGTGGGGAGTCGAAGGATGGTCTTTTCCGTGTTATCGATTTTGAACCGCTCGGCGACACGCCAGCCAAGTGGTTTAACTGGAGACGGTTTACCCGTTTGGAGGAGGACGATCCAGCGTTTGTCCGTTTTGAGGAGGCCGTACGTGAGATATATGACGGGCGTTCAGTGCAGTCGTTGGTCCTTTTTGAAAATCATGGCAGCTTTATGACTGATGTGGTGGATTCTCTTGTGGGGATGGATGAAGATTATATCTATGTGTGGGATCTCCCGCGTCCCGACCGTTTTATTCTCCACCTGGGTTCGGATGGCCAATTCTTATATGAGGGATGGTATGATGGCGTGGTGCCGGTTATGAATTTCTTGCAGATTGATATTTCGAAGAAGCATCCTCTTTATGCAATCCCTCGGCGTGTTTCCTGTAACAAAGTGATTGATGTGCAAGCCCAACGATTTATAGAAGCGGCTGCGAGCACTTCGCTTGATGATACGGTCTGTTTCTATATGATTTCGGAACCTGACACTAAGTTCATATATTTCAATAAGTATGGGGTTTATGCTATTTTAGACCGTGACCTACCCATTCTCGAAAGTTGCGGGGTGCGTCGAATAACATCCAGAGGGGAGATGGGGATAGTTAATGGTTAATAATTAATGGTTAATGGTTGAGGGTTGATGATAATTATTTAATGGCGAGGGCTGCCGATGTCGGCAGCCCTCGCTGTATTTGGGTATGGGGATATTAAGGGGTTCAGAAGGGGAAGTTGATACCGAGGTTAAGGCTGGCGTTGGAGTTGAGCGGAATCATCTGCTTGGAGAGTTTGCCAAGGGTATGATCCATTCCGAGGAAGAGATTGAAGCCGGTGGTGTGGAGGTTAAGCAACCATCCGAAACCTACGCCGTATGTGCCTACTTCCATGTTTACATCTGCTGAGAAAATCTTCACAGGAGCAACATTGGCAGAGAGGCGGAACTGTGTCCAGCTATAGGGGCCGTTGATACGGGTGGAGTTCAGAAGGCCGAAATGCAGCTTCTTGTAGAATGGGAATTCGTAGTCAACTCCGAAATTCAGGGTTGCGGCCAGAGCACGGGTGTAAGAGCTCTTTTCTCCCATATCTCTCAACTGATAGAGGCGTGAAAGATTGTCGGTGAGACGGTCGATCTCGTTGCTGAAGGAATTTTCTGCATCTCCATTGGTGCTGAATGTATAGGCATCGGTTGATACGGTCCGTGTCCCATCAGTTGAGGCCCACTGTGTCTGACCCCAGGCCATGAATCCGAGATCGAGCACGGCTGCGGAGAATTTGAATGCGTTCCATTTGTATTCCGCGCCAAGGTCGAAACCGAGTCCGAAGCCGTTGGGTGCGGAGAAACTGTCGAGATTAGCTCCGGAAACGTATTCCCGCGGTGCGCTTCCATCCTTGGGAGTATATATGTCATGGTCGAATTTGAGACCTTTTACCGATGCGTAGATGTCGGCATTTGTACGGGCTGTCCATGTGTCAGTTCCTAAGGTGAGATCTGCTTCGTTGAGGCGCACGTCAAGGCTCCCGACACCCACCAGGAATTTGACAGCGGCTCCGACACGGAGACCCGGAACCTGCTTTATATCGCGGGAGTGATTGAGGGCGATAGTAGCGTAAGCCTCACCACGGGCGAACATGTCGGTGATATCATAGGTTTTATTGGTTATTCCCTCTTTGGCCAGGGAGAAGAATGCTTTAGGCAGAGATGCCTCCATATTGGCTGAGGCGGAGATGGAGACCGTATTGAAGCCACCCAGAGCCTTGAAACCAACGGATATGAGATTCATCTTTAAATTGGTGCCGAGTTTGTTTCGGTTGCCGAATTTCTTCATGGCTTCCGAAACACCTATCTCCGGATTGGTGAAGAGCATTGTCTTGCCGTTGCGGGCATATATCACATCCGTGAGGTGTAGCGATCCGCGCATGGCTATGTTCATGTTTCCGAGCACGGGCATTGCCACGAACCCCTTGTCGTTGCCGAATGCCGGATTCATCTCATAGCGGTAGGTATAGTTGTCGAGGAAGTAGCCTGAATATGTGTTCTGGGCTGAAACGGTGAGGGTTGTGGCAACCACCGCACCGGTAAAAACTATTTTCTTTAATGATTTCATATCGTGTGAGTGGTTGAAGGTTAAAAGTCAGTGGTATATGATCCTGATACACGAGCGCGGACGTTCTTGAGGGTTATAGTCTGATCCGGGGACAGTGTCTCGTTAGACCCGGGAGTCACTACAGCCTCAAATTGGATTCCGTCAAGTTTCTTGATTGAGCCGGTGGTGCGAATCTGTATGTGCTGGTTGTCGGCATTTGCTGAGATCTCGGCGCCTTCTATGGTTACATTCGGAATCGGATTTCCATCGCTGTCGATCGGGTGAGCGGTGAAGGTTGCTTTCAATGGGATAGTGCTGGTGACATCTGCCTCCACAACGAGTTCAGTGATGGTCAACTTGTCAAGTTCTTCATCACCCCAACCGGATTCGGTGTCTTTGTAGACTATCATTGCGCCATTACTTAATGCAAGGGGAGCGAAGAATTCATAACTTCCGGTGATTCCGGGAATTTCAGTGTCGAGTTTGAAACGGTTTACTGTCTGTCGGGGCAGCCCGGGATTCAGGAGGTTGATATCAATCTGCTGCGGAAGGCCGGCTCCTGAGAGAATATCGGAGAGGCCGGTGAATTGCACGTGTGTCAGGCCGGTTGCATATTCACTGAGCGGAGTTGTGGGCATCGTTGGAGAGAGAACGAAGTTGAATGGGCCGGCAGATGTGGGTTGCACCTTTATCAGACCGCCATTGTTGGGAGAGTATGGGGTGCGGTTGTCACCTCTAACTGCTACAAGCTCAAGACCGGTCTGATAATAGAGACCGTTGGATGCGACCGGATTTGAAAGGTTCAGATAGATCTGAGGATTTGCCAGACGGAGGTCTGTGCCCTCCTGATTGAGGAAGTCAGGTATGTCGGAGAGGTCAACGGGAGAAAGATTCAGGCCATTCCCTTCAAGATTATATTCAACGATTCCGGAGAATGTTGTGGCATGAAGATCAGAAACGGTGGTGGTGACAGTAAAGTCAACATGGCTGCTTACCGGGGGCGTTGTCATATCCTCTGAGAGGGTCGTGACAGTTTTGAGCCGGCCATCCTTTGGTTTAACCTCGGTTACAAAATCGAATGTGTGGTTTATAATCTTGGTTTCGGATGCAGTGAAGTCGATTCCGGTTGCCTCCAGAGTTATTGTCACCTGATGATTCGGACAGGCGAGATTTGAAATTGTCAGGAGGCCAGTCTTTGCGTCATAAGAATAATTGGATGGGAGGTTTGTGAAGGTCAAACCTTTGAGGAATTCGAGCTGCAGGGTTGTGAATTCCATTGAAACCTCTGGCCCGAAGCCTGTGGCAGTAAGATTTACTGATATCACAAGAGGCTTCATGTCGATTGCCGTTATCTCAACAACGGAAGGATCTATTCCTGTAGCCTTTATTTCAACAATCTGGGAGGTGAAATCATTCAGCTCATAGTAATTCTCCAGTGTTATTGAGCGTGTAGGATGAATCTTGAAGTCTGCATGAGCAGGAGCCACCGTAGGAGCAGGCGCTGAGAATGATGGTATATTGATGGGATCGGAATTTATACTTCCCGATTCGGTGACGGCATACATTTCTTTACCGTCGATTGTTACGATCTTGATTTTGCTATCTTCGTCAACATTGATGATATCGTTGAGTTTCACGACGTCAAGGTTGATTGGTAGGGTTAGGTTGTTGACCTTGATTTCAGTGGTGGTGTCGATATCCGACAAGTCGTAATTGTTGTCGATACATCCGGTCAGCACCAGAGGAAGGCCGAGAAGCCAACCTGCTTTGATCAATCGGTGGTTCATGAGATTATGGAATAAATATTAACAAATTGTTGTTTTAGTGATATATATTGGTGCAGGTTATAACCCTGCGGATGCAAAATTAACAAAATTTAGCGATTAAAAAAATTTATTAGGGATTAGGTTTTAGGCTGTAGGTTTTAGGGATTAGGCTATAGGCTTTAGATTAGGGAATAGATGGTAAGTTTGCAGCTGGCAAATGCGGGAATAATATGTGTGGGGATAAAGAAGCCGTCTCTGAATTCGGATTCGGAGACGGCTTCTTTTTTGGGGAATGGGGATTATTTCTCTGTCACCTTACATTGCCATGCCCAAGCGTTTTTCATCGTTTCGTCGATGGGAACCTCTGCTGTCCAGCCAAGGACTTCATTGGCTTTCTTGGGGTCAGCCCATATCTTTTCGATGTCGCCGGCACGACGCGGGCCGATCTTATGAGGAACCTTGACGCCTGTGGCACGCTCGAATGAGTCGATGAGCTCAAGTACGCTTAGTCCTCTTCCTGTTCCGAGATTGAAAATCTCCACTGCATCGGTGTCATCGCCGTCAAGCATACGTTTCATTGCAATTACGTGAGCTTTTGCGAGATCCACAACATCAATGTAATCGCGTACACAAGAACCGTCGGGGGTGTTGTAGTCATTACCAAATACCGTGAGCTCTTTGCGGATCCCGGCTGCGGTCTGTGTGAGATATGGCACGAGGTTCTGGGGAACACCGAGGGGAAGCTCACCGATACATGCCGATGGGTGTGCCCCGATCGGGTTGAAGTAACGGAGAAGAATGCTCTTGATGGGAGCACCGCTACGGATGTAATCTTCAATGATCTCTTCGCATATCTGCTTGGTGTTGCCATAAGGAGATGTGGCAGGCTTGATAGGTGCGGTTTCATCAATTGGGTTGGCATCCGGTTCTCCATAAACTGTGCATGAAGAAGAGAATACGATTCCCTTCACGCCGAATTCCGGCATGAGGTCAAGGAGATTCATCAGTGTATTGAGGTTGTTGCGGTAGTAAAGGAGTGGTTTTTGAACGGATTCTCCTACTGCCTTTGATGCCGCGAAATTGATGATTCCTTTTATTCCCGGATTCTCTTCGAAGAGTTTGCGGAGCGTTTTTAGACATGTGCAGTCGCCCTCAACGAATGTAGGACGGATGCCTGTGATTGCCTCGATGCCGTCGATTACGGCTGCGTTTGAATTGGAGAGGTTGTCGATTATAACAACTTCATAGCCGGCGTTCTGAAGCTCGACCACTGTGTGGGAGCCGATGTATCCGGTTCCTCCGGTAACTAATATTTTTGTTTTCACAGTTTTATGGATTTAGAATAGAGGAGTGGGGTAAGTACCTTCTTTGACAAGTTTCTCAAACTGAGCTACAGTAGCGGGGCGGTCAGCTGCGTATGTAACGCCAAACCATTTTGATGGGGTGCCGATAACCTTGAGGTCGATTTTGCCATCCTGGATAAGGTCGTTGACTACGCTGGGGATATAGAACTCAGCCTTGAGTTCCTCTTTGTTCTTTTCAAGGAACTTGATGAAGGCGGCCTCTGAGTAGTCGAAGTAGTCGGGAGTGAAGCCCCACATATTCATGGAGACGTTAGCATCTTCGGGGAAGGGTAACTCTTCTCCCTCTACGATATGGATGAGTTTGCCATCCTTACGCTCTATGCCGTGACACTCGGTAACGCCAGTGAGGTTGCCCTCTGCGTCAACCTCGCAAAGGCCGCGGCTTACTCCTCCGTTTTCGCTGAGGGTGTTTTCGATATTGAAGCCGATCATGCAGTAGCAATTCTTCTTATCGGCTACGGAGCGGAGAAAGTCGCCGAGAAGCTGGAAGCTTTCTGCTCCATAATAGTCGTCAGCATTGATTACACCAAACGGCTCCTTTATGGCATCCTTGCCCATAAGGACTGCATGGTTTGTACCCCAGGGTTTTGAACGTTCGGGATTCACCTCAAATCCTTCCGGGATTTTGTCGATTGACTGGAACACGACCTCAACAGGAACGTGGCCCTCATATTTGGAGATTATTTTGTCGCGGAATTCCTGCTCGAAGTCTTTGCGGATTACAAAGACAATCTTGCCGAATCCTGCGCGGAGGGCGTCATAAACTGAATAGTCCATGATTGTTTCGCCTGAAGGGCCGAGCCCGTCGAGCTGTTTAAGACCACCATAACGGCTGCCCATGCCGGCAGCGAGAATAAATAGAGTAGGTTTCATATGTGTTAGTTTTTATAATGGATTATAAATAATATCAAATCATTCGGCTGGGTTTGCGGGCATGTTCCCGCCGCAAGCGGCGTTGCGGAGGACGGATACGCGCAGACTCTATTACTATGCCTGGCAGGAGAGACAGAGGGAGGAGAGGGCGAGTTCGGGAAAGAGAGGAGGCTGATGCCGGGGGAGAGGGAGGAGAGGGCGAGTTCGGGGGAGAGAGGAGGCTGATGCCGGGGGAGAGAGGAGGAAAGGGCGAGTTCGGGAAAGAGAGGAGGCTGATGCCGCGGGAGAGGAGGAGAGGGCGAGTTCGGGAGAGAGAGGAGGCTGATGCCGGAGAGCGAAAGGGGAGAGGGGGCTTAGGAGGGAGGATGATGCGGGCTATGCAGGGGGGCGGTGGAGGAGGGGGATGAGGAGAAGGAAGAGGGAGAAGAGCACTATCTTTGAGTTGCCGTTGCGCTCTATATGCAGGGAGGCCCGCTCTATCTCGCTCACTATCTCTTCAACGTTGGAGTGATGGATGAAGGGTGAGAATTTTTGTGAGAAATCCTCTTCTTCCGGGGTGAGTGAGGATAGTTGCGGCATTTTGAGATTGTAGATGAAGTTTTCGCGGGCCATCTGTGTCATATAATTCAGAAACCGCCGGAGCTTCTCTCGGCCCAGACCGGCAGCCCGGTCTCCAATCTCCCGGAGTTTTGCCGGTTTCTTGCCGTAAGCAGCTCGCATTATATCCCGGAAGAGAGCTCCAAATTCCTCCCTTTCGCCCGAATGGGAAGCAAGTTCTATAGCTTTTGCCATCCGGCCGCCCGATAGCCGGGAAATTGTAAGGGCTGCGTATGGATCAAGGTGGTATCGTTGTTCCACATAATCGCTAAGTTCCTTCTCAGAGGCCGGGAGAAGATGAAATTTTCTTGTGCGAGAAGAGATCGTGGGTAGAACTTCGGCCTCGTTGTTGGTGACAAGAAGGAAAACCGTGCCTTCATTGGGCTCTTCGATCACCTTCAGGAGTTTGTTGGCTGCGGCCGGTTGCATCTTTTCTGGCAGCCAGATGATGTAAAATTTATATTTTGAATTATATGAGGAATATGCTTCAGAGCGTATAATGTTATCTGCATCCTGGACATAGATCGATGGTTGCGAGTTGCCGGCGTCAAGGATATCGAGCCAACGTTCGGGAGTCATTTCCGGGTATTCCTCAAGCATCCTGCGCCATAGGTCAAGGCGGTCGTCAGAAGTGAGTATTTTCTGGGTGGCGTTCTTTACGATAGGGAAAATGAAATGTGTGTCAGGATGATTATACGACATATGCTGTCGGCAAGCTGAGCAATCTCCGCATGGTTCCCCATTTCGGGGAGAGAGGCAGTGGGAATATTGCACAAGGGCCCGGGCAAGCATCATCTTGCCTATTCCGGAGGGTCCGCACAACATCAGTGCGTGGGGCATCTTCCCTGAGTCAACAAGGGAACGGAGTGCCTCTTTAACCTTATTTTGTCCCGGAATATCGTTGAATTTCATGGCCGTTAGAGTCCCAGATATGTTTTGATTCACAAAGGTAATAAATAGAAGTCGTTTAAACTAATAAGTAGTTGTTAAAAATTAATCGATATATGGTAGTTGATAATCTTGAACAATAAAACCGGTTCTTTTTGGCATACTTTGCCTTGTCATGCAGTCGCATACGAACGTATGCACCCTCTTTCCGCAGCAAAATCTGCTCAAAAATAACTTCGTTTTATTTGTTCATTAATTTTTAAATTTCGTAAATTAGTTTAGACAACTTCAATACTTATACGAAAGTTAAAATGAATCTTTTCTTTTTATTATTTTTGCACTATGAAAAGCAAAGACACCCCTTCTGGCAGATTTTCTCATAAGGAACGCATAACCTTCCTTGACTCCATAGCCAAGGCTTATGTTGATAAGTTTGCCGATCTTTCAGAGTTTACCTTCGTTTTCCCCAATAAGCGAAGTGGTACTTTTTTTCTACGTAGTCTTGAGGAAGTTTTAGGTAACCGTACGATTCTTGCTCCGGAAATTGTATCAATATCGGATTTTGTGCAGCGGTTGGCCGGGCGGGAGAGTGCCCCCAGAATAGATCTGTTGTTCAGGTTATATAATTTATATAAGGATTTACCGGGAGAGAAAGAGGGAGATGAGAAGAGCGTTCCTGATTTTGATGCATTCAGGGGTTGGGGCGAGATATTGCTCTCGGATTTCAGCGAGGTAGATCAGTATGATGTGGATGCCGATGCCCTTTTTGCAAATGTATCCGATTTCAGGGAGATTTCATCCAACTTCCTTACTGATGATCAACTTGAAGTGTTGGAACGTTATTTCGGCTATTCTCCGAATCGTAAGGATATTGAGAGTTTCTGGAAGAATCTTGTGCCTCCTGAAGATCTGTCGGATGTTAAGAACCGGTTTGTATATCTTTGGCAGATGATGGCTCCTCTTTATCATTCATTGAAAGAGGATCTTGAGAAATCGGGATTGGCTATGCCGGGGACTCTTTACCGATTGGCGCTCGAAAGGGTGATGGAGTCGGGGCGAGAACTGTTCCAATCAAAGAAGATAATTTTTGTGGGTTTCAATGCTCTCTCCACCACAGAGGCTCTGCTTTTTGAGGAGATAAGGAAAGCGGGAGGCTATTATGAGGATGAACGCGACAGTTTTGCCGATTTCTTCTGGGACGGTACGGGCCCTGTCCTGGAATCGGAGGAAAGTGAGGCCTCCTCATTTCTCAGGCTTAACCGTAAGAACTTCCCGTCGCCGGAATGGGCGGAGCCCTATCTGGAGCTGAACAGGGTATCGACAATGCCTGCCGAGATCAAGGTAGTGGCCTCCCCCTCAAATTCCGCTCAGGCAAAGCTCGCCGGCGGAGCTGTCGGAAAGATTGTTGAGGAGATAGGGATGGAGAATGTGAAGAACGCTAAGGTTGCGGTGGTGCTTCCGGATGAAAATCTGCTTCTTCCTCTTCTCTATGCATTGCCCGAAAGTCTGGAAGAGGTGAATCTGACAATGGGATATTCTTTGCGGCTCACCTCCGTAGCCTCGTTCCTGCATCATCTCCGCAGATTGCATTCAAGAAGCCGAATGGTTGATAATGTCCCGGTTTTCTATCACGAAGATCTCCGTCTATTCCTCTCTCATCCGTTTGCACACAGTCTGCTTGGAAGCCGGACTGTCTCGGCCCTCAATGCCTATATAGGGAGGCATCACAAACTCACTGTGTCGCTTGATGATATTACCGGAATCATACAGAAGTATGCTAAGACGGGGAATGGTGCGGAGGTTTTTGACATCTCTCAATACGGAACGGGCACGGAAGGTGGTGTGCGTTATATCGATGATGTATTGGCAAGGGTGGATCTTGCGCTTGCCGACTATCGGGGTGGGGTGGTGAAAAGCCGAATTGACAGGTCGCATATCGCCCTCTATCGCGATGCGTTGAGACGACTTGAGATGTCGGCTGCCGACCACAATATAGAGATGGGACTTCAGGGTGTGTTTTATATGGTAGACAAGCTTCTTGTCGGGGAGCATGTCACTTTCGAGGGTGAGCCACTCGAAGGATTGCAGGTCATGGGATTGCTTGAAACCCGCGCACTCGACTTCGATCATCTGGTGATTACCTCGATGAACGACAAGATCATGCCTCGTAAGGCTCGCAAAGCGTCATTCATCCCGGATTCATTGCGTCATGGCTACGGGTTGCCATATTCTAACTATCAGGAGAGCCTTTTCGCCTATTATTTCTATAGGATGATCTCAAGGGCAAAGAGTGTTACCTTGATCTATGATGCCCGCAGCGGGGAGGGGATGCGTTCGGGAGGAGAGTCACGTTATCTCATGCAACTCAGGTATCTATATGCCCGTGGACTGATGAGTTTCGAGAATTATCGGTTCCTGCTGGCAGATGATGAGTCGCATCCTCAGCCGGTGGAGAAAACATCTGATATCATGGCCTTGATTTCGGAGTTCTCAAGAGATAAATCAGGCAGGAACTTTTCTGCGTCTGTATTGAGAAAGTATGGGGAGTGTCAGGTGAAGTTTTATTATGAGGTTATCAGGAATCTGCGTACGGATTCTGAGGAGGGGGAATATATTGATGCAATAACTCAGGGTAATATCGTCCATGAGGTTATGATGAATCTCTATTTTCCTTCAGCCGACCGCCGCCATTTTCTGAAGGATAGGATTGTTATCAGTTCCGAGACGGTTGATGCAATTCTGGATGATGAGGAGCGTATAAAGAAAGAGGTTCGGAGGGCAATAAATAAAAGGCATTTCCATAGGGGAGATGATGATCTCGATATGGCGGTTGAAGGCGCCTCGGCTATGGTTGCCCGCCACATAGTGAAACAGGTTAGGGATATCCTGGCATACGACCGCACGCTGACTCCTTTTGAACTGGCTGGAGGAGAGATGGAGGGCCTTGTAAGGTGGGAGTTTGATTCCGGTCGGGAAGTAAACATGAAATATGCGATCGACCGCCTTGATGTACTTGATCCCTCCGGCGTTGAGCAATGGCGCATTGTTGATTATAAGACAGGCGATTCATATGTCACGGCGGGAGAATTTGAGGATATATTTAATGGAAGTTTGGCCGCCAAGAATATCTTTCAGCTGCTATTATATGCCAACCTCATGAATGTTGATCTGGGTATGGATCGCGATGTGAAAGTTTCGATTTATCCGGTGAATAAGCTGCGGAGTGACGGGGAAGCTACCCCTGTTGTGTCAAAGACACCGGTTGAGGGACATAAAAGTATAAATAAGGAATTTGTGGAGAGACTAAATGGAATGCTGAAGGAGATTTTTGATCCGGTGAAGCCGTTTATGCCCGCTGAGGATGATTCTCACTGCCGCTATTGCCATCTTCAGGCCCTGTGTGGGAGATGAGCGCCTCATCTTTGCTGAAGCTCGGAGCGCCATCTCCTTTGCTGAAGGTTGGAGCCGGAGACAAAAAGCTTGATTCTTAAAGGGGATGGGTGATATATCGGAAGGGGAGAGAAAGGGGAAAGGATAAAGGATGAGAAGGGGAGGGATGGTAAAGGATAATGGAAAGTTGCAAATGTGGAGGAAAAGTATTAACTTTGCGGCGCTTTTGAGCAAAAACGTGTGATGGGAAATTTGCAGGCGTTTAGCGCCGCTCCCTAAGGCGATATGCCGGAGCAGACTTATTTTGAGTAACACAAACTAATTAAGAATGAAAACATTTGAACTTAATGCCGAGCCCCGTAACGAAGTGGGCAAGAAGTCGGTAAAGGCACTCCGTAAGGAGGGTAAGATTCCCGCAGTCCTCAATGGCGGTGCAATTGTAGAGCTTCCTTTCAAGGGTGAACTCAAACCGGGTGAGAAACTCGTTGAGATCGATGACAAGCGTGGTATCATCACCACTGACATCGTAGTTAAGAACGAGGATGTACGCAAGCTTATCTACACTCCCGATATTTTTGAGGTTAACCTCAACATCAATGGTGAGACAAAGAAGGCAGTGCTTAAAGATCTTCAGTTCCAGCCGGTAAAAGATACCGTTCTTCACATGGATTTCCTTGAGGTATTCCCCGATAAGCCCATCATCATGGAGGTTCCCGTTAAGATTGAGGGTCACGCAGAGGGTGTTAAGGCCGGTGGTAAGCTTACCATGTCAATGCGTAAACTTAAGGTTAAAGCTCCTTACACTGAGATTCCCGAGCGTCTTATCGTAAATGTTGACACTCTCGGTCTTGGTAAGTCACTTGCAGTTGGTGATCTTCACTTTGAGGGTCTTGAGCTTATGAATGCCAAGAATGCCGTTGTATGTGCCGTACAGCTCACTCGTGCAGCTCGTGGTGCCGCAGCAAAGGCTGCTGAATAATTGTAGCATTCCGCTCATCACTAAAGAAATTAGAGTCACCTTCTCCTCCGGGAGAGGGTGCTCTTTTTAATTTTGTTGTTATGAATATTTTGAAGCTTTTCGGATTCCGCAAAAAGGAGGAAACCGGAAATGAGCAGAAAGATGATATGAAAAGATTCTTGATAACGTGTCTGGGGAATATAGGTCCCGAATATGTTGATACCCGTCACAATGCCGGATTTATGGTCGGAAACTATATGGCCGAGGAGGCCGGTGTCTCGTTTTCTTCCTGCCGTTATGGGGATATGGCTAAAATCAGGGTTAAGAATTGCGAGCTATTACTGCTGAAACCCTCGACTTTCATGAATCTTAGCGGGGTAGCCGTTCGCTATTGGATGAATAAGGAGAAACTTCCTCTTGAAAATCTTCTCGTGGTTGTGGATGATATAGCGCTTCCGTTTGGCGCCATCCGTTTGCGAAAACAGGGTTCCGATGCCGGACACAATGGACTTAAGAATATTGCTTCCGAACTTGGGACTCAAAATTACGCCCGGTTGCGATTCGGAGTCGGAAATGACTTCCCGAAGGGAGGGCAGGTTGACTATGTATTAGGAAAGTTCCCGCGCGAGGAGATGGCCAAGATGCCGGAAGTGCTCAAGAATGCTGCCGAGGCAGTAAAGGCATTCTGCCTGTCGGGCCCGGATTTCGCCATGACGCAATTTAACAGAGGCTCGGCGCATTAACGCCACGAACGCCGTTCTTTTCTTTACGCCGCAAGCGGCTTTTGGGGGGACAAATCTACAGGGACAAATCTGCGGAGGATAGAACCGGGAGGAATCGGAGGAGCTTCTCAAGCGGCTTTGCCTTGGACAAATCCGCCGGGACAAATCCGCGGGGGCAAATACGCCTTGATAAATCTTGGGGAAATACGGGATTGGCCGGTAATTATTAATTATCAATTATTAATTAATCTTCATCTTCCCAGTCGAGATAGAAGTCATCGGCAGTATAGGATTCTTCCTTGAAGCGGGAGAGCTCCCGGCTGTCGCGCTTGGTTGGACGGCCAAGTCCTTTCCGGCGGTCGACAAAACCTGATATGCGGGTCATCTCAAGCAGATCATATTGCGACTGGGGAGTGATGTTCTCCAGATATTCCGGCACTAATTTAGCACCCAGCCTGTTTCCTGTAACAGCTTTGACGCGAAAAGTGTATGTGATTGGTGGCTTCTTGACATCGATCACGTCTCCCTCCTTGATTGAGCGAGAGGGCTTCACTGCCACGCCTCCGATGGAGACGCGGCCTTTTTTACAGGCTTCTGTGGCTATTGTGCGGGTCTTGAAGACGCGCATGGCCCATAACCATTTATCTATTCTTTCTTCGTTGGGCATGCTTTTAGGCGTTAGGATTTGACCTTAGACAGTAGGATTAGTTTTCCCGGATGAGTTTGAGAACCTGGATGCCCTGGGAGTCGAAGAGGAGCACTTCGGTGGGACTGACCGGTTTGGCTGTGGATGCCTCCTCAAGAGCAACTATAAATTCTGTTTCGTAACTTTCATCGGGGGGACATGCCATCCTCGTGGTAATTATTGAGCTGAATGAGATCGAGTTGGCGGCTTCCATATCCACCTCCATTACGCCGTTGAGGATATTGCAACCGGTATTGCCGTGGATTTTGCTTTCTGCCACGTCTATTACAAGTTTGACATCCGGATTGTTAACGGTGTTGTTATCGATCATCGCTACTCTCCAAGTTCCGTTGAGGAATTCGAAATTCTGATGCATGAGGGTCATGATCTCTCTTCCGGTAGAATCAAGGAGGTGAAGATAGTAGTCGGAATTTTCTTCGGTCCAGGTGTATCTGCGTGTGGCGTCGAGGGCCGCGTTTATCTCATAATCAGTGAGTCCCTCCTTGTTGCAGAGCATCATCGTGGAAGCGATATTGCTGAAACTGATTGTGCTGTCCTTGGGGTTGTAGCTGTAAGTGCCGTTAAGGGCATTACATCCGTTATTCCCGTAGACTCTTTTCTCGGAGGGTACGAATTTCAGGAACGGAGCTTTCTCTCCGACAACCTCGCGACCGTTGACTTTTTCAATGGCCCAATCTCCTTTCACAACACCCTGGGCAATTTCCTCGGATGTATATGTGCGCACTTCCTTTGTCGCCGCTATGTGTTCGCGGTCGTGGGGGAGTACCGCTTCAGTGCTTATATCCCCACCCCCTTTCTTTTCGGGTCTTGCCTTTATGGTTTCCGATACGTTGCTTATCTTATTAGAAACGCTATTGAAGAAGGAGCACCCCGACATAAGAGTCAGGACTCCAATGGCTGCTGCCGCCGTGGCTATATATCTTAATTTCATAAGTACTGCTTTATTTCTGAGAAGGAATGAGCCCAAGTGCGGAAACTTATCCTTTCCCTTTTAGTTTGTGGTGTGCATTAACGGATGAATTGGAAAATTCATTAACGTTAGAATGCAAAATTAACAAAAATCCCGAAATGAGAAACTAATCTCCCCAATGCTTCCTGAGAGGGAATTTGGTGGGGCGCAGCAACAGACGGAGGGATGTGCTGTAAAAGATGTAATTCCAGGTCCAGTTTACAAGTACGCTCAGTTTGTTACGCATTCCAAGGATTGACATGAGGTGAATAAGAAGCCAGGTCCACCATGCGAAGATTCCGGAGAATGACCATTTAGGGAGATCGGCAACCGCATGATTCTTACCGATTGTGGCCATTGATCCTTTGTCGTGATACCTGAATGGGTGAATAAACTCACCCTTATTGAGATTCTTAGCGAGATTTTTTGCTTGTTGGATTGCGGGCTGGGCCATCTGGGGGTGGCCATGTGGATAATCCTCAGTCATCATCAAGGCTATGTCGCCGATAGCCATCACGGAATCCTCATATCCCTTGACCCGATTGAACTTATCCACTATTATCCGATTACCTCTTCCTAAGGTCTCAACGGGCATGCCTGGCATAGGTTCTCCCTTGACTCCGGCTGTCCAGATAAGAGTTTCATAATATTCCTTGTGCCCATCTGCGAATGTGACATACTTGTCGTTGTAACTTTTGAGGCCGGTGTTAAGTCTTACATTAACCATAAGGGATTCAAGATCTTTAACGGCTTTCTCACGCGATTGTGGGCGCATGGCTCCCAGAAGTTTGTCGGAAGCCTCAATTAGCGTCACTGTCACATCGTCGGGGGAGAGTTCAGGATACTCCTTCTTGAGAATGTATTTCTTCATTTCTCCGATTGCTCCGGCTATTTCCACTCCTGAAGGGCCTCCCCCTACCACGAGAAAGCTCAGGAGCTGTTTGCGTCGTTCCGGATCTTTGCATAGGGCACCGCGCTCAAGGCGGTCGAGAATTTCATCACGGGTGTGGGCAGCCTCAGCCACTGTCTTTATTCCGAATGTCTCCTCTCCCAGATTATCCATTCCGAAATAATTGTTGGTGGCACCGGCAGCAATGATGAGACGGTCGTATGGAATTGTCTCATAGCTTGTGGTGACTTCCTTCTTCTGGAGATCAATATTCTTCACATGCCCCATATGGTATGTGACGTTTGGAAGTTTCTTGAGTTCCCTGCGGAATGGGAAGCATATGTTTGCACTGACCAGCCCTGAGGACGCGATCTGGTAGAAAAGAGGTGGGAAGCAATGAAAATTATTCCTATCGATAAGACTTACCTCATATTTATCTTTAGAGAGGCGTTTGCATAGATTAAGACCTGCGAACCCTCCTCCGATGACAACAAGTTTTTCCATAGCATTGGTAAGACCGTTAGAGTCTCTTCTGAATTTTTAACGAAATAAAAACGGGGAATGTTTAGACCCTGTCTTATAAAATTTCAGTTACGCGGGGTCTTAAGAGGGGTAGTGCGATAATGCTAATTTAATTTAAATTCAAACACACTCTAAAAATTTTTTAGTAAATTTGCATTCCATGAATATCAAAAATATCCATATCGCACTTATCCCTCTGTTGGGCTGCATGTTCCTGAGTATCCTTCATCCGGCAAGGATGCAAGGTCAGGTAAATGCCGAACAGGTTCTCAATATTGGGCGTAATGTTCTCTCGATGGAGGACTATATGCTCTCTATCCAATATTTCAATCAGGCTATCAAGGCGAAGCCGTATCTCTCCGATCCTTATTTCTTCAGGGCACTGGCAAAGTTGTATCTTGAAGATTACGAAGGAGCGGAGGAGGATTGTACACTGGCTATCGACCGTAATAAATTCAAAACCGAGAGTTATAAACTCAGGGGCTTTGCCCGTCAGAACATGGGTAAGGATTCTCTTGCTGTCACCGATTATGACATGGGCCTTCAGTATAATCCACAGGATAAATATTTCCTCTATTACAAGGCTGTGGCTCAGACAGGAATGAAGAAGGGTAAGGATGCTGAGGATACGTTTGCCTATCTTCTCCGGCTTTATCCCCAGTTTGAGGAGGGCTATGCGGCGCGTGGCCGTCTTCGGGCTGCCGAGGGTGACACCGTCGGAGCCCTCGCGGATCTTGACAAAGCGATCTCCATCTCCAAGAATCTTATCAACGCTTATCTCATGCGGGCCCAGATAGAGGCAAATCAGAAGAAGTGGGAGGGGGCGCTTGCAGATATGGATGCCGCCATACGTCTTGAACCTCAAGAGGCTGACCTTTATGTGAACCGGGCATATGTGCGCTATAATATGGATGATTATTTCGGCGCAATGTCGGATTACAATTATACGCTCGAACTTGAACCTTTCAATACAGCCGCGCTGTTCAACAGGGCTCTTCTTAGATATGAGGTGAAAGACCTTAACCGGGCGGCCGAAGATTTCAAGAAAGTATTGAAATATGATCCCTCCAACTTCCATGCGCATTACAATCTGGCGCTTGTGGATATGGAGCGGGGAAATCATAAGGATGCCATCTCGGGGCTGGAAAAGATCACGAAGCGCTACCCCCGTTTCTATCCGGCCTATTATGCCAAGGCGGAAGTATACCGGGAGATGGGAGATATGCGGACAGCCATGCAGAATGTTCATGTGGGAGACGAACTGGTGAAGAAATATGTGAAGAACCCCGAGAAGAATCCTCTCGACCGCCCCACGATCGCGCCCGGAAAGACACGCGACGAGCGGGCTTCTTATGATTCGGATGAGACCGAGATTGAGGTGATGGACAGGTTCAATCAACTTGTCACTGTCGGGAATTCCACACAGGAGACTCACCTGTCGTATAACGAAAAGATAAAGGGGCGTGTGCAGGATCGCGACATACAGGTAGAACCGGAACCGGCATATATGCTCTCATTCCTTGATTCCCCCGAATCTCTCCGCACCACTTCCAATTATTTCCGGGAGCTTGACAATTTCAATCAGCGTCGTTACATAAACGACAAGATCTATCTCTCTGCCGGCTCTGTGACACCATCAGAAGTGGAGCGGCTTCAGAATATCTTTGCGCGGGCTGATTATTATCAGGAACTCGCCGATGAGGGGAAAGCGCGTGCGGCGGATTGGCTGGCACTCGGAGTGGGGCGGACCATGCTGAAAAATTATCAGGCAGCCATAGCCGCGCTGGACAGCGCGATAGTTCGTGACCCGGAATTCACCATGGCATACATGGCCCGAGCGTATGCACGGCAGGCATCTCTTGGACACACGGAGGTGGATTCGTCGGATCCGACTGATCAGGCGCTGCGTCAGAAAAGCTTCGTGCATGACATGGGTGAGATAATTGCCGATTATGACAAAGCATTGCGTCTGAATCCCAGATTGGTCTATGCCTGGTTCAACAAAGGGAACCTCTATTATAGAGCCGGCGACTATACATCCGCTCTTCAGTGTTATGGAGAAGCCATAAAGATCGATCCCGCATTCGGACAAGCCTATTTCAACCGCGGAATTGCTTATCTTCACATCGGCAACAAGCGTCAGGCCTTCGGTGATCTGAGCAAAGCAGGAGAATTAGGAATCCTGCCGAGTTACAATCTTCTAAAGCGCATGAAATAGTTGCGTAATCCAATGATTTTTTGTATCTTTGCACCGATTCTGTAGAAACCGGCCCGGTTTTTGCGGAATCATCGTGTTAAAAGGACTCTAAAATAAATTATAAAGATAAAAAATATGATCAATATAACTTTTCCCGACGGCAGTGTGAAGGAATTTGAGAAGGGTGTTACCCCTTATCAGGTTGCCGAAGGGATCAGTCCTCGTTTCGCAGCCGATGTTCTCGCAGCGAAAGTCAACGGAGAGGAGTGGGATATCTCCCGCCCGATCGATGAGGATGCTTCGATCGAATTGTTCAAGTGGGATTCACCGGAGGGAAAACATGCATTCTGGCACTCTTCTGCCCATCTTTTGGCTGAGGCGCTTCAGGAGCTTTATCCCGGGGTGAAGTTCGGTATCGGTCCGGCAATCGAGAACGGCTTCTACTATGACATTGATCCGGGAGAACATAAGATCACATCCGAGGATTTTCCGAAGATTGAGAAGAAGATGCTCGAACTTGTGGCCAAGAAAGAGGATATCGTAAGAAAAGATATTTCAAAGGCAGATGCCCTCAAGATGTTTGGAGACAGGAATGAGACCTACAAGTGCGAGCTTATCAGCGAGCTTGAGGATGGTCACATCACCACCTACACTCAGGGAGCCTTCACCGATCTTTGTCGTGGCCCGCATCTTCCTTCGACAGCTCCCATCAAGGCTGTGAAGATATTGTCGCTTGCTGGTGCATACTGGCGTGGCGATGAAAAACGCGACCAGCTGGTGCGCGTCTACGGCATCACCTTCCCCAAGAAGAAGATGCTTGATGAGTATTTGACTCTGCTTGAGGAGGCAAAGAAACGTGACCACCGCAAACTTGGCAAGGAGATGGAACTTTTTGCTTTCTCCTCTACAGTGGGTCAAGGTCTGCCATTGTGGTTGCCTAAGGGAGCTGCTCTTCGCGACCGTCTGGAACAGTTCCTTCGTAAAATTCAGAAAGAGTATGGTTACCTTCAGGTGATCACTCCGCATATCGGCAACAAACAGCTCTACATCACCTCCGGTCACTGGGCTAAATATGGTAAGGATTCCTTCCAGCCCATCAAGACTCCGCAGGAGGGTGAGGAGTATATGCTCAAGCCGATGAACTGCCCGCACCATTGCGAGATCTATAAATCTTCTCCTCGTAGCTACAGGGATCTTCCGCTGCGTTTTGCAGAGTTCGGAACTGTCTACCGTTACGAACAGAGTGGAGAGCTTCATGGCCTCACCCGTGTGCGCGGATTTACGCAGGATGATGCCCATCTCTTCTGCGCCCCCGAGCAGATTAAGGATGAGTTCCTCAAGGTAATGGATATTATCCTATATATCTTCAAGGCCCTCAACTTCGAGAATTTTGAAGTTCAGATATCTCTTCGTGATCCTAAGAACAAGGAGAAGTATATCGGCAGCGATGAGAATTGGCATCTTGCAGAAAACGCCATCATCGAGGCTTGTGCGGAGAAGGGCCTTCCAGCCAAGCAGGTTGAGGGGGAGGCCGCATTCTATGGGCCGAAACTCGACTTCATGGTAAAGGATGCCATCGGACGCCGTTGGCAGTTGGGAACCATCCAGGTGGATTATAATCTTCCGGAGCGTTTCGAGCTTGAATACACCGGTGCCGACAACCAGAAACATCGTCCCGTGATGATTCACCGGGCTCCCTTCGGGTCAATGGAACGCTTTGTAGCAGTCCTTCTTGAGCATACGGCGGGCAAATTGCCGTTGTGGCTTATCCCTGAACAATGTGTCGTTCTTCCTATCAGCGAGAAATTCAATGACTATGCTCGCCGAGTAGTAAAGGAGCTTGACAAGGCAGGAGTTCGCGCCATCGTAGATGACAGAAATGAAAAGATAGGGAAGAAGATTCGCGACAATGAGCTGAAAAAAATACCTTATTTGCTCATTGTGGGTGAAAAAGAGGCCCAAAATGATGAAGTTTCTGTAAGAAAACAGGGCGAAGGTGATAAAGGTACGATGAAAATCATTAACTTTGCAGAAGAAATCAACGCCGAAGTGGCAGCGATGACAGAAAGATAAAGAAAACAGGCAAAAACTGAATGGAGAAAAAACCACAATTCAGCGGTCCGCGCCGTCCGATTGGAGCCGGTCCGAAACCGCGTCCGGGTCAGCGCCCATCCCGAGGGAATGATCGAAATGGCCGCGACCCCTATGTGATTAACGAGCAGATCCGCGCACGCGAAGTGCGACTGGTAGGCGATAACGTAGAGCAGGGTATATATCCCATTGAGAAAGCGCGTCGCATCGCCGAGCAGATGGAGCTCGATCTCATTGAGATTTCGCCCAACGCCGAGCCGCCTGTATGCCGCATCCTCGACTATCAGAAGTTCCTCTATCAGCAGAAGAAGCGTCAGAAGGAGCAGAAAGCCAAAGCGGCCAAGGTGGTTGTAAAAGAGATCAGATTCGGTCCTCAGACTGATGATCATGACTATAACTTCAAGCTCAAGCATGCAATGGGCTTCCTTAAGGAGGGTTCGAAAGTGAAGGCTTATGTTTTCTTCCGTGGCCGTTCCATCCTGTTCAAGGAGCAAGGAGAGGTTCTCCTCCTCCGTTTCGCCAACGACCTTGAGGAATATGGTAAGGTGGAGATGATGCCGGTGCTTGAAGGGAAAAGGATGACCATAATGCTGACGCCTCTGAAGGCTCCCGCCAAGAAGGATGACTCCAAGAAAAGCAAGGGTGAAGGCAATAACGCCTCTGAGAAACATGCTGATGTAAAGGAGTAATTTTGATCATTTTTCAGGATAAAAAGAGATAAATATATAGAGACCGTAGGCACTCAGTGCCGAGGTAAATTTTTAAACAACTAAATTTTCACAACAATGCCTAAAGTAAAGACCAATGCCGCTGCGAAGAAGCGCTTCGCTTTGACCGGCACAGGGAAAATCAAAAGGAAACATGCTTATCATAGCCATATCCTGACTAAGAAGAGCAAAAAACGTAAGAGAAATCTCGATCACACAACACTTGTTGAGAGTACAAACGTCAAGCAGGTTCGCGAGCTTCTCAACCTTCGTTAATCTGTTTCCGAGTAGAAATTTACTTTTATCAATTTTTTATTAACCGAATGCCCAGCTCCGCAAGTGCATAGAATTGCCGCTGACATTCAAAAAATCAAAAAAAGATGCCAAGATCAGTAAATCACGTAGCTTCACGAGCTAAAAGAAAGAAAATCCTGAAACTTACCCGCGGTTATTATGGAAGCCGTCGTAATGTGTGGACCGTAGCCAAGAATACTTGGGAGAAGGGTCTTACTTACGCTTACCGCGACCGCAAGCAGAAAAAGCGTGACTTCCGCGCTCTCTGGATCCAGCGTATAAATGCGGCTGCACGTCAGGAGGGTCTTTCCTACTCAATGCTCATGGGCCTTATCCATAAGGCAGGAATCGAGATCAACCGCAAGGTTCTCGCTGAGCTCGCAATGAACAATCCCGCAGCATTCAAGGCTATAGTGGACAAAGTGAAAAAATAAGGGTGTCACACCCTGAGGGAGCCGGAGGCCATTAAGGTTTCCGGCTTTTTTTAATATATGAATGACGATCATTATTGGCCTAATTGTAAAAAAGTAGGATGAAATGTTTGTAAGTACGTGTATCCTACA
>CAZCJC010000027.1:0-38078 GCA_964499025.1 uncultured Sangeribacter sp.
CTTAAGAAATATGTTGCCATGATAGGGTGCATAATTTTCCTGATATCAGATTTTACCATCGCCTGGAATAAATTCACCGAGCATATTCCGCATGCCGGTCTCTATATCATGATTTCATATTATGTAGCCCTCATCCTTATTTTTCTCGGAACCCTCCAACGTCGAAATAGCGGTGCATCTGGCCAATTCTGACGCCCTTAAGGGGGATGAGCAAAAATTTAGATGTGACACACCCCCTAAATAAAACTGAGACTGCCTAACTATCAAAAGTTAGGCAGTCTCGTTATCTATATAAATTTCTTCGGATTAGTCCTGGTTGAGATTTACACGCTTGAACTCAACTGCTACGAGACCTTTCATCTCCTTGTCGAGATACTGGCCTACAGTGACAGTAGCGTCACGGTGATATTCCTGCTCAAGAAGTACGTTCTCCTTATAGTATTTGTTGATACGGCCGTTTACGATGTTGTCGATCATCTGCTGGGGAAGGTTAGCTGCTTTCTTCTCAGCTGCGTCTGCCATGATCTCGCGAGCCTTGGCTGCATCTTCCTCTGTGATCCAACCCTTTGTGATGTTGGATGCGATGTGATCATCGCTGTCGAAGTGGTTGGGATTGAAACCGGCTTTCTTGAGAGCTGCCTCAACAGCTTTACGAACCTGCTCAGTCTTGGTTTTCTCAATAGCAACGTTCTTCTCCTCCTCAATAACAGCTGCAGGCACAGCCTCGCGGTTAACAGCTACAGGATTCATTGCAGCTACCTGCATTGCAACCTCCTTGCCAACTTCAGCGGATACACCGGGAAGGTTGAAACCTACGATAGTGGCAAGTTTATTGCCGAGATGATCGTAAGCTGCCACAGAAGCTGCTTCAATGCACTCATAAGCGCCGAGCTCCATCTTCTCACCTGTCTTGCCGATCTCATCTGTGATATGCTCCTCGATTGTGCGGTTGTCATCAAGTTTGATGGCTTTAACCTCATCGAGAGTCTTGGCGCCGGCTGCTACAGCTGCGTCAAGGATAGTTTTTGTAAGAGCGCGGAAAGATTCGTTCTTAGCTACGAAGTCTGTTTCGCATTTGAGAGCCACGATTGCTGCGAAGCCCTCTTTCGTAGCTGAAAGTACGCAACCCTCAGAAGCCTGACGGTCCTCACGTTTTGCGGCTACAGCCTGACCTTTCTTACGGATGATCTCGATTGCTGCCTGGATATCTCCATCGGTCTCAGCGAGAGCGTTCTTGCAATCCATCATACCTGCGCCGGTCATATTACGCAATTTCTTGATATCTTCTATGCTAACTGCCATAGTGTGTATATGTTTAGTCTGTTCTGAACTATAAAAAAGTTAAGGACCTTAAGGCCTCAAGGTCAAAAGGTCCTTAAAGACATTTAAGGATTAGGATTAAGCTTCGGGAGCTGTCTCCTCTTTAACTTCCTCTTTTACCTCAACCTCAGCTGCGGGAGCTGCTGCACGCTCTTCATTGCGGCGTACGCGACGGCGTTTGCCGGGAGCTGCTGCCTCACCCTCCTCTTTATCCTCGGGAGCATCAATCTTTTCAATCTTGCGCTCCTCAAGGCCTTCTGCCATAGCTGCGCATACAGCGTCAAGGATCACTTCGATACTCTTTGAAGCGTCATCGTTTGCGGGGATTACGAAATCGATATCCTCCGGGTTGGAGTTTGTATCAACGATTGCGAATACGGGTATACCAAGACGTTTAGCCTCAGCAACTGCGATGTGCTCCTTCATTACGTCTACCACGAAAAGGGCAGAAGGAAGGCGACCGAGATCTGCGATTGAACCGAGGTTCTTCTCAAGTTTCTCACGCTGACGACGAATCTGAAGTTTCTCGCGTTTGGAAAGGTTGTCGAATGTTCCATCCTTTTCCATCTTGTCGATAGTCGACATCTTCTTCACAGCCTTGCGGATTGTGGGGAAGTTGGTGAGCATACCGCCGGGCCAGCGCTCAATCACGTAAGGCATGTTTACTGATTTAGCTTTGTCAGCGATAGTCTCTTTGGCCTGTTTCTTTGTAGCCACGAAGAGAACTTTCTTGCCGCTCTTAGCGATCTGCTTGAGAGCTGCAGCTGCCTCTTCGATTTTGGCTGCCGTTTTATAAAGGTCTATGATGTGGATACCATTGCGCTCCATGAAGATATAAGGAGCCATAGCGGGATTCCATTTACGTTTGAGGTGACCGAAATGACATCCTGCTTCGAGGAGCTGGTCAAAAGTTGGTGTTGCCATCTTTTAAATTTAAATTTGTTTACGTTCTTTTTTAATACAATCCGGGAGTAGGGAACGTGTCCATCTCGAGGATTTAGATACTAAACACTTGTTTGGTTTAAGGCTTTAGGCCTTAGGTTTTGGACCTACTGGTTAGGTCAAACTCTTTTGACAGATTGCCAGGTCTGCAATCTGAAAACAAAGCCGATATTAACGCTTGGAGAACTGGAAGCGTTTGCGAGCTTTGGGACGACCCGGTTTCTTACGCTCTACGGCACGGGGGTCGCGAGTCATGAAGCCTTCTGCACGAAGGGCAGGTTTGTCCTCAGGATTGATTTTAACAAGCGCGCGAGCGATTGCGAGACGAAGAGCCTCAGACTGTCCTTTGTAACCGCCACCGTCGATATGAGCGTAAATGTCGTATTTCTCAGCGCAATCAAGAGTGTTGAGAGGCTGCTTAACGATATACTGAAGAATCGAAGAGGGGAAGTATACGTCGAGAGGACGCTTGTCGATAATGATATTACCGGTACCCTCGGTGAGATAAACTCGAGCTACGGCTGCTTTACGGCGGCCAATTGCATTAACTTTTTCCATCTTCTTTCTTATTTCATTTTATTGATGTCGATAACTGTTGCGTTAACATCGGCAAATGGATGTTCGCTGCCGTTGTAAACGTAGAGATTACGGAGCTGTGCTGCGCCAAGCTTTGTTTTGGGAAGCATACCCTTTACAACCTTGATGAAGAGAGGGTGACGACCAGCTTTAACGGTCTTCTTGAATGATTTCTCCATGAGGTCGGCGGGGGTATAGCTGCGCTGTCCACCGGGATAGCCGGTGTAGCGGAGATATTCACGCTTGGTCATTTTGTCACCGTTAAGGATAACTTTGTCTGCGTTGATGATGATTACATTGTCACCGCAGTCAAGGTTAGGGGTGAAATCAGGTTTGTTTTTGCCACGAAGGATCTTGGCAACTACTGAGCAGAGACGGCCGAGCACTTGGTCGGTTGCGTCAATAACCACCCAATTCTTGACAATTGTCTCGGGGGTGGCTGATAATGTCTTATAGCTTAAAGTATCCACTTTTAACTTTAATGATTAATTAATGTGTTATAAATGCCGCAGAATCAGAGTGTTGGTCGGCCAAAACCAACTGCGTCCTATCTTGCGGCCAATTAAACTGGATATAATCGGCTCGCAAAATTACAAAAAAAATACCTAACCACAAAGACCTTAGCAAAATATTTAGTATTTTTGCGTAACGAATTTAGATAAGCAATATGGCAGAGGCGTTAGATGTAAGGTGGAGACATAGATTTCAGAATTTCCGTAGTGCTTTGAAAAGGCTCTCGGAGGCTGAATACATTATAGGCGAAGCACTTGGTGGCCAGATTCGTGAAGCGGAGCTGCAACTTCTGAAGGAGGGGTTATTGCATCGGTTTGAATTTACGCAGGAACTCGCATGGAAAGTGATGAAAGATTATATGGAATATCAGGGCATAGAGGGGATCACCGGTTCGAGAGATGCCTTCCGAAACGCTCTGAAGCTTAGCATAATATCTGATGAACGCTGGCTGAATTCAATCACCGATCGCAACATCACAAGCCATGCCTATGATGAGACTGAAGCCGGCATAATATATGACAATGTCAGAGAGGTTTATATCCCTCTGTTTGTAGCTTTTGAAAAATATATGATCGAAAGTGCCCGGTAAAGTATGGATAGCAATGAACTGGAGAAGTTGACGTGCTTGAAAGAAAAGGATATAGCCCTTATTAAAGAGATTCTGTTTTCCAATGCAGCGGTGGAAGATGTGGTGTTGTATGGTTCAAGGGCAAAAGGAAATTGGAAGCCGTTTTCAGACATTGATTTAACTTTGATTGGAAAGAATATAACTCATTCTGATCTTGTGGGTTTGATGATGAAATTTGAGGATTCTGCGTTGCCTTATATGGTAGATCTCAACATCTTCTCATCACTCTCTAATCCAACCTTGCGCGACCATATAAACCGCTTAGGCATCTCTTTAAAATTTGCGGAATAAATCTTATTAAAATTGTAGGTATGGGGAAATCTGTAATTCAACTAAACATCGGGACATCGCTTTGCGATGTGTCATTTCATATTTGGTGAGGGATACACCATGATGCATCCCTACATCTCTCTATCCTTGAAACATGCCAAAGGCATGTCCCTGCAATTTTGAATTCTGACATAACCTCCTGCCGTTTAGCGGTGGCCGGTAAATATGCTGAGGAGTTAGGCGAAGAAGCTTTTAGGTGTGGGTGCCGGGGAAGTAGGCTCGGATATGGTGGAAGGGTCGGGAAGATATGGCGGAGAATTCCAGAAACAATTATTGATTAATAATTGTCAGCCGATCATTACTCACTGCTCATTCTCACTTTGGAGTATTCCAGGGGCGATGCGGAGTATGTATTCCCAAGCATCATCGTGGGTGTATGGGATCTCTCCCTCAAGGATAGCTTCTTTTACGGCATCCTTGATCTCCTTAATGACAGATGACGGTGGAATCTTGAAATATTCCATGATTTCGTGTCCGTCGACGGGTGCTTTCCAATTCCTGAGTGCATCCGCATCATTTATCTCGCTCATCCTCTCCCTGAGTTTTGCAAATCCGGCAAGCTGACGTCTTACCTTTGCCGGATTTTTTGATGTGATGTCTGCTTCTGCAAGCATCATAAGATCTTCAAGATCCTCTCCGGCATCAGTGATCAGACGGCGCACACCTGAATCTGAAACGCCCTCTTCGCCAACCGACTGTGGCCGCATATGAAGCCCAACCAGTTTTGCCACATATTTCATTTTCTCATTCAGAGGTAGTTTCATCTGCTTGAAGATCCGCGGAATCATTTTCTCTCCGATGAAGTTGTGATTGTGGAAGGTCCAGCCTAACTTGGCATCATATCGTTTAGTGGCGGGTTTGCCTATATCATGGAAAAGTGCGGCCCATCGGAGCCACTCGTTATCACTTTTTGCGGCTACATTGTCTACCACCTGGAGCGTGTGATAAAAATTATCCTTGTGTCCTTTCCCCTCCTTTGTCTCAACCCCTTTCAAAGTGCAGATAGATGGGAAGATAAGTTCAAGCAGCCCGGATTCATCAAGAAGTTTGAAGCCTTTGGATGGAATCGGCGAACGCATTATCTTTGACAGCTCGTCGTTGATGCGTTCTTTGGTGATAATCGCGATTCTTTCACGGTTTCTGCGGATAGCATCGAAGGTTTCCGGCAGGATCTCGAAGTCAAGCTGAGTCGCGAATCTGATTGCACGCATCATGCGGAGCGGATCATCGGAGAAAGTGATATCCGGATCGAGCGGGGTGCGAATTATCCTTTCGCTCAGATCCTTCATTCCGTCAAAAGGATCCACCAGTTCTCCGAAACGCGATTCATTCAGGCTGACAGCCATTGCGTTGATTGTGAAATCTCGTCGGTTCTGATCATCCTCCAGAGTGCCATCCTCCACGATAGGGTTACGGCTGTCACGGGAATAGGATTCTTTACGCGCGCCTACGAATTCAAGTTCAAGATCTCCGGCTTTTACCTGAGCTGTCCCATAGTTGGCATATACGCTGAGACCTTTTTTTCGTCCGAGACGCTCAGCAACTTTTTCGGCGAGCTGGATTCCGCTTCCTATTGTCACGAAATCAAGATCAGATGAATGTCTGTGCAGGAATATGTCGCGGACGTAGCCTCCAACAACATATACTTCGCGACCCATCTCGTCGGCCACGTTTCCAATCTGCCGGAATACCGGCAATTTCAATTCTTCAGCAATATTCACAACTGGGTAAGTTCTTCCTTGAAAGAGGTGAGATTTTCAAGCCCCTCATCTCCGACACGATATGTGTTCTCGACGCCAACTGCGCCAACATGGGGGATAACGAATTTTGGTTCAAGGGCTATCGTCATGTCCTTAGCCAGAATATCGCGGCTTTTTGCCATGACCACAGGCTGTTCGTTGAGTTCGATTCCTACACCGTGACCGATGAATGAGACCTTATGATGATGACCCATGAAATAATCATGCAGCCCCTCCTGTTTTGCCATTTCCATTGCCTCATTGTAAAGTAGGGCCACCGGCGTGCCGGGTGTGCCGATCTTTTCAAGGTGGCGGAGTATTGCCCGCGAGCATTCGTGAGCCTTGACAGCCAATTGTTCGACTTCTCCGATCATCCAGCAGCGGGTCATGTCTGTCTGGTATCCGTTGAATCCCCCGTTCATATCCACCATCACGGCAGTGCCCGGGCGCATTGTGAGTCCATCGGCCCCCACCGGGAGTGAAGGATCTACACCGCGTCCGCCCATAGAGAAGTCATAAGGTGATGGATTGTCGGCATTGTCGCCATTCAATACGGAACCCATATTGAGTTCCATCCGGCTGCCGGCAGTGCGAAGGATCCCAAGACATCCTTCGAGCCGAAGTATCCTTTCAATTTCGATCTGAAACTCAAGGTCGGTCATGTCCTCGTGATAGCAACGGTGAATCTTTGAATACACCATCGCCTGGCGCACACCATCCTCTCTCATTTTCCCGATTTCATGATCTGTCTTGACCATCCTTGCCTTCCGCATAATTGAGGAGGCGTCGGTAGCTTCAGAAGCCGGGAAGCAGCCTTTGAGGCGTTCGATATCTGAATAGGAGAGGTCTGCGAATTCAAATCCTATTTTCCGGGGGATACTGATACCTTGTTCGGAAAGTTTCTCCGCTATCTGTTCAGGTTTGCGTATCGGGATGATATTTTCCATCTTCTCCGTTTCGCTCGGGGGAATAAGGAAGAAGAGTGGAGATGTGTTGGTGGAAATATAGATGTATCCCCTGAAAACAGCTCCGCTCATATAGAAAATATTCACCGAGGATCCTATGAGGATAGCATCTGTACCAGCCTCTATCATTTTCTCTCTCACCTTGTCTGTGCGGAGTTGGAATTCTGACTCAAGCTCCTTGGTAAGTAAGGGTATGGTTGTCGAGCTCATTGAAGTTAAAAGATTTTTTGTAGTTTACCCCTTGTTCCGCTTTCAAGCAGGGAGAACCCGATGCTGTTAAGGCCGTAAGTGGCCTCTACAGGAGAAAGCGACTGGAGTTCTATCATGTATCCGTCGGGGATTGAGAAATTCCTGCGGAGCGTATCTGAGAATTCATATAGGGATATTCCCTTTTTTCCGCGAGGATCCCCTTTATTGTCGCGGAGGTTAAGAGTGAAGCGCGTTTTAGCAAAGACACCGTTCTCATCCTCTTCGCATATTTCGATGGGTATCTGAGATATTGAGGAGCGTGGAGAATAGCGTACTGTGAGCACCAGATCGAATTTGTCACCCGGATTCACGATTGAATCCATAGGCCAGGGCACGAAAGGGAGCGGAAGAGCCGGATCCCATCCTTCAGAACCGAAATTCTCGAAATCGGCATAAGCCACATTGTCAACCCTCCTGCAGGCAGCCGACATAACCAGGCATGCCGACAGGGCTATCGGGATGATTTCAATCACTTTTCTTAGCCCCATTCTCGTTTACCCCTCCCTGGTTGGCCGAATTATTCTTTGAACGTTGTGGCCTCCGCGACTGGCGATGCTCATCCTGCTTCTGATTTCCTTTACGTTCGGTCGACTTGTTGCCCTCATTCCGTTGAGGATTCTGACGGTTATCGTTCGCGTTTTTGGATTTATCCCTTTTGTTGTCGCGGTTGTCGCGTTTAGGTTCCCGGTTCTGTTTGCCTTGATTCTTATCCTCCCGCAGTTCCTCTTTTGCTGAATCGCCCCCTCTCTTTTTCTTTTTCTTCTTTGAGGAGTCGAAACGTGTTAGGCTTTCCTGCTCAACAAGGTCGACATATTCCTTGCGGTTCTTATCTTTCCCGGAGTCGGCTTCAAGAGAGTCAACCTTTATTCCCTGCTTGTTGAGGGCAATGATCTCAAAAGCACGGGAAGCATCAATTGTGACAAGGTTTGCGGGAATGGATTTGTCGGTAGAGTATGTGATCTTGCGGGCAAGAATGTCAGGCTTGAAATAATAGAAGAGGCCATCCTTGGTTTCGAGCACGGCATCCTTAGGAGGCAACTTCTTATGGGCCTCGCTATATGAGTCAATCTCAAAATTAAGGCAGCATTTCAGTTTTGCGCATTGGCCGGCAAGTTTCTGAGGATTCATAGAAAGATCCTGGGTACGGGCTGCTCCGGTGCCGACAGAAACGAAATGAGTCATCCAGCTTGAGCAGCACAATGGGCGCCCGCATGGGCCGATTCCTCCGATCCGTCCGGCCTCCTGGCGCGCTCCGATCTGTTTCATCTCTATGCGCACCTTGAAAGTGTCGGCAAGAATGCGGATCAGTTTTCTGAAGTCTACACGTTCATCGGCGATATAATAGAATATTGCCTTTCCTCCGTCGCCCTGATACTCCACATCTCCGATCTTCATATTGAGGCCGAGTTCCTCCGCGATCTTTCTGGCGCGAATCATCGTATCATCCTCCCGTGAGCAGGCCTCCTTATACTTTTCGAGGTCGCTGGGAGTGGCGAGCCTGAACACCTTCTTATGATCGGCATCAAGGCTTACGTTCGCTTTCTTCATTTTTAACCGCACGAGACGGCCGATCATGGAAACGCGGCCGATGTCGTGTCCGGGTGCCCCCTCGACAGCCACCATATCCCCGATTTTCAGATCGAGACGGTTGGTGTTGGCATAGAATCCAGAGCGGGTGTTTTTAAACACCACCTCTACAAGATCGAAATCATGCAGGGATGAAATACCTTCCAGCCAGTTTGTGGCGAAGAGTTTACCGCGGGGACACCGGCTGCCGAAATTCTTGGCTATATTGTCTGTAGTGTCCAAAATCTATGATCTGTAAAGTGGTTATTATTTGGCAAAGCTTACGGCGCGTGTTTCGCGTATCACTGTAATCTTCACCTGTCCCGGATAAGTGAGCTCATCCTGAATTTTCTTGGCAATCTCAGCCGACAGCTTTTCGGTCTCCTCATCGGTGATCTTGTCGGCACCGACAATCACTCGCAACTCGCGGCCTGCCTGGATAGCGTATGTCTTTACCACACCCGGATATGAGAGTGCAAGCTGTTCGAGATCGTTGAGTCGTTTGATGTAAGCCTCTACAATCTCGCGGCGGGCACCGGGACGCGCTCCGGATATTGCATCGCACACCTGCACGATGGGGGCGAGCAGGGAGGTCATCTCCACCTCATCATGGTGAGCCCCGATTGCGTTGCAGATTTCAGGTTTCTCTTTGAATTTTTCAGCAAGCTTCATTCCGAAGAGAGCGTGAGGAAGTTCGGGCTCATCATCGGGCACCTTACCAATATCGTGGAGCAGACCGGCACGGCGAGCCTTCTTGGGGTTGAGACCGAGTTCGGAGGCCATCACCGCACATAGATTTGCCGTCTCACGTGAGTGCTGGAGAAGGTTCTGACCATATGATGAGCGGTATTTCATCTTTCCGACCATCCGGATAAGCTCCGGGTGGAGGCCATGAATTCCGAGGTCGATTGCGGTTCGCTTACCGGTTTCGATGATCTCCTCCTCAACCTGCTTGCGGACTTTTGCCACAACCTCCTCGATGCGTGCCGGATGGATACGACCATCCACCACAAGCTGATGCAGGGCGAGACGAGCTATCTCGCGGCGAACAGGGTCAAACCCAGACAATACGATTGCCTCAGGGGTGTCATCGACAATTATCTCTATTCCTGTTGCTGCTTCAAGAGCCCTGATATTACGGCCTTCGCGACCGATTATGCGCCCCTTGATCTCATCATTGTCAATATGGAAGACAGTTACGGAATTTTCAACAGCCGTTTCAGTAGCCACTCTCTGGATCGACTGGATTACTATCCTTTTAGCCTCTTTTGTGGCTGTCATGCGCGCGTCGTCCATTATGTCGTTGATATAGCCGGCTGCTGCTGTCTTTGCTTCATCCTTAAGCGACTCCACAAGTTTCTCCTTAGCCTCTTCTGCTGAAAGTCCGGAAACACGTTCAAGTTCATCGGTGACCTGGCGGTGGAGGTGGTCCACTTCAGCGCGACGAGTCTCAAGCAGGGCCTCACGGTTGTCAAGGTTTCCTTTAAGGTTGTCGAGTTCCTTCTTTTTGCGTGCATTCTCGCTCTGCTGCTGGTTGAGCTGCATCTCGCGTTGCTTGTTGCGGGCCTCAGCTGCCTGGGCTTTCTGGAGACGCTGTCCGGCCACTCTGTCTGCGTCGCCGAGTATCTTCATCTCCTCCTCTTTTGCCTGAAGAATCCTCTTCTCCTTTATCACTTCCGCTTCCCGTTTAGCCTCATCGATGATTGTGTTGGCGCGGGAATTGGCGTTTTTCTTACTGCTTATGGCAGCCACAGCATATCCTATGATAGCTGCAGCCACTGCAATTATTATCCATATCGCTGTTTCCATTGGTATGTCGGGTTATTATTATTTTTTTATAATTATTAATCTCGTTTTCAAAGCCAATCATAGGGACGCAATGATGCATCCGATCATCTCACGATGTCGAATCACTCGGGAATGGGAAATAATTCAGGGGTAAGGATTATGAATTTTCAAGAGGGTCCCCGATCATGTCGAGGCATTCCTCTGCCTTTCTTTCCGCTTGCTGGTATTCCAGCGTAAGCTGACGGAATTTCAAGGCATATCTATAAACAATCATAGCCAGCAGACCTTTCTCTGTCTTCTTGGGAAAAGAGTGTCTCCATTGGGAATAGAGCTGATTAATCTCATCCTCCAGAGAGCGGGTTAGTTCCTGGTCTTGAAAGGGGACAATGAGCTGTATTGGCTCACCGCCTATGATGATTTCCATATTAATCTTATCCTGATCTTTCATCATTCCTTGAGCATTTCGATGCATCGGTCGATGTTTCTGATCAATCCGGCAATCATTCTGCGGGCATCTATCACTGTGTCGGGGCTTTCTGCGAGCCTGTGGGAAACCGAAAGGTATTCCGCATCGAGGATGGCTTTATCACGCCTTTTTTCCGCTTCCGCCTCTTTTTCAAGAAGCTCCGCATTGAGAAGCTCCAGTTCACGGTTTCTCTTCCTCAGCATATTATTGTCCTGCTGCAGGGCCGAGACTTTCGACTGAAGCTGCTCGAGGAGGCTTAGAAGAGAATGTGCCATGTTTGCCAAATTTTCACAAAATTAATAAAAAAAACCGAGAATCGGATAAGCATTTGATAATAAAAACGGTGTTCTTCTATATTAATAATAATTTATTGTTATAACAAAGAGTCATAAAACAGCATTTAGTATCAATTGATTGGAGTTAAGTAAGTTTTCAAAATTTGTATATATTATTACAATCATAAGCTTAAAATCATAAGCTAATGTTATTTTTGTTTTTGAAAGGTCTATTTGTACCTTTCGTTTAGTCGTAAAGCCTGCTACGCTCCTTTTCTCATGAAACACCTCCATCCGCTCAAATCCAAAAATGACTATTAGCTAATTTCTTAAACTTACTTAATAAATCTTAATCGATACTTTACAAAAAAAGGTTGCAGCTTCATATATAGCTGCAACCTCTTGATTAAGTGTTCTGGTTAAGTATCAAAATTATTTTTTCTTCTTTAAGCGCAGATAATATCCTGTATAATCACCTTTCTTTCCTGCGAATTCTGAATGACCATAGTTTACTGCTGCGCGGTCAGCATCACTTGCTTTAGAGTTCTCTTCTACTTCTTCAAGGGCTCCATATGCATTATTCCAGATTTTACCTTTTACAGGTTTTACAGTACCGACTGATTTATAGGTAATTTTGCCATTTTTGTCTTCATTTGCCTCAAGGATTTCGTATTCATCTTTTTCACCGAGACCTTCTTTAGTACCGATAGCTGCATAGATTGTTGTTCCATCACCACCAATAATTGGGAATACGGTACGGAATTCTTCATGATTGTTCTGAAGTTTAATGATCGCTTCGTCAATGGCGCGTGCAGTGGCACGTGTTACGAGAGAACTTATCGGTTTGTCAGAAAATAAGCTCTGACGGATATTACTTGAAGATTTCTCTGAACCTACGTATTCAAGTTCACATATTCCTAGATCAATTAAATCCTGAAGGGTTCCGTTTTTTTCAAATATATCAACAGCAAATTTCTGGTTTATATCATCATTCCATTTCAAACGATAGAGGTCGCTGATAGCCTGAACTGTATATCCATCGCCCGCAGCTGCGCTCGCACCGGCAGAAGCAACTTTTGATGCTAAACTACCAATGCCTCCAAATTGTGAACCCGCAGCCTCAGCTAAACGTGCAGCTTCTGCTACTATTGCCTGATATGAACGGAAACGAAGATTGACAGCTAATACATATGTATTTCCAATAAGATCGAACGCTGTCTGATCAATTTTTGATCTTAGGGAAAGATCTGTGGCAGCTTTTGCAATTTCCTCCGGCGTGAAATTATACTCTCCTCGTTCGAGAACTATAGCATCACTCCAATGTTGGTCATTGTTGGGGTTATATGCATACCATTTTGCTATTATTTCTTCAGGAACATGGTTTGTAGAAAAGAAGTTATTAAGGACAGCAGGGGCATACTTATCAAAATCTGCGTTTATATCGTCACCTTGTGTATTCATTCCTGCAGCACTTTTTGCAAATTTACCAAGTCCACCGCCTTTTTTCTTTTTAGGAGCGTATTTCTCCAGATCTTCAGCAGAGACCTCTTTTTTTAGCGCGTCAAAATCCAATACTCTCCATTGAAGGTTGTGGTCATTAAACTGATTTGGGATTGCTATTGTAGGGAAAATTTTTGCAGGCAAGGAGAAGATCGAGCCTGACGCTGAATCATTGGCAGCTTTTTTTTGATCAGTTTTAGCTAAGGATTTAGCAATTGACATTAATTCGCTTGCTCCTTCTCCATTTTTTGTTTCATCCTCGTAATACTTATTTTGAGCATCTGAACTCAAAATCAATGTGTAGAGAGAGCTACGTTTGAAATTGTTTACTAAAGAATCTGTTGCAACTGTTTTTGCGGCATAACCAGATGTGCCCATTAAAAGGAGAGCACAACCCATGATGTAATTTAGTTTCATAATTTAAATGATTATTAATCAATATCGTCTTAAAAATACATATCTGTTTACTATTTTAGGGCGACTCTTTGCCCATGCCACACCCACTTCTTTTGCGGCGCGTATTCGTTCTTTCTCTAGCGCGACGGAATTGTTGTATTTAGTGACATTCTCAAATTCCCATTGCTTTTGAGTTGTTTTTGATATTGTCTGGCTAAGAGTCTGGGCTTCTTTGGCGCATGAAGCTGAAGGGTCTATCTGAGTAAGATATTTATGAGCTTCTGCTGCTCCTTTAGCTGAGGGATCTGCTGCCCAAGCCGCTTTAGCTTTAGCAAGAAGTTGATTACCATCGTAATTAATCCGATCTTCACTTATTCCCATTATTAACGAGTGTGCTTGAGAATAACCCTTGCAGCATGAAGGAATGGTAGCTGCATAGTACATCGCTTCGTCATAGTTACGGTTTGCTAAAGCTTCTTTTGCTTTAGTTAGATATTCATTATAATGGGAATCATAAAAATCTATGATCCTTTTATGGGCTGTGGTGATAAATTCATCAAGATCTTTATTTGAGAGATTGAGCTTATTCAACGCTTTTGTATATGCCTGCTGTTCAGTAGCTCCAACACCACTTATTTCAAAAGATTTAGACGCAAAAACCTTTTGCTCGTCGGCATCCCCCACATAAAGAGTTAGAGTGGTCTTTACGTATGTTTTAGGTGATGGTCCACCCGTGATATCGTTTATTGCGTCATCGAAGCGTCCGGCAATAAAGAACCTGCTGTCATATGGGGCTGTCACAATACCTGCTCGTCCCAGAACCTGAGTCAGTTTTCCTTCAAGTTTGGAATTAATTGCTTCGGGTACAACATCTCCTTTTGTTATATTTGCAATTGATATGTCAAGACTACATTCATTTTGAGCTTTTAATGAGAAGCATAGACATAGTATAACAATTAAGTTCGCAATATATAATTTTCTGTTCATGTCTTCAATCTATTTTATTTACATAAGTCATAGAGCCTTCCTGAACCAAGACCCTTAGTAGTATTTTCCGATTTGAGACCATAGGTAGAGTTTAGATATCGCTTAAGTTGATCAACAAATTCTTTTGCCTGCATAACTCTGCCATTGGGATCCTTAAATGGGATACGGACTTGTTCGAAACTCATGCGATTACGGCTCGAGTTACGTGTGCTATATACGTGATTTACGGTGTTGTCATTCATCCAGTCCGAGATAATTGTTGACAATTCCTTGCCATCAAAATCTGAATTCATATTAATTCCGCTTCCATTATCTCCAATTCTACATGCAACTGTTATTTCGCGTCCATTTTCCTGAAGGTCATCAAAATGATCCTGCAAGCGGGAGACAAAAGCACTCATATGTTCAGTTGCAGCATTTTTAAGTGCAGCTGCAACAGGGATTGTAGTTTTTAATGAGGGTGTTTCTGCAGTAACCTGAGCGATACTCTTTCCCGAATATGAATCAAGTGCTTCAAGACGATAGGATAAAGTATAATTGAAACCAACTTTGTTGACGTCCCATCCAATTTTGATAATTATGTCCGGACGAAGCTTACTTAGAAGCGCTTCATAGGTGGTCTCTGCCATATCACCTCCGGATTGAGAATCTTCCGCATAAGCGGCCTCTTCCATCTCCTCTTCATCATCAATTTCCGATGTGGCTCCATAATCTTTTGCAGGTAGACCATTGTCTTTCATTAGACCATTCAGTTGGACGATTACATTTTTAAGATCAGGGTTGAGGAATGCTTCATCATATTTTTCCATCACGCGGGTTCTACCGTTTTTCTCTATTCTGTCAACGTAATTGTTTGCATTGCACCATGTTTTATCAGGAAGAAACATTACAGTTGGAGGTGCTCCTCCGAAAGCTGATGATGCCGCTGAGAGAGCAACGATTAGTGATAGTGCGTATTTGAAAAGTTTCATATATTTTGAATTATAATATGTTGTTGGTAGATGTTATTTTGTCCTGTTAATAATACCGTCTTCTTTGAGCTGGGATACAAGTGCTGAACGATCTATTGTAGCTGTGATTCCATACATTACGCGTCCGGCACTTTTAGACTCAGTCCGAGAGCCATCTTTTTTAGAAGTTTCAGTAACGAATTTTTTATATTCTCCGTTTGTTGCAAAGAAAGGATCAAAGTAGTTTGCATAGCGTTCTCGGGCGTTAACTTCTGTGACTATGGGCTGTGTCGTATAATTATTGCCTCCCCCTTTTATTCCTTTGAAGATCATATCTGCAACCGCGTTTTTGAGAGCTTCTCTTATAGCGCTGTCCTTATCCGGACCTGTTCCCCAAGTTCGCACCGTTACCATACCGGAGGGGGAAGTCGCTACAATAGATGTCTCAAATTTGTAGTTTGAATATGAATCTGAAATTTTCTGAGTGCTTCTACAACTGCTAATTCCAGTGAAAAGGATAATTGTTATCAGAAAAATATAAATTGTAAACCGTTTCATAATAGTGTAGCTAAATTATTAATGGGTTGAAATTTCAAACTATTAGTCTTAAAACTCATATCCAATTCGAAGGCATATGAAGTTTAAAAAAGTATTAAATGGAACCTTCTCTGAATTATCTGCTATTCTGAAAGATTTTGTTTCCTGACCAAGGTAGCTTAAACCGACAAGCATTGCTGAACGGGACTGTCCTATTCTTAAGCCTACTGTAGGTCGGATCATGAATCCATCTCGGAAGGCACCACCGATATCCAATGAGTAATATGGGACTACAGACCGATTGTCAGTTCGAATAAAATTACCTCTAACATCGAAAAATAGAGGGAATGACCAAATTTCATGTCGATATCTAAGATTGTGATTGGCAATATATATTCTTGCTCCAAATCCTACACCCAATCTTAGGTAATCATTCAAACGGTAACCACCTGTTGCCGATAGTTCTGTAAATGCTCCGTTTTTGTGAGAGATACGACATGAATATCCCCCCGTTGCTTCGGCTGTTATCCAAAATCCACGGTCGTAATTTGTATATGTCTGCTGCACATGATCAGCATTAATTTTCGGAATGCGTTTGACTTCGTTGTTTTGTGACGATGCGGTAAATAATGGAGCCGAGAACGATAGGATAAGTAGTGTAAAGTATGCTATTATATCTTTTTTCATCACCATCCTCCACCAAGATCTTTAACCATACCCTGCTTCTTAAGCATTTTCTTAAGCGCAGCGGAGTTTACTTTCACTGTAGCAGAAATTTTCCATTGTTTGCCGGCTTTTACAACGCGTCTTGTATCACCCACAAGTTCAACATATTTGGAATAATCCCCACTTGAAAAAAATGATTTGAAAAAGTCTGAATATTCAGCTTCAACTGTAGGATCTAAGATTGACTTATGTGATGCAACACTACCAAAACCTGCGTTTGTTTCATCATCATAGTCTCTAAATAATATTCCATGTACCGCAGCTTTCTCCAGATCGGCATCAGATATGTCCTTCTTATTGGAAAGAACAATGATTTTTACCTGTTGAGCATTTTGGGAAGTCATGCCGGCTCCTTCTATCTGATATTCAGGGGCAAGCCTCTCGTCAGTTTTCTTACCATGTAAGGGAAGAAGAAAGAATAAAAGAATTGTAAGTGATAGTAGTTTCTTCATGTTGAGATACTACCCTCGTGGCTCTCTTCAAGGTGTATTTAAATTATTAAAACAAAAGCGTGAGAACCATACTCTCTGCCCATTCTGCTATCTGAGGCCCTGGAATTGCCCATCACTACAGAAAGGACAGTGCAGAGGCCTCACGCGGAATATGAAATTAGATCTTTGCCATAATCTCTATGGCTTGGATCACTATCATCTCCACTTTGGCGTCTACCGCTGTCTCATTCTCGGCAGTGATGTGAAATTTTCCAGGTTTCAGATAGCCAAGAAGGAGCGTTGCAAGTAACGCTTCAATATGTTAAGTCGTCTCTACGACTTTTCTCCCGCCCGCAGTCCCGTGTCGGGCCTCTGCGGACAACACTTTGTGCAAATGTACAATCTTTTTAAAATATATCCAAAATATCTATAAAAAATATAAATTTGCTGAGTAGAAAATCATAAAAATATATAAATATAGTAATATGCTATTGAATAGAATCTGTTGTATAAAAAAATAGGAATATCTGCAATAATCCCCAATTTGATAAAGGTGAGATCTGTAATAAATCTTTATAAGTATACTATAAAGAATGGTGAAGATTAAGTCAATTAACTACTTATATTACACCTATATGTATATAAATTTGTATATAAATATGTATATATATTTTATATCCGTGGGATTAATGAAGATACTAAAAAATTTTTTGTATGCTCTTATAACTGATTAGAAACTTACAAGAAATAATAAGTTAAATTTATAATTTTAAGGACTGTATAATTGGAAATAAAATTATTATAGGTATTAATACCAGCGGATATTGTTGTTTCCCTGCGAGCGTTTGTCATACTTGAGGTCTTTCAGCAGGGAGGACTTAACGGAGATATGGAAATTGTAAGATTTATAAGGGCCGACAGGAACAAAGGAGGCTGTCATTGTGAAGCAATGGAGGTCTCTCGATATCGAGCAGTTCATATATGCCAGTTTCTTGAGGTCGAAATTGTAGGAGGCTGAAAAGGAGAAGTTCCAGTTTTTGGTCGGACGTATATTTCCGTTGAATGACAGGTTCTGAGTCCATTTCCCTTTCCAGTCCATCTTTTCATAGTCGAAAGCTCCATAACCGTAGCTTACAGAGTAGTTTACAGAAAGACTCCACGGACACTCCCATTTTGCGTAACCATCATAGTCTGTGGTATTCTCCTCCACCTGTTTTTCTCTTCTGCGCGGAGCCTGGGCCCTGTTGGAGAAGCTGTCTTCTTCAGTAGTCTCCTCATCCTCTTCGGTCTGATTCCGGGTATTTGTCTCGTTTTTCTTCTTTTTCTTGAATGTATCGTTGTTAAATGTGTATGAGAAGGATGTGCCTGTCGATGAAAGCTTGTAGAGACCCCTCCCTTCCTGCCATCTGAAACGGTTCACCTGCCTCGGAGTGCCATTCACCACCCGATATACGTAAGGATCCCAGGTGGCACTGAGGTTTAGGTTGAAGTTCTTCACAAGACGGAGCATTATTGAAGTCTGCAGGGGACTCAGGCGGCAGGAATCTGCAGCGAAATTATAACTTGAACTCAGGTTGAGGCTCTCGATGAGAGATATCTTCCTGACTCCGGTGGAGTCGCTTTCATCCTTGACCTTCATCTCAAGGTTATTGGCCAGATTTACATTTACCGATCCACTTTTTCCACGTCCCGGCACACCGAAAATCCCATGTGAGAAGTAGGAATAATCCACACGGCGGTCGTTACCGGCCTGATCCGTATAGACATAATAGTCGTAGGCTCCCCACATAGGGTTTCCGAAGTCGGGCGACCAGTTGAAAGAAACCGTAGGGGTTATGACATGGCGAATCATCTGCACCTTGTCTCCGAGGAATTTCAACGGCTGGTAGAACATATAAAGCTTTGTGTCGAAAGCCATGGAGGCATTGAAATCGAATATGTTATAGAAGCCGTATGTAGTATCTTGCACCTCCCTTGAAGCCTGTGGATCCCACTGACGTTTGATCTTGCTTGTGTACATCCTGTCGTTGAGCTGCACGGATGGGGAGACGTTGATATAATTGAAGATGGAGAATGTCGCGCTGACCGGTACGGAGTGACGCATACCGTTTCTCCAATCTTTTATCAGGCTCTTTTTGAAGAATACATCCTGTTGTGCTGTCAGAGAATTCTGGAATAGACCGGAGTAAGAGAGCTTGATCTTCTCATACCATTTTTCACCACCCACAGATTTCTTGCGTTTGAAAGGGGCGATCTGCGACATTGAGACGCTCAGGTTAGGAAACGACACCGCAAGTGTTGAGTCTTGTGAACGCTGGGAGATATTTGCTGTTGCTGAGAAACTCCATTTCGATCCGGGACGGCGGTATGTGGCGTTGACGGTCGAAGATTTGGTATTCTCCGTGAAGCTGCTGTTATAATAAGAGTTAAGGTCGTTTCGGGAATAACCGGAAGTGGCGAAATTTACAGATGCGGAGAAATTGAGAGCGGGGTTGGCCTTGGCATCCTGGGAATGACTCCACACAATCTGAAAGTTCTTCATCTTCGCATAATCGGCTGATCCCTTGTCGCCGGTGATGGTGGTGAGGAATGAAATATCGAAAGCACCTCTGAACTTATATCGCTTCACATAAGATGAATGGGCCGAAACTCCCCATGAGCCTTTTGTGTAGATCTCACCGCGCAGGGCAAGGTCGACATTATCGTTTATTGCGAAGTAATAGCCTCCGTCGCGAAGATAGAATCCTCGGTTGTAATCATCACCAAAGGATGGGAAGATTATACCGCTTGAATATTTCTCGGAAAACGGGAAGTAGCCGAAAGGTAAAGCCAGAGGTAGAGGAACATCGGCAAGCACCATATATCCCCCTCCGGTCACGATATCCTTGCCGGGACGGACACGTCCCTTTGTGATGTTGAAATAGAAGTGGGGGTGATCATGGTCATCGCAAGTGGTGTATTTACCATTCTCGAAGAAGAAGCTGCCATCCTCCATCTTCTTTGCATTCTCGCTCACCAGATATCCTTCCCCTTGCTCTGTGATTACCTGGTTGATGTATCCCCTCTCGGTCTTGAAGTTATACTTCATTGATTTTGACTCATACTGGTCGCCACCTTGTGAGAAAACAGGATTTCCCTGAAGTTCACCCACCGAATCGATAACTCCGGCCGCATACACGGTTGAGCTATCGAGTTCCATCCTTATCTCGGCCGAATTGAGCTTGAACTCCCCGTAGTCAACCTCTCCGTCTCCGTAAAGATAGGCGTTCTGCTGGCCAATCAGCACCATGGAGTCGGCCGCTGAGAAATTTATGACATTATCCAGGTCAACTTTCTCCCTCACAATGCGCGATATGCGAGACTTCCCGCCAAGCGAATCCGGAAGAGGGGAGCGTTTTAGGGAATCGATGCTCAACGAGTCATTTGAGAGAGAATCGGGAAGGATAGTGGGATTGGCTAATGAATCCTCGGCTGCATTCAAGATTTTGTTGAAGAGAGGGAGGGTGTCAGACATGGCGGGTTTGCGCCCTATGCCGGAAATGGAGTCGGAAAGCGGAGCTTTCGTAACCATCCTGCGGGGGGTGGTAGTTTTTTGTGACCAGGCGATGCCCAGTACTAAAATTGCCGCTATGTATATGATAAGTCGCCTCAAGGATGGCTTGTAATCAGAGGTTAGTATTTAGAGGATATCGACAAGACTTGCAAAGTTAGGTATTCTTATAGAATTAGGCAAATTTTTTTGTTTTCGTTAACCGAAAAGTTGGTGAAGCTCCATAAACCTTTTGAGGGTGTCGGCACCATGCCTTTCCATTGAGCGCATCACACGTTCCAAGCTCTTCTCCTCCCTGATATTTCCTGATTTGGAGAAGAATTTATCGGCGTAACAAATAAGTTTCTCTTCCATCGAAAGGGGAGTCATGTCGCGCAGGGGGAGGGGTAGGTTCTGACTCAGGATGTCATCGACAGTAAGACCGGCTCCGGTGTGCCGTTCGCAGACGAGGGCATGTTTCGGCATTCCCTCCTGCTCTAAAATCTTTCTCCCCTCAATTCCGTGGCAAATGTAGGGGAGAGCTCCGGTGCAGAATATATCGGGTGCATTGCAGCGCAGGATGCCGATATCATGGAGTATCGCCGCCTCTGCGACGAAGTCGAGGTCGACTTCAAGGCATCGGCGGCGAGCGCATTCGATCGCCTTATCCCTCACTTTTGTGCTGTGCACCACGAGAGTTTCGTGAAGCGGGGAGCCAGGCGTATAATATTTATCTATGATCTCAATCGGTTTCATCGATGATTTCGCACCATCCGTGGGTATCATCCACCTCTCCGAGTTGGATTCCACGCAACTGATTGTATAGGGCGGTTGATTTAGGTCCGGGGTTTCCATCCTTGCAATAGAGGAATGACTTTCCTGTGTCGAGGTCGGTTATCTCTCCGATTGGGGAGATAACGGCGGCGGTGCCGCAGTTGCCGGTCTCATCAAAGGTTTCGAGTTCCTCGTAAAGGACATGGCGGCGTTCTACATTCATCCCCATATCCTCAGCGAGGGTGCGGAGGCTCATGTTTGTTATGGAGGGGAGGATTGACTCACTTGCCGGGGTGATGTAGCTGTTATCCTTTATTGCGAAGAAGTTTGCGGCGCCGCATTCATCGATATATTTTTTCTCCTTAGGATCGAGATAGAGCATCACGGCATACCCGAGTTCATGTGCTTTCTCTCCGGCAATGAGGGAAGCTGCATAGTTGCCACCAACTTTGATCGCACCCGTTCCTTTGGGAGCCACACGGTCGTATTCACGCGACAGACATACCCTACAGGGTTTGAAACCTGTCTTGAAATAAGGTCCGACGGGAGTGACTAACATGATAACCATATACTCATCCGCAGGCTTAACACCAACTCTGGGTGTCATTCCTATTTCGAACGGACGGATATAGAGGGATGCACCGGAGCCATATGGAGGAATGAAACGTTTGTTGAGTTTCACTACTTTCCTTACCATCTCGCAGAAAAGTTCAACAGGCATGGGAGCCATCTTGATCCCTTCCGCACTCTTGATGAAACGCTTGGCGTTCTCCTCCATGCGGAAAACTCTAACCTTGCCATCTTTCCCTCTGAAAGCCTTGAGCCCTTCGAAAGATTCCTGTCCATAATGCAGACAAGTGGCTGCGATATGCATCGGGATATATTCGGAGTCGGAAACTTCGATATCCCCCCATTTCCCATCTTTATATGTGCAACGCACATTGTAGTCGGTCTTGATATAACCGAAAGGGAGCTCTTCCCATTTAATATCGGGTATTTCCATGTTGTGTTTATAGATTTAAGTGTGTATGGTTAGACTGCTATCTTGCAGGTGAAATCACCGATTTTTACGATATATACTCCGTGAGCCGGCAACGTGAAACGTGATGTTCCGGCCGGTAAAGTCTCGCTGTTTACAAGTCGTCCCAGAATCGTGAAGATCTTTATCTGGATAGGGTGGCCGGTATTTACCATTATAACTCCGGGGATCACCTTGATTTCAAATTCCATCTCCTTCACAACCTGCTTTGCCGTGGCATATTCTGACTTTGCCGGCTCCCAACCTTTTGGAGCGGCTGCAGCCTGACTGCAGTATCCGAATATAAGAGCTGCTGCAGCAAGGATGGCGAGAATATTACGGCGCATAATTTTCATCAAGTAAAATTACAAATTTTTTTCACATTATCCTAATTGGATTAAAAATACCTGATAAAACATCCAAGAGACCTGTGCGATTTAAATTTTGACTCGCTTCCATAGGGTCTCAAGAAAGTAAAGAGATAATAAAGTTCTCTATTCCTTTGGATGTAATCTGATATTTAGGATTGAGTATGCTGAAATTAGAATCTGGAATAAATCTATCAGACTTGGTTAACATTGCCAATAAATTTTTAGATTTTAACTTATGTCCGGAATATTTTAATGCAATTTCGATCATTAAATTTATATCCACTCCTGCCTGAAGAAGAGAATAGATATCATAGTAATCTCTAAACCTACTTCTACGGAGCAGAACTTCCATTTTCATTCCTCCTATCGCAGCTAAATCAGCGACATAAAGATTATTTAAAACATGTATCCGTTCTTTTAACGGAGAATAATTCGGGTTTGCATAAAACGAGATCTTAACACCGGACACTAAAAATTCTACGTGATCAAAATCCAGAATATCAATCTTTTCAACCTTACCAATGCTCGATAATTCCTTCTTTATCGCAACCCAATCAACCTCCCGTTTTTCTTTTTTTGAGGTTCTCCAAGACATAAAATCAAGATCTTCACTTAGCCGGGTGTTAAGTTGTATAGATAATGCCGTACCTCCAACAAGAGTAAAAGGCTCGATACACGCTAATTTTGAAATCGGCTCAAATATCAGATTAGTAGCAGGAGTCAGTCCTTTCATAGATTATAGACTATTAAGATACCTTGTATAAAGGGATTTTAGATAAGAATCCGGATTTTTTGCTTTAAAATAATACCACGCAAAGAAGCGGTTTAGGGTGAATAAATATTCTCCCTCCGGAACAAGCAACCTCATCCATGCCCTTTTTATCTTAGTAAATGAAAAGATACTGAATAATTGCTTAATCTCTGGTAAATCAAGATAACGCATTGTCTGAGCTATTAACTCATCATCGGAAATATTGGACAAAACGACAGTATCCTGATCATAAGACCAGAATGCTTTTTCTTCTTTCAATTTGGATAGAAGATTGGATTTGACACTCAACACCTCTTTTCGATTCATCTGTCCCAGTTCTTGATGTTTGTTCAATGCAAATATAGCTGTCCTATTCTAAACTAACAAACTTTGTAACCGAATTGACCGCAATAAAAAGTCGCAACTTGGGGTTGCGACCATTTATTACAGTACAGAAATTAAAAAGGAGAAGAGTGCAGATTAGAAACGATAAGAAGATTGATATCAAATTCAAATCAAGTTTAAAACACGATAAAAAAAAGTCGCAACTTGGGGTTGCGACTTTCTTTTATTATGGAGGTGGGGTTAACCTTTTTTCTCCTGTTTCTGCATCTGCTCTTTGAGAGCCTGAAGAGCACCGAGGTCACCGAGAGTTGTTTTCTCGATTGCGGGAGCTGCTGCAGCTTCAGCTGCGGGCTTAGCTGCCTTGCGAGCTGCCGGTTTCTCGCGACGCTCAGGTTTGTTTGCATCTTCAGCGATGCGGCTGTGGCTGAGGATGATGCGTTTGCTGTCTTTGTTGAACTCAATCACCTTGAAGTCGAGCTTCTCGTCGAGCTTAGCCTGAGTGCCATCCTCTTTAACGAGATGTTTGGGAGTTGCGAAGCCCTCTACTCCGTAGGGGAGAGAGATAACAGCACCCTTGTCCATAACTTCGATGATTGTACCCTCATGGATAGAGCCTACAGTGAAGATAGTCTCGAATACATCCCAGGGATTCTCCTCAAGCTGCTTGTGGCCAAGAGAGAGACGGCGGTTGTCCTTGTCGATTTCGAGAACCTGAACCTCGATATCGTTGCCAACCTGAGTGAACTCTGATGGATGTTTGATCTTCTTTGTCCAAGAGAGGTCGGAGATGTGGATCAGACCGTCAACACCCTCTTCGATCTCAACAAATACACCGAAGTTTGTGAAGTTGCGAACCTTTGCAGTGTGACGGCTGCCGATAGCGTATTTCTCTTCGATATTCTCCCAAGGATCGTTCTTGAGCTGCTTGAGACCAAGGCTCATCTTACGCTCGTCGCGGTCGAGAGTGAGGACCACAGCTTCGATCTCGTCTCCAACTTTGAGGAAATCCTGTGCGCTGCGGAGATGCTGGCTCCAGCTCATCTCGCTTACGTGTACGAGACCCTCTACACCCGGCTGAACCTCAACGAATGCACCATAGTCAGCCATAACGACAACTTTACCATGAACATGGTCGCCGACTTTGAGTGCCGGATCGAGATTATCCCAAGGATGAGGCATGAGCTGCTTGAGGCCAAGAGCTATGCGCTTCTTCTCATCGTCGAAATCAATGATAACCACCTTGATATCCTGATCGAGCTCAACAACTTCGCGGGGATCTGATACGCGGCCCCAGCTGAGGTCGGTGATGTGTACGAGACCGTCAACACCGCCGAGGTCAACGAATACACCATAAGGAGTGATATTCTTGACTTTTCCTTCGAGCACCTGACCTTTCTCCAGTTTGGAGATGATCTCCTTCTTCTGCTGCTCGAGTTCAGCCTCGATGAGTGCTTTGTGGCTAACCACAACGTTTTTGTATTCCTGGTTGATCTTGACAACCTTGAATTCCATGGTTTTGTCAACGAATACATCGTAGTCGCGGATAGGACGAACGTCGATCTGAGAACCGGGAAGGAATGCCTCGATTCCAAATACGTCAACGATCATACCGCCCTTAGTGCGGCTCTTGACATAACCTTTGATGATTTCATCTTTCTCAAGAGCTTCGTTAACACGGTCCCAGCTGCGGGTCTGACAAGCTTTCTTGTGAGAAAGGCGGAGCTGGCCGTTCTTGTCTTCGAGAGTCTCTATATATACCTCAACTTCGTCGCCTACCTTGAGGTCAGGGTTGTAACGGAATTCGCTTACAGGGATGATGGCATCCGACTTCATGCCGATGTCAACGCGAACCTCACGTTTGCTGATTGATTTTACAGTACCGGTTACAACCTCGTTTTCTTTAGCTGTCTTAAGAGACTCATCGTAGGTGTTTGCAAGTTCCTCGCGGCTCTTCGAACCAGCTGTTTCGCCATTTTCATAGGCTGCCCAATCGAAATCCTCGATAGGGCTGATAGTTTTTGAATCAGTCATTAAAAACTGGTTAGTTAATTCGGCGGAGACCATGAAAAATGATTTTCGGCCTCACCGCCATTAAAGGGTTAGTAATAAATAAATAATCTCTCTGTGCATGCTTTTGCGCGCGGCTCAAGCATACGGGTGCAAAATTAATATTTTTTTATCAGATTTCCAACTCCTATAAAAAATAGGATGCAATGTTTTTAAATTTATGATTCGCTGCCTAATATCAGTCTAGCATGATGAAGGGTGCCCAGTAGAATGGTGAAGGATAGGCTTCGCGCACGGTTGCCACGGCTTTTTTATAGGCATCATGGCGATCGCCCGAACTGAGCCACTCCCTATAGAATGAGCTCATGAAGAGAGAAGTGGAGCGGTCGTTAACACTCCAGAGGCTCACAAGCAGAGACTTGGCCCCTGCTTGTTTAAAACCGCGAGTCAGGCCATGAATGCCCTCAAAATCATATCCACCCAAAGCGGTTTCGCATGCGGATAGAGTGACGAGTTTTGTGTTATGGAGATTTAAGGTCGCAACCTCGGAGGCTGTTAGTATTCCGTCGCTCTCTTCCGGGAGATCAACCTTGCCATTCCATGTCTGCTCAGCATTGGCAAGGGCGATGCCTGAACGTTGCATCGGAGATCCGACTGAGGAGGAGAATTTACGCATGAAAGGCACTTTCAGCGCCTCGTGTTCCGTAGAAAGGAAGAATCCGTGAGTTGCAAGGTGAAGCACTTCGGGAGAGGAAGCGCAAAGATTCCTGAAAGTCTCCTCTGTTGCATCGAGTCGTCGGGAGGTTTGATAATCCACACCTTTTAATGCACCGGAAATGTCGTCGAGCTCTTTGGCTGTGAAGGGGAGATATCTGAAATGGTGCCGTGCCAACCCTCGGGAGGCATCAGTTTCGGCCGGATTGAAGTCGGAGATAAGGATTGGATCGATAAGCATATAATCCTCATCCACTCCTCTCTCTCCGGTCTCGCCGGGAATTATCCCGGCCCCTTTTTCCTGAGAAGGATCGAAGAGGACATCCCCGATGAGCGAAGCACTGTTGGGAGCTCCAAACGCTTCATCTGTGGTGAGCTGAGCCGTGGTGGAAAGCTGCCGGAGATCATAATGGTCGATCAGATATTTCCCGTCGGGTGTCGCAATTGCGTTGAAGGCTATCGAGTGCAGGATACCGGGGGCTGTGAAATAGATGGTTTTGGCATCCTCCAGATGGCTTTCAAGTGGTTTCCAAAGTTTTTCATAAAGATCCAGGGAAGAAGAGCTGCCATATAGTCGACGCGCTAAAGATGCCGAATTTTTTGTTTTGAGTGAGGAAAGCTGTTCAGAGAAATCTTTCATGTCGCATAGCTCAACTGCTTTTGGCTTTTCACACCCCGGCTTTACGATCAGAGCCATGATTTTAGAATGGGAGAATATGAATTCTATGGTGCTTTCTCCCTGTTTCAAACAGTCTCTGATCATCTGCCATGTCACATCTCCCGGAGTCAGGATGCGGCTATCCTTGATGATGTCGAGTAATTGTTGCTCAAGCCGTTGGATTCGGAAACTGAGGTCAATATTTCTGTTATAATCAGCATTTCCCTCCTGTGTTCCCCATTTGTCGGGCGTGATGTTAAGTGTCTTTCGTATTGTTCGGAGAGTAGTGAGAGAGTCGGTGATAATCCTTATTTCCGGATTGTCGGAGGCGAGAACCAGCCGGCGTAGTTCCTGCTGGGAACGTAATTGCATTCCGGTGCGGTAGACCACTGCATCAAAAACATCACCTGCCAGCGCATCCGGTTTCTTTTCGAGCAATGCAGCTAAAGCCCATGCCGGGTCACCCAATGATTGGAAAGTCAATTCCTGGTCGGCCGTAGACATGAGCTGGAAATTGCCGTCAAGTATCTCTCTATTTTTTGCAAATATTTCTCTGGCTTTCTTCTCGGCATTTTCATAGTCCTCCTTCTCCATAAACTTGTTGAAACGGAACCATAACGCACCCATGCGTTCCGATTCCAGGGCCCTTTCAGGGTATTTCTCGATAAGATCATTAGCCAGAGAACGGTATTGATCAGCTTTCTCTTTATTCCCGGCCTCATCCATTGTGCCGGCAAGATTCAGATAGCTGTTTTTCAATTCGAAAGGATGATGGTATATTTTCTGACTCTTTATGAAATATTCCTCTCCCTTTCTCCAATCTTTCTCACAAAATATATAATAAGCGCCTATTGTTGTTAGAAGATCGGTATATCTTGGATCTGAAGCATAATTCGGATTATAAGTTGGATATCCGTTTTCAAGATCGGTAAGCATCTCTTTGATTTGTGGCTGCAATGCTGTGAGAGGTGCGGCAACATCGTTGATATCCACATTATATTTTTTGAAATCCTCACTTTCAATATACTCTTTTGAATAAGCCATCATTTTATGATAATACTGTATCATCATAATCATGTTATGGCAAAAGCTCGGTAAAATCAGATATCTGACATCATCAGATTTATCAGACGTTTCCAAAAGAGAGTTGACGGTGTTGGTAGATTCAACCAAATAAAAGAACATTGAATTCATGTCATTGGTCCGCATGGCACGCCCAAATTGATCATTCATATAAGAAAGATAATCAATGGAAGGGAACTTGTGGACCCGATTGACAATATCCTCCCTATCCTGTGCTATCAGTCGGGCAGCTCCTGCACGATTGTTGGTTGCTTCATAAAGGTTTGCCAAGCGGGCCGTGATATTGAAATTTTCATCGTCAACAGTATTGAGTTGTGCATCGTGTGCCTCCAAAGCTTTCTCAAGCATGGCCACTGCATCATTGAGTTTTCCCCTTTCCTTATAATAATCACCCATCTCTATCAGAAGAGTCGGTACAACCCAGTTTACGGAGGCTGAGTCGGCATACTCCCGGCATTTAACCATTATTTCATCTGCAGGGGATATATCTTTTCCTGAATATATCCTGCACAGCGCGTCACGTACAAGAGCCGTGACATTATCTTCAGAGTATATATTCTTATGAATATCGGCATAGACCTTCTGCGCCTCATCGAAGTGCCCACCCCCATATAAGAAAGTAGCCTTGGCCTCTTTCAGATTTCTTATCACATAATTTGACGCATTATATTGTTTATTTTCCGCCTCCTTGATAAGATTGTTTATGAAATTCAGTTCGTTCCTATTTTTGACATCCGCATTTGTAATGAACAGATTCTTTTGTGCCATGAAATATTGAGGGGAGGGATCTCCGAAAAGCTTACGGTTGTCTTCTGCAAGTTTTTTCAGAATTTCGGCTGCAATATCAAAATTCAGGGTAGTGGATGTAAAATATGGGTATAACTGTTCCCCGAGTCTTATGGATACAGGAGTCCCATCCGCATGTTTGAGATAAGTGTCTTTCAGAGATGTGAATAATTCGAGTGCTTTCTGAGGATTAATATGAGTGAATTCAGAATATACGAACAATTTCCAAAGAGCCTCCTCAACCGGAGTCTTGGCTACTTTATGGCATGTTTCGTCAAATCTTTTGAGCAGACTATTGTTATCCGATTGAGGATTGAGAAGAAGGGTCGTGATTAAGCTGAGGGAATTTAGGTAAAAGTCGGTGTTATCTCCATATGTAAGAGAAAGAATGTGGATGATATCTTCCGCCTCCTTTTCAAGTCCTGAATATCCGGTGGTATAATATCCGACAAGCCCTTTCTTTAGCAGAGCGTGTTTAGCCTCAGGGGAGTGGGAGGGGTAGTATAAGGTGAAATAATTAATGATATTGTTGGCATGTTCTGCCAATTCGGAATCAAAAGTGGTGTTAAACATCCGGAACTGATTGAGCAAAAATGCCTTAGATACAGTTAACGGATGGAATTCCCCATATATTTTGCCCGCTAATTCAATTGCCTTTTCATAATAATAGCCGGAATTGCAAGCATAGTCCTTGAATGTACCGATATATTCGAATCCTGTTTCAAGATCGTATGGATTGAACCCGTCGGGGAACATCATAGACACCTTAGCTGCCTCCTGAGGTTGAGCTTTAAGATCGGCCAAGGAGCTGTATAAAGCAATCCTGTCGGCAGCCGGCTCATTTGAAGAGACAGGGTAAAGATCAAGCACCTCTTTCTCAATCTCCCAGAGTTCGGGATAATATAATTGATTGTCAGCTCCCTCGAGTTGCCCACGGTGACCAAACCGCTGCAGTTTCATCAGAAGTAACAGAGCATTCTCCTCTTTTGAATCAGTTTTGGAACATATTTTTTGCTGTTGGGATATAAGATTATCATAATCTTTCATGACATCAGCAAAATATGCTTCTCCCTCTATAGACCATAACCTGGCTCGGCGGGCTCCATAACTTCCCGGATGATTACGGTCAAGATATTCCGAGATGCCACGGAATGCAGCACGGGTTCTCCGGAACAGGGTGTCGCATTCGAGTGTGGCTGTCCAGTTGATGTAATCCATCACTTCCGGCACTTTCCTCGCACCTGCAATGAGTAGGCGCTCCGCTTCCGGTTCTTTCAGGCGGAGGTCGATTATCATTAATATCCGGAGCATAAGCTCTTCATCACCAATCTCTTCCGGAGAGGGTGTATTGACTTTCATCCATTCCCTATGGGCCTGGATAGCCTCATGAGCCGATGTTATCTCAGCGCAGGCATTATCAGGCAAGATTAGGGATATAGATGCTAAAATAAATAGATATAAATAGTGCAAGCGACCGGTCATGACTAAAGTTGCTAAAATTTCGTAGTCTTATAGCTTTGACTCATCATTTATGTTAATAGGCCCCAGAATGGTCTTATCCGTAGGTGCGGTCAATTTCTTTTAGGCTGGCCGCCTCCAGCCTGTCCTTGTTGAGTCTGCGGCTGCATGTTTGAGGAGGCGGCTGCAGCGGGCGACTTCCCGGCTGCCGTTGCGGCCCCTAATTTCATCCAGGAATCAGTCCAGGTACGGAGAGCGGCATTCTCCTGTTCAAGTATCACGGCCGTAACCGGATCAAGGATAGTATTTACCCATCGGAAATTGCCGTAATTCATATTTATTGATGAAAGGATCGACTGGAACACATTCTGGGAGTGTCGGCGTTTTTTCATGCGGCGCCATTCATTGCGCCAGTTGTCGTTCCATTTTCTTCCGGAGATATCTCCCGGTCTCCCCGGTTTGGCATTTGTGCCCTGTGCCATCCCCTTGTTATTTGCGGGATAGAGGTAGTGGTCGTAGTTAATGTCGCATTTTTCAGTTATTGTCATCTCCACCTTATATTGGCCTGTGCCCCAGATGCGGTTGTGATTGCGCGTATTGTCGTAACCCACGAATGAACGTGGAACCAGGAAGGATTCGCCGGAGACGCTGACATGTTTGGCATTCTGCTTCATCCTTTCGATCTGTTCTGCAGTGAGGTTGTATTGACTTATGTTTTCCGGTGTGGGATCAATATAGACAAAATACCCCGGATACCAGTCCCCCTTTTCTATCACTGATTCATCCTTTATCTGGGCTGAGATACGGAATTCGCCGAGCAGTTGGTCGTTGAACGCCTGGATTGCTTCGTTAAGCCACGAGGAGGTGAGACGCGCATCCACGTTAAAACTCAGGTTGCTTCTGGAATCAAAAGAGAATGGCACCCTCAGGTCGGCGTTTGATGCCGTAAGGGAGTCGTTGGGGAGGTTGCAGAGATATGGATTGAAGAAGAGATGATCTACCGTAACCTCAAATTTGCTGTGATGAAGCATTCTGTCGCGTCCCGGTTGATCCTTTCGCAGGGCGCATTTCAGATCAAAGACAAGCATCCGTTTGATACTGTCGGTCTGAGGGTCACGGAAAGTCAGGAACTGCTGGCAACCGAACCCATCGAACACTATGCTGTCGAGATCCATCGCACCGCGTGTGGAGGTGGATGCGTAAAAATCGGTTATCTGTCGTTGCATCGGGAGTACGCGGGTGTATGAGCAATCGCGTTTCACCTGCTGCATCCAGTCCCCCTTTTTGTCGCGCAGGGCTTCAACAAGCATCCCGACGCCAGCAGTAAGAATATCTGAGGATGCCGAAGAGATCTGTCCCACCAAAGTGTTGCGATATGCATTCTTGATCGTTTTCCAGGAATCCCCAAGAATTCCTCGGGAACTGACATTCTTTCCCATTGTGAGGAGGGTTGAATCTGAGTTCTCGTAGACGATGATGTTGAATTCCTGGGCCGCATCGATATTGCTTAATGCCGGTTGGTTTGTCAAGGCGGATGCTGTGCCCGGGCGCGAAATCATGATAATTGCGCTCATGGCAGTGGTTAAGATGCGGATGAGATTCTTGGTTTTCATGTGATATTGGTATCTAGTCTATTTTTACAAATATAATATTAAGATCCGGAGCTCTCAAATTTTATGAGAGGAGGTCTACCTCATTCTGTGGCATCCACAAGAATGAAAGGGGCCCAGTAAGCAGGTTGTTCGAAAGGATACACCTCTTCTGTTTCTCCGGTTTCTTCATAAACCGTGCAAAGGGTGGCGGGATCAAAACGTTGAACTATCACCGGTTCCGTCAGTTTATGGGATCTCACTCCCTGTCGTGCAGCTTCATAAGCTTCCCCATATTGTTTCCCATTCTTTATGGCCTTATAAAACTCGGTCATGAAAAGTAGGGTGGCATTGTCGTCAACTTCCCATAAGGTGGCTAACACCGTGGCGGCTCCGGCTTTCTTGAGTCCACGCAAGAGGCCGGCCGGACCTTCATCAGCAACTTCCCCGATAGCAGTCTGGCAGGCTGCCAGGACTATACAATTGATTGCGCTGAGGTCGAGATCACACAATTCCCTGGCAGATAGCAGCCCGTCATCCCTGTCGGGATATTTTGAGGCAATATTGGCTCCGGATAACACTAATCCGGAGGCCAGCAGTGAGTTATCAGCTTCTATGGAGTCTCGCATTGAAAACGTGACAGTCGTCTCTTTATTGTCGATTGTGTATCCGTGCGTGGCAAGATGCAAGGCATTTATGGTAGGAATAAGTTGCTTGAATTTCTCTTCAGTCATGGTGTCGGTTGATGAGGCCCACGACATTATTTCGGCAATAGTGCTTGTCTCCTCCTTCATTCCCGAGAGAGTCTCAAAACCTGAGAATCGGCCGGATAGATTATTGATGAGGAAATTATAGGCATCATGGTTGGGAATTTCCACAGTAGAATCTGAATCGACATTCAGCGGAAGATCATCATAGTTGAAGCCTCCTGCCACAAGCATTTTGCCATTTGCGGTTCCTTTTCTTGCCTGAGGGGGAGTAGTTCTGTTTAACAAGGTTGCCAGCGTGGAGAGTCTTCGGAAGGAAAGTGATTTACCCTTCCCGTTCAGTTCAGAAGTTGGTAGCGACTCGAGCGCAAGGAGATTAAGAAAGCCGTCAGGAACGAAATAGACTGTTGAGCCGTCAGGAATATTCTCGATTACCTTGCCCCACAAAGCCGGGAAGAGGGTAGTGTCGGAATATATCCTGTTCTTGTCATCCGCGCGTGTTGAGCGGAGCGAAGTAAGCAGTGTCCGGTTCCCAATCTTTCTGTTTTCAAATTCTTTCACCTCCCCGTAGGGAATAAATTTAGGGGACAGCCCTGATTTTTCAGGATATATGATAATTGCAGCGAGCTTATCCACCCTTCTCAAGTCTTGTGATATTTCCGGGTAAATCACGAAATCAACACCTATCTCATTCTTCCGCAGATTCTTTTTGATACTTCGTGCTGTGACCGCGAGTTTATCGGTTGATCTTCCTCCAAAAGCTTTGTCTGCCCCTGTGAGAGCAATAGCCCGGCGAAGGAGAGCCACATCAGCCAGGAATTCCGGATCTGACTCCTCTGTAGCAAAGACTTCCGAAATCAGAGGCCGCTCCTTTTTCCAATAGTCGAGACGTGCCTGTTCGGTCATGGAGGGAAGGGTTCGGAGGATATAAGAGTGTAAATGTGCAAAATATGGTCGGAATGTTTCGGTGGCCATCTCTTTGTCTCCTGCGAGAAGATGAATCTCCCCTCTCTTCCGGAGAGCGGTGAGATAATCAGGATGATCGGTTCCTAAATGTTGCTGAATAATCTGTAATGATTTCTCAATATTGTTTAGGGCCTCATCCGATCTCCCCGCCGAAGCATAGGCGAGTGCGAGATTGGTGAGAACAATTGCCGAGGTCTCAGGCTCGCCTTCATTTGAGGAGAGGATACTGTAGGCTTCCTCCAGAGAACTGACCGCATTCCGGATATCATTCCTGTCGAGATAAAGAATACCTAAATTCTGGAGAGTGCGAGCCTTTTCGGCCGGGGATGTTTCCATCTTCAGGATGGAATTATAGATATCGATGCTCAGATCAAATTTACCTTCATATTTTTTTATTGATGCAAGATTGGCAAAAAGCCTTCTTTTTAATTGAATCGGGAGATCGGAAATTGTGTCTACCTCCCGGAGGAGTCTTTCTGCCGTATTGTATTGGCCGGTTGTGATAAGGAGATCCGATTTGTTGAGAGCAATCGTAGCCCTGTTTAAAGGGGAGGCAGGAAGTTGAAGGGCTCTATCATAATCTTCAGTGGCTTTCCCGTATTCAGCAAGAAGTTTTCTACATCTTCCCCTCCCGTCGAGAGCCTGGAATTCAAAACTTTTTCTGAGTGATGGTAAATTGAGTATCGAATCATAAACTTTCTCCGCCTCCCGATATTTCCCGGCAATGGTAAGCTTTTCCCCCCTCTCCAACATTGAGGAGGGTGAAATATTTGCGGCTCCGGCCGGAGTCAGGCACCACAAAGATAAGATGAAAGTAAGCGTAATCCTACAGGGTTTCATTGCGGGTGGATATAAACTGAGGAGGTTCAATTGAAAATCACCACAAAAGTGGCCCCCTTATTGGTGATATTTTTTATCACAGCGCGTACTGAGGCCGGATTAAGCATGTCCCATGAGATGGAAGCGCTGTCATTTTTCTCTGAAGTTGAGGCTGTTTTGTTAAAATCGTTTATGGAATCAAAGATCTCAAGTGATGCTTGCGCCATTCCTCCCGAAGAAACAGATACGTTCATTTCGTCGCTTCCCTCAAATTCCAAAGTGGCGGATTCTCCGGGTGCCAGATAGATATGGTATAAGGAGAGAACGGAGTCAGGATTGCCAGTTCGCATCAAGGTTTCGGGGTCGAGTTTAGCAAGACTGAACTCATTGAGAAGCAGTTCATCCGCAAAGTCGGCAGTGAATAGATATTCCGGTTTGCATTCGGCTCCATCTCTTTTCACAGATGAGATTTCGCCGGGCGATGCATCCGCGTTGTCGAAGCATTCGATGGCTTTCTGAAGTTGCAACTTATCGTGAGATTTAATGGCCTCCGTCATCAGGCGGCAGCCCCTTAGATATTCCGACAATGCGGGATTTCCCTTGTCAGCCGTGGCAGGAAAGGTTGATAAATATAGGAGTAATGATATAATATAGAACGGCTTCATCAAAAAGTCTTTTTGCAAATATACAAAAAAAGAGACTAATAGTGCATTGGGAATGGAATAAATATTATGAAGTATTATTAAATAAAAAGGCGCAGTGTCAAAATTCAGGAACTTTGACACTGCGCACATATTTTTCATCAAAGGCGTGGAAGCAGAAAGTAATTATTCCTGCAAACTGCCGTGGATGATATTATTTCATTATCTTGGTAGCCTTGCCGTTGATTACGCGGATATAGGTGCCTTTCTCAGGATTTGCAATCTCGATACCCTGGAGGTTGTAGTAGCGGGCCTCACCATTCTCGATAAGTTCAATCTCAGCAACGCCGGTAGTGAAGTCGAGGGCATAAGTTGCAGGTTCGCTGTGAGCACCGGTTTTGGGATTGCAAGCAAATACCGAGATGGATGCATGGTCTTTAGTGAGCTCAATATCGTCACCATTATGTTTTTCGAATCCAGCATGTGCATCAACGCAAGGAGCCTTAGTCCTGACTTTTGCAGGAGCCTGAGATTTTGAGGTAACCTTAAAGTAGATATCATAACCTGCGATAGGTTTGAAGTTCAGCTTTATAGTTCCCTTAGCCATGATCGAGTTTCCTTGAACAGTGAATTCATCGCTCTCTGCGGGCTCGGGCCTATCAACAGTCTCTTCGCCTAAGATGATAACTCGCTTGGGAGAAGCGTAACCGTAGTTCGCGATATAGAATACAAGCTTACCGTTTATTCCGCTTGGAATAATGATTGCTTTGGTATATCTTGTAAATCCGGGTTCCATGTCTTTATCTGTATTAGAGGAAGACGTGTTTTCAGTCGGATTGTCATTATCTATGATCTGATAGTAAACCTTAGCGTTCTCAGGGATGGTGAATCTTACAGACTTGTCTTTATTTCCTTCAGTATCGATAATATCTTCGGTAAGCTCTTCCCCATCTACCGTGACATCAAGATGGCGGAATACGTTGAGTCGCATGATTGCATAGCCGTCGCGATAACCGTCACCGATGGGAGAGGTTGCTTCGAGGGTATAGAATCCAGGAGTATGCACGAGAACATTTATCTTGCCATTGTCGGCCGGAGTAATTTCATACTCATCCTCAGAAAGATTGGCAATTGAATATGTAATCGGGCGGTCGTTAGGATTGATAACGGCGTTTATGGTAGCCTCTTCATCAACAAGGATATTGTTTACAATAGTCTCAAAGCTAAGATCGGCAGATTCAAGATTGCTGTCGATACATTCATACTGCACGTAGATAGTATTTATTTTTGCAGGTACAATGTATTGAGTGTTGGTGAATGTCACGCTGCTGACCTTGGCATTGGGTTTCTGCCATACTTGTTGCCCTCCGACAGATGTATTCCAGTCGGGATCTTTTGATGCCCCGCTTGGATTGTAACTTCCATAGAGGAAACTACCGGTCATGCCGATTGCAGCGATCTGATAACCTTCCGGAACGCTGATTGTGAATTCGGATGCTGCATCATTATTTACGCGTAAATCATAGGTGCCATCATCGTTCTTGTATGAATAATAGTCACCTCGGAATGTGATGGTGGTTATACCATCAACATGAACCTCCTTGATTTTCTTCTCATATTTTGTGTCATCACTTGTACTGGTCATGCCGAAAGGATTTTCCACAGAGAAGTCAAATTTGCTGTTTCCATCCTTTATCTCCTCAGTCGGATCTCGAATAACGATAGTATATGCTGCGTGTCCCTCGGCATATTTATCGGTAGCTTCCATTGTGGCGGTGATTGTCACAACTCCGGCGGATTTCACATCATCCGGCGTAATCTGACCCGTTCGGGCATCTATTGTAATTATAGAATCATCTGATGATGAGTATGTAATAGCTCCTCGCTCCTCTTCAGGAATATCTAAAATTACCTGTTCCCAGAGTGTTCCGATAGGATATTTACCGATGATCACCTGGTCGGCAAAGGTCATGTCAGGAGTGATTTTGTTGACCGTGATTGTAAACTCACCCTCACCTGCGTTGTAGTCATCTGTTGCGTCAGTGGTGAATTTGATTGTAGCGGTTCCCGTTTTGAGACCGGTAAATTCAGCCTTATCGCTGTCGATTGAAACTATATCGTCATTCTCTGTAGTGAAATGATAAGTCAGTTCTTCAGGTTTAAATTTTCCTTGTAGAGAGAGGGTCTCATTAATCTCAATTGAGTAGCCATCCGGGCTTATACCGATGAAAGCAGGATCAACTGCCCCATTCTTTACCTGTTTGTAAAAATAGGGATAATAACATTCGTTATCAGGATCCTCTATCCACGTCGACCCCCAAGCACCAAAATCCATATCGCCATATCCATTATCAAATACTGCATATCGATCCCCTCCATAAGTTGCGGGGGCTTTTATCATAACAATGGGTGAATCTTTTGCAGAATCGATTGTAACCTCATATCGATTTTGAGATGAACTGGAACTCAGAGTACTTGATATTTCATGCATTGTTCCATAGGAATTACGAATCCAATATTTATTTTGGGTATGTTCATATAAATTTTTGTAGTAACTACTTGTTGTATCATCCCAAAAGGAGAAAAGCCCAATTCCTTGCGCTTCTGCATCAATTTCAAATGATTCAGGAGTTGTTGAAATCCCAGTTAAAATTGCAGAACCTGCTGTTTCTGTACTTTTAAGTGCATAAAGGTTATTTTAACTACTTTTGAGCAGACAATGATAAACTTATTGTCTGGGTTCAGGAGTTCGTCCCTGTCTGTACATAACTCATAGGTCATTTTCGCGGCGGATGCCGAGAAACCTAATGTAAGCAGACAGAGGAAAAAAAGTAAATTTTTTCTCATAATGTTAGGTTTATTGTTTGTGAATTTTTTTTGAGATAAAACAGCAATATCAAAATTAGGTATTACAGGAGGAGAAATGGAATACGTTTGATATGTTAGGGGCAGAGGTCGTCCGATTGCCGGATTTGTTG
>CAZCJC010000028.1:0-37959 GCA_964499025.1 uncultured Sangeribacter sp.
TGTTTCTTCCATTTTCGTTACTTTTCTAGTGTAACGCTATTTTAGGACTTGACAAATAGCAATAAAAAAATAGAGATGTGCCAATATTTAACTTGGCACATCTTTTTTATATCCCTAATGAGGTTTTTATTAATGTGTGATATATCCCGAGCGATAGGATCTGTACAGAAAATTTACAAGTTGCAATAACTTTCAATTCATTATCATCAATCAACAAAACCAAAAATATAATTCCAAAACGAGAATGAAAAGAAAATATATCCTCAGAAAAAAAAGATAAATAAGTTATTTAAACTAATTTACGAAGGTTTAGGCTCTCTACAATAAATAAATCTTGTGGGCTTAAACCTATAGGACTCTACATATAGACCTACAGTGGGTCATAATTTGTGGAATTAGAAATTATTAACTACTTTTGCCACCAAATGATTGAGACATCTCTCAGATTAGATAGATATTTCGGTTCAATTACATATTATTAAGATGCGTTTACTCGACGCTATATCTTGACACCGCGAAATCTGGAAATTTTCATTGATAAGGTCAAGAATGCAGCAAACAGTAGATGCCTTTCGAATATGACAGCATAGCCATAGGCTTACATATATGTGTATGCTTTGATTTATACACCATATTCTGCGTGAGGCTTCTCTTTGTTTGCCAGTTCAACTTTATCAGGCAATCCAGAGCCTCGCAGTGTGGAATGGGTTAACAGTAAGGCACTCACGCATTTTCATTTTTAATCTCCCGTATTGTGTGCTCCGGGAACAATTGTGATTTTATGAATTTAAAGAAATTATTATCCGGAGTCACAGTCATTGCTGCAATGGTATTCTCTTGCTCAGCCCAAGCACAGAGTGAGACAAAATCCCACCCTAACTGCTATAACAGAATATCACTATCTTATAGAAATGTATACTTTGGTGGTGATTACGGAGGAATCGGATACAATGGCGGCAGTTTTGACTATATCCATGGGTTTAGCGTAAGTGCTAAAATACCTTTATACGTCCAGACAGGGGCATCTTTAGCATTTACAACAAAAGATATAGGCAGCGGATCCTATGGTGCATACGGAACTCTTGATATTCCTATAAGCTGTGCATATCGATTTGCTATTCCCAACACAAACCTTATTCTTCAACCCTCTCTCGGACTTAATTTCAAAGGGAATATCATAGGTACAGACGATGTTGCTACTGACACCCAAACATGGTTTGACAAATACAATTACAGGCGCTTCCAGCTTGGATGGAACTTAGCCGTAGGACTTAGTTATAAGAAGCTATATCTCGGACTCGGTTATGGCACAGACTTTATCAATATAGCTAAGAAAGTCTCAACCGGAACATTTCAGGCTTCCATCGGCTTAAATATCTAAGTTATCCCCCATAATGTCATAAAGATTCGCTAATTCGTGACATCTCATAAAATACTTAGTGGCATTTCGTGACACACTATAGTATTACGTTGATAGAATTTGTATCCTACATAGCTCGCTTGAGAGCGTTCAGATATCTGATACTGCAATCAGAAAACATCTAAATGATTAAGGATACAACGATTTTTCAATGAGTGAAGACCTTAATATGAATAGAGATTTTCTAAGAGGCAACTCTTAGAAAATCTCTATTCACATTTATTAATCAAATTTTATTTATACAAGAAGTAATATACAACAAAAAGAGCTATTAAGAATAACACTCCTAAAACTGTTTGGATTGTATTCAATTTCTTTGCTGCAACAGGACTAATTTTGGCAATATAGATTGAAGCAAGATTGCAGAAAGTTGACATAAATGCGAAGAAAACGGGAAGATATGACCACCATGGCTCCCCTATACTCACAACAGAAATTATCCAAATTACAACAATTACAAAGAGAATCCAGCCCCCTGTCTTTGTTTTAAAAAAATTACTAATCCGCATTCTGCTATTCGATTTTAAGGTTATCTATAAAGTTTGAAACCATAAACCTTTCCACTATCGGATAAAACGAGCCCAACATAGTATCCTGATCCGATCGCTCCCATATCAAGGTTCAAGATCTGCGTATCTTTATAATATTTCTCCATAACCTGAATTCCGCTTAATGAGTAAACACGCATCATCTTTACTGATTCAGGAAATTTGATTTCAAAATGGCCCCCGCCGTGTGATTTGACTATTGGTGAGGTAGGAGCAATCAGCTCTTCAAAATTTATTTCCTTTTCTTTCTTCTCCTTCGATATCTCATTTATGAAGTTCTCATAAAAAGAAAACGGTATTTCTTCCTCAGCCTGTGTTACATCATCAAGAGAAATTTCCCGGTAGTCATCGGGATCATAATAATGAAACTCAATTGCTGACGGCATTAGAATCTGATTTCCAGTTCTGTCAATTATTTCCAACGCCTCCTTTTTATCATCATTCAAGGCTTCGTACTCTTGCGAATCATACGGATGATTTATAACCCCGCTTACATATTCCTTAAGATTTTGCCAAGCCGAAAGAGCTTTAAGGGGTATTCTTTCATCATATCTGATAAGTTCGATTTCCTTGGCATATTTTTTCAGCAACGAAGTTTCATCATCCGTGAGAGCGGAGCGATCAAAATTACGTTTAAGACTATAACCCAAGATTGGATAAGCTTTATTTTCAGCGGAAATAATCACATATCCCCCTTTCGGATGATTAAATATATACATAGGCACAAAAAGACGCTGTGTCGTGAGTTGACGGCCATCCCATACTACCTGAGGAGCCATAACCTCCTCTCCGTAAGCTGTCTTAAAGAAGGCATGAGCAAGACTGGCGGCCTCTTTCCTTGACACGGTCTCAGCGTGCATGATTCCTGACTGAATCACACACGCTGCAACCAATATGTATAATATATATTTTCTCATATAATTTATTCCTCAGCGGCTAATACCTCTGATTCCTCTACCTCTTCAACGTTCTTTACATTAGGAAGTTCAAGACCAAGATGCTTTTTGGCATCCAGACCTTTAAGGATAAGCCCGAGGATCAGGGCTGCTACACCAAGACAGGCAAGCATAACGAGCGGTGCTGTATAATTATAACTTATAGAGGCCACTTCCTCAGTCATTGTGCCATTCGCGAGTGCTTCTGTAATCTGGGGATTGGTATTGTCAAGAACTTTTCCGATCAGCATAGGGAAAAGCCAGAGACCAATATTCTGGATCCAGAAGATAAGCGCATAAGCCGATCCGATGATTTTTGCATCTACCAATTTGGGAACACTCGGCCATAATGAGGCCGGAACAAGAGAAAACGAAGCACCCAATACAAGAATTGTCACATATGCTACAATCACACCTCCAACAGGACTCTCCTTGAATTGAGGAAGAATGAAGGCGAATGTAAGGTGACAAGCGATCAAAAGTAATGCACCCAATACAAGCATCGAAGCGGCTTTACCTTTATAATCTACATATTTACCTAATATAGGAGTGATTCCTACTGCCAACAATGGGAAGACAGCAAAAATTGCGGCTGCACTCTGTCTCATGTAACCCATCCAACAATATAGGATCAAACATCCTATAGCAACACACAGCATAACCGTCCGCATCACTTTATTCTTTCCAAAATTACTTGCAAACGATGCGAAGGCAACTATTAACATAACCACATACTGCCAAACGCTCACCGCATCACTCCCCCAGAACGAATCAGGAGCAACATCTGTAAATGCAAGATTACATTGAAGCATATTGACAGCATATTTCTGGAATGGGAAAATTGCAGAATAGTAGAGGACACATAATAATGCAACTAACCAGAAAGCCCAGCTTGATAGAATTTTTCCAAGATCGCTGATCTTGAAAGGATCGTCTTTCTCTTCAGCCTCACCGGTTTGTGCATCAAGTTTTTTGTCCATAAAGAAATATACAATGAACATAATGAGTGCGATCATGAGCAGGACGACTCCGAATGCTACCGAACGCGACACGCTGATTGTTCCGCCAAGTTCCGCAAACACAGGAGAGAAAATCATACATGTCGCAACACCCAGACGAGCCAAAGCCATCTCAGAACCCATTGCAAGCGCCATCTCTCTCCCCTTAAACCATTTTACGATTCCTCGGCTTACGGTAATACCGGCCATTTCTACTCCACAACCGAATATCATGAATCCAACTGCCGAGAACTTGGCTGAAGCAGGCATGCCTTTATAAAAAGGGGAAATTCCTAATTCATCAAATACAGGAATATAATTCAGATGATTAGTAAACCAGACATCAAGACTGCTACCTAAAAAAGCATCTGTCAACGCATACCAGTTAATCACAGCACCAACCAGCATCACAGCCCCTGATAATACAGCCGTGAACCGGACACCCATTTTGTCAAGAATGATACCGGCAAAAATGAGGAAGAAAATAAATACATTAAGAAATGTTTCAGACCCCTGCATTGTTCCGAAGGCAGTTGAATCCCAGCCACGGGTCGACTGCAAAAGATCCTTAATAGGGGAAAGAATATCCATAAAGATATATGAGCAGAACATTGCAAACGCAAGTAGGCCCAGCGCAGTCCAACGTGCCCAAGAATAGTCACGCAAGGAACCCGCAATATTTTTAGGTGACACCGCACCTTCATTAGAAATTCCCATTCTCTTTGTTATTATTGTTGTTTAAATTCTATTTATTAAAACGATTAATTCTACAAATAATTATGAATCGTTCAAAACCAGATTGGATGATCCAATTCCTCCCTTAACTCAGTTTCTGCAATGCGACCTATAATCCGGTTACCCTCCTTTCCTGATTCATCAAGAAAAATAAATGCAGGAATTGATTGAATATTATATTTATCGGCTAATTCTTTATTTTCATCTATATCGATACTGACAAAATTATATTTATCGCCATATTCGTTAGCCAATTTACGAAAAATAGGTTCCATATGCTTGCAAGGTGCGCACCAGGAAGCATTGAAGTCAATTATCGTAGGTTTTCCGTTTAAAATAACCTGTTTTGACACTAAATCACTTGATTCTTTATCCTGGTTCGATATGAGTTCGGAAATTTCATCCGATCCGCTGCCTGCCTCGGAAGAATCATTGATAACGTCATTGATGTCAACTGTATGTGTATCACTTTCCTGCTTGGCGTTATTCCCACAAGATACGGATAATAATGCTAAAGCAAAAAATACAGACACATAAAAACTCCGGCTTTTCATTTCATTAAAGAGATTTATTGAAGCTGTCTCAACTAATTTTATTAACATATTCGAGATACTTTGGCACTGATCTTTTCATTTGTAGAGATGGCAACCTTCCGGTTGGAAACTATCAAAAGGGGAAAGCAGCCCCAAAGATCCGCAAAGGTTAAAAAAGATTTTTATAGACGCTTTCAGCTTTCGTAAATTAGTTTAGACAACTTCATTAAAAAAAGACCGGAGATTTTGCCGTTTGAGTGCAAAATCTCCGGTTTAAGATCTAATTAAAGAGATACACTCTTAAGTAAAACTACTTAAGCCTCTTTGTCATGCTCAAGAAGCAAAGTCATAGAGGGGCGATCGCATATCTCGGCCGGCCCGAAGTACTGGATTGGCCCGGGATACTGATATAAAGTGTTTAGGGCCAAGGTCTCACGCATAGAAGCGAACTTCAGATAAGGACGACCATTTAGATTTACAAGAGCTTTCTGGATAACCGGTTTCATTTCTCCGTTACGGCGCTCCATATTCATCATCATGGTAATTGGAATTCCACCGCAGATCCAATTTTCAGGTTTATCCGTGAGGTTACGAACACTCGACATATAACCGGTAAGACCGGAATTGATAAGCATTGCTGCATTGTAACCCAGCGCGTAAGTATAATCTGCATCAAAATTGGTAGGATCGGCACAACGGCCCTCATATCCGAAGAAATGATGCTGAGCAGCAAATTTACCACTGTACTGACCTTCACGCGCCATCTCTGCAAGACGTTTGGCAACCATCTCACTCAACAGACTTTCTGTTTCTATTAGGGATACCTGAACATTACCGTGGCTATCACGATCAAGACTCAACTGGAGGGCTATATGAGCCGGAAGAGACTCATAAAGAGCCGCATTTTCTGCTGTCAGGAATCCGGGGATAACCTTTAGCTTCTCCTCTTTTGTTAATGGGTCAAGTTCATCAGAATGCTCAACCAAAACATCATTAAGTTCTGAGATAAGGCTCTTCATAGATGGGATGAACTCAATAAGACCTTCCGGAATGAGAACAGTTCCGAAATTCCATCCAAGTTTAGCACGCTCAGAAATTACATAACAGATATAACTTACGATATTGTCAAGAGTCATGCGTTTTGCAAGCACCTCCTCTGAAATGAGACAGATATTGGGTTGTGTCTCTAAAGCACATTCCAAAGCTATATGCGATGCAGAGCGGCCCATGAGCTTGATGAAGTGATAATATTTTTTTGCGGAATTGCAGTCACGCTGAATATTTCCTATAACCTCACTATATACTTTGCATGCGGTGTCAAATCCAAATGAAGTTTCGATCCATTCATTCTTCAGGTCACCGTCGATTGTCTTAGGAACACCGATAACCTGAACACCTGCTCCAATATTCTTATAGTACTCGGCAAGAACAGCTGCATTAGTGTTGGAGTCATCACCTCCAATGATTACGAGAGCCTTGATATTGAGTTCTTTCAATACTTTTAGACCTGCCTCAAACTGCTCGGGAGTTTCAAGTTTCGTACGGCCTGAACCAATGATATCGAACCCACCTGTGTTGCGGTATTCTGCAATATAACCTGCAGTGAGCTCCATGTACTGATGGTTGATGAATCCGGCAGGACCCATAAGGAAACCATATAGACGGTTCTCCTTATTAAGTTTCTTCAAGCCGTCGAATATTCCACTTACAACGTTATGACCACCGGGTGCCTGTCCTCCAGATAGAATGATACCTACATTGAATGGCTCCTCTACTCTCTCCGGGTTTTCATTGTGCTCAAATTGAGCAATGGGCAGCCCGTAAGTATGCGGGAACAATTTCTTAATCTCATCCTGATTTGCTACGGATTCAGTGGCCTCTCCAAATTTTACCTTTACATCGCCCTGCAGATCCTTGGGCAATTTGGGCTGATAATCAGCTCTAACTCGCTGAAGCGGACTTTTTTTCATCTCTATATTTCTTTGATTTACTGGCAATATGTTACATGTCACGGGATTCTCCGCAACATTAGTGCAAAGTTAACACTTTTATAAAAAAAATCAAAACAGGAGCTATTATGATTTTCAGGAATTCCCTTTTTTAATCAACTCTTCTGCTGCCTTAAGATCAGCCTCTGTATCAATTCCAATCGTTGAAAATTCCGTCAAAGACACATTGATATCATATCCATTTTGCAACCACCTCAATTGCTCAAGACTTTCAGCCTTTTCAAGAGATGATTCTGGGAGCTTAACAATTTCTTTAAGAGTGGTTACCTTATAGCCATATATCCCGATATGAGTATGAAACTCACATTCCTTCAACCAATTCTTCCAATCCGTTTTTCTCACATATGGAATTATACTTCTGGAAAAATAAAGGGCTTTCATCTTTTCACTGTAAACCACCTTGACCAGATTTGGATCAAACAAGGCATCAAATCCTCTTGATAAATCGAATTTTTTTATCAAAGTTGCAAGTCGGGCATTAGGATCCGACTCGAAGATATTCTTTATCTTTATAATCTGCTCGGGCTGGATAAATGGTTCATCTCCTTGAACATTTATAATCACTTCGGCATCACTCTCCAATAACCGAAATGCCTCCTCTACCCTCTCTGTTCCACTTTTATGATTGGGAGATGTCATAACAGCCTTGAATCCGGCCTTCTCTACACAATCAAAGATACGACGATCATCTGTTGCAACAGCACAATCAACGCCTGCCTTCTCAACCTGTCGGCAAACTCTTAGAATCATCTCTTCTCCACCAATTTTTGCTAACGGTTTTCCCGGGAAACGCGATGATTCATATCTTGCTGGAATCAAAACTAAATATTTCATGTTCTGGAAATTATTTATATTTATTAAAAGCCTGTCCAACAATTGGAAACAGGTTTGATGAGATTATCTGTTATTAAGAAAAAAATAAGTAGCACTCAGAAATTAATGAATAGATAAAACGCAGTTATTTTGAATTAATTTTTGTTTCGGCTGAAGGAGCATAGCGGGCTATGTGACTGAAGACGAGGCCAAAAGTAATTCAAAATAACCAGTTTTAGCATTCACTAATCTCATTTTATTTACATTAATTAATTTTTGTGAGTTACTTATGTAATGATAATTTTCTGAAAAAAGGTCAGTATTCCTTGTGTCTTTTAATTATTCCATAAGTCTTTTTAAGCCATATGGGAACTATCACAGCTCCGATCATGAGATAAAGATAATAGGTGATGATCCTCCAGAATATGGCCAAAATCAAAGCCATTCCCGCACTGCTGACCAAATCTCCATAATATCCGGAAAACAGCCACTCACTCAATCCGGCCCCGCCGGGTGTCGGGCTGATCATTAGCACTACCCATATAACAAACTGTCTGGCGAGAATCACCCACTGATATCGGTCATCAACCGGAAGGAATCCAAAGAACAATACATTCACTACAAGATATCTCGAAGTCCAGGACAAAGCCGTTCCACAAAACACCTCAAGCCAGAAACGAAACGGCTTACTCTTCAACTCTTTTGAAGTTGCGACCATATTTGCGCCTAATCCTGTGATATTAGCTGACCATTTACTCAACCATCGCCATGTTGAAATTTTCCCCAAAACTTTTTGAATCCAAAGCGGTTTCCATATGATTCCCGCAAAAAGAAGGAATGTCCAAACAAATATTATCAAATAAACTGTCCAGAACGTATATTTGATTCCATGAGAAAAATCTGTTCCCCCTGACGCAAATATTTCTGATGCCGGAGTTAACAAAACTATTATTGGACATGCAACAACAAAGAAAAGCTCATCCATAAATAATGTAGTCAGCATCAGTGTGGTAGCTCTACCTATCTCTATTCCCTGGCTATTGAGGAATACCATACCAAGCGAGCTCCCTCCCACTGCTGAAGGGGTGATACAGTTTGTAAACTCACAAAGCATATCAACTTTCCAGGCTTTTCCCCAACTTAACTTTCGGTCGGTCAATGCCCGAAATCTCCAGGTAAGGCCAAAATCCCGGCCAAACATACAGATAAATCCCAAGACAATACACCACACAACGCGGGAGTCGAAATTGATGCCTCGCCATATATTAGCCAAGTCCTCCTTTTTTGCATCGTGCATGAACATCAGGACTACGACTCCAATTCCAATCAAAACAGGAAGAAGAACCTTCCAGAATGAAAAGGCGCTTCCATGAGAAGATTGATTTGCATTATTTACCGGAGATGTATTCATCCTTTATACCTTTTTATCAAAGAATCATAACGGTCACAAACCTCATCTACCACATCCTCCCAACTTCTCACCAACGTATTTCTGGCTTCCTCTCCTACCCTGTCAAGAAATTCAGGATCTGAACTTAGTTTCTCTATTAGAGCGGCAAACTGCACCGGATTCTTATCAGTTAAGAAACCGTTCTTTCCATCTTGTATCACTTCTGATGCAGTGGATCCTTTCAACAATACAGATGGGGTTCCCATTGCTGCGGATTCCCTTATCACCAAAGGTGCATTATCATAAAAAGAGGGGAAAAGGAATATATCCGAACCGGCATAATAGTCAGACAAAATATCCCTTTCCTTAATCACCCCATGTAATTTAACTTTATCCTCCAGATTGTGATTGGAAATATAATTCCGGATATCATCAAAAGCATAACCTGTTCCGATCAAATTAAGACGGAATTTCACCTTTCCATCCAATTTTGTAGCGGTATCAAGCACAACATCAAGACCTTTCTCCCAAATATGCTGCCCAACAAAAAGCAAGCTTATCTCGTCCTCAGCAGAACCTATTCTTTTCTTGGCTTCTATTTTATATTCTTTTAGGTCTCCCCTAATAATAGACGCAAAGTCATTCCCATTCTCAACAACAGTCAATGGCCCTTTATAACCATATTCCCTGACCGTTTCCTCTACATGCGCCTGAGGAATCCAGACCTCATCACATGAATTGAAAAAATTAAGGATTCTCTTCATTATTATCGGCACACACCAGGGAGCATTCTTGAAAGAATGTTCCAGATCTGACCGATATTTAGAATGAAAAGTGCCAATAAGCGGAAGATTTCTTTTCTTTTTAACATACACAGCCAATCTTCCGGAGGAGAAAGGACAATGGGAATGGAGAATACGGAAGTCCGTATTCCTCAACTTTCTCCAGATAAACGGGTCAAGTTTGGGATAACCATACCTATATGGGTGACGTGAACGTATTGGTAAAGAAAAAAATCTCAATACATCAAATGGATACTCATCTCTTTCCGGATTCCAAGGCGTTACCACACATGGAGTCCTCCCTTTTTGATGAAGCCAGTAGACATAGTTCTCTACCGTCAGAGTCACTCCATCGAGAATTGGAGGAAAACTGTCGTTAAAGATTCCGTATAGATTCCGGCCATCGGGTGGTGAAAAAAGATTTCCCATTTGTTGAAACATATTTAACTTATAACAATCTAAATTAACAATCGGTCGAATTAATCAAAAGTTTAGGCTCCGACTCATAAAATATCAGCCTGCTGAGGGTCGCAGCCTTACTCTCTATTCTCAATCTTTATAAGATATCTAAACTAATTTTTATTAATCTTTTCGTATATTTTGGATGCTATTAACCTTTTCGTAAATTATATTAGACAACTTCACCGGATAATTTATTTAAAAAAAATTTTGCAGATAAAAAAAGAATTACTAAATTTGCATCCGCAAAGTTGAGTTAGTGACCGAGCAAAAAGGTTCCATGTCCGAGTGGTTAGGTACCGGTCTGCAAAACCGTTCACACCAGTTCGAATCTGGTTGGAACCTCAAATAAAGAAACCGACGTCGATTGATGTCGGTTTCTTTTGTTTATTTTTGTAGCTTACTTAACCTTGGAATATACATACAACTCGTGAACCTCTCCAGTATAACCTTCGGAAGTAATAGGACCCTGACTCATTCCCAGAACGATCTTTGTCCCCCTGTTGTTGATCACAAGCAGATCATCATTTTCAGGATCTATCGCTATCCCCTCTATCTCTCCGGCTCGCCGGAAATCTGTCATCTCCCTTAAATGTGTAACTTTTCCCTTCTGGGCGCCTCCGGCTATCAACCCCTCCCTCATTATGGGTTTACCTTCATTGTCCAACTTAACACTGAAAGGCGAGTCCCTCTCAACTTCTACACCCTCTATGAGACCCGTATAAGCTGCATTGCTTATGTCGGCTAAATAAATATTATCCGCTATCTTGTAATCTGCCTCACCATCATCTGCAGCAAATATAATCTTCCCATCAGCTATTGTAATACCCTGGCACCAATAAGGAGTGGGTATACACTGCATCTTGGTGTGATACTTTCCGGTCGAGAGATCGTAACAATAAACATAGCGGCTGTCCACCCAATCTGACATCCAAACCATATTGCGGTCGCGATCAACTGCTATTCCGGATACTTCTACTTGGCCGGACTCTGGACTCCACGGGAGATCTCGTTTCCATTGCATTGTCTCTGCGTCATAAATCGACACAGCTATATTGTAACCCCTTCCATATTCAAATTTCTCAATCCCGCAATAGATCTCATTATTCCAAATATCAATATCTCCGAAATGATTGGCCACTTCCGGATTTCTAAATGGTTCTTTATTCGAAGCAACCAGATTCCCCTCTTTGTCATATTTATATAAGGCTTTGGTATCGGATACATAATAATACTTTCCATCACAAGCAATTCCCTGTCGACCCAATACTGGAATCACCTTTTTTAATACATATTCCTCTCCAACATGCTGTGCGAAAACCAACTCTTTTCCGAATATTATCAATAATAACAGCAATAATCTCCCAGAGCTATTTTTTAATATTTTTTTCATGACAAATAATCTATACTTATCTTAACTTATTCATTAGCTTACAAATCTGATTTTTCGCAGAAACTAAACCGGGGGATAAATTTCCCAAAGACATCATCTCAATCTCCAATTTGAGTTCATTCATCAGTTCTGGATAAAACCTACATTGAGAATATGCCTCTTTTAGACACAGAGCCCTTATAGCATAAGGCTCCGTAGAGTTAATCTTTGAGAGGCAAAAATCAAGATAATCACTTCTAATACTATCCTGATCGCACTTCAGTTGGTTAACCAACGTAAGAAGAAGTCTTCGTTTGCCGGTATGCTCTGCCCTCAATATCATGTCTATAAGTTCATTTCTCTTTGTTTGTAGATAAATAACTCCCTCATTCCCACTATGGGTAAATATCCAGAGAGCATTATATCCAACCCGATCATCCGTATTGCCAATCAGACTATACAGTTGATCTAACATATCCCTTCCACCCGAATTCTTACTCAATTCGCAAATGGCGATTATATCGCCATTTGAAATTCTCTTGCTAAGCTTATCTTCCAATTTCATCAGATGGATTAATGAACTCATTAATGTTACAAAGATAACTAAATATAAATTTGATTAATATATTTCATAATAGTTATTTTGGATTTTGACCATATAAAAATATTTGTTACATCAGAAGTACCTTGATGAGTAATATTGTTTGCAAATTTGCAGCGGAGAGAGCATACTTTCGTATGCGACTGAAGGACAAGGCAAAAGATGCCTAGAAGAACCGGTTTTATTGTTCAAGATTATCAACTAACATATATCGATGAATTTTTAACGACTACTTATAGTTTATCATAATTTGTCGTATATTTGTAAAAATATAATTTTCAATGAAACTTACTGAATTTCTTCCTGACATCACAGATGCTCATAAAACCTTTCTGAATGCTGCTCTAATAATGGCAGAGAAAGCTGGCGACATCCATATGAAATACTTTCGCAAATCAAATTTGCAGCAAACTACTAAACTCAATGACAGCGATGTGGTCACTATCGCCGACAAAGAATCAGAAAGTGCAATCCTCGACTATATTCATAAAAATTTTCCAAACCATGGGATAATATCGGAAGAATCCGGTAATGATCATGGCGATCGCGAATGGCGTTGGGTGATAGATCCTCTCGATGGCACCACCAACTTCTCAATGGGATTGCCGGTTTTCAGCGTATCCATTGCTTTAGAACATCATCACGAAGCTATTGTGGGAGTAGTGTTTGCACCATATCTCAATGAATGCTTCTATGCTGTAAAAGGAGAAGGAGCTTGGCTGAATGGGAAACCTATCAGATGTTCGGATAAAACTAAAATTTCTCAAGCCGTACTTGCCACCGGGGTGCCATACGACAGAAACGACAATGCTGACAATAATTTATCAGAAATATGTAGAATGGCGTTGAAAGTAAGGGGTATACGCAGAATGGGTTCAGCAGCAATTGACCTCTGTTATACAGGAGCAGGTTTTTTAGACGCTTTTTGGGAACTCAACTTAAATAGATGGGATGTGGCCGCCGGTCAGTTGATTGCTTCAGAAGCCGGAGTTATCATAGAAAATATAAGATCACAAAGAAATTATTCAATTCTCGCATCTTCCCCTGGTCTGCTAAATGAGATAAGGAAAATATTGTTATAAATAAGTTTAAGAAATTAGCTATTTGTTATTTTGGGAACTTGAGAGATTAGATTTGGTTCCTTTTGCTCAGTCGCATAGCCCGCCGTGCTTCCTCTTCGAAAATGAAAAATCCCTCAAAATAACTGCACATATTGTATAAGGTTTAATATGAATAGCTACTTAAAATATTATTCAGATGAAAACTGATTGTGTTCTTGTATGGGGATATATCAATAAAAAGGGAGAATTCGCAATCTTACCGCAATATGATGAAGCCCACAACTTTAATGAGGACCTTGCTGTAGTCAAGATTGACTACCTACATGGTTATATTGACAAAACCGGAAGAGTTGCGATCGACCTTAAATTTCAGATGGCAAATGATTTTATCGATGGATTAGCCCTGGTGATGTATAACGATAAATGGGGTTTCATTTGCCATGACGGTTCATTTATCATATTTCCTCAATTTGACAAAGCAGCCGAATTTCATGATGGCCTTTCAACTGTAATGGTAGACGGGAAATATGGATTCATAAATAAAGATGGTAAATATATCGCTAATCCTGAATTTGAATTGATAGGAGAATTTCATGAAGATCTTGCCTGGGTGAAAAAAGATGGCAAATACGGTTTTATTAGTCGGGACGGATATCTGACCGTTCATCCACAATATCAGAATGCAAATGATTTTGGCGATGGTTTGGCCCCTATAATGTCGAATGACAAATATGGATTCATAGATAAAAGGGGGAATTTGGTTATTGATCCTAAATTTGAATTCGCACAATGTTTCCGAAAAGGCACCTCCCGCGTTCGAGCTGATGGCCATTGGTCCTACATTGATAAAGCGGGCTGCCCAATATCATCTCCGATTGAAGAAGAAAAGCAAGAATATGAATTCCATGAAGGCCTCTCCCCTATTTTGGAAGATGGCAAAATTGGCTACGTTAATGAAAATGGAGAAATTACAATTCCAACAAACTTTGTTGATGCAGCTCCATTCTGTGAAGGATTGGCAAGAGTCCGGTCAACTCAGAAAGGGAAATGGGCCTTTATCGATAAGAATGGCAAATTGGCCTTCAGATCAAAATTCATCCAAGCTAAGAATTTCAGTGAAGGCCTCGCTCCGGTTCTGACTGAAAAGCCACAATGAGAATACTCCCTTGATTACAATATTAGATATCTTACTCATAAGCCGCATTATGAAAGAATAAATTTGGGGCTGAGTCAAAAATTAAAATTTGGCTCAGCCCCTAAGGTAGGTCAGAAAATGGATCTTTATTAGTAAGGTCTTTTTTATAATTTCACTGAACACGGAATTTAATACTTTTGGACAACCCTCGCCAAATATAATATCCCGGATTAAGGCCATTGATGTCAGCTCTTTTCACCGATTTTTTATAAAGAATACCATGCAGATCATAGATATCACCAACTTCTGATATTGCATCATAAACATTATTATCAATTCCTGACCCTTCAGAAGAATCCGCTTTAGGAAACAGTGGTAGAGAGGGAAACCAATAATTCGATATCATAGGATACTCCTTGATCAAATTTCCATCTGCATCGAAACGCCGAGTCACATATGTAGGATCCACAAATTTATGAAACATAGACGCATATATTTCGTCAGTAACAGGATGAATCCCAAGTGAGCAGCCATACACATGCCAATCACCCTCTTGAGTAGAGAAATCAAGAATCTTTTCAATCTTACGTTGATCGATGTCGAATCGGAAGATTCGATAATTGGTGAACCAACTATTCTGGCCGCCGCACCAATACAATCTGTTTGTTTTCGCTGATGCGCAAAATGGATCGGGCGTCCATGCATACCAAGAATTGGGTGGGGGAAACATATCATCGCCCTCAATTCTGATCACTTCGCGATCGAGACTCTTGGGATCGAGTCGAATGAGATAAGGCACGGTTGCTCCGGTGCCTTGTACGTTCTTCGCGGCGGAGTACCAGAGGTCGCCATCCCGCGAGCGCACAATCGTGGATCCGATGCCGGAAGACCGTCGCGGGCGTGTGCCGGTGTCGGTTTCTATGGCATCATCAACGATGGTCATATCCAAGACCTTCACTACCTTATCCAGCTCCGGGTCGATAACTAACAATCCATATTGTTGATGCACAGCAAATACCTTCCCCTCGGCAAGAATCATCGTACCGGTTTGTCCGAAATAGAGAGCACTCGTCGGGTCGCTGTTCGGCTTGTCGTTATCGCCCCCGGCATTTGGATTGGCCGAACCCTCAACCTGCCCTTCAATTTCGAGCGTTTCCAGATTCAGCACCCAGACTCCATTACTCGAAGAAACGTACCCCTTCTTTTCCGTCACGCCGCAGAATGCGCGTCCGTCGCACTGATTTCCCGAGGGGTCAATCAGCTGAAGCTGCTTGATCATTTTCATAGTTGCGGCATCAGCGATCGATATACGACCGCCGATTATTGTTGCGCCCGGATCCTTTTCCTGTTTGGCAATCATATAGAGGCGGCCGTGCCATAGTGCTCCATACTGATTGGTGCATCCCAGCTCAACACCCGAATTTTCAGATTGAATCACCCGGTAATGCCAATATACACCGTCCGAGTCATCGGGAATAAGGAAATTGACAGTTGAATTCTGGTGGCCGTACCAATCCTCATTAATAAATATGATGCCTTTCGTGTAATCAGTATCCGCTGCGCAAGAGAGCGCAGCGAATACTGAAAGCAAAATTGAAAGAATTCGAGTTATTCTCATTTTATTGTTATTTTCATTACAGTGTGATTATTATCCGTAACTATATATACGCCTGCCGGAAGGCTAAGACTGGCCTGCTCGAAGTCCGACACGGGAATGATGCGCAATGCCACTTGGCCCCAAAGATTAACAAAGCAAATGTCATGCCCGGCCATTCCCTTCATTGTGAGGAGATTTCCTTCAACCGAAATTTTCTGATGGTCTGTGCCAAGTTCCGACAACGAATTCGGAATTACAACATTTATCGTGCATCGAGCCGTCACAGCTTCGTCTATGTTATATGTCGCCGTAACTACTGCCGAGCCCTCCCGGTTAAAGGTCGTCACTTCGCCTGTGGCAGCATTTACAGATACTATTTCCGGATTGGAGGAGCGGAAAGTCAGACCCGTATAAGTGGCATCTTCAGGGAGCTTGATAAGTGGTAATTGGAAAGAATCTCTTTCCTCAGCCCGAATCACATCTTCTTCAAAGCGGATTGAGGTCAACGGAATTTCGGGAGCCTTAAAGGAAATCTTAGCTATATTTGATGCGAAACCTTCTGCTGAAGTAGTCCCTGCAGGAACATACGAACCTCTCACGGTCACTTCCGCTTCGCACGGAGTAAAGTTGCTGTAAGAGGAGACAGTGCCCATGAACTGATGAGTATTAATACGCGATAACATCTCCGGACGTGTCCATGTGAAAGCCCCGTTCACTTTGCTATCTTCCGGCACCTGTAAGAACATCGGTATCTGCAGGGGCTTGTCAGATAGAGTATACTCTATCTTCTCCGGGATAGACACTATCTGCGCCGAATCGTCGGTAGGTCGCATCAACTGATAGGGGAGTGTGAAGGCATTATCCTCTTCAGTTTTCCGCGATAAGATCAAGACAGCATTCGGATTGAGCCATCTTCCTCCCGGCACTGAGTTGAAATTCTGATCTACTGTTCGCTTAACATAGAGCGTCCATTCTCCCTCAGCATCATTATGGTCGATTTCGCTTATATTGCCGTCGTCATCTGAATCATATTCAATGTGCAGGTCTTTGTCCGAGATGTAAAAGCGGATGCGCGAATCTGTTTTAGCGATATTTGAAACCACGGTGAGGAGATCATCGTCCCAACCGCCGCTCCATTTGTATCCATAAACGAGATTGTCGGGACCTTTACCGTCGTTAAACTGCAGAACCACCGCCGCCGCTTTCTCTCCCTGACCCACCCAATACTGAATGGCGTTATGGTCTACAAGAGGTTGGCGAACTGAGGGAGCATGCATCTCCTCTTCCCAGTCTTCCATATCATAATTCAATTCGAAAGCCATTTCTCCGCCTGTGTCGCCAAATCCTCCGCCTCCGTTGAGCGGAGTGTATTTCCAGGCCTGTACACCGCCGTCCACGAGCACCGTACTCGACATTCCCAGTCCCGAATAGCCTAAATAATCGTAGTCGTTCGGGCCGTGCCAATAACTCCAATAGCCGTCGTACCAGCCCGATTTCCAACGGTGTTCATTATTATTTTGGAAGTCTTCGGAAAGCTGCCAGTAATCATAGTCGTAGGCAGCATATCCGTAGATGAAAGCATTCAGCGGATGCTCGATGATTCCACTCTCCTTTGCGGCCTCAAGTGCAGCATAGCATAGGCTCTCCGCCTCATAGCCGGGAGCGGATTCTTGCCCCATCGTGATGTTTGGATCAAAGAAACCAAACGAAATTTCGGAGGCTACCGAAGCGGCCGAGAAGTCATAATGGATATAATCCAGTTCCTTTCTGCCGGAGCTAAGGCCCAGCGCGTTGAGCGTAGATCCCATAGTGCCGGTATATTGGATCATGGCTGTCAAAACGCTGCTTTGAGAGGCCACGGCGCGAACAAGGTCCTCCCCGGTTGCCGTGCCGTTCCACCGGAAGCCCCACACGTAGGCCTGATTGCTGAGGCCGTCCTGAAAATCAACTACGAGAGCGCATTTCTTTTCACCCTCCGGATCGCCAGCCCAATGTTGTATTTTCGACCAGTCCACCCAATCTATGTATTCGGCCCGAATGGTAAGCCCACAAGTCATTAAGATAGAAGCAGAAATTAAGAATCTTTTCATGACTTTAGAATTTAAGTTTATGAGTGAGACCATTTTCACCGCAAATCATGTAGATACCTGCTGATAGCCGTGGTGTATAGCTGAAGTCGTCACTGTCAGCCACAAACTGATCGCTGAGGATACCCATAGAATCATAGATACGGAAATCTACACCGGCGCACCCTGAAATCCGAACCGTCCGGCCAGACATTGAGATTGAGGCCGATGTCAAATTCTTTAAGGACCCCAGACACGTTGTAAAATCATAAGCAACCCTGACATTTCTGGATACTTCCTTTCCGTTTGAGTCGGCAGTGAGTTTGATTGTATGAGTTCCCTCCGAGTTCATTTTCAGATATATCTTTTGACCCTCTACTTTATACTCCAGATTTGGCTTCTCGTCCTTTGCCTCAATACGCATCGGGGCTTCTGAAGGGGTAATTTCCGAAATTCGGAGATTGATATTTCGCGAATTATTGTCTTCGTCGTATAGCCAGTTTGATAAGTCGTAAACCACCTCCTCGCCGATCTTGGGAACGGGGATATAATCGATCCTTATCTCAGGATCATGCTTATCGGGGAAGATTGGAATTGCGGGAAACCAGAAATAGCGCGTAGGCTCCTGCACCCGTTCTATCTCGCCCGAGGTGCCGTTGATGAAATAAATCCAGTTATAGCGGTAATTGTAGCTTGCGCCATGTGTGGTAGCCATTAGTATGCGATCATGGCGGTCGTCATATCGCATTGTGGCGTAAGGCGATTGGAAAGTCTCGGCATCTTTACCCGGAGTCTCCCCCAGCGAGAAGAAGGGCTTTGTTGGGAGTTCTTCATCGATTACCCATCGATAGATATTGCCTGTTCCTTTCCCGAGTATGTCATCTTGATAGCCGGAGCCGACGTTCCCCCAGAAGAGAATGTTTTTAGTGCGCGATGCAAAGAAGTTGGCCGAGCGCCAGGCTCCCCACCCTGTATTGATGGTGCCCGCAGACTCGGGAAGAAAATACTCTCCAATTTCCTCAAGCGTCTCGGGGTTGACACGATGCAAGCTGACCATTCCGGTCTCCTTATTATTTCTTGCATACCAAATATCTCCGTCGGCACTCTGAGTGACGGCTTGAGTGTACTTATCGCCAAGAGTCTTGATGTGTTCATCATTTTCCGTATCTATCACGAGCAGACCGCGGTCTTGCATCACGGCGAACACATGGCCGCAAGCATAGACCATATCGCCGATTTGATTGGAATATAGTGCGCCCTGTGGATTATCGGGGGTAGTATCTCCTCCGACGTTTTCATCTGTGAAATTGAGTTCCTTGCCAAGCTGGAACATCTGCTCTGGCGTCTGGGCAGTATTGTCTATGTTGAGGACGCGAATTCCTGCGTGATGTCCGATATAGACTTTGTCGGCCGACACTCCTACGCAAGCACGACCATCGCCCCCTCGCTTTTCATCAGCACCAATCACGTCGAATGAGTGAATTCGTTTAAGTGTCTTTGCGTCGGCAATCACCAGGCGTCCACCACCGGTCTGGTATTTGTCGCCGCTATCATGATGCTGTTTAGACATCACGTAGAGCCTGCCGCCGAAGATCATGCCATATTGAGAGGTACATCCGAAGGTGCGATTTTCGCGCGGAGTCTCTTCGTTGAAATTAGCGAAGTTATATACGCGGTAATGGATATTTCCATCTGCATCCAGATAATTGATAGAACCGTTGCTGTGACCAAACCAATCTTCGTTGAGCCAGAAAGTGCCGTCGCTATATTCATCGGTTATATTCATCGTACGCGGCTCAATTAGGATTGTTAATTCGGGAGACTCTACGCCCGAGCCGTCGGTAGCTTCAAAGACGGCCTTCGTTGATCCGAATCCCCATGCATATAAGTCGTATGCACCATCATTCTGCTGATATGTTGACATTAAATCATATTTCCTATCAGTTCCTGCAAAATTAAATGTTACCTTACCGTCCTCATCGGGATATGTCGGATCAGGATCAATAAGTTTAAGGCTCAATTTTGATATGTCGGCGTTTTCCGGCTCAACTTTTAATAAGGCGCATGTATTATTATATTCCATCTTATAGGGATCAAACTCAATCACCAATGGCACAGAGGGATCAATATTTACAAATTTGATGGAAGTAACCGGATTGACAAGTTGTATTGCAACATCAGCTGTCGCAGTAATTTTGTTATCCAAGCCTGCCGTTACGGAGATTTGAGCCGTTCCTGGAGTGGTGCGTGTAGTTAATTTTCCGCTGCTGATTCCGCAGATACTCTTTGGCTCGGATGATACCACTTTGTATGATAGGCCGCCTGAATAAGTGGCATTTTCAGGTTCGAGCACTACATAATCGGCCAACATATAGGAGTGACTCAATTGGAGAGGTTCGGAAGGAAAATTCCAGCTGATGCCCGTAAGAGGTATCTCCGCCGGGGTGATATCAATCAATCCGAATGAAAAATCGGTATACTGGTTATTTGTTTCCCCCATTGGCTTATAATTTATTCTTGAGCCAATATAAATAGGACCTTCTCCTTTAGTTGTGATATGCGCAATCGTATTCCCGGCTTTAGCATCAGATGCGGGAAATGTCATGGAGGCAATCTTCGTATTTGTTGTGCTAATATTCGGATCATCACGGTAAGTAAAATTGACCGAGTTAATCGTACCTCCGCATAAGTTTATATAGACCGGAAGATCGTAGGCGGTATCTGCCAATGCGAACGACTGCCCTCCGGCAATCCAGGCTCCGGCAGTGTCGGCAGCGGGAAGATAGAATAATGGCGCATCGGCATAAAGGCCTTTTTCGCCGCTATCCAAAACGAATTCGGCAAGAATCATATCACCATTTTCCACGCTCGCATTGGGCGCGGTCAGCACCCAGCTCCCACCCTCTCCATCAAGAGCATAGTGGTCATGCACAGAGCTTTCCCCTTCTTGGTCCATGTCACCGTTAAGGTCGAAGCAGAGTGCGCCTTGTGTTGATTTATAGAAACGCCAATCCTGTTCGTAGACTTTTTCGAGTAGAGCCTCGGGTGAGATTGTTTCGGATGAATTGTACTTCACTCCAAAAGTGATATTTTCGATACCCTTGGAGTCGTTCCATCTCATCACGAAATAACAAGTGTTATCAGACTCGTCCGAGTCGTCGGCGTTGATTACAGTCGCAACCTTGGTCGGGTCAACCACCAAATCCGCAGTTCCGATAGTCGTACTGACGGCACCGGCATTTGCTCCTATTGTCAGTCCAACAGAAAGAGCAACAATTGTGGTAAATTTCATCATAAAAAGTTGTTATTTAAATTGAGTTAATTTATTATGGTATAACCGGCAGGGGTGTGCCGGGGAGATCTATGTGCAGGTCGCGTGCTTTACTCAACTCCGTGGATGTTTCGCCGAGCCAACCGCAATATTGGTTAAGACCCGTGTAGACTCTGATGAAATCCGCGCCGGGGAGTTCGACGTGATTACCCTCGGAGTCAACGGCCCAGGAGATGTCAAAGGAGTTCAAGTCATCATATTCGTTGGGGTGATTGTCGACGTATCCCCAAGCGTAGGCGTAAAGGATATAATAGCGGCCGATTCCGCTTGTATCGATGCCGTTGGGCGCGAGACACGTGCCAGAGAAAGTCAGATGGTCGGCATCCAGCCAAAGCGGCCAGTAACTTTGACTGTGGAAAATATTTTTTGCCACATATCCCGTCGCTCCTGTCGAGTCGCTCCAGGGGATGTATACTAAATCGTCGAGATAGCCATCTTCATCCTCGACGGGTGCATGATTCGGGTCGGGGCGATGGTAAGTAATAATATAATTATGTCGCGTGGCCGGCGAATGATATTCGCTTCCGGCAAGTTCGTACCATTCATCGTCGGGGAGACCATTGCAATTCATATCGTAGCTTACCATCACGATTCCGGGTTCTGCCGATCCTCCCTTATCTTCCGGATTTATAAGCTCGTAGAAAGCGTTGCCCCAGATTCGAAAATCTTTTTCTCCGGGTATATTCATTACCGTGTGGTCAAAGCCGAACGTCACGTAGCCGCCGTAGCCCCCCAAGGTAATCATGATGTCGTTGGTCCCCGAGATGCAATCTTCAGCTTTCTGAAGGATGGTCTGATAGGTGTCTCCCTTCTCGTAGCGAGGCATCTCGTTGACAAATTGACCCGGAGCCGGACAATATTCGTAGACCCGCGTGATGTACGGGCTGTATTCTATTTCCTCATGAAGCACCACCACCCGGAATTCAAATTCGTAGGGTGTCTCGGAGTCAATTATCTTCAGTTCAAGATTATATGTGCCCTCGTTGGGTGAAATAAAGATGAAGTCACGTTCGGTGTTGACAATTTCTCCATTGACGTACCATTCATATTTATTCCCTGTGAAAGCGGGATGCAAGTCGAGCTTTTGCATTCGGGCAATATAGTAGACATCGTCGATGCCGATGCTAACCATAGGAATATCATTTTTGCAGGCCGAAAGCAGCAAAGTCGTTATTATGGGTATAAGTATTCGTTTCATTTGTATAGAAAAGTTATATGAGCGGGAATGTCTCCCGCTCTGACGCTCCATTTCTTGTAGCCGTCGGGAGAGAAACAATAGAGCGTACCGGAGGAAACATAATTTTTAGCATCTGTCACGAAAATATCTCCCGATTCTGGATGGACAGCTATTCCGTATGGCACTGTTATTTCTTTTTCTGTCCCATCCTTAATAAAATTCTCGGACACTACCTTTTTACTTCTAATATCAATTACACCATAACTTATTTTATTGCTCTGCTGATAGTTACTCCATTCTGTCGCATAATAATACATATAATCTCCATAGAATGCCATATTCGAGCAAGCCACCGGAATCGTATCAGTCACTATCATCTGATTGTAGCCCGGTTTCTTAGCCATCACAAATAGCCGTGAAGGTATATCCTGATAGTTCCCCCTTGATGTGACCCAAAGTTTTCCTAACCTATCTTTCTTCAAGCGATGGAGATTGATTCCAACGGGAATCTGCTGAACCTGTTTGAAATCGATCATCTGGATTACTGATACCGTATTGTCATAATCGGGGACTCTGTATCCCCCTGAATTTGCTACATACATGTAATCATCCACAATTTCCATCTCCTCCGGCTGATAGCCAACAGATACCTTCCGGCTTACTTTAAGCGATAATGTGTCAACCTCATATACCGCTCCTTTAGGAGCATTCGGATCTATAAGTACCGGCCCAACATACGAACTGACATATGCCTTGCCTCTGTAGAACCTTATATATCGGCAATTTGGAATGTCGATCTGTCCGACTTTTAACCCGCTTCGCGAATCAAGAACCTCAATCTTATGGGAGCAATTTACCACTACGTATAATTTGCTTCCATATATTCCTATATCATTACCGACATCCCCCAATTCCTTAATCACATTGGGGTTTCGCTCGGCATAAAAATTTCTCGCATAGAGACCGGTATGATAATCATAAAAATCAAGAGTGCATTTATTGGAACCCATATTCCCCTCGTTTACAAGATAGAAACCACGGATATCCCCTTCTTTTGTCTCATCCCCAATAATATCATATTCCGTAGGAACAACAAGTTCATCTTCCCTGCAACCCGAAATGCAAATGGCCATCATTGTAATTATTACATAGCACACGTAATGGCAAAATAATATCCCTGATTTTTTCATATCTCTACAGTTACCGTGAACCGATAATTCCGCTTAGGCATAGGATAGTTCAATATCACATCATAATCCTGGCTCAGAAGATTGTTTACCTCAATAAGCGCCCTTAATCTCACTTTCCCAAAACTGAAATCTTTACTTACAGATAGATCCGAAGTATACCACGGTTGAGTATAGTTATACCTGATGTTTTCCTGCTGGTTATATCTTTCCCCAACATAGATCCATGAATAGTTAAGACTCCACCCTCTCCAACTGAGATTCGCTACTGCTGATCCTGAATGATGCGGTATATACGGAATCTGATCCTTATAATAATTATCCGATGGATTGGTGATATCAATGGCTCGTTGAAAAGTGTACTGAGCCCTAAGAGTTATGAAAAAATCCTTAACCGGATTCATTGTCAGCAGCCCGGTTAAGTCAATCCCTCTGATATCAACAAGACCGAGATTAAGCATTGTCCATCTGAATTGTTGTCCCTTAGGGTATGCTACTATCTTATCTTTAACTTTATTGTAATAAACATCGGCACTCAACCGGGCAGCTGAAATAAATGATCTGTCAGATCGATGATCATACAATAAACCCACATTATATTGCGTAACTTGCTCGGGAGCCAATTTGGAATTTCCCATATCTGCATAGTATAGATCGTTGAAGGTGGGCATCCTGAACGATCTTTTGAAAAAGACCCTTGCTGAGAAATCCTTATTCCTTATCGGATAAGCGTTCACAAAAATCGCAGGAGAAAATACATGCTTGTCTGCCGGTGCTTCCTGACCTTTTATCCTATCATGTATAAATGTTCCTAAAACGCTTGCTTGAGCCTTGATTCTGTTTAGGTTGAGGGCAGTTGCTATAGAAATGAATTGAGATAGGCGATCAGGTTTTACGAAACCATACACGTCCGCATCAAGTGTATTCCACATCAGGTCGTAACTCACGGAAGTTCTCAAATACGGAGTGATGACATATTCGTTTGCTGATGAAAAATAAATCTCTTTCTGCTTATATAGGTTATCGATCTTTACCTGCTTGTCATCATTATTTACATAATGAGTTCGGTAAAAAGCATATTTAATATTATTTAGAGTAGTGAATTTTCCAAAATAACCTGTATAATTACCCTGTGCAAATGAATTTGTATCCCATATCCGTTCACCCCTCCGCCAAACGTTGTTCACTATAGCTCCGGGAACTCCCCTTTCTGAATTATAATTGTAAACCTTGAATGTCCAATATCCCGATGGCAACGAACCGTGTGTATTCAACTCAATCCTTGTGGCATTGATATCACCATTCTGCCTGATAGCGGTAGTGTCATAAGCAAGCTCTCCGGCTGGATTGACACGTCGGTAACGGAATTTATACTTACCGCTTGAATTAATCCATTCCGCGCTCAATTGAGTTGAAACACGATCACTCAATTTCAGTTCGACCAAAGCTGACGGATTAATTAAATCAAAAGAACCTGTTCTAACAGTTGCTCTTAAATGATAATTTTCACCCTCTTTGAATATAGGTTTTCTGGTTCTGACGTAGATTGTCCCCGCCGACCCGAAATCCTTAGCAGGCTGAAGAATTTCACTTTTCTGCCCATTATATAGCGACAGGGACTCAATATTATCAAGAGAATATTGACCCAAATCAATCTGACCGTTCTGGGCATTCCCGAGCTCAACCCCGTCATATACAACGCCGGTATGGTTAGTCCCCATCGAACGTATATTGACAGTCTTGATTCCTCCGACTCCTCCGTAATCTTTTACTTGCACCCCGGAAAAGAAGCGGAGAGCATCGGCAATACTGTTACTGTTAAGTTTATTAAGTTCATCTCCCGACAGTGTCTGAACCGGGATAATATCACGCGGTTGCTGTCTTGCTGTCACGGTCACTTCCTTCAGGAGCTGAACTGAGTCCATTTTTTCTTTTGCTTCATTCATGCCCGGAATGAAACATAAAGCAACAATGGCAGGATAAATTCTTTTTACCATTGGTTCAACTGTTTACGATAAAAAAGATACCCGCCTCATACCTGATGGGTACGAAAACGGGATATAAGCTTATTTTATGTAATTCAGTCGAAGCCGAAGATTGATATCAATCATTCGGAATGATAAATTAACCGGAGTGCCCATAATCCCGCAGGCGCTTTCATATTTGAAATGGCAGGTCTTCTGACTTATCCCGGTTTATTCGCGCCTTCCCAGTCAGTCTGACCAGTGGCAAGTTGCGATAAACTTTGTTTACCGATTGAGCCGGCAAACAGGAATTACAGCAGCGGGTACTGTTGAGGAATCTCACCTCATTCCCTTTTGATGCTTTATTTATCTCCTCTCTTGGATGAAAAAGCAACCATTTCGATCGTAAAATTACTTATTATTTCTAATTATACAAAGAATTTTGAAAATTTAATCTGAAAAATATCTTTTGTCTCAAATTGAAGTTATCTAAAATTATTATTTTAGCCGCTTTTATATTTCGTAAATTTGGTTAAGTAAGTTTGTAAAATTAGCTAATGGTTATTCTTGGAATTAAGGCCCCGACTCATAAAATATCAGCCTGCTGATATTTTATGAGTCGGGGCCTTAAGCTTATTATGGTGAGAATATAAACTAATTTTGAAAACTTACTTAGCTAACTCCGCTGATGAATACACTCTCAGAAGATTGCTGAAGGATTCTCAATTAGAATTGGAGTTTTTTCAATGAGATTGAATAGATCCGTATTGGAAATAGCGATGAAGCCACATGGATCCCCATCTGTCAAAACTATCTTGTCGCGCAAGGCAACATCTTTATCCATGACGAACGTCACATCCGATGCTTCATCTCTTAGCAGCCCGAATGGAGTAGCGGCACCATGAGCCGTTCCGAGAATCTTGAGCATCAGTTCTTCATCTGCAAATGATACTCTCGGGATCTGTAAGGATGACCCAAATTCTTTAGTTATGAATGATTTCCGCGCATGTGTCACATATAGCCAGAATTTATTCTTCTGACGGTTGGTAAGAAGAATAGTTTTTACCGTATCAATGCCAAATGCTCGATCGATATTCAGGCAATCATCCATCGAGATGCCGGGATCGCTCTCAATTCTTGTATAATCTATCCCAGCCTCTTCAAGCCTGTTATATATCAATCTTTGGGTTTCAGTCTTGAATTCCGATGGAGCACCAGTCATTACCTCACTTGTATAAAATTCACTTTTATTTTCCATTGATGTTTATCTCAATATAACTAAGTTTGAAAAATTAAGGAGTTCGTAAAAATTAATGAATACATAAAATGAAGTTATTTTTGAGCAGCTTTTGCTGCGGAGAGAGGGAGCATACTTACGTATGCGACTGAATGACAAGGCAAAAGATGCCAAAAAGAACCAGTTTTATTGTTCATGATTATCAACTAACATACATCGATTAATTTTTACCGACTACTTAACTCATTTTATTTACATTAATTAATTTTTGTGAGCTACTTACTAATTATTAAGGGATTTAACCATTTCCAATAGGTAAGCATTCTCCAAACCCATTCAAGTGGTCCGAATCTAAAAACGGTAAGCCACGTATAACTGAAAAGTATCTGAAGGAGAAAAACCCCGAGTGCTATAAGCTCAGTGGCAGCAATGCCAAAATAAGCACCAAGTCCCAGACCTGTTCCATAAAACAAGAAAATTCCTATCAATGATTGACTCACATAATTGGTCAGAGCCATGCGTCCGGGTGCAGCAAACCACTTCCACAGTGCAAGTTTACTATGCTTCATGCACAATAACCCAATCAATGCCGCATAGGCAAATCCAAGGGGATAAACACTCACTGCGTAGAGGAGGCTGTGAATCCCTCTACCCCACATATGATCATTATATCCGCTCAAGGCATATAGCAATGAGAAGGGTATTCCGATAAGTCCACCCCACATAGCTGTTTTAACCAATAATGGGCGGAATCCGTAAAGATTCGAATAAATCTTTTTCCGACCTACCACAAAACCAATCAAAAACAATCCTAAAACTTTAAAATATCGGTTGCCATCAACAAATTCATATAGCCTCTCCCATGCGCCTTGCTTAAGAAAGGAGATAACATCCCCATAATTGGATGCATCCCGTAGCCAGGTTCCGAAATTGTCTTCATTGATGCCATAATAATAAGCATATTCCCACCATTTTTCGTATGGCCACGAACCCAATATAATTCCGTGATATTCACATATTGAATCTATTGCAACAGGTAGAAGAAGGAAGATCAGGGCAAATATTAGAATGCTCTTATCCGTCATCCGTCTGAAAAAAGTAAGGATTATTCCGATAATAGCATATAGCAGCAAAATATCCCCGTTCCATACCAGCATCAGATGAGTGCATCCGATTATCGCAAGAATAATCATCCGCCGGTAGAAGATTCGCATCCCGTTGGCTCCGCGGGTAGCGGCATTTGATATGATGATGGAATATCCTATTCCGAAAAGTAATGAAAAAAGTGTGTAGAATTTTCCATCTACCAACACATTCATGATGAAACTGACTATGGAATCAATATGGGCAGAAGACATTCCTTCGACTACACTCAGGGGCTGAAAAGTATACAACGAGAACTCCGGGTAGTTTGCCAGACACACTCCGAGAAGTGCGAACCCTCTGAGTGCATCCAGAAAAATATGCCTTTGTTTTCCTGCAACGGGAGAGAACTCATTTGAGTTTTTCATCACTGCTCTTCAAATAGGATTTGAATATCGATATTATTTTGGGAAATATTGTAAATATTATATTTGGAATTGCAAAGTTAACAATACTTGTTAAAATGCTCAAAGTTTTCCCATTTTGACTTTTATCATCGACTGAAGTTGACTAAACTAATTTTTTAAGTAGCTCGCAGAAATTAATGAATAGATAAAACGCCGTTATTTTGAATTAATTTTGGTTTCGGCTGAAGGAGCATAGTGGTCTATGTGACTGAAGTCGAGGCCAAAAATAATACAAAAGAACCAGTTTTAGCATTCATCAATCTCATTTTATTTACATTAATTAATTTTTGTGAGCTACTTATGAACATTTTCGATATATTTTGGAGATGATTCTTTAATTTGAAGAGGTGGCAACCTCTCGGTTTGCGCCGATGAAAAGGGAAAAAGCAGCCCAAAGATCCGGAAAGGTTAATAAGAGATTTTTTGAAGACGATTATTAACTTTCGTAAAATAGTTTAGACAACTTCACTTATATTTTTTTATCTTTGTAAAATACTTTAAATAAAAAATTTTATTTCTCCATGAGAATCATCTTCACAACTTCAATTTTATTCTTGGCATTCAACTGCTTTTCGGCACAACCTGTTCAAAAGAATCCCGGAAATCTACAAAAAGGGAGCAACCTGCTATATTGCCACATGAATGATGCCGGTCCGGCATGGACAGCCTATGCCATAAGCCGAGACGGGAAGGAATTTCATGATCTGATTCAAGGAGACTCCATATTCAGCGACAAGATAATGGCTCCGATTGAAGGGAGAACCAGGGATGCATATATTTGCCGTAGGCACGATGATAAAGGGTTCCTTATGGTATGCACAGATATGGATGCGAGCGAACGTTCGCGCAAGCGTTTAGGGAAAAAGGAGACTTGGGATAATTTTGGCATCACTCTTCTCACCAGTGATGACCTTATCGAATGGAAACCCACTTCCTTTGATTTTCGAAAAGGTAAAGAGATTTTCAGCAATCCCGACGGAGAGAGCGTCTACGAGAACTGGTCTACCATTAACCGAGTTTGGGCACCCCAGATAATGTGGGATGAAAACTACCTGTGGCCCGACGGCAAGAAGGGTGGTTACATGATTTATTATTCGATGTGGAATCGTGATGAGGAACCATACGACCGTATGTATTATTCCTATGCTGATGATTCGTTTACCACTATTACCCAGCCAAAACTCCTTTTCGACTGGGGGTATGCCACAATCGATGCCGACATCAACTGGGTTCCTGCCGATGGCATGTGGCATATGATGATAAAAAAAGAGGGTGGCAAACCCGGACTCTTCACTGCTACTTCCCCTACCCTCACTGGTCCTTGGAGTGAACCGGTGGATGATGATTACATAGATTTCGAGGGTAATAAAAAATGTGAGGGTGTTTCTGCTTTCCAGCTACCGGGTGAAGACACCTGGCACATTGGATATATTGAATATTCCTCCAAGCCCAGAAACTATAGGATTTGCGATGCGGATAAGAACATGAGGAACTTTTCAAATCCCAGAAATATCAGCGGGGTCAAGCGACCGCAGCATGGCTCTTTCATGCGCATCACTGATGAGGAATACGATCGCCTTCAGAAATGGAGCGATTCAAGGATTAAATAATAAATGATAAAAATGGGAAACTGCTTCACTCATCTTTGGTGGATTTCTATAGTAAGAATGAAGATTGCTCATCCCGTTTTGTCAGCAAGGAGTATCCGGAAGATGATTATCTTCTGGAAGTGGAAGTGTGCGGAAAGAATCCAGTATGGTTTAATAAAAAAGGTGACCGTTTCGGGAGTTCCGGATACAAAGTGAATGTAACGAATACTATTGTAGAATAAATAATTTTGCTACAACTACTTAAGAGCCTAAAGCGAGGGCTTTCTTCATGGCACCGGGACTTATCACCCCCTGGAGCACAGTCAAGCCATCGAAAACCATATAGGGTATAAGATCAAAATCCTTACGCTGATCCACTTCTTCTTCCTCGGCCTTAACCTGCGATCCATAAGCTGTGCTTTCAAGAACTGATTTGACTTCAGTCGTGTCCAGACCGCATTTCTCGGCTATTGACAATAACACATCAGGGTCAGAGAGCCTGAGATTTTCTATGAAATTGGCATGAAACAGTGCGAAATTCAATTTGATCACCATTTCTTGTGAAACAGAAGCCTGCGCGTACTCCATCATTCTGTGCGCATCGAATGTGCTGCAAACCTGAGTGGTAGCAAGTTTATAATTCAATCCAACCCGTGCTGCCATCTTGGTAATTTTTTCCATAAGATGCTCTGTTTCCTCCTTCGTATACTCATGGCCCGCCATAAAATGCTGGGTCATGGTTTCAACCGGAATCACAGGGGCATTCGGGTCAAGTTGATAAGAGAGGAATTGAATTTTAACTTTATCAGAAAGTCCCTCTTTCTCTATAATATCCACCAATTGTTTCTCCCCAATATATGAGTACGGACACGCATAATCAGCCCATATCTTTATTTCCATAATCTAAATGATTTACTAAATTATTATTAGATCTTATACCATACCAGGTTTTAAGAATAAGTAGCTCGCAGAAATTAATGATTAGATAAAACGCTGTGATTTTGAATTAATTTCGGTTTAAGCTGAAGGAGCATAACGGGCTATGTGACTGGGGGTAAGGCTAAAAGTAATACAAAAGAACAAGTTTTAGCATTCATTAATCTCATTTTATTTACATTAATTAATTTTTGTGAGCTACTTATCATATTATTATTACATTTATGATTACAAATATGTTTTATTATTGATGAAAATGATAAGTAGCTCGCAGAAATTAATAGACTCAATCCTGATTTCTTTTAACCCATAGGGATAAGAATAGCGGACCATTCGATTAATAAAAGGTTGAAAAGAAACACACAAAAAATAAGCAGTTAATATGTGATAAGCACACAGAAATAAATTATAAATAGAATAGTTTAAACTTGATTACTATTGTATATTAAATGCCATAACGGATTTTATTTACACTTTCAGGTCAATGCAAATTTAGGCCATAAGTATGTCCGTTTACCCTTCACTGTTTCTGAAAAGAAAACGAAACGAGTCTGAATTAGGAGCAAGCCTGTTGTCAAGAGTTAGACTCTATACTAAACCCACTGAGATCTTTATCCAATTTATGAAATTCTTCCTGTGCTTGAGTAGTGTTGAGCGTTAGCACCCATTTTATATAATCAGGAGATAATTTTGCCATTGTGTTAACGTATTTTGTGAACGCAAAGGTATTATGAAAAAAATAATGATATAAAGGACGTTAAAAGACTCCCCGTCACCATCCCCGCTATCACTGCCATAATAACCCACGGTGCTTGATTCATCGGATGACGGCTCGAAGATTTTTCGTTCATTTTCCAATTCACATTGTCTTATAAAATCAGCATTTTCCTCTTCCCAATATTTCTGTAATTCTTTAATAATTCTCTTTTCTCGCAAATTTGCGATGCACATTGCCCGCATTCTTACTTTACCTGAAGATGTAAATGACAAATATAATATACACGCAATCGGAAATAAAATCATTATGCCGAATGCTACCCATGATGCCAGATCAATGCTCATCCCGCACATTATTAGAAATGACGAAAGAACTATAAAGATACTTAATAATACAAATACAGCTTTCATTTTTCTATCCCTTTCGTTATAAGTTCTGTTATCAGTTGAGATGTTTAAATATTGCGGCGATCTGCTTCAGCTCGTAACATCGACAAAAGCCATGTAGGAAGAGTAACCGAGATTTTCGTTCTTGGATCTCCGTCGATCGTCTTACGGCCGGCACCTTCACGCGCTACGCCACTTCCTATGCCTCCCATATCTATAACTTTCTTGGATTCCTCAAAGATAGTAATTTTATTTGCATTAGGAATATATACAAATATTACTTTGCTATTTTTCCACAATATTGTCTACATAAATTTGTAAGTAGAACTAAAGTAAACTGCCTTGGTAATGAGCTACCAACGCCTCTACTTCCTATGGCAAGTTAATACTTTTCACACAAGTTATAACCCAACTCCCGAAAGGATATATAAAACAGATTGCCTCGAATAGTCGGTTTTGGATCTTGATCTATTCGTGGCAATCTGGTAGTTATTATTATGAGTCTGGTCCTAAATTGCGTATTATACGCTATTTCAATGTCAATTTCTTGCCATTAATTATATATGTTCCTGCCGGTAAGCAGTAGATATCAGCTTTAGATGCAGATTTCAAAAGACAGATGCCATTGAGGTCATAAACATCCAAGTTTTTGCCTTCATAAAATATTTCATCTAATCCTGTCTTTATCGTTCTATCTTCAATCTTTATGGCAAGGCCATCTTCAGAGTGCTCCTTAGAGACCTTCACCATATAGCTTCCATCTTCCTCCGGATCAATTTCTTCATCGTTGGCCTTAACAATAAATGAATTTTCTATAGCATTGACCTTTCTTTGAACTTTTGAACTCTCGCTTCCCTCAGCAGGTGTCTTGTTGACAGTGAAACGAATCTCAGTCCCGGGAAGAAGTGTGTGAGTCAAAGAAGTATCAATCAGTTCGTCAATATTATCATGCGTTACATTAATTGTATACTTGGATGTTGAAAAATTATAGGACACTGATACAGGTTTCTGTTCTGCCGTGAATATCTTGACAATGGGATTGGTTGGTAACTCTGCAGGGAACCTGAAATACCCGCTATCTTCATCGAAAGGTAACAGCTCGTTATTAAGATAAACTGTCGCATCCCTACCCTCCGGAGATTTTATACACAGAGGCAAATCATTTTTTGCAATCAAGACATTGTTATAACCCTTACTGAGCGCAATCATTTTCTCGACATCAGATCCGGGAGAGAGGATTATATCCGTAGCAGGAGCATACTCTTTATCATCTGATTCTTCAACATATACCACAAGGGGGATACTGCGGTTAACATTTACGTTAATATAAATACGGCTATAGGATGTTGAAACCCTGAGCGGATTTGCAGATAGCGAACCGGTATCCGAACCACTTGATTTTGTAGCCTTATATGTGGCTGTATACTCTACCGTATTTCCCTCTTTCGGTTGAATATCAATAACTGCGCTAATAGGAATATTAAATGAACCGGAGTTATACATATCCGGGTCAAGGATTCTACCATCAACTATGAGATCTACCGAAACACCATTCTCGATCTCAACCGTAACCGGCACTGCGGATTTGTTAATATTGCTTGAAACGATGCGTATTACTGAGCCATCATCCATTCTATCCGGAAATGCATAACCCTCCTCTGTGCGTTTAATATTCGCGTTATTAAGATATAGGTACGCCGGTTTACCTGAGAACGTAGCTTTCTCAATACTCAGAGGCAAATCATCCGGATGATATTTCACAATATATCGAATATCCGGGTTTCCGGAAGAGTCCGCTTTTTTAAGATTCATTATTGATTCATAAACTTTTCCCGGGGCAAGTCTCAACGTAATATCAGAGTCTGGATTAAAATTTTGGGGCACAAATACATAAAGTTTATTATTACGGAGATATGCTTCTGTTTTAACCGTAAAAGACATCCCATCCGCAACATCGTAAACAATACCTGAGGACATATCGAAACGCGCAGGACTATTGGTGAAATTATCAATCACCTCTGTAATACGATAACCGCTTGCAACAGTCAGCGACATTTCATTATTTTCCGGAAGCACCCAATCATTTGTAGAAGTTTTTAATCTACCATTTGTCACTAGTAATTTGGCAGCTGGGGTATCTGAAATTACAGTTATTATCATTTTCGGACCCTCAAGTTTCAATCCATATGGAGACTCTGTTTGGTATTGATCTCCTGACGGGACTTTCCAGGTTTTAGAATTCGTTCCTTCTACAGGACTGATCAAGCCTTCATAGGCAGCAATGCCCTGCGATGCCGGAACGCTGTATAATGCCTTTGAGAAACTCGATACTTTCAGAGGTGTTACAATGATTTTTGCCCCCGGATAGACTGTTAGATTCTTCTCAGGGGTTTCTGATACTATAACATCAGTAACATCATCGCCCCCAAATGTATATGAATAATCCACATCTGAAGTTATGTTTAAAGTGGCCGAAATGAAATCCCAATCATATATCTTTGTTTGAATATCTTGCGGAGTAGTGAGTTCCAACCTATCGACAATTATTTTGCTATTATCCCAAGAAGTTGTCTCGGTGCGGGAAAAGTCATAACGAATATTGTTCAATACCACGAAACCTGGTTCTGTTGGCGCTCCATCTAAATAGCTTACTTCAATTGTAATCGGAAAATTTTCTGCTGTAAGAGTCGGGAGATTTTGCCATCCTGAGTCAGATGAGTCAGATGAGTTCTCTCCATAGTTCATTGGCAGAGCAGAGGTCGGACCTTCGTCTGACGAAGGACTTTTGTAAATGAATGTAGCCATTGGCCGTATATCCTTACCCTCAGAATCAACCCACTTATACTGGCCAAAAGAGACCTCATTTTTTACCAGTTCAGCCCCTTCCGGAGGAGTAATATAAAGTGATACTTTATACTGATCTTTATTCTCAGCCGCATTTACAATAACTGTTCCGGCCAACATTAGATAGGCTAATAGCTGTTTTCTCATACCTAATTATAAAAATAATGATGGGCGTTAATATGCAAATCAAATCGTTTCACTTAGCAACCCTAAAACTGAAAAGTCTCGGGATTGATAGTGTGGTCACAAAAGTAACTAAAAAAATTTTTTTCTACAATTTTTTGATTATTGGATGAACCCGGGAATAATATCTTTGTAAAAAAACGAACTATTAAAAGTTTGATTTTTATGTTACTATCCCACACCCCTAAAATCTCACATTTAAACATAATGTATTTTATAAAACAGGGATCAAATCAAACTGCAAATGTATATAGATTACCCAATAATTAACTTTATGAATTCCATATTATTAGTATCTAAGTTGCGCGATTCAATTTATATTATGAAACAATTACTGTCCCGTTAAAATTTGAAAGAGTACAATGAAAATATTGAGATTTGCAAAAGGAATATCGTTCTTTTTCTCGCGAAAACATGGTTTATAAGTTTTAATTTTTTTATTTTTGATATATAATAAAATTGATACAAATAAATAAATGAAAGAAGTAAACTTTGGTTTTTGTGAGAATGACACTATTTCTCGCCATATGTATGATCTTATAGCGAATAATCTTCTTGGGGTGGAGCAGTTAAACAAGGTTATTTGTAGATATGAGGATATGCGCAATAACTTCAACCGATATCCTAAAGATTATGCTAAATCTGGCAGGGAAGAGTGGATATTTAGCGATGGGTTGACTCCTTTCACACCGAAAGGTCGAGATGATTTCTATAGCGATACTACGGCCGTACCAATTACAATCACTCACCCGGAATTTTTAGATTTAACAACACGGAAAGAAAATCGTGGTGCTATCGGATTGGATTTTCCAACATGGTTTTATAAAACTCCCGAAGCTCCTTTTATAATGATCGTCGCCCAGGATCCATTGAGAAGTGCAAAATGGTACGGGAATAAGAATATTTGCAATGATGCCATAGTGTCATCACCATTTGGCCTTCAAGATGCCCATCACCGTGAAAAAGGTAATGGTGGAAAGCGTATATGGTTACTTGTACGAGCTCTACTTAAAAAGGGTTATAACATTTACCTGACTGATTGTAGAAAATATTTTGTGTACAATCATAGAGAATCGGACGCCTACTCTTCCCCTGAAAAGATGAAGGTATACCAGAATATCCTCAATTCAGAAATTAATATTATCAATCCAGAACTTATCGTCACACTTGGACATAGAGCAGTAAAATGTTGTCATGCACTTTTAGGTGATGATGATAGACTGTCGGGTTATATTCCACACTTCTGCGGAACTGCCGGTTCTAAGATTAATGATTTCTTCCAAGTTAGTGGCAAGACTAATGTAAACGAATTGGCTAACTTATATGCTGATTATATTGAGGGTCTGGTTAAGATCCGCAAAGATGGATAAAAGAGGGAAAGAACCACTTCATATCAACATTCATAAATAAGTTTAAACAACATCTATGTTTGGATCTTTCGCCACATTCATTGTATTGGGATATATGTTCATATATCTGGTTTTCGGGGGGAAACGCAGCAGGACACGCTCCGGTTCCTCAAGATCCCGTAGAATGGATAACCACCGTGACCTTGGGGAATTGCGCCGGACGTATACCGTGTGCGATCCGGATCCGGAGAACCGTGCAAAAATGAACAGCCTATTCAACACAATAAAGATGGGCAATTTCATCGACACATCCGGGCCGGTGAATGTGACATACATGAATACCATCATAAACCTGTTTGTCGACACCTTTGAATTTGCACATGTATATGATTACGACTACTTCGACCGGGGAGCCTGCGTAGAGAAAGATATCCCCTTCTCTTTCGATCTGGAGGATATAGTGGATATCCATGTCGAGGTGGGAAACTCGGCTTACATGACAATCACGACCAGGAAAAACAACAATGAGCGCAAGTTCCTCTTTCAGTTCGTAGGCTATGACGGCAGAATCGAGGCCCGTGCTGCCCGGGAGAAGATATTCAGACTCAAAAAGAAATTGGAGGCAATCAAGTATAACTGATTCTAAAATCCTAACCAGAAAAGACACCGTTATATTAAGGACATCTAGGATCACAGATCTACCCTCTGTGCATCTCCTCTCTGGCAGGCTCGTAAGCAAATAAGTCGATATATTTCCTCTTTCCTTCTGAATGGAAAACAGGTAACCTGTACCCTAATAGTACACTGTCAAAATTGCGTTGGCGTGAGGACAAATTTTTTTAGGCATATTAAAATTTTTCTCACCTAAAATCAACATGGCCGGTTATTGTTTATTAAAAGCATACAAGAGACAATATTTTTATATGTCCAATACGCGTCCCCATATTCCATACAAGAATGCGCTAATTATCTAAAGATTAGACAATTAGCGCACATTTAGCGGAAAGACAGGTACTCTACCATATTTTCCCACTTTCGCGCACTTATTTCTACA